>JANQDZ010000080.1 GCA_028278645.1 Longimicrobiales bacterium | reverse complement strand
TAACATCCCGATCTGTGATTTCGGCCGCGGTCTGGGCCAGGCTCGTCGCGCCAAGTGACAGGAGCGCACTGACACACACCAAACGGAACCATTTGAGTGATGACATTGAATACCCTTTGACGATCAAGTGAGATCTAACCATCATTTTTGTGCACTGCTCTTTCAACCCTATATAGCCCAGGCCCGGCAGCCGATACAAACAAATCCCGCTGAGCTGCTGAATAACAATGGTTCAATTCTACTCAGCTAGGGATACAGTTCAAGGGACCGCTTGACGTCAGAGTATTCGGCTTGTCCGACTCGATAGGTCTCGACCTCGGTCTCCATGGCTGTGGCAAGAGCGGCAGCGGCGGAGAACAAGATTCCCCTCTATAGGTACCTCGGAGGGCCCGAAGCCGGCCTGCTTCCGGTGCCGATGATGAACATCCTCAACGGCGGTTCCCACGCACCAAACAACGTCGACATCCAGGAGTTTATGGTGATGCCGGTGGGTGCCGAGAGTTTCAGCCGCGGCCTTCGCATGGGGGCAGAGATCTTCCACCACCTGAAGAAGGTCCTCACGGAGCAGGGAAAGAACACTGCCGTCGGGGATGAAGGTGGTTTTGCACCGGACCTGGGCAGCAACGACGAGGCGGTGGAAGTGGTTCTCACGGCGGTTGAGAGGGCGGGCTACCGCCCCGGGGAGGACGTGGTCCTTGCCATCGATGCCGCGGCGAGTGAGTTCTACTCTGAGGAAGGGGAGTACGTATTCAGGTGGTCGTCAGGGGAGAGGATGGATTCCGCCGGCATGGTAGAGTTCTGGGACGAGTGGCTAAAGAAGTATCCCATCAACTCGGTCGAGGACGCACTGGACGAGAACGACTGGGACGGCTGGAAGGCCCTGACGGACAGGGTAGGAGACCGGGTGCAGATCGTGGGAGACGACATCTTCGTCACCAACCCGGTCCGGCTGGAGCGGGGGATCAAAGAGGGTGTCGGGAACGCCATCCTCATCAAGGTGAACCAGATCGGCACCCTGACCGAGACCCTTCAGGCGATACGGGTGGCAGATGAAGCCGGGTACAAGTCGGTGATCTCCCACCGCTCCGGTGAGACAGAGGACACGTTTATCGCCGACTTGGCTGTGGCCACGGGTGTGGGCCAGATCAAGACCGGTAGCGCCAGCCGGACCGACCGGGTGGCAAAGTACAATCAACTTCTTCGGATCGAAGAAGCTCTTGGTGAGAAGGCCGGATACCCTGGGCTGAATCTATGGCAAAAGTAAAGCGGCTGGTTCTCCCGACCCTGCTGGGCCTTGCGGTATACTACGCCGTGTTCGGCGGAGAATATTCACTCCTCGAGCTGCAAAAGGCCCGTAGCGAAATCAAGGCCCAGGCGAGTGAGCTGGCTGTTCTCCGGGAGGAGAATGCGTACCTCCGGGCCCGGGCCGATTCCCTGGAGAACGACCCAGCTACCCTGGAGCGTATCGCCCGTGAACGGTTCGGGATGATCAAGCCCGGGGAGGTTCTCTATCGATTTGCTGAACCGAACGACTCGACGGGGGACACGCTTCCATAGGGCTTGCGGGTTGAGGGGACAAGAAGGTGAGGGGGCCCATAGTCGGGCCCCCTCTCTTTTTCCCTTCCGGTGACCGGATGTCCTCGTGGGCTCAGCACTCCTGTCGGGCGAAGCGTCGCCTAAGGTCGCCGGAACTTACTCCGTTTCGTCCTCGGCGTCCGACTTTTCGGCCGGGACCTTTTCCTTCTCCTGCTCCGCACCCGAGCCGATGCCCAGGATCGACTTGGCGGTTTCGGCCAGCAGTTGAGTGTCCGCACCTTCTGGGAGGGTTAGCTCGGCCTCGTCCCCGGTCTCAAGCTCCTTGATCTCTTCGGGAGTTAGAGGCTTGGTGGATCCCCTTGCGATGTTCCCCATCAGCTCCATGGGGATGGGGAAAACCGTGGTCGAGTTGTTCTCCGCGGCGATCTCCACTGCCGTCTGCATGAACCGCAGCTGAACGGCCACAGGGTGCTTTTCGATGACGTTGGCAGCGAGCGCCAGCTTTTTTGATGCCTGGTATTCACCCTCGGCTGCGATGACCTTCCCGCGCCTCTCCCTCTCGGCCTCAGCCTGCTTGGCCATGGCCCTCTTCATCTCCTTGGGGAGGTCGATGTCCTTGATCTCCACGCCGGTCACGTCGATTCCCCAAGGATCGGTTCCGACGTCGATGATCCGCCGAACGATCTCGTTGATCTGCTCACGCTCTGCCAGGAGTTCGTCGAGCTCGGACTGACCGATGACGCTCCGGAGGGTGGTTTGAGCGAGCTGGCTTGTCGCGAAGTAGTAGTCCTCGATTTCCACGACGGCCTTGGCCGGGTCCGCTACTCGGAAGTAGACCACCGCGTTCACTGTGACGCTCACGTTGTCCTTCGTGATGGTGTCCTGGGGTGGGATGTCCAGGGCCACGATGCGGAGGTCCATTTTCCGCATGCGTTCCACGCCGTAGGGAACCAAAAAGATCAGACCGGGCCCCTTGGCGCGGGTCAGCTTCCCCAGGCGGAAAATGACGCCGCGTTCGTATTCCCAGAGGATCCGAAGGGACGACAGCAAGGCCCCGGCGCCGATTACGCCTGCGATGCCAAAAATGACTGAAGGATCCATGGTCTTCTCCTTGGAAAGACTAGCTTTTCCTGAGCGGATCGGAGTCCTCGAAAACAAGCGTCGTGTTTCGAAGAATACGGGCGCCTCCGGCCTCTCCTTCATGTACTCGTGGAATCTCACCCCACCTTGGCCCCTGGGGAGCCGGGAACGCAAGGGGTCGAGTGAGGGGTGCCCCGGATCCTGGGGCGATCCCGGTTCGAGGGCTACCCCGGATCCAGGGCTTCCCATGCTTCCGCCTCGACCTCCCAGGGGATGTCCCGATCGTACTTGAAGCGAGGGACGCCGCCATGGGGTGAGATGGTGGGAGGCCGGGAGTTGCCAGACTGGGGTTTTCCCGGCGGTGCCCCGGCCACGACGTTACCCCGGGGTGTGAAGAACACG
>JANQDZ010000077.1 GCA_028278645.1 Longimicrobiales bacterium | reverse complement strand
CCCCGCGACGGTCCCAAGAACACCGTCCAGGGAAGCGGCGTCCAAGGCCGAAGCCACGGTCGGTGCCGCGCTGGCTTGCGTCTGGACGACAGTGATATTCAGTGATCCCTCGAGGCCGGTGACGAAGGTCTGGAGTCGCCGCCTGAGGGCTTTAGAGTCGGTGTCGATTGTAGTGCCCTCCGAAGCTGGAAGGCCGTACACTACTTCTCCCGAGTCCCGCCTTTCCCGGACGGCGCCCATAGCCGCCAGGTCCCGGGAGACGGTCGCCTGCGCCACCGGGTATCCCTGTTTGGTCAATTGGGCTGCAAGTTCTTCCTGGGTTCTGGCGACCGGTTCCTCGAGGAGACGGCGGAGCACAAGCCTCCGGGCGGCAGCGTTTGATCTGGGCATTCCTGGGGATCCGGCTGGTGAGGAGCAGGGTGACATTCAGTGACTATACGGATATGCGCATAATATCAGAAGAAAACCTGATGTCAAGGTGAGGGAGGGGAAGAATCCCGTCCCCTCCCTCAAATCTCGAAAAACTTCGCCACCACCGAATCTGTCGAGGTGCCCCGTTCCTCCTGACCTCACCTCCCCACGGTTGTGGCCCTCCCGTTTCCGCTTACCCTACCCCACCACGACTCCGGTCAGGATAGTTGGGCCGCGGCGTTTTGGTGTATGACTCGTCCTGGAGGCGTTCGAGCACGACCTCAATTGCTCGTTCGAGTTGGGGGTCTCTCCCATCGATTACGTCCTTTGGCGTCATCTCAACCTCGTAGTCCGGCCAGACCCCTTCGTTCTCGATGATCCACTCACCGTCTCTGCTGAAGATCCCGAAATTTGGTGCCGTCACCGAGCCACCATCCATCAACCCGGGGGTCCCTCCGATCCCGACGAGCCCACCCCAGGTCCGCTTTCCGATGAGCGGGCCAACACCGGCTTCCCGGAAATAGAATGGCATCCAGTCCCCACCGGACCCGGCGTTCTCGTTGATGATCATGACCTTGGGCCCGAAGTTCGCCGCGAACGGAGATGTGTAGTCCGGTCCGGTGCGGGGTGCCCAGTAGTTGAGCAGCTCCTTCCCGAGATATTCGACGATATAGTTGGCGACCTGGCCGCCACCATTAAACCGTTCGTCGATGACAAACCCCTCTTTGTCCTGTTGAGAGAAGAAGTACCGGTTGAAGTAGGTGTAGCCGCCACTGCCCGTATTTGGGAGATAGACGTACCCGATCCTGCCATCGGTCATCTCTTCGACCTTTTTCCTGTTCCCTTCAACCCAATCCCGGTTTCGCAGGGACCCTTCGTTTCCGGTGGGCACGACGGTGATCTCTCGGGCTCCCGACATGTTCGGTTGAGAGTTGACAGTGAGGGTCACCTGCTTGCCCGACGTGTTCTCGAACCATGCGAAGATGTTGTCGTCCCCGCTCACCTCCCGGCCGTCTACCGCAAGGATATAGTCCCCTTCGTTCACCTCGACACCGGGTTCGGTCAGCGGTGCCCTCAGGTTGGGGTTCCAGTTGAGCCCGCTATAGATCTTCTCCAGACGGTAACGCCCGTTGTCGATTTCAAAGTCGGCTCCGAGTAGTCCGCCGGGCACGCTCTCGACGGACGGGAACGCTCCCCCCCTGACATACGAGTGGCCCACACTCAATTCACCGAGCATTTCGCTCAGCAGGTAGTTGAGGTCGCTCCTGTGAGCCAGGTCGGGGAGATAGCCCTCCCATTTCCGATAGTTCGCATCCCAATCGACGCCATGCATGTTGGGCGCGTAGAAGAAGTCCCTGTTCAGACGCCAGGCCTCCTTGAACATCTGGGCCCATTCCTTCAGCGGATCGACGTATATCTCGAAGTCGCCCAGGTCGAGCCGGCCATCGCTGGAGTCCGGGCTTCCCGTGGTTCTCACAATCCCCCAGTTCTGCCCCGACCTGTAGAGCATGCTCTTCCCGTCAGCCGAGACGCTGAACGTGGAGACGCCGGACATGAACGTGTCCGATTCTCTCTCTCCGAAATCGTATTTCATGATCGAGGACCCGGAGCGATAGAACAGGGTCCCCCCTTCGATGGAGCTCAAATTAGAGAAGGATCCGTCCCCCACAGGGAGGGCGATGATGCGTTGGTCGATGCCGTCGAAGTCGATCCGGAACGGCTCCTCTCCTTCGTCTTGGCCCTGCCCCTCGTCTCCCCCGGCCTCATCTCGTTGGATCTCCTCTTCATCGCTTTCCGGCTGGAACGGAGAGGGAAGGTCTTTCCTCAGGACCGTGATATAGATGTCGTAGGTGACCGGATGGTCGTTGGACGACATGTCCAGCCCACTCTTGGACATCCCGGAGTTCGTACTGGCGCGGAAGAACAAGTACTTACCATCTGCACCGAAGATCGGCTCGGTCGCGTCGCTCATCCCGTCCGTGATCTGGTGCCTCGTTCCGTTTTCGACGGAATAAGCCCAGATGACCCCGAACCGATTCACGCGTCGTTTTTGATACGTGATCCACTTTCCGTCCGGCGACCAGGAATGGCCTCCCGCCATCTCGTCGACGAGAGTGACGCTCCTCGATTCGACGTCGAGCAGCCAGACATTCGCCCCTTTGTCGTTGAACACGATCTTCTTGCTGTCGGACGACCAGACTGGTCGATAGAAGTAGGTCGGATTATCAACGGCGATCTTGATCGGCTCGCCTTTCCCGAGCTGGTCCCGAATATGGATAGCGTACTCACCGCTCTCCTCAGAGAAGTACGCGACATATTTCCCGTCCGGGGACCAGGCCGGATCCCGTTCCATCACGCCTGGTGTCTGCGTGATGTTCCGGATATCTCCTTTGTCTGCGGGAACGGTAAGGATCTCGCCGTGGGCCTCGAAGACCGCCCTCACGCCGGTGGGTGAGATGTGGTTGGCTCTTATCTCACGCCCGACGTTCTTATATTGGGGGCGGACGTGGACGTTGTCGGCGTTCACATTCACGACGATCTGGTTCGTCGTGTTGGTGACCGGGTCATAGGTGTAGAGGTACCCCTCCCGGGCGAATATGAGTTTCCCAGCACCCGCCGAGAGATATTTGATATCGTAGGCTTCCTTGCCCTCGACCTCGCTCAGGTCGCCGTTATTCGTGTCATAGGCGAAGATATTCATATCCAGGTTGCGGTCGGAGAGGAAATACACCGTATCTCCGATCCAAACCGGATAGCTGTCGCTCGCATTCACGTGAGGGATTTCCACATGGGTCCAATCGTTCAGGTTGATGACCCACGTCGGTGTGGTACGTCCACCCCGGTATCGCTTCCAGGTACCGAACGCGTTGCCGAGGGGCGTATAGGCGATTGAGTTCCCATCCGGGGAGTACGACGCCAGATAAGCCCGGGGGATTGGGAGTTGTTCCGGGTACCCGCCCTCAACACCGATTGTGAAGAGCTGAGATTGCCGATTCGGGTGAAAACGGCTCGAGGCGAACAACACCCTCTCCCCATCCGGCGTCCATCCCCGAACGTTGTCGCTGCCTGGATGGAAGGTCAGGCGCCTCGGGCTCCCACCTTCGGCGGGAATGATGTAGACGTCGGTGTTTCCGTCGTACTGACCCGAGAAAGCGATCCAGCGCCCGTCCGGCGAAAATTTCGGCGAAGATTCGGTCCCGATATGGGCCGTCAGGCGCCGGGCCTCGCCTCCGGCTGCGGGGGCTGTCCACAGATCCCCGGCATAAACAAACACGATCCGGTCCGCGCTTATGTCCGGCTGATGCAACATACGGGTCCCTTCTTCGGCGCTGACGCCGGGGACCTGAAGAGCCAGACATCCGAGTACTAGAAACAGCTTCCTCATAAACCTTCTCCTTCGTCGGATGGGTTCCTGCGATTCCCAGAGAGATGGGGCTAAAAGTAGCGGCTGGAAAGGAAAGGGCGAGGGTAGTCGGGAGGAAATCTGTCCCATCCAGACATGGCCGGCCCGGGCGTCTGGATGAACCTTTGGGAATGTCACAACGGCGCGCCGGGTCCTGACGGGGGAATCCGACGCCTTCCCATTCCGGACTCCAGGGGGAGATCCCATGCTAATCCCCAGCCTGCTCACGTTCCTGGTCCAACTCGCCTTCGCCTCCCTCCCATCTTCGTCGCCGAGCCACGTCCTGCCCGACATCGAGATCGAGTACGAGGAGTACGAACTCCAGAATGGGTTGAAGGTGGTCCTCCACCAGGACCGGTCCGATCCCATGGTGGCCGTCAATGTCTATTACCACGTGGGATCCGCCCGGGAGGGCCCGGGAAAGACCGGGTTCGCCCATCTCTTCGAGCACCTGATGTTCACGGCCACCCAACACGTGGAACAGGATCGCCTCCCCAGGGAGGTCCTGGCGGCAGGGGGTACCCTCAACGGTGGGACAGGGTTCGACATGACCTTCTACTACCAGGTCGTACCGAGCAACGCCTTGGAGATGGCTCTCTGGCTGGAGTCCGAGCGCATGGGTTTTCTCCTACCCGCAGTGACGACCGAGACATTCCTGAGCCAACAAGGCGTAGTGCAAAACGAGAAGCGGCAGACTCAGGACAACCGGCCCTATGGGCACTCGAACTTCGCCATAGCCAGTCTCCTCTACCCTGAGGGTCATCCCTACGGTCACCCGGTTTTGGGATCCTTCGAGGACCTGGCCAACGCATCTGTGGCCGATGCCAGGGAGTTTTTTGAGACGTGGTATGGGCCCAGCAACGCCACCCTCTCCATCGCTGGGGACTTCGATGAGGCTCAGCTGAAAGAATGGATCGACAAGTATTTCGGTGAGCTCCTCCCATCGGAGCCCGTCCCGACACAAAAACCCATGAGGGTCACCCTCGGGGAGACCAAACGGGCTTTCCATGAGGACGATTTCGCCAGAAGTCCGGAGCTCTGGATGGTCTTCCCCGTGGTCGAACATTTTGTCCCGGACGCGTATGCCCTCGACATCCTCGCCCAGCTTTTCAGTGAGGGAAAAAACGCTCCCCTCGCAGAGGTCATAGTGGAGGAGAAGAAACTGGCGCCGGACGTAGAAGCTTTCTCCGCCAGTTTCGAGCTTGCAGGGGAGTTCCGGGTGCGTGTCCGAGCCTTTCCCGGTACCTCCCTGACCGATGTAGAGAGGGCTGTCCACGAGGCGTTTGCACGCTTCGAGGAGGAAGGCGTAACTCAAGAGGATCTCGATCGGGTCAAGGCCCGAATGGAGACGAGCTTCTACGAGCGGTTGGCCAGTGTACGGGACAAGTCCCTTTCCCTGGCCAGGTATCGGGAGTTTGCGGGTTCGGCCGGCTTCCTGATTCAGGACCTTAGGCAAATACGAGACGTTTCCGCCGACGACTTGGATCGGGTTTTTGATACCTATATCCGTGGGAAGCCCTTTGTTTTGACGTCGTTTGTGCCCAAGGGGCGCATCGATCTCGCCGCCGAAGGCTCGGAGAGGATCTTCATCCCTGAGGCGCCCCCGGGATTCGAGAGCGCCGCGACCGGTGCGGATGTGGAAAAAATCGATCCGATTCCCTCGTCTTTCGATCGGACGATGCCCCCATCCAAGCCGCCGCTTCCTCCGGTCCGCGTGCCGGCCATGTGGTCCCATATCTACAAGAACGGCTTGCGCCTCCTGGGCATGACCCATCGGGAACTACCCTTGATTCGATTCTCCGTCACCGTCCCAGGGGTCGGCCTCGCAGAGACGCCGGATCGGGCGGGCATCGCCAGCCTCATGTCCGACCTGATGATGGAGGGAACGGCCGAGAGGACTCCGGAGGAACTCCAAAAAGCCATCGACGAAATTGGGGCCACCATCTCCCTCCAGACGGATCGCCAATCCCTTTTTCTCGATGCCCGTGGCATGAGCGCCACCGCTCCGGAACTGGCCCGATTAGCCGAGGAGATTCTCCTGAAGCCGCGTTGGGACGTGGCGGAGTTCGAGAGGATCATGGCGGAGAGGCTCGAACTCCTGAATCGCCGTCAGGCCGATCCTTCGGCCGTGGCGCGCAACGTTTTCGGGGCCTTGGCCTACGGAGAAGCCAACCTGCTTGGGAAGGACCCCCTCGGCATAACGGAGACCGCGATGGGCACCGCCCTCTCCGACGTGACTGCCTTCTACGGGAAGACCGTCTCCCCGTCGGGCGCATTCATCGCCATTGCGGGGGACGTTACGAAGGAAGAGGCCGTACGTCTGTTCCAACCCCTTGGGGACCGGTGGGCTCCGAAGGAACCAGGCCGCCTGCCCTCTTTCGAATCGGGCCCGAAGCCGGGTGGTGGCCTTTTCTTCGTCGATCTCCCGGGTTCCCTCCAGTCACAGGTTTATGTCGGCCACCGGGGGCTGCCGCGGAATCACCCCGATCATTTTCCTCTCACGGTAGCGAACCATCCCCTGGGCGGAAGCCATAACAGCGTCTTGAACCTGATACTCAGGGAGGAAAAGGGTTTCACCTACCGGGCTCGCTCGGTCGTCTCGGGTGGACTGTACCCGGGCACCTTCCTCGCTTCCAGCAGCGTCATGTCCTCCGCTACTCGGGAAGCCCTGGAGATCGTACGGGACGAGATTCAGCGTTTTCGGGAAGGGATCACTGCGGAGGCATTGGGCTCTGCCAAACAGGCTCTGACCCTCTCCAACGCCCGTCGTTTCGAGACGACTGCGGCGCTTGTGGATGTGCTCCGGCAGATCGGGACATACGGCCTCCCCCACGACTTTCTTTCAGAGGAAGAGGCGGTTATCCACCAGATGACATTGGAGCAACACAGGGCGTTGGCCCAGAAACACATCAACCCGGAGCGAATGATCTACCTGGTGGTCGGGGACGCGGCCACCCAACTCGATTCGGTTCGAGATTTGGGCCTGGGTGAGCCCCGGCTTCTCGACATCCATGGGAGGCCGGTCAAAACCCCCTGATCCGCTATCCCGCCTCCTTTGCCTTCCGCTCGATCGTGCGCTCTTCTTCGGGAATGGGAGGTGGGACCGCCTGGCCTGTGATGGCGCAGACCGCGTCGAACTTGTCCGGGCAGGCGTCCATGCAGGTCCCGCACCGAATGCACAGTTCCTGATCGATCACGTGGATCCGGCTCTTGCCCCCGATGATCCCTTCCACCGGGCACTTCCGTGCACAGATCATGCAGGCTTGGCACTTCTCAGGATCCACCCAGTAGGACACAACTTCGGAGAAGATCTGGTCCACTTCGTCCCTGGAATACAGCTCGTCGT
>JANQDZ010000041.1 GCA_028278645.1 Longimicrobiales bacterium | reverse complement strand
GGGCTTCTCCTGGAGGGGGGGCTCCCGGGGATGTTGGAAGGCCTGGGCTGTCATCTGGCACGTACCGTCACGGTTCGCATGCCTCCGGAGCTGGAGCGGGAGTACGGCGAATGGAACCGTGCTTCTCTCACCAATAGGACCCTGGGGAAGATCATCTATGAGTCCGACATGGACGAGCACTTCTTCATCGGTCTTCTCTCCGGGAGCAAATCGCTTGTCGGCATGTTGGCCGGCCTTCAACACCTGGGCCCGGACCGACAACCCTTGAAGGACAGCCGCGGGAGGGACATTCTCGGGCTTCCCCGCCTGGGTGAGAGCCGCCCCCTGAAAGTGGGCCTGCTCTGGATCAGTGAGCGGGCCGACTTCAACACACCCAACACCTCCATGCAGGGTGACATGGGCGGGATGAATGTGGCGGTGGCCGCCGGCCTTTCGAACACCATGCTTCGCCAACAAGCAGGTCTCGATCCGGCGATCTCCACCAAACACATCGTCCTGGCCGGGGTCCAGGACACCAACCCTTATGAAGAGCTGGCGATCGACAACTCCTTCATCGAACGAGTGTCGGTCCAGGAACTAAGGACCCCATCGGGTGCTTTGAGAGCCCAGATGGAGCGACTCAGCCGGCTCACGGACGTGATCTATGTCCATGTGGACGTCAGTATCCTGGACCGGGCCGAGATGCCCGGGCTTCCACCGTCGGCCTACGAGGGGCTCACCAGCGAAGCGTTGGCCGCGGCCCTGGAGATAGCCTTCACGTTCCCGAAAACCTCAGCTATCGGGATCGCAGGACTCCCGAACGGCTCCGGCGAATCCTCCGTTAACGCGGCCTACCGATTGATCCAGGGAGCGATAGGAGGTGTGCGAAGCCGATGACTTCAGTCAATAGGACCACGTGGATTCTCCTGGGCTTTCTCACCGCCTTCGCAACGGCCGCCGAAGCCCAGGAATATAGGGATACCGGCGGGGTGAACGTGGCAATCGTCCGAAACCCGTTCATGGCGTCCAGCAGCATCATGGCGGAAGGACTGGTCGATAGCCTCACGGCCCTCGGTGCCACCATCGGTCTCAACCAGAGCTTCCGCCTCACGGAGGCGGAGAGCGCCTATTCCGGGTGGGCCCAAGAGGCTCTAGTCAGCAGGCACCTGGCGGACCTCATCTCGGCCAACGGGAAGAACGAGTTCTTCACAGTCGCTTTGCTGGGAAGCTGCAGCGATCTACCCGGAGTTCTTTCAGGGCTGCAAAACATGGGGCCGGGCCAGGAGGAGCAGGTCTATCACCTCGCCGCAACCATTCCCCATAGGGTCGGCCTGATCTACTTCGACGCCCACGCCGACGTGAACACCCCTGAAACCACCCTGAGCGGGATGTACGGAGGGATGGATGTGGCCCTGGCCACCGGGCTCTACAACGATAACAACCGGCTGATCACTGGCCTCGATCCGCCGTTGCCACCCAGCTACGTCCTCTTGGCGGATGTTCGGGACACCGATCCGAGGGAGCAGGAGCTCATCGACCGGCTTCATTTTGAAGCGATCTCAACGGACGATATCAGGACCATCTCTGAGAACGTACGGAGGCAGATGGATCGCCTCAGCTCCATCACAGACGTCATCTACGTCCACATCGACATGGACGTGCTCGCTCCGGAAGAGGTCAGCGGCCACGGCTTGACGGCACCGGACGGGCCAACAAGCCAGGAACTGGCCGACTGCCTAGAGATGATCTTCACCTATCCCAAGGCGGCGGCCATCGGAATCGCGTCCACACCCTACGGCCCCAGAGACCCTGATCACCTCTCCCGCCAGGCAGCGGTCCGTTTGATTCAGGGAGCTATCAAGGGCGTGAACAGGCGGGAGTGAGCCGGACCTCCCTTCAGGGCGAAAGCCAGTAGTTCATCTTCAACACGAAGACGTTGTCCGGCCGTGCACCGAAAAGGGCTTCCCGGTCCCTTCCAAAATCGAAGTCACCGATCCCTCGAGCGTAGTCAGCCCGGGCCTGCTGCCAGGCCAGGTAGAGAGTCGATCCCGGCCTCCACTCCCACCTCAGGACCGCCGTGCCCCGAAGGGACCGGTAGTTGAAGTCGAGGTTCGGCACTTCCCCTACCCAAGGATCGAACTCATACGACCGCGGGGCCGCCAACTCCGCGACCTCGCCATAATCCCCGCTGGAGATGAAAGGCTGGGCATAAAGCTGGAAGTTGAGTCGCGGGTTGAAGGTGAACTCGAACCTCGTCTCCAGGCTGACCGTGGTTTGCCGCAGGGGCGCGAAGAGATAATGCGCACCATGAGTATGAGTGGCCGCATCATCCGGTATGGTGCCCACGTACTGGGCGAGGGTGTAGGCCTTCTCGAGTCCTGGACCCAACGACAGGCTCCATCGCGGCGAAATCTTCAAACCCACGCTTCCGCCCGCGGCGAAGGTCCACCCACCATAAGCGTCTTTTCCGCCGCCCATTCCGGCACCGAAGGTCACCGACTTCCGCGGGTCCGATGCGAACTCCACCCCCGTATTCCAGAGGGAGGGTCGTTCCATCAAGGGCCCGCCTCTGGTGGCACGGTCATCGTTGGCTGTGGTGTGGTATCGGAGGTTCGCGGTGACCGACCAGTATTCCAGATGGAGGAAACGTCCAATGAGGGACCAGAGGCCCAGGATCCGCTGATTGGAATAGTTGTGCTCGTAGCGAGCGATTCCCGCCACGCTGTAGCTCCGAAAAAAGTCGCCGGGTTGGGTCTCCAGATAGGCGAGGTTGGCAGCTACATCCCTTCGGTCGGTCCTGACCTGAAATCCAAGATCGTTCACCTCGAACGTGGGACTCGTGGCGGCCAACGCCAGATCTCCCCGCCAGTGTTCCCCAGCCTGCTTGGCCACACCCACACCGACCGAATACCCGCTCATGGAGGTAGCCGTCGAGTCCACCTCGAGATGGTCCGCATCCGGTCTCTGGAAGAAGTGGTTTCCGTAACGCTGCACGGCAACCAAGGACTCCGGATCCCCAGCCACCCGACTCCCCACGACACTCCCCCGCAGGGCCCAGCTCCTGTCTGCCCACTCGTGGCGGAAGTCTACTCCGCCAGCGTACCCACTCTCTCGAAGGGTGGCCCTGAGGACATCGGTCCCCAAGTCCCGGTTGGTGGCTGTGACCATGACACCGATAGATGACTGTCCACCCCGGCCATCCTTCCGTATCCGCCCAACGAAATAGTTGGTCAGAGGTTCGGCAACCGCCTCGGTTGGGGCTCCCATTCCGTCCAGGTACCGGACCGTTTCCTCCTGCGTAACCGCTTCCAGGATGCCAAGTGACCATCCATTGGAAGTCTTCCCTGTCACCTTCCCGGCACCGAGGATGGTGGTGGCTTCAGGCATGTCGGCCGCCGATGTGGGGGGATGTACCTGGGGCCGGCGTCCGATCCGCCTGGAGTAGAACAGCTGCCCACCGCTGGTATTCCGGCCGAAATCGAAGATCTCGCTGCCTTCAATAAAAAAGGGCCGCTTCTCCTGGAAGAAGGTCTCGTAGACCGTAAGGTTGATGACGGCCGGATCGACCTCGACCTGCCCGAAGTCGGGATTCAGCGTGGCGTTCAAGGCAAAGTCGGAGGTGATGCGGTAGAGGAGGTCCACGCCACCGGACGCGAAGTGTTCTGAGTCCTCTCGGAAGGGGTTCTGTCCGGGATCGACATGCTCGGCCCGAGTGATGGCATAAGGCAGGATCTCCAAGCGTTTTCCCGGCTCCACACCCCGGAGGCCGACCAAGTGCCCATACGTGGGGATCCCGCCCTGCTCAGCCTTCGGCGTGAATGAGAGAACCGCATACTCTCTGCGGCGTCCGATCACCCGCTCGAGCTGGATCCCCCAGGTCGGCTCCTCCTCGTCTCCGAACCGCAGCTGACTGAAAGGGATCCGGTATTCCGCGGTCCAGCCACCATCGTCCGTGGTGGCTCTCCCCTCCCAAACGGGGTCCCACGAGAGATCGTCCTGCTCCCGGCCGCCGGGTCCCATGGATTTCACCGCGTCCCTCTGGACTCCCGCGGGATTCAAATCAAAAGAGAAGGCGGTCCGGTGGTCGTGGTACGAGTCGATCACAACGCCCAACCAGTCGGAGTCCAAGAGGTTCATATCACGACGACCCAACCGCTCGCTTACGGGCTGCCGGTCGTGGAGACGGACCCCGATATAGATCGCCTCCTCATCGAAGAGGACCCGGGCTTCGGTGGCCTCACTGACAGGCTGCCCCTCTTCAGGATCAACCTGCGTGAAGTCCGTGACCGGGATGGCCTCCGCCCAAGCTGGCTCGTCCAACCTCCCGTCTACCTGAATCCCGCCGGTGACCCTTTGGGCGGTCACCTCGGGGCGGATGGTGGGAAAAATCCCGGGCGCGCTCTGGGCGGATTGGGTGTTTTGTGCCGCGAGGAGCGACGGGAGGAGTATGGCTGGAAATATCGTAAAAGGCCGCAGTGGTCCCATATCGCTCTCGCAAGTACAGCAGTCGGTTAAAAAAGGACCGAGAGACCCGGAAACGGACCCTCTCGGTCGTGCACCAAGACCGGCCAAACATAAGCTTTCTCACCGGTAATGACAGGGACCCCGGAAACCCGCTTTTGGACCCTCTCAGCCTCATTCCATTCGATTTACCATTAACTGGATTAACAGATATTGACACCGCACCAGGCGCGGTCTACGCTCGGACCCACAGCCGTTCCCTGATCAGTGTCCACGGAGGCAGGTCCTATGGCAAAACCAACGATCAACTGGGATCGGTCGATGTTCACGAGAGCGGTGCGTTCCTTTGCGCCAATCCTCGCTCTCGCAATCCTCCTTTCCGCTTCCGATGTCGCGGCCCAGTACGAAGGCCGGACATACGCCATTACCGATGCCCGTCTCGTGACCCTTAGCGGTCAGACCATCGAGACCGGGACCATCGTCCTCAGGGGAGGTCTCATCGAGGCCCTCGGAGCTGAAGTCAGCGCCCCGGCGGACGCGGTCATCATCGATGGCACCGGATTGACGGTTTACCCTGGATTCATCGACGCCTATTCCCAAGCCGGGCTGGTTCTCCCAGACCGGGATGACAGAGAGCATGCCGGCAACATTGCCGATCAACTAGCAACGAAGTTCTTCGATCCAGCTTCAGAAGAGCTCGGCGACTACCGGGAGCAGGGCCTGACTTCGGCCCTGGTCGCGAGAGCCGACGGCGTTTTCGGTGGAAAAGCAGTCCTGATGAACCTCATGGGAGACAACATCCCATCCATGACCGTGAAAGCCCCGGTGGTCCAGGTTATGGGATATCAGGGTCAGAACGACTACCCAGGTACCCTAATGGCGGTGGTCGCATATCAACGTCAGACGCTGATCGACGCCGCGTACCACGATCTCCTCCAGAACCGCTACCGAGAAGCTCCACGGTCCATGGTTCGCCCCCCGGCGGAACCAAACCTGGAAGCGTTGATCCCGGTAGCGAAGGGGGAAGCACCTGTCTTGGGGCTCGTTGAGATCGAGAACGACTTCAAGCGCCTCAGGAACTTGGCCGCCGAATACAACCTCGACTATTGGATCGCCGGAGCGGCCGAGGCATTCCGGGTTTCTGGTCTCATCCAGGACGCCGGCGTCCCCGTTCTGGTCTCCCTCGACTTTCCTTCACCGAATGAGGTGACTGGCTATCAGTTCGACCGGGCCTACAAGAACCTCACAGAGGAAGAGAAAGAGGCACTGGACGACCGAGACAAGGCGGCAATCCAGTCGAACCCGGCGGCTGTGTACGAGGCGGGAGTTCCTCTGGCACTGGGTTCAAGCGGGATATCGAACATGAACGACTTCCTCAAGAATCTGCGCCTGGCGGTTGAGGCCGGCCTTCCTGCGGAAGAAGCCCTGAAAGCCCTTACCATCAACCCGGCCACCATCTTCGGCGTCGATGCCGTGCTGGGCACCCTCGAGCCCGGGAAGATCGCCAACCTCACGGTAACCAGCGGGGACATCTTCACCGACGAGGAAGCTTGGGTCGCCCACGTCTTCGTGGACGGCTGGAAGGACACCTTCGATGAACCCAAGCCACCCTCCGCCGGTGGTGGCGGCGTCGTTGGAGGGACTTGGAACATCACCCTCTCCATCATGGGCGAATCGGCCGACGGGACACTCGTCCTCACTCAAGAAGGTGAAACGGTCACCGGAGAGCTAACGGCGGAAGACAACTCCATCGAGTTCGAGGGCACATACAGCGGAGGTACGCTGGAAATGGAAGGCTCCATCCCCGAAATGGGAGGGGTTACGCTCACAGCCACCGTCGAAGGCGATGAGATATCCGGTACCCTCAACCTGGGCCCCATCGGCACCGCCGACTTCACCGGGACGAGAGACCCAAGTGACCTGGCCGGAGAAAGGAGGGCCGGACGATGAGATCAGCCCAATGGTTGGAACGATCGAAGGTGCCCGGCCTGGTCTTGGCCTTCCTGATGACGCTCGCGTGCTCGGGTCCGGCATCGGCTCAGGACCTACTCGTCCGGGGCGGAACCGTTATCACCATCACCAACGGCGATCTGCCGAATACGGACGTTCTCATTAGAGACGGGAAAATCACCGAGATAGGCGAGAACCTGACGGCCCCCGACGGGGTTCGGATCATCGACGCCCAAGGGCGCTTCGTGATGCCTGGAATACTGGACGATCACTCACACATGGGGGTTGATAGAGGCATCAACGAAGGTTCCCGGTCGGTGGTTCCGGAAGTCAGCATCGCCGACGTGATCAGACACGACGACCCCTCTTTCTTCACGGCGCTGGCCGGCGGGATCACCACCATCCACACGATGCATGGCTCCGCCAACTCCATCGGCGGCCAGAACGAGGTCATCAAGCTCAAGTGGGGACGGCCGTGGGAAGAGTTGGTCATCGAGGAAGCACCCATCACTCTCAAGCTGGCCCTGGGAGAGAACGTGCGGCGTTCCTCGTCAGACAACCCTACGCGGTATCCCCGGAGTCGGGCCGGAGTGGCCGAAGTGATGAGGGAGTCGTTCCAGAAGGCGCAGAACTATCTCGACGCCTGGGAAGAGTATGAGGCCAAGAAGGCAGCTTGGGACCGAGCCAATCGCCGTACCCGCGGCGTGGCTCCCCTACCCCCTAAGCGGGATCTCCAACTCGAGGCCCTGGCCGGGGCGTTGAACGGAACGACAATCCTTCGGGTCCACGGATATCGGGCCGATGAAATGGCCATGATGATGGAAGTGGCAAATGAGTTCGGGATTCCCGGAGGGGTATTCGAGCACGCGCTGGACGGCTACAAGATCGCGCCGGAGCTGGCAGCGAACGGCTGGGCAACCAGCGTCTTCGCCGACAGCTGGGGATACAAGATCGAGGCCTACGAGGCCATCCCCTATAAAATGCTCATCCACTATGAAAACGGTGTGAGAACCTCCATCAACTCGGACTCAGCCGAACGGGTACGCCGGTTGTACCAGGAGGCCGCTCGGGGCGTTAAATACGGTGGTGTTCCCGAGAATGAGTGCCTGAAGATGATCACCATCAACGCGGCCCTGAACCTAGGCATTGAAGACCTGGTGGGGAGCATCGAAGTCGGAAAAGACGGGGACATCGCCATCTTCAGCCATTATCCCCTCGACACCGCGACCCGCGTCGAGATGACAATCATCGAGGGTGAGGTCTATTTCGACCGGAGTGAGGCAGACGTCGCCGCCAACTGGGTGCTGGATCCGGACAGCGGAAAGGAGACACCATGAACCCCGGCAAGGAGGGAGACGCGACCATGAATACATGGAGCATACGACGCGCAGCCGGGGCAATGACTCTGGCTCTGATACTGGCGCTTCCAGGAGTCGCTGAAGCCCAACATGACGATTACGCCATCACCGGCGGAACGGTGGTCACTGTTTCCGGCCAAACCATCCAGAACGGCACAGTCCTGGTTCAGGACGGCTTCATTACTGCGGTGGGATCGAACGTCACGATCCCGGCGGGCGTTGAGCGCTTCGACGCGTCCGGGAAATTCGTTTACCCTGGCCTCATCGACAGCGGGACCGGCCTCGGATTGCAGGAGGCCGGCGGCATGGCCGGGCCAGTCGACAACTACGAACTCGGGCCATACAACCCCCATATCGAAGCTTACATCGGCATCGACCACGCTAGTGAGATGCTCGGCGTGCAAAGGGTTGGGGGCTTTACAACGGTCGTGACCGGCCTGAACGGTCGTGGCGAGCCCATTCCCGGCTATGACAGCATGATCGACCTCTGGGGGTGGACGCCCCAGGCCATGGCCGTGGAGAAAAGGATCGGGTTACGGGTCAACTGGTCAGAGGGCCGGGCCGATGACCTGAAAACCTACTTCCTGGAGGCGAAAGCCTACGCCGAAAGGGCCGAAATGGCCGAAGCCGGCGAGCTGGTCGAGTTCGACTGGGACGTCCGTATGGACGGGATGATCCCGGCGGTGACCGGCGAGGTGCCGGTCATCTTCGAGGCGAGAGAGGAAGACGCCATCAGGTCAGCCGTCGAGTTCGCCGAGGAGATGGGCCTTCGGTACATCATCCGAGGCGGCCGGGATGCCTGGAAGATGACCGACTTCCTGGTGGAGCACGATGTAAAACTCCTCTTCAGTGGGGTCCATTCCTCGCCTGGGCAGGATGAGCCGTACGATGCCCACTACGCCACTCCGGCGCTTCTGCAGGAGGCCGGCGTCGACTTCGCCATCTACTCCGGCGGAGTCGCCAACGTGTTCAGCCTCACCTACGAGGTCGGAATGGCCGTAGCCTTCGGGCTGCCGATGGACAAAGCCCTCCGATCCGTCACCCTCGATGCGGCACGGATCCTGGGCGTGGATGATCGCCTGGGAAGCATCGACGAAGGGAAGGTGGCCAACCTCCTCATCACCACCGGGAACCCGGTGGACTACACCAGCCAGGTCGAGACGATGTTCGTCCGGGGTGAGAAGGTGCCTTGGGACGACAAGTTCAACCGTCTATTGAGGAGATACAGGGCCCGGGCTGGAGGTTAATCATCCTCATCCCCGGGTGGACAGTATCTACCTGGGAACAATAAACGCTGGGGGCTGCTCGTTTGATGGGCGGTCCCCAGCGTTTATTTCCTCAGCCATGCCCTATCGGGAGGGCCCTATCTGTGTCTCTCCAGAAGCGCGATAAAGGCCGGGTGGTCTCTGATGGGCTCCCAGGCCACCCTTACCTCGAGACTGTGGACCGTGACGAGACTCGGCGAGGATAGCAGGTGCTCAAGCTGCTCCACTGCCTCCTCCGCTTCCCCCAACTCGGCGTATGCCTGGGCCCAGCGGCGTCGGACCGAAGGCATGGCTTCGTCGGAGACGGGCATGCGCATGGCCGATTCCAGAGTCATGCGAGCTTCCGCCTCCCTTCCCGCCCGAGCATAGTTCCGGGCCAGTTGGCCCCGGGATTGGGCAAGCTCGTCCGGATCTTCGGTTTGGGGGGGAGAGGCTTCCTGAAATGCCACCAGTGAATCCCAATAGACACGGGCCTCCTCCCATTGGCCCGACATCCTCAGGGCCCACGCCTTCCGATCAAAACAAGCGCACTGGTAGTTGGGATCTTCGGCGTCTGCCGAGAGCCTCTCGATCATCTCATCGAACTCACCACCCGTCAGTAGAACGGGGAAGTTATTTACCCAGTAGGCAAGCTCAAGGGGGAGTACTTCCCGGACCCTCCTTTCTTCCCTGAGAGCTCTTTGAGCACCATTCACACCCCCCCCGGAGGCCAACTCCAGAGAGATCCGACTCCATAGGGCGTCGAATTGGGCGTTCGCCACGGCTGTAGCGGCCTCATCCAAGAGCTCCTCCGCCAAGGGGAAGTCTCTCAACAACCGAGCGGCGTCCGCGGCAGCAATGAGGTTCTCGGCGTGAGCGTCCACCCGGGCCTGGTCGATCCGCTCCCGCAGGGTTCCTTCAGAAACCTGAGATGATCCAGCGCCGGGGATCCCGACACAGATCACCCCAGCTATCGTGAAGAAGAGTCGTGGAATCCTCATTCGTGCCTCCTTGTTGCGGGACAGTCAGTCAATCCAAGCCCACAAAGGCCAAAGCGAAGAACACAACGGGTCCCTGGAGCCAGTGACCCTATCGGCAAACCGCCGTGGTTCCGTGCTTTTGAAAGAATGAGGGAGAGGCGGACCAGCCCATCCGCCCGTCTCCGTTGGTTCTAGAGTTGCCCGTTCCCAGCCCGATCGCAAGGGAAACATCCGTTGTGTTAGGTCTAGCCCGTAGGCCGGGCCCGGGTCTCCTCTCCGCCCCGGCACATCAACCTTGTGCTCACTGCCTCCTTTCCTTTACCCTATGCCGTGCACGTCCCCCGATCCACGACGAATCCGTTCCCCAGCCCATGAAGACGTATCTCGACATCGTTCGCACCATCCTCGACACCGGATGGACCAAAAAAAACCGCACCGGTGTGGATGCAATCACGGTCCCGGGCATGATGTTCGAGCACGACATGGGGGAAGGATTTCCTCTCCTCACCACAAAGAGCGTTCCGCTCAGACTGGTGGCCTCTGAGCTCGAGTTTTTTATCCAGGGCACCACCGACAAGGAATGGCTCCGCTCCAGAAACAATCATATCTGGGATGAATGGTGCAGCCCGGATATGGTCCCTTACGGTCATGATGAGGAAACCAAAGCAAGGATGGCCGCGGAGCGGGAGCTCGGGCCCATCTACGGGTACCAATGGCGCCACTTCGGAGCCCGCTACCGAGCCTGGGACAAGAGCCCTGATGGAGACGGAGTTGATCAGCTTCGGCGTGTTGTGGATATGCTGAAGGAGAATCAGGACGATCGACGGATGATCGTTTCGGCTTGGAACCCTGTGGACTTTCACAGGATGGCCCTACCACCCTGCCACTACTCCTTCCAGGTGACGGTCACAGAGGGGAAGGTGAACTTGCTTTGGAACCAACGATCTGTGGATGTCGCTTTGGGCCTACCGTTCAACATCGCCAGCTACGGCCTCCTTCTTCACCTGCTCGCTCTCGAAGCCGGCCTGGGCGAAGGCCGCCTCGTGGGGTTCCTGGCCGACACACACATATACGTCAACCATGTGGACGGCCTCCGCGAGCAACTGAGCCGGGAGCCTTACGGCCTACCCGCTATCCGAACCGAGCCCTTTTCGTCCATCTTCGATTGGAAGTATGAAGACAGCCAGGTAGCTGACTATCAGAACCACCCCCGTATCAAATTCGAAGTGGCGGTTTAGAAGGGGCCATCATGCCGGAAATCGTCATGATCGCCTGCGCGGCAAAGAACGACGTGATCGGGAATGGGCCGGACATCCCTTGGAGCATCAAAGAGGAGTTCCAGCACTTCGCAGCGGTCACAAAGGGCTCGCCCTGCATCATGGGCGACATCACCTACGAGTCCCTCCCGCCCCAATCCAAGCCCCTCCCAGGCCGGGAGAACATCGTGCTCAGCCTGGATCCAGGATATCAACCGGAGGAAGTCACCCTTTTCAGGGATTTCGAAGAGGCGATGGCTTATGTGCGCGCCCTCGACGCCGACCGGGCGTTTATCTGTGGGGGCGCGACCATTTACACGTTGGGACTGGAGGTCGTGGACACGATCGAGCTGACCCGCCTCGATCGTGACTATGAAGGCGACTGCTTTTTCCCCGTGGTCCACCCTGAGGTCTGGGGTTTGGAAATGAGGGAAACAGCCTCGGGAGTCGATCGGAAGACCGGCGAGGAGATCACCTTCGAATATCAGACCTGGCGGCGTAAATCCGGCTAACCGGGAACCCGTTGTCGCGGGATCAAGAAAAAATGAGAAGGCCGTCGGCCCTCGGTTTCCAGTCAGGCCACTCCGAACTCACTCCCCAGTACCGGGTCGGGCTGTAAAGGAAGATCCAGGGAGCATCGTCGGTGACCATGGAGTAGATTCGGCGGTAGATGGCCTGTCGTTCCGGGTCTGAGAAAGTTGCCTCCGCCTGGTCAATCAGGGCGTCCACCTCCGCGTTCTGGTAACCCTCCCACCAAGGACCCTGAAGCCCCGAATGGAGCTTCTCTCTCAGGACCCGGTAGGTGCTCCTCGGGCTGGAATCGAAGGCGGCCGCATGGTTGATCCTCTTCGCCCGAACCATCTCGGAGTAGGCCGCCCGATCCTGATGCTCGACGATCTCCAGGGAGATTCCCACTCGGGCATACTGCTCTGCCATCAATCGAGCCAGATCCGGAGCCTCATCAGGCATCCCCGAGGGGATGTCGAAGACCAACGACAGGCCGTCAGCGTGGCCGGCCGCGGCTAACAAACTCCGTGCCTTCTCCGGGTTGTAAGGGTAGACCGGTGTTTCCGGGTTGTAGCCGAAGTGGTGGGGTGTCAGGTATCCGTTGAGGGGCTTGGCCGCGCCGCCTTTGATCTCTTGGATGATCTCTTCTATGTCGCACGCGTAGTTTAGAGCCTGCCGGACTCGACGGTCCGCCCCGGGCCCTTCCTGGGCATTGATCATGAAAATGATGGCAAGTCCGCTATCCCATTGATGGGCCAGGGCGCTTCCGCCCTCTGTGATTTCTTTCCAGCCCTCGATCCCGATCCCCGCCGCGATATCGGCCTTCCCGCTCAGGACGGCCTCCACACGTGCCTGCCGATCACCCTCGGCGATCCAGGTAATCTGCTGGTATTCTGGTGTCCCCCCCCAGAATTCATCGTGAGCGACGAGGACGAGGCGGCCCGCGGTCTGCTCGGAGACCCTGTATGGGCCGCTCCCTACATAGACCTCGGGGAGCTTATCCAGGTCACCAGCGGGGCTGATGGGCATGGCGACAAGGAGGTCCAGGAGATCAGCCATGGGCTTTGGGGTGACGATCCTGACTGTCTTGTCGTCCGGAGCGGAGATGTCAGCGGTTCCCAGGTAGCTGATGTACACGCCCTGGGTCCCGAAGGCGCCGCCGATGGAAGGATCCAGGACCCGGCCCAGGGTGGCAACCACGTCGGCAGATGTAAGCACCTGACCATTGTGAAACACCACTCCGTTGCGGAGATGAAAGGTCCAAGCGAGCCCGTTCTCCGCCACTTCCCAACTCTCAGCCAGAGATGGAGTGAACTCCCCGGCAGGATCCAACTCGACCAAGGCGTCATAGATCGAGAAGAGGATACTCAGGCGATTGGATGAGTCACTCGCGATATGTGGATCCCCGAACGAGACAGAAGACTGCATGACCGTCAGGGTAGCCGGGGTGCCTACTTCCGGAGCTCCCTTACACCCCCAGAAAAGAAGCTGAAAGCAGCAGAGGAGGGCAACCAAAACCGGAACCCGTCGCCCCTGGGACTGGCTCGTCTTCATCTCCCTACACCCCTTCCGTCTCGTTCGCGGGCTCACCCAGGAGGTCCGAATACCTCTGGGAAAGTTCCTGATGGAGTGAGACCAGCATGGCCAACTGACCCTGGAGCCTGGTAAAAGGCTCCTCGCCCGGCCTCCGAACAGCTACCTGGGCGAAAAAACTCAAAAACTCGGTCTGGAGCTCCCATACCAGGTCCTGCAACTCATAAACCCGGGCCGTCTCCAGAACCCAGTCATAGTCCATCCAGGCTACGGCACCCGTGACCAAGGCAACCTCCCAAGCCGCATCTGTGAAATCGGGAAGCTCCCCGGACACGGCGAGGCCCTCCAGCTCTTCACCGGCACGTATGCTCTCCAACGTCTTGGTGACGGAACCCAGCATGGCAACGGTACTCACGCTCCCGCTTTTTACTTCTTCCTGGTTCCTGGTGAGTTCGGAGATCACGGCCGACCGAGCCCGGTCCGCCCGCTCCCTGAGCTCACGTTCCTGGGCCCATTCGTCCACGGCCAAGGCCACCAGGACCGCAAATACTACAAACAATGCCTCGAGGAAGACCTCAGGCCCTTTGGCTTTCAAAAGGCCTCGAATACCAGCTCCGCGCATGGTGCCTCCGTGCCCCAGACCTGAAAAAAAGGGATGGACTCCCCAGAAACTTGCACTTCTCCCCGTTTTAGGGAATGACAAAAAGAGGCCGGCCCTGCGGGCCGGCCCCTTCGTCGCGCGTCCTCGCGCAGCAGGACTTCCGTCGGTAGGTCCTCTAGATCAGCTGATCCACGTCCACCACCGAACCGAACTTCTCCTTCAAAGCTAGGAGACCGGCCTTCTGCTCCTCATAGACCTCGAAGAGCGTCCCGGGGAGATTCTCCTCCTTGCCGTAAGCTTCGGTCTGGAGGTCGATCCGGGCGACGATGTTGTCCACATAAAGGGCGAACTGCATGTCGTAGAGACTCTTCGGGTACTCCTTGTCGATCTCAGCGAAGAGTTCCTTCAGGTCGTCGTACTTCGGGATCATGCCGATGGGGGTTTCGATCGCTCCCACCTCACCGTGCACGTACCGCTCCAGCCATCCGAGCCAAACCCTCACGTCCTTCTTCTCCCCCAGGAGGCCAGTGCCTGGACCGCCACGGTTCTCGTGGGTGAGGAAGTAGTTCAGGCCGGCCATTTTGGGACGGTCGGCATCGTTCAGGTCGGGGCTGTTGAAGAACTTGAACTGGACGTTCATGTAGTCGGCCAGAGCACCTGGGATGAACGGGGCGTTGGCCCAGGGCTGACGCTTCACGCCGGTGGCGCCGATCTCGGTGGCAGTGGCCGCGGAGACGATGCTGGCCCCGATGGCCACACCGGCGTCGGAGTCTTTAGCCACCCAGACCGGGGGCATGGTGTCAGCATCCCGACCGGAGTAGGTCACGACCTTGATGGGCACACCAGCCGGGTCGGCGTTGGCGTCTGCGTTGTGGTTGGCGATCACCTTGGCGTTGACCGTGACCCGGGAGTTCTTGTGGCTAGGCGGGATGGGATTCCCGTTGTCGTCGGTCTTCCCTTCGAACCACTCGCCCTGGAAGTTCACGCCTTCCTTGGGCATCTCTTCACCACATCCCGTCCAGAACGGCACACCCTCGTCGGAAATGAGGACGTTCGACCAGATCGCCTCGGTGTCGTCGTCCCGAAGGGCCTTCATCAGGAACGGGTCCCCTTCCCTGTTCACGTCCTCGACGATTCCGAAAATCCCTGCTTCCGGATTGACTGCCCGACAGGTCCCGTCGGCAGCGATCCAAATCTGAGCCAGATCGTCACCGACAAAATCCGTCCCAACCATGGCCGTCGTAGTCTTTCCGCAGCCGGACGGCGCCGCACCGGCGAAGTAGGTCACCCTACCCCCCGGACCCCTCATGCCGGTGATGAACATGTGCTCGGAGATCTCTTTGTCCTGACCGAAGTACGTCGCGTAGTCCACGGAGAACCGGTGGTTCCCCTTCTTCATGAGCAACGTGTTTCCGGCGTAGGTACAGAAGGTAGAGAACGTGGTCAGCCATGAGCGGTCCATGAAGATCCGCGCATTAGGCACGTCCTCAGGCCTGTTGGGGCCTTCGGAGTGAACGTTCGTGAAGAAGATGCCACGCCGTTCGGCCTCGGCATCGAACTTGTCATAACAGTTCCGGTACAGCAGCTCGGCGGAGTGGAGTACGTACGTCGAGCTGGACATCTCGATGGCCGGCGTGGAGGCCGCGGCGCCCACCGGGCCCCGGGCATAAAAGCCGATCATCATGATTTTGCCCTTCATGATCCCCGTCATGTGCTCCGTCACGTATGCGTGGCCCTCGGAGCGGAGGATCTTCTTGGCCAGGGCACTGATCTTCTCATCCTCGTTGACGATGTAGAAGGTCTGATTGACGAGGCGAGCTTGGTCCTGGGGAAGATCGAAATGGATCGTGTGATCCTTTTTGGCCAGTGGCTTCTCCTCACCCTTCTCCAAGGAGTACTTCCGGATCCAGTCCAGGTCTTCAGCGCTACCGGTGTTGATGAAAACACTGTCCGGCTGACACATACTGATGGCAGCCGCGATCTTGATCAGAGCGTCTTCGTTGGTGATGGGGGCGAGCTTGGCCTGATTCACTTCGTCGAGGTTGTCTGCGATGACGGCCCGGGCTTGGTCGATGGTCGTCACGCCACCCACGTCGGTGAGGATGTCCACACCTTTATTCAACTCCAGCATCACTGGTCTCCTTGGTTGGCACCTTAGGACGAGCCCGGCCCGCCAGGCCCGCATGTTACGAAAAGAGTTGTGTAATTAACGGGAAAAAGGCCGCCGCGTCGAGGGGTTGAGCGACGGCTTTGACCCAAAGCCCGGTATCCTGGCTAGGGATCGCCCCCGTCGCAGCTGGTTCCCTGGTTTTTTGAAGACAGGGTCCGAGTCATCCGGCTATACCTTGACAATCGACAACAAGGATTGGAAATTGGGCTGTTGTCGATTATCGAGGTATCAGAGAAGAAGAAAAATCGGAGGCTTGATTTGCCAAAAGGAAAACCCGATCTCCTGCACGGCACGTTGGAACTCCTGATTCTGAAGACTCTTGCTCTACAACCGCTGCATGGTTGGGGGATCGCGAAACACATCGGGCACCTCTCCCAGGAGGTGTTGGAGATCGGACAGGGTTCTCTCTATCCGGCTCTCTATCGCCTGGAGGACCGCGGCTGGATCAGGGCCGAATGGGGAGTGGCGGAGACGGGACGGAGGGCGAAGGTCTACGAACTCACCAAGAAGGGAGCCAAACAACTCGCATCCGAGGAGGCCCATTGGGAGGCCTTTTCCGTGGCCGTGAATCGTGTTCTCGGATCGGCTTGAAGGACCGGCCAATGACGATCCTGAAACGAATTGCCAAACGCATCATCTTCCCCTTCCGAAAAGGACGGTTGGAACAGGACCTGGAAGAAGAGATCCGCTTCCACCTGGAGATGGAAGTCGAAGCAAACCTTCGGGCAGGGGTGGACCCGGCCGAGGCTAGAAGGAGGGCCTTGTTGGCTTTCGGCGGAATGGAGCGGTACAAGACTCAAGCCAGGGAAGCCCGGGGGGGATTAGGCTTCGAGAAGTTCCTCCAGGACCTCCGGCTCTCTGCCAGGACCTTGGTGGGAACTCCCCTGTTTTCCGGCGCGATCATTCTGGTGCTCGGGTTAGGCATTGGCGCGAGCACGGCCATCTTCAGTGTGGTGAATGGGGTGGTACTGAGACCCTTGCCCTACCCCGATCCGGACCGGCTGGTCGCTGCCCACATGACGGACGAAGAAGACGGCGACTTCGAGGTTCCATGGTCCGTTCCGAGCCTCCGGGACGCAGCCAGTGAACAAGTGAGCTTGGCCTCCCTCACGGGATGGGGATGGATCGACGTCACTCTGACCGGGATCGGAGACCCGGCAGTCATCTACGCCGTGGGTGTGTCGGATGGCATGCTGACAACTTTCGGCATCCAACCATTCCTGGGAAGAGACATCCGTCCGGAGGAGTCCCTGTCCAACGGGCCACGGGTTACCGTACTCACCCATTCCTTCTGGCAGGAACAGCTTGGAGGAGATGAGGGCGTCCTCGGCCGGACCTTACGGCTCTCGAATCAAACTTACGAGGTGGTGGGTGTCGCTCCACCGGGATTCGCTTTTCCAAGTTCCGCCGCCCTCTGGATTCCGGGGCATTGGAGCGAGGACACCCATCCAAGAGGCCGGCACTTCCTTCGAGGCATTGGACGCCTGAATCCAGGGACTCCGATCGAAACTGCCCAGGCTGAGCTATCGTCAATCGCAGCCAGGCTCGAGGAAGAGCACCCGGAAACGAACCGGGCCAGAGGAATCCATCTCGTGCCTCTCAAGGAACAAACCGTTGGGGATGTACGGCTGGCTCTTTTGATCCTCCTCGGCGCCGTGGGAATGGTCCTCCTTATTGCCTGTGCGAACGTTGCCAACCTCCTCTTGGCCCGAGGGGCGGCCCGCATGAGGGAGGTTGCCGTCAGAGCAACCCTGGGCGCCGGGAATGGGGATATCGTCCGTCTCCTGATGACCGAGACCGGCCTTTTGGTCTCTTTAGGGGGAACGCTGGGTGTGGTCCTGGCCCTGCTCGGTGTGAAAGGGTTCCTGGCCGCCTCGCCAGGTGGGATCCCCAGGCTGGGTGAGATCGCGGTGGACGGGACCAGCCTGGTGGTGGCCCTTGGCCTGGTCGTCACAGTGACAGTGATGGTGGGGTTCCTTCCGGGGTACCGGTCGGCAAATACCTCCATCGCCGCCGTAATCAGGGAAGGAAAAGACAAGAAGATCCAAGTGGGTGATCGCAGGATTACCCAATCCGGTCTTTTGACGTTGGAAGTTGCCCTCTCCTTGGTTCTCCTCCTTGGAGCCGGCCTGATGTCGAGGAGCCTTATTGAACTCCGGAGAGTGGACCTAGGTTTCGACCCGGAGAACATTTACCAGTTCACCCTCACTCTTCCTGAAGCCGGTTACCACAACCCTGAGTTGATCGCTTTCCAGGCCGAATTCCGAGGGCGCTTGGCAACCCTACCGGGGGTCGAGTCGGTGGCCCTGATCAATGGAAATCCACTGGGCCGAAGCCACACTACGATGGGCTTCGAGTTTGTGGGGTACGAGCGAGACCCTGAAGGGCCCGATCCGAACATGTTGATCCGCCGTGTGAGCCCTGGGTACTTCGAAACCCTCAGCATCCCGCTTCTCAGAGGGAGGAGCTTCGGCGCCCGCGACAGAGAGGATGGCGAGCCAGTGGCCATCATCAGCGAAACTGCCGCAGCTCGACACTGGCCCGGAGAGGATCCGATTGGGCACCGGTTCTCTTTCGATCTCGACGACCCGGACCAACCGGTGTGGACTATTGTGGGTGTAGTCGGCGATGTCCGGTCGACCGACATCATCACGGCGACTTGGCCGGAAGCCTACTTCCCGATGGCTCAGTGGCCGCGGTCCACAGTCACCGCCGTCGTCCGAACACGGCCTGGCAGCCGAGCGATCGAGGATGCATTCCGCCAAGTGGTCGGCGAGATGGATTCCTCTCTCCCCCTCTACCATGTCGAGTCGTTGTCTGAGCGGATCGGGGACTTCATGGCCTCGGACCGGTTTTATCTTGGCTTCGTCGGAATCTTTGCGACCCTGGCCACGATCCTCTCGGCAGTGGGTCTGTACGGTGTCGTCGCCTATCTGGTCTCGAAGCGCACACGGGAGATCGGGATACGGATCGCGTTAGGAGCCGGCCGGAAAGAGATCCTGTCTCTTGTCCTCTCTGAAAACGTGACCCCAGTCCTTTTGGGCACCGTGTTGGGCGTAGCTGGCGCCTTGGCCGGCGGGCAGGTGTTGGGGAGCCTACTCTACCAGATCCGACCCTGGGATCCAGTGGCGTTGTTCGGCGCCGTCGGTCTGCTCGTTTCCGTTGCCGGCATCGCGACCCTGATTCCGGCCAGGGACGCGGCCCGGATTCCGCCCACTGTTGCTATGAAAGTGGAGTGAAGCCACAAACCCTCAATCCAAGAAGCCAGCGGTTCCGTCACCTCCCGGGTGCCACACGAACACCAGGGCTGTACCTTCCTGCTTTCACGGAGATTCATACCATCCCCTGAGGAGGCGACATGCCCAGGTTCTCGGCCTGTGCCCTGGTGGCAGGCGTTCTGTTCACGCTCTCTCTCCACAAGAATCCGGTCCTTGGCCAGCAGCCGGTGCCCACCCCTGAATCCGTTATCGGGTTCGCCATCGGGGAGGACTTCAAGCTCGCCAGCTATGACCAATCTATCGCCTACTTCAGGGCCCTGGACGAGGCCAGCGATAGGGTCCAGCTGGTCGAGGTGGGCAGGACTTCTGAAGGGCGAGCCTGGTATATAGCCTTGATCTCGGATCCGGAGAATCTGGCAAATGTGGAGCGGTACCGAGAGATCTCCCGACGCCTCGCCCACCCGGAGGGGCTTACCGACGCCGAGGCGCGGGCGTTGGCGAAGGAGGGGAAGGCCATCGTCGCCATCGACGGGGGCCTCCATTCCAGCGAAACCGCCCACGGACAGCACACGATCCAGCTCGCGTACGATTTGGTTTCGGAAAAGGACGGGGACATAAGTCGAGCCATTCTCGAGAACGTCGTGCTCGTGCTGTGGCCGTCCCTGAATCCCGACGGGCAAGAGATGATCGTCGACTGGTACAACTCAAATCTCGGTACCCCGTACGAGCTTGCCTCACTTCCCCGGCTTTACCAGAAATACATCGGCCACGACAACAATCGGGACGGTTATGGCCTGAATATGATCGAGTCGAGGGCCGCGGTGCGGGTCAATAGGTACTGGGAACCTCAGGTGATCTACAGTCACCACATGACGTCGCCCTTCCCCGCCACCATTTGGCTCCCACCCTACGCCGACCCCATACACCCTTTCGCCCACCCCCTCATCAATCGAACCATGAGCATGATGGGCATGGCTGCGGCCCAGATGCTGGACGAACGGGGGATGCTGGGTGCGACCCACATGGGCACCGGGTACGACGCTTGGTACCCGGGTTATATCGACTTCGTCAACCTGTTCCACAATGTCGTCATCATGTTCAGCGAGACGGGCCTCCATGGATACGCGACCCCCCGGTTCTATTCGGTTAACGATTTTCCTCAGGAGGACCGAGGGCTTAACCCGGGGACGTTGCATTCTAGTCTTTGGCCGGGCGGGTGGTGGAGGCTCAAGAACTCAGTGGACGTGATGCTCACGGCCTCCACTGCGACGCTGGACGTAGCCGCGAAATACCGGGAGAACATCCTGTACAACCGGTACCAAGCTGGGCGGGACGTCATCGCTCTGCATACCAAGGGGCCCCCCTACGCCTACTTCGTTCCTGAGGATCAAAGGGACCCGGTGGCCGCCGTGGAGCTCCTTCGGCGCCTCGCATTTCAGGACATCGAGATCCAGCGCCTCCAGCGGGCCGTGGAATTCCAGGGAAGGGTGTTCCAGGCCGGGACCTGGGTGATCCCCATGGCTAGGGCCAATGCCAGCTTGGCCCATGCCCTTCTCTCGGTGCAGGAGTATCCGGAGATCCGGGTCCACCCCGATGCCCCGGCGGATCAGCCCTATGACGTGGCAGGATGGACTCTTCCATACCAGATGGACGTCCGCGTTTTTGAAGCTGGATCCCCGCTGACCCAGGAAGTCCTCTCGGCCATGGTCCCCATCGAGGGCGAAGCAGTTGGTTGGGCTTCCGAGGACGATGCGGCTCCGTTCGATATGGTGACTGGCCCAGGGTTCAACACCCATGGAACAGCGGCGGGCATAGTGCCCCCACCGGGTAGGCTGACGGGAAGTGGGGCGAACCTCTCACTTGACGCCTCTCAGAACAACACATTCAAAGCGGTGAATCAGGCATGGGATATGGGCGCCCGTGTCAGCTTTCTCCCTGGTCAACCCGGGAATGATGGGGCCCCGGGGTCGGGCGGGCGGTATGTGATCAGCGGGCTCGGGTCCAGTCAGATGGAGCGGCTGGTCTCGAACCTGGCCCTCCAGGCAGAGCGATCGGGACGTCCCGGGACTGCCGTCTCCAGACCGACAGTTGGCCTCTACCGCCCATGGCAAGCCAGCATCGACGAAGGTTGGACACGCTGGTTGTTGGAGAGGTTCGACTTCGAATTCGTGAACCTCTACAACGCGGATGTCCGAGCCGGAGAACTGCTAGAACGGGTGGACGTCATCATCCTCCCCGATATGCGTGGTCGACAAATCCTTCAAGGAGCGGCAAAAGGAACCACCCGGCCCCAGTACGTCGGGGGGATTGGGGATCTGGGGGTTCGGGCGCTGGACGCCTTCGTGCGGGAGGGGGGCACGCTGGTGTGCATGAACGGGAGCACCGGTTTTGCCATTGACCAGCTGAATCTACCGGTGACGAACGTGGTGGGAGGCCTGGACAACGAAGTCTTCTACGCCCCCGGATCAATCCTCGAGGTGATCGTCGATCCTTCGCACCCGGTCATGACGGGCATGCCGGAACGCTCCAAGATCATGTTCGCCCGGAGCCCGGTTTTTTCCGTTACCGATGGATTCGAAGGACGGGCTCTCGCGAAGTACCAAGAGTTAGGGACACCACTATTGAGCGGGTATCTCTTGGGAGAAGAGCACCTTCAGGGGTACGCAGCCGCCCTGGACGTATTCCACGGAGACGGACACGTGATCCTGTTGGGGTTCCGGCCCCAGTGGAGGGCCCAATCCTACGGCACATTCCCGGGACTGTTTAACGGTGCCCTGTATACGCAAGAGGTAGCTGGGATCGCCTCAGGAAACCCCGATTTCTGGATCCCCCCGACCCCGAAAGAGGAAGGGGACGAAGGGAGTTAGAAACCCGGGCTACCTCCGGATCTTATCCCCCGGGGCCCGAGAGGAGACTGCCAGGCCGGAAGCAACGGTTCGGCCCCCTCAGCATTCTCACGGTCAGAGAGGGCGTCGGAGGGAAACGCCAAATGGGGGATCGCAAGGTCCTCTGGACGGCCCGCGGATTCTCCGTAATCCCCCCTGCGCGTAGTTGGACACAGATAGGGGAGCACAGAAGATGAACGGACCGTTCCGGCTCGGGCCTTGGGCCCTGGTCCTAGGATGGATTGCGGCCGTAGTCCCCCAACCTCAGGCCGCATCAGCTCAGAGTCCCACCGATCGATTCCGGGTCCTTGTCCCAGAGATCCAGGCGTTGAACGGAGCCGACAAAAAGTTCGGCGAACGCCTGGCCGACAAGCTACGGGACCTCATCAACCAGATGGACACGCACCAGCCCATCGAAGAGCGTGAGCTGAAGAACTCCTTGAAGGAACACAGCATCGATATGGAGGACCTCAACTGCGTAATGGCAAAACAGTTGGCCCCCCTCATCAACGCTCAGGTGGTCTTCTGTGGAGATTACGGTCCCGACGGGGACGGCTTAAGGGTGGAAACGAAGTTCATCAGTTCCTCCGGAGAGGAGTTCCCTGTCGATCCCATCACCGTGCAGGAACGCGGCCAGGAAGAAGCCGCCCAACACATCTATCAGGCTCTCCAAGTCCAGTCAGACCAGGATCGGTTCGCCCAGTTCTGCGGAGATTACGCGACCAGCCAGCAGTGGGACGAAGCAGAGAACATGTGTACCCGGGCCATCGAGTTGAATCCTTTGGCGGTAAACTCCCGGTACACCCTCGCCGTCGTCTATCAGAAGACGGACCGGATCGAAGAGGCTTTGGCCGAGTTCGAAAGGGTTCTGGAGACCGACCAGTTGCATCAAGAGGCCATGCAATGGGCCGGCAACCTTTCGGCCACCTTGGGGCGGGACGAACGGGCCCGGGAGTACTACCAACAATACCTCCAACTCAACCCAGCCAACGCCAACGTCCGCATGCGTGTGGCCTATGATCTTGCCCAGGCCGGAGACGCTCTGGGGGCAATGCAGATCATAGAGGAAGGCCTCGGAACCGATCCGGAGAATGTCGACCTCTTGAAGCAGCACGGCGGGTTCGCATTCACCGCCGGCGCCGAGCTGAACCAGGGCAAGGAGGAGATGCCCCCCGAAGCGGTACAGCTCTTTCGAAAGGCCCTGGAATCCTACGATAAGGCCTACAGCATCGAAGGAGCCGAGATGGATGTGGCTTTCCTGGCCAATATGGTGAAGGCCTACGTCAACCTGAGCGAATCCGAGGCCGCTGTTGCTATGGCCGAGCGGATCCTGGAAACGCACGAGGATCAAGCCATCATTTGGTCGTACTACGCTGACGCCCTCAAACGAAGCGACCGACTGGATGATGCGTTAGCCGCTCTCGACCGAACGGCCCAGCTCGATCCCGAGTACCAAAACGTCAGCGCCCGCCAGGGCCAATGGCTCCTAGAAGAGCGTCGTTTCGAAGAAGCAAAGTCCGCTTTCGTGAACGCCGTTCGGCGTGGGGAACAAACCCCTGATGCCGTGGGTGACATCCTTTTCACGTATGGCTATCGGGAAGGTGTTCAGCCGGAGGAGTGGAGCTATGCGATCACAGTATTCCGCTTGGCCAAGGAGTTCGACCTCACGGACACCATCGAGCAAAAGGTGAACTTCTTCCTCGGGTACGCAGTCTTTAAAGACGCCATCACCAGGCAGGAGCCCCGGACGAAACAAACCGCAGAAGCTACCCTCCCCCTGTTCCAAGAGGCTCGTCACCTCCTACAGGCCTCCGCCGGTTATGCCCGGACCCAAGGAACGCTTGAAAACGATCGTGTCGCCCTTTTGGAGAACGTCGCTGTGTTCATCGAAATCCAGGAGGCGATCATCAAGAGGGGAGGGAACGATCACCTAACTGACCACGAAGGGAGAAGACAATGAACGCAGACCTGCCTCCGGTTGAAACCGGATCGACGGGTGTCCTCACAGCCAACGACCGCTTCAAAAGATCCTTTGGTCGTTGGTTCTGGGGCTCCATGATCGCGGCGACCGCAGCCCATTTCTCATTTTTCTTTTTCTTCCCCGACCTCACCGCGCTGGAGATCGGGATCACGTCGGGCCAACTGACGGTCCTCGACATCCCGCCGGTCGTTGATATCCCGCCGAGGCCGGAAGAGATCAGCACCCCGGCCCAGCCGATCATCGCCTCAACGGACATTGGCGATGACGTCACGATTCCGACGACGACATTCGAAGGCAATCCGCCGGAAACCTTGTCCCCACCGCCGGATGTCGTCACGGGTACAGACATCACCCGACCATCCCCCTTCACGCCTTTTACCGTACGGCCATCGATCAAGAACCGTGGGGAGGTGGGAAGGGCTTTGATCAGGGAATATCCGCCCCTCCTCAGGGACGCGGGAATCGGTGGGACGGTGCTGGTGTGGTTCTACATCGACGAGACCGGGAAAGTCCTCAACACGCAGGTTAACCAGACATCTGGGCACAAGGCCTTGGATGACGCCGCCATCCAGGTCGCGAACATCATCGAGTTCACCCCAGCCCTCAACCGAGACAAAAGGGTAGCCGTCTGGATCTCCCTACCGATCACGTTTACAGCGAAGTAGAAAAAGAACCGGAGCGGTCGGTCAGGAGCCTTCCCAGGGCAGATCTTCGACCAACTCACTCCGGGCCTTCTTCACCAGTTCTCTGATCTTTTTCCGAGCGCGGCAAAGGGTGGATCGGATGTTTGCCTGTGTCCGGCCCAACTCACGGGCAGCCTCGCACGGCCGCAAGCCAGCCAAATCGACAAGGGTGAAGACGGTGTGCTGGAGTGGAGGAAGGAGGCCAGCTGCATTCAGGATCCAGCTCTTGACCCTGGTTCGGTCCACCGGATCCAATCCGTGATCCCTTGTACCCTGCTCACTTGAGGCTTCGAGCCAGGTATAGGCAGTCGCCCGCTCCTTAGCCCTCTTCTTATAGAAGCCGCAGATTTCATTGATCGTGACCCGATAAAGCCAGCTCGAGAGCGTCGAGTCTCCGCGAAAGCCCGGGAGCCTCGTGTAGAGCTTCAAGAGGACGAGCTGCGTGACGTCCTCGGCATCATCTGGGTCTTGGATCCGGCGGCTGGCCCAGTCATGAACAACCGGGCGAGCAGCCTGGAGTAGCGTGGAAAGGGCCCGGGGATCCCCCTGTACGGCGCGCTTGAAAACCTCGCAGTTTCGCTCCCTCAACAGATGGGCACCGTCGAGACCGGCACCCATTTTCAGATTCTCCCCCGAACGTGGGAATCCCGAGCGAAACCCCACGAAGAACCTTGAGAACCCGGCACTGGAACTCGCATAGGACCTCCAGTTCTGTTGAGTACTAGTTTTATAGTTGTACTGGGAACTCGACTTCCAGGTTCCCCTCACCACCACTTCCCCCCACGACAGATCCCTACGGCGTGAAACCAGGGGAAAAAAAGAGGCGGCTCCCATTTGAAGGAAGCCGCCCACAGGTCCTCTCTCGCGCGGGCTCCCGCCCGCCGACGTCCATTCCTAGGTCAGGATCCCGCGGTCCCTCATGGCCCTGGCGTACAGGTACAGGAAGAGTGCAAAAACGAAGATCACGACGCTGAAGACCAGCCCGGTGGTACCCATGACCTCCAGTCCGTTGGACATGCCCCAATTGTGGATGGTGGTGATGATCATTGAAACGAAAGAGACCAGGAATACCCCGACGGCCAGTTTCTTCCTCATCAGCAAGAGGACGGAGCCCAGGAGACCACCCCAGACTGCGATGGCCCAGAAGGCCACGACCCAGGCCGGGAAGCCATAGAAGAATTCCAGCTGCTCAGGTGTGAATTGCGCCATGTACCCTTCATTCTGGGTTTGTGTCATCAGGTAGTCGAACGCACCCATAGCATCCCAAAGAAAGGCCAGGATCCCGACAACCCATAGGTGCTTCGGGGTACGGACAGCGGCGGTGCCTTGGTCTTCGGACATTTCCTTCTCCCCTTTTTTTGGTCCGGGAAAGCTGACGCCGAACGGAAATGGCCTCCTCCGTCTGGAGGTTCCCGTCGTCATCATGAATTGAGGGGTGACGGGACCCTATTTCGGCCGAATCCAGCCGGAAGTCAAGGAAAACGTCCGCTGAAAGGGACTCACCCGAGCAGGGCGAGCCGAGAATAGCGGGCTAAAAAAACCACCGCAGGCTCCTATTCGTCCCTTAGCGACTCCACCGGATCCAGAGCCGTCACTCTCCGAGCGGGGACAATCGTGGCCACCACGGCTACCGCCAGCAGGACCCCAGGAACCGCCAGGAACGTAGTGGGATCGAGGGATCCCACCCCCACGAGCTGACTTTCGATGATTCTTGTCAGCGCCAAAGAGGCTCCAACCCCGATGGCGATCCCCGTAAGGGACACCAATAGGCCTTGGCGAAGAACCAGTCCCAACAAGTCACCGTCACTGGCTCCCATGGCCACTCTGACCCCGAACTCTCGAGTCCTCTGGCGTACCGAGTAGGCGATTACTCCGTAGAGCCCCAGGGCCGCAAGGGCCAGCGCGACCCCGGCAAACACACCGATGAGCGCGAGCAAGAACCGGGTCGGGGCCATGGCGTTGGAGACGTATGACTCCAAGGTCGCAAGCGTGGCGACGGGAATATCCGGGTCCATGGCGTAGACCTCCTCCCTCACCGAAGTCAGGAGAGTGGTAGGGTCGGCAGTTGTTCGAACGGTATAGACCAAAGGCAGGAACGGGTTGAACCGATAGGGTACGTAGATGGTTTCTCGACCATCGGCAGCCAGTGAAGTGGATCGGACATTCGAGACCACTCCGACCACGCGAACCGACAGACGCTCAAGGGAGAACGTCTCCTCGTTGAAATGGTCCATCATCAGTTCTTTGCCCAGCGGGTCCTCGCCCGGGAATGCCCGGAGGGCGAGCTTCTGGTCGATGACGGCCACCCATGCCGCTTCGGGCACGTTGTCGGACCGGTCCAGTGGCCGTCCGGAAACCATGGTGATCCCCAGGGCGTCGAAATATCCCGGGAAAACCGCCCGGTAGTCGGCCTTGTTGGCCTGATACTCCTCGTCAGAAGCTCCAATCCGGCCATAGGACCCCACCGAATACTGCTCTCCTCCAGCCAGCGGAAGTGGGGCTACTCCACCTACGCTCTCGACACCGGGGAGGTCGGCAAGCCGATCACCCAGGTCGTTTACGAAGGTCGCACGGGCGTCGGAACCGAAGTATTTCAAGAAGTCCAGCGGCGCTGAGAAGGTCAGGACATTCTCGGCTTTGAAACCCGGATCAACATTCCGAATCTGAAAGAAGCTCCGAACCATCAGACCCGCCCCGATCAGGAGGACGAGGGAAAGAGCCACCTCGGAAACGACCAGGACGGTTCGGAGTTTATTCCCCTTCACTCCCCCCGAGTCGCTTCCCCTGTCTTTCAGGGAACTGGCCAGGTCTCCTCCCACGGCCCGTAGAGCCGGGGCCAACCCGAACACTGCTGCGGAAACAAGGGCCACACCCACCGTGAAGCCCAATACCGTAAGGTTGACCCCAACCGCCTCGATCCTCGGCAGGTTGCCGGGGCTGATACCCGTGATCACCTGAACCGCCCAGAAAGCCAACAAACCACCAAACAACGCACCGCCCAGGGCCAACACCGCGCTCTCCGTCAGGAGCTGTTTGATTATGCGGCCTCGCCCGCCCCCCAATGCAGCTCTAACCGAGATCTCCCGATTGCGCCGTGATGCGTTTGCCAGGAGGAGGTTTGCGACGTTTCCACAAGCGATGAGCAGGACGAAGATGACGGCTCCAAGGAGTGCCAAAAGGGGCGTCCGAGCGTGGCTGACGACATCCCGATGCATGCCGTTCACCACGATTTCCATGTCCTGGTTGGCATGAAACTGGTGGACCTCCCTGAGCCGGGCAGCCACTGCGTCCATCTCACCTTGGGCTTGCTCAAGGGAGACGCCGTCCTTCATTCGGGTGACTACCGTGAGCCACGGCGCATCGCGAGCAAAATCCGCCATGTTGGTCGGCAAGACACCCCAAGCGTCGATATCCGTGGGCATACCAGCGTCGGCTGGGAGATAGATCTGGAAGTCCGGGGGGAGGATCCCGACCACCACCGACCCCCACCCGTTCATCTGTACGGTCTTCCCGATGATGTCCCGATCGCCCCCAAACCGCTGATTCCAAAGTCCGTAGCTCAAGACGATCATCCCCGGCGGAAGATCAGGATTCGGGCTTCCGAACGCATCAGGATCGACTGCGAAGGCATCGTCCTCGATGAATGTCCGCCCCACCATGGGCGCCACCTCGAGGATGTCGAAGATGTTCCAGGTGGCGTATGCCGTCATGATCTGTTGCGCCGGGCCATCGCCAGTCAGCGTACCATCCATGGCCATAGCACCGGCGAACCCCTCGAACAGAGTGGTCTCTTCACCGTAGTCCCGAAGGTCCGGACCGGAAACCAGGGTCCTGGACACGTTTGTGGCGGGTAGCCGGGTCCAAACCAAAGCCAGCTCTTCAGGATCACCGTAGGGAAGCGGGCGGAGAAGAACGGTGTTCACCACCCCGAAGATGGCGACCGTGCATCCGATTCCGAGGGCAAGGGTGACCAGGATGACACCGGTGAAAAGCGGTCGTTTGGAGAACGAACGCACCGCATACTTCACGTCACCGATCAGATCGGAAAACATGGCAAAACCTCAGATGTGGTTTTTTTCGCGACAGGGCCCGGGCCGATTCCGGGGGCGCCTCCAACCAGCCATAACTATCGGCCGGGAGAAAGGCGGAAAGCAGAATGGACCCCGGAAATCGGAATGAGTTCCACAAAAAGCCAGCGGTTCTGGGGCACACTCTGAGGAGTGATCGCGTCCGCCCCATGAAGGGAGGGTGTTCTAAAGAGAACCGACGACGCCGGATGAGCCGCGGCCTGGCAGGGCACCCGAATCCTGGAGCCTTAGCCGGAACGAAGGGCTCAAGAACCGGAACGAGGGGCTGAGAACCGTCCCACCGGTCGTGGTACAGGCCGGGCTCACCTCGTATCTTCCCGCTTTCACCGATCCCTCGGAATCGGCCCGAACCACCACCCATTCCTCTGCGGGAACAGACCATGGTCGGAAAGAGCACCTCCAGGCTGACGATGACCCTCCTCCTCCTGTGCCTCCCAACGGGAGCTTTTTCCCAGGAGGAACTCCCGAAGAACTACTTCCAGCACCTGGAGTGGCGGGAGATCGGCCCTGCGGTCTTCGGCGGGCGTATACCCGACGTCGAAGCCGTTCCTGAAAACCCCGCCGTCATATACGTCGCCGGCTCTACCGGCGGAATCTTCAAGACCACAAACAACGGCGTGACCTGGAGGCCGGTCTTCGACGAAGCGGGAACAACCCTGTCCATCGGTGACATGGTCATCGCTCCTTCCGATCCGCTGATCCTTTGGGTCGGAACCGGAGAGGCCAACGGGGAACAGCAGGCCGGATCCCTGGGCGACGGTGTGTACCGTTCCTTGGACGGGGGTGAGAGCTGGGAGAACATGGGTCTGAGGGATACCCGGTTCATCAACCGTGTCGCCATTCATCCCACCGATCCCGACATCGTCTTCGTGGCCGCTTCCGGTCACCGGTGGGGCCCGAACGAAGAGCGTGGCCTGTACAGGACCCGCGACGGCGGCTTGACCTGGGAGAACGTCCTTTTCATCAACGATGATACCGGGGTAACCGAGGTCGCCATGGAGGGGAACGGCCGGATCTTGTATGCCGCGGCATGGCAGCGCCGGCGTCACGCCTGGGGCAACCTCACCGGCGGGCCCCACTCGGGCATCTACCGATCCATGGACGGAGGGGACACCTGGGACAGGCTGGGAGGTGGGCTCCCGGAGGGGAACCTCGGGAAGATCGCCATGGCCATAGCCCCCAGCAGCCCGAATGTGGTGTACGCGGCCATCGGTGACAGTGACGGTGGTCTTTTCCGGTCGGAAGATAGAGGGGAGAGTTGGGAACGGGTCAACGATATCCGGACGTCGTACTGGTACGGCAACATCTATGTCGATCCGGTGAATGAGAACAAAGTCTGGGTCATGGGAACCATGCTGGACGTTTCCATCGACGGAGGAAGATCCTTCGAGAACGACTGGACGGCCCGGGGCATTCACGTTGACCACCATGTCCTATGGATCAACCCGGAAAACACCGATCACATGCTCCTTGGAAACGACGGTGGTTTCCACATCACCTATGATGGGGCCAAGACCTGGAGATTCCTCAATAACATCCCCATCGCCCAGTTCTACGCCATCGAAGTGGACGACCGGGATCCCTACCACGTGTACGGCGGACTCCAGGACAACGGCACTTGGGGACTTCCGTCCAGAACCTACTCCAGCAACGGGATCCAGAATGAGGACGTTATGGTGGTGGGAGGTGGAGACGGGTTCGCGCCCGCAATCGACCCAAGGGACTTTTCTGTGGTCTTCTCCGAATCCCAGTTCGGTGGCTTAAGGCGCGTGGATCTGGTGACGGGTGAGTCCTCCGGAATCAAACCCACCCCGCCGGACACCACCGAGAGGTACCGATTCAACTGGAACAGCCCCATCCTCATCTCCCCCCACGATCCCGACGTCATGTACTTCGGCGGGAACAAGCTCTTCAAGACGACAGACAAGGGTGAAAACTGGGAGGTTCTCAGCGAGGACCTCACGAAGGACGAGACCCCCTCGGACTGGGAGATCATGGGGCTGAAGCCGTCCTTGAAGGAATTCAACACCCTGACAGCTATCACCGAATCCCCCCTGCAGCAGGGTTTGATCTATGTGGGGGCCGATGACGGTAGCGTCCATCGGACCACGGACGGGGGCGTCACCTGGGATCCCCTCTCCGACCGGTTCGACCTCGAGGGGCCGGGGCGATACGTGGCGGACGTCCTCGCCTCCTCCACGGAAGCGCATACGGCCTACATCGCCTTCTCAGGACACTTTCACGACGACTTCCGTCCTCACCTCTTCAAAACCACCGACGCCGGGGAATCCTGGGAGCGGATCTCCCACGGCATGCCGGACGAAGCGGTGATCATGGGGGTGGCGGAGCACCCGGAGAACCCGGATGTCCTCTTCGCAGGGATCCACACCGGGCTCATGTTCACGGTTGACGGGGGAGAGAGTTGGACCCGGGCTGGGGGCAACCTGCCGCCGGTCCAGGTGACCGACATCCGCATCAAGAATGGCGACCTTGTTCTGGGAACCTACGGGCGGGGCATCATCATCATGGATGACATCGTCTTCCTCGAAGGGATGACCGATGAAGTTATGGCCCAGGACGCCCATCTCTTTCCGATACGGGAAACGGAGCAGCACCATCTCCGGACACAGAATCCCCACAACAGGGCTGCCCGTTACGCAGGACCGAATCCCGAATACGGAGCCTTGATCACCTACTACCTGAAGGACGGCCCGCACCGGGACACGCCTCCCGACTCTGCCCGGGTCTCGATCCAGATCCTGGACGAGACCGGTGAGGTGATTCGGGAGTTGGAGGGCCCCGACCGTCCGGGGATCAACCGCATCGCCTGGGATCTCCGGATAATGCCCGACAGTGTGGGAGCCGAAGAGGAAGGACGCAGCCGGCGCCCTCGGCTGGTCAACGTGGAACCGGGTCGGTTCACGGTTCGGCTCCTGGCCCGAGGGTTGGAGACGGACCAGGCCGTGATTGTTGTGCCCGACAAAAGAAGGAGGCCATCATGAAGGCGCGGGATCGTACCCTGACCTCATTCATTCCCGCTATCAGGATACCGACCGTCGCTGTCTTTCTGGCCCTGGCCTTGGCCCTGAGCTTCCCCTGGGCCGCTCTTTCCGGTCAGGCCAACGGCGATAGGCAGTTCGCCCCGGGGTGGGAGATCTCAGACGCTGGTGATATCGAGAAGATCCTGTCGCTCCGGGAGCGTGCCCGCATCTACAACGAAATCCTGGAGTGGAGACTCGATAACATCCTCCCGACCATCCTGCGGGAAGAGGGCGTCGACATGTGGGTGGTCATCAACTTCGAGTATGACGAGGATCCGGTTTATATGACGCTGGTGCCGGAGCCCATCATGAGTGCCCGACGCCTTTCCATCCTGGCTTTCCACGATGGCGCCGACGGCTTCAAGAAATTGACGGCGAACTGGCACGGCTCAGGATCGGCCGGGCCGATGTATGAGAACATCTTCACAGACCGGTCAAAGGGTGCGAACCACCAGTTCACCGCCTTAGCCGAGTACATAAGGGAGCAGGATCCGCAGAGGATCGCCATTAACTACGCTCCCCACTACGACTACGTCGACGAGTTCGCTCATGGGAACGGGCTCTCAGCTTTCCACAAGGACCTGCTCGAACAAGCCTTGGACGATCGGTACCTCGATCGACTGGTCTCGGGCGAGACAATCGCCATACGGTGGTACGAGACCCGGAGCCCTCAGGAACTCAGCCTCTACCGGCATCTCGCCGGAATCGCCCACGATCTCATCGGGGAGTTTTTCTCGAATGAGGTGATCACTCCCGACGTGACGACATCCGATGACGTTCGATGGTGGATCCGCCAGCGCATCAACGACCTCGGCCTCGATACCTGGTTCCATCCCTCCATCGATATCCGGCGTTCGCCGGCTGATGCGGAGGAGTACGGGAGGGGAGACAATGTGATCCGCCGGGGCGACCTCCTACACTGTGACGTCGGCATCACGTACTTGGGCCTAAACACCGACATGCAGCACAACGCCTATGTGCTTCGGCTCGGTGAAACGGAACCGCCTGCGGGACTGAAGGAGCTACTCCGCAGAGGGAATCGGCTCCAAGAGATCCATCTCCAGGAAATGCGGGAAGGGCGGACGGGGAACGAGATCCTGGCATCCATTCTGGAGCGGGGCAGGGCCGAAGGGTTGAGACCCAGGGTGTATACCCACCCTGTCGGGCCATACGGCCATGGTTCCGGGACCATGATTGGCATGAGCGAGAAACAGGAATTCGTCCCCGGAACCGGTGAACACCCCCTTCACCTAAACACTGTTTACGCCATGGAATTCTCGGTGGCGGCAGATATACCGGAGTGGGGTGGCGTGGAGGTGTCCATGGGCCTGGAGGAACAGGCCGTGTTCACGATCGAAGGGGCTCGATTCGTTGATGGCTATCCGAGGAAGTTCTACCTGATACGATGAGAATCATAGCTGTAGCGATCCTGATCGCATGCGCGGTTTCGGCGTGCGGGGACGGCGGGCCGACGACGCCGGACACTGGACCCGTCACCCTCTCAGACCTGTTCGGGACCCAGCTCTACAAGGCGGACGGGAGCCAGGTGGGTATCGGTGTGTTACAAAGCACATCCGTTATCGGGATCTACTTCGCCTCCCCGACCTGCCCGGCCTGTATAGCCTTTTCCCCCGTGCTTCTGGAAGCCTACAACGACCTGGAAACCCAGGGCCGATCATTCGAAGTGGTCCTCGCCGTCCACGGAGTCAGCGACACATTCCTTTTCGACTTCATGACAGACTCGGGGATGCCGTGGCTCGCGGTCTCGTCCCAGAGCGGAAGGCCCAATACCCTGGCCCAGAGGTTCGGAGTACAGTGGGTGCCTACACTCATCATTATCGATTCAACCGGGAAAACCCTGTCGATGAACGGCAGGGAGGAAGTCACCCAGAACGGATCCGGGGCCTACGACAGCTGGATCGCCGCAGGCCCCGGATAGTCGGAAGCCGACCTGTTTAAGGGGATCACGCTTGGAGCTTGATCAACCCTCCGCCTGGATCTGGCGGGCAATCTCCTGGACCTCATCCAGGACCCTGAGAAGATTCCCGCTCCAGAGCTGCCCTATCTCTTCCTCGGAATACCCTCTCCGTACCAACTCCAGCGTCACGTTGAAGGTCTCCGACGCGTCGCTCCAGCCGACTACACCGCCGCCCCCGTCGAAGTCGGAGCTAATACCCACGTGATCCAGGCCGATGAGGTCGACCATGTAGTCGATGTGGTCGACGAAGTCGGCCACGTCCACAGGAGCTGCCACATCAGCCATCTCCTCTGCCCGCTTGTCCACTTCTTCTTCAACGGCCTGCATGCCGGTGAAGTAGGCTTCGATCTCCGCCTCGCTGAGGTCCCGGAGGGCCGATCGTTCCATCAGCTCAAACCCCATCTCCTCCGCCACTTCTTCCCGTACGCCGCTGAGCGCCTCCCGACGAGCTTGCCCCTTCTCCTGGTTGACGTAGCTCCCGAGCGCCACGGCTTGCACAACACCGCCATTCTCCTTGATGGCGAGGAGTTCCTCGTCGTAGAGATTCCTGCTTACGTCACTGAGTGCCCTTGCGGACGAGTGGGAGGCGATGACCGGAGCCCTGGAAAGCTCGATGGTTTGGGCATTCGACTCCTGGGAGGGGTGAGACAGGTCGATCATGATGCCCCACCTGTTTAGCTCCGCAATCGCTCCGCGACCCAGCTCGCTCAGCCCACCGTGGAGCCATACCCCGTCCCTCTCTCCGGTGTTGGAATCGCAAAGCTGACTGTGGCCATTGTGGGAGAGGGATAGGTACCTCGCTCCCAGATCGTGAAATCTCTTGATGTTCCCGAGATCCGAGCCGATAGAGTACCCGTTTTCGACGCCGATCATGGCCACTTTCTTTCCCGTCGCTGCGATCCGCCGAACGTCGTCGGAGGTGTAAGCAAGCTCGATCCGGTCCGGCGCGAACTCCTCCGCCAAGCGATGAATGGCTTCGAACTTGGCCAATGCCCCTTCGGTAGCGGCCGCAAAAGCCTCTTCGGAGTGTTCCCCCTGGCCCACATAGACGACAAACCACGCCACGTCCAGGCCGCCGGCCTCCATCTTTGGCAGGTCAACCTGGGTCCCCACGTCCATCGTGTAGTTCCTCTCAGGCGTAAAGTTCCTGGTGTTGATGTCGATGTGGGTGTCGAGGGTGATGACCCGTTCATGGATTCCCCGGGCCCTTGCGACGAGAGCTTCCTCCGTCTCGGAGTCGGCCGTTGGCCCGCACCCCAAGGGGACGACAAGGGAGAGGAGAAAGGGAATGACCAACCACGGCTGTTTCTTCATGGCTACTTCACCTCGGGAAGGGGGGGGACACCTGGAAGGTCACAACATGTACGTTTTACGGTTTCTGGGGAAGTGGCATCTATTTTCAAGGGTGGCAGAATCCCCTATGATTTCTGACCCTTACGAACCAAACCACGGAGGCAACATGTCTTTCCGTTCGTCTTTTCTCGCCGGTCTCGGACTCGTGGCCCTCGTTTCCGCCTGCGCCACTACGGAAGCACCGTTCACCCAGTACGGGGAGGCCCTCACGCTCACCGAAAACACCAGTGTCTCAGCCATTCTGGCCGATCCAGACGCGTACGTAGGACAACACCTGCGTGTCGAGGGAACGGTCGTCGGCGTTTGCGAGATGCGTGGCTGTTGGATGGCCGTGGCTGGGGAGAACGACGGGGAGCAACTACGGGTGAAGGTGGAGGATGGGGTCATCGTCTTCCCCATGACCGCCATGGGTCTCCACGCCCGCGTGGAAGGGATCATGGAGAAGATCGAGCTCACCATGGAGGAGGCTCTGGCCCAAGCAGAACACCAGGCAGAGGAGCACGGCACGGAATTCGATCCCTCCACCATCACGGGACCCTCGGTCACGTATCAGCTTCGGGGCCTGGGTGCAGAGATCGAGAACGGCGACTGACCCAGTTCCATGAAGAAAATCCAATGGAGGAAGTGGAACCGGCTCATTCACCGGGACCTGGGTTACCTCTGCGCCGGACTCACTGTGGTCTACGCGGTGTCAGGGCTGGCCGTAAATCACGTACGCGACTGGAACCCCAACTACAAGACCACTGAGTCCAGTTTCAACGTAGGTCCCGTGACGGCGGAGGATCCCCGGAGCGCGGATACGGTGGAAGAAATCCTCCGGGCCGGCGGGCTTGGATCCACCTACCGGGACACGTTCCGGAGAGACGAGAACACCCTGGACATCTTCCTCGACGAGGGCCGGGTGACGGTAGACCTTCCGTCAGGGGAGGCCTCGGTCGAGTTTATCCAGGACCGGCGTGTGCTCCAGGAAATGAACCAACTGCACCTGAACCAGCCTCGCGGACTCTGGACCTACATGGCCGACCTCTACGCGGTGGCGCTCCTCCTCCTGGCAATCACAGGCCTTTTCGTGATCAAAGGGAAAAAAGGGATCACCGGCCGTGGGGCCTGGCTCACGACAGTGGGAGTACTGATCCCCCTGATCTTCCTCTGGGTTTACCGCTGACCGCTGAGGTGGTCTTACCTCCCTTTCATCCAGACGCCGTAGTCAACGTCTACGGGCGGTGGCGCGTCACCGCGGTGATCCCCGGGTCTCAGATAGTGGTCAAACCAACGGAGGGCCCGGAGCATGTAGTCGTATCGGTGCGTGCTCACCCGGTTCCCGTGCCCCTCCCCCGGATATTGGATGTACCGCACGGGGGTATCGGTGGAGGCTTCCACGGCTCGGTACAACATAAACGGTTGGCTCGGGTGCACCCGTGGATCGGCCGTTCCACCCGCCAGGAGTAGCGGGGTCCGAGCGTTTGCTGCGTATGTCAGCGGGCTACGGGAGGAGAGGAAGTCCCACTGATCTTCGTCGGTGGGCCAAACTTCCTCGTAGTGGACATAGTAGAACTCCCAAGGGATGTCCGACGTGAGCCACTTCGTGGGTACGTGGGTGATGGGGACAAAGCTCACAGCCGCCGCGAAGTGTTCGGTGTGCCTGGTTGCGGCCCAGGCCGCAGTGTATCCCCCGTATGACCCTCCCCCGACTCCCACGCGATCCCGGTCTACCCAGCCCCGCTCCACGAAGTGGTCGATGGCATCCAGGTGATCCTCGAACTCTCCACCCATGGGATCTCCGTGATCGGCCTTGGCGAACTCCACGCCCCGGCCCGTGCTGGCCCTGTAGTTGGGATACCAGACGAAATACCCCCCACTGCTGAGTAGCTGGCCCCAGGTGTTGTAGCCCGTCACCCATTGATTGTTGTAGTGGCTTTCGGGACCGCCATGGGCCACGATCACCAAGGGGTACCGTGTCCCTTCCACGAACCCGGCCGGGTACAGGAGAACGCCTTCGATCTCGAGGCCATCCCGGGCCTCGAAGGTGTAGGTCTCCTGTGCCGTGAGGCTGACGTTCTCCATCCACGGGTTCGAATCGGACTGCCGTGACCATTCCGTTCCATCAAAGATGTAGACCTCGGAAGGATGGGTGGGACCCGAAACCGTCGCGAACACACTGCTCCCTGCCGTATGCACGGAGCCGAACGCCATGTCGAGGCCCGGAAGGTCCGACCAGGTACCGTCTCGCACGTCGAAGTCCGACACCGCGCTCTGGATACCCCGGCTGATTCTAGCCCGGATCGTGTGCTGGTCTTGCCACTCCAGCGAGTGGGCCATGCCCTTCCAGCCCGGTGTAAGGGATCGGGGGTCTCCACCACCCGACCCCACCATGAACAGCATACCTGCGTGAGAATCCCTGGGATCGGCGGCACCGATGTAGGCAAGCTGGGAGCCGTCCGGCGAGAAGGCCATTCCACCCAGCTTCCCCGGGTTTTGAACAGTTGCCTGGACCCGCCCGGATGCCATGTCCAGGATCCGGATCCGCTTGAACATCATGGCATCGTCCACTCCGGAGGTGGGAGCCACCGCCAGGGCCATGACGCCCCCGTCGGGGGACCACTCCAGGTCAATCACACTGCCTGGCAACTCGTACAGGCGGATCTCTCCCGTGTCGTGGTCCCAGACGAAGAGACCGAAGCTGCTGTCGTCCTCGTCGTAGACCCGCTGATCGAACCCGGCACTCCTGGCCGCGGCTCGCCCTGCGGGCGCCGGGATGGTTGCGGTGAAGGCAACCGCCATTCCGTCCGGGCGCCACCGGTACTGGCTGATGCCGTCCTCCGCCTCAAAGATCCGGTGAGCTTCTCCACCGGCCATAGACAGGGCGTAGAGCTGCCGACCGGAATCCCCATCCCGCCGATCGAGGAAGGTCAAAAGCTCGCCTCCCGGATGCCACGCCACGCCACCAACACTCCGAGGTCCAGTGACAAGGGGCCGAGGTCCATGATTCCCCGCCAACATGAAGAGCGATATATAGGCTCCTCCTGGAGCGTCTTCAGGGCCCCTTGGCTCAGACCGGGTGAAAGCGACCCGGGACCCATCCGGGCTGGGGAACACGCCGGTGACCGACTTCATGGTGGCCACGTCCCGGGGTGTCAGAACCCGTGCTTCCTGGGATTCGGCGGTGGTGGGGGCCAGGGCGGCTACTGCTAAAACGGAGACGGTGATCGCAAAGAAAACCGCCCGCCGCGTCACTCTTCGGCGGTCCATGAATTTCCTCCAGAGGGAGATTTTTTCCGGGAATCTTCTAGAACAAAAATAGAAGGATCCGGCGGGCCATCAACGGATCCTTATTGGTTCGAGGTGCACCGGAGTAATCACGGTCGACTCGGGAGAGATCTTCCTCACAGTCTCGATGAACGGAAGGATGTTCCTCTCGATGTTCGCCTGCTGCGAAAACCCGTAGGGATAGCGGAAGTTGTCCCAGTGGGTCGGAAGAACCACCTGCGGGAAACCCGTGGCCTTCAACAAACGCCTATCATAATCGTAGAGTCCGATACGTGAGCCGTTGATTCCCGCCAACAGGATATCCGGCTCGAGGCCCTCGAACTCCCGCTCGATGAAGTTCATACCTCCCATCGCCAGCACCGTGTGACGATCGAAACGGGCCAGGAAGGCGAGGGTGCCACCCTCGATGAACTGGTTGATGCGGAGCGGTGCTTTCAGGTTCGAACCTTCGTCGTACCTCCGTGAGTCGTAGTAGAGCTTTTCGTTCAGGGCCGAATGGAGGCTGGGCACCACGCGTACGGAGAAGCTGTCGAACTGGTAGTCTTCCCCCCCCTTCACGGTGTAGAGCTGTTCGTCTGGGATCCCGTAGGCTCTCAGGATCGAGTTGGCGGTTTCGTGTCCGATGACTTTGGCTCCGGTTTTCCTGGCGATATAGGGAACGTCGGCTAGATGGTCGAAGTGGCTGTGGGTTATCAGGATGTAGTCGGCTTCGGTGACGTGGGAGTCGATGAGGGCCGTGTCCGACCAGGCCAGGTCGGTCCGGGCAAAATGGGTGCGATTGTCATCGGGGTGACCCCCGGCCCCGTAGTTCAACCGGGAGATGTAGGGGTCGACGAGGACCACCACATTGCCGTCCATAATCCGCCAGCCGGCGCAGCCGAAGTAGGTCAAATCGAGCGGTTCCTCTCCTGGCGCCGTTCGCACGACGGCCTCAGGCTCCACCTCTACCACAAGTTCGATCTCGACGGACTGGCCTCTTGGTAGCGACGCCATCCCCACCGCTGCCCTGGCATGCCTGCCGCGGTCACCAAAAACCTCTACGATGAGGTCGGAAAATCCGTTGATCACTGCCGGTTGCTCTACGAAGTCGGGAGCGGAGTTCACCATTCCCAGGACCTTCACCACCCGTTTCACCCGGGAGAGGTCTCCCAGCATGGCCTTGAGCACGGCCAATTGATTGATGGCCGTCATTCGCGCGCCCTCGTACCCCTCCTCTATGGTCACTTCAGCCCCGAGCTTGCCATGCAACTCGGTCCCGTCCGGGTACTTGGGCCCTTTCCCCGCCAGGAAGATCAGATTTCCCGTCTGCACCCCGTTCACATAGTTGGCCACGGGGGTAGGCGGCGTGGGTAACTCGATTCCGAGCTCGGCCAGTCGCCGTTCCGGGTCGAAAACCCTCTCCTGCCCAAAAGCCGGCGAAGTGGTGCCGCCCAAAAGCGTCAAGGCGAACAGAAGGCAGGGCGTGTGAACGAGCTTCATGAGAGTCCTCCCTAGAATTGGGCGTCGGTCGGGGCGCGAAGCTTCCCGACCAGCCTTCAATATCAGAGCGCGTACTGGACCTTCAGCATGAGTTGGGACCCATCCAGGACCCAGCGTCTACCGCGATTCAGGCCTGAACCGGGGGTGTCCGGGTCCTGGCTTTCGTCCACGGCATTGTAATTGTAGACCAGGAAGAGGTCTCCCAGCAGATGGAACGTCCATCGAAGTCGGGTATTGGTCCCGATCTTTTTTAGGACCCGCCCCCCGATCCCACCGAAGCTTCGAATCGACGTAGAATCATACCCACCGCCCCATCGACCACCTCCGCCGTGTGGTTCCCGGCGACGTTCGTGGCCACCGCAATGGCAATGTCCCTCATCGGGGCCACCCAAACGGTGTGGTACCAAAGTGTGTTGCTGCCGTTATGCGTCAACGCGGCGCCCCGGGCCCACTCCCGCTCCGCCACCCCCCAACCCTGGGCATAGCTCGTTTCCGGGAACGGCGTGTGGAGTTTCTCGAACGTTCCCGCGCTTACGAGTCCATCCACCCCTTGGGCGCCCTTCATGTGGGCGATCAAGAACTGAGCATGTTCTGGAAGAGGAACGTGCACGGTCCCTGCAGGACCGAGGGCGGGGGGATTGTCCCCGTACACGGGCCGCGCCGAGTTGCCTTCACCCTGGTGTCCTCTGGGTTGATCCGCTGAGGCTTCTTCATCTCCCGGAGGTCCAAATCCGGCCCCGTTCATCCCCAAAGGGAGGAACAGCTCCCGCTCCATCAACGTCTCCCAAGAATCTCCGGTCAGTCGCTCCAACATGGCCCCAGCCACGACGTACCCGCTATTTGAGTAGGAGTACGCTCCACGTTCGGCGCCGGATTCGAGAGAAAGGAGTTGAGGGAGCCAGGCGTCCCTTTGTTCGATGATGGGGGCATCGGACTCCCACGCGATCTGCCAGAAGGGTGTCTCCCCAACGTTGTTGCTGATTCCAGCGGTGTGGGACAGGAGCTCGTCCAACCGTACATCCAGGAACTCGGGTCGGATCTCTCCCCCAAGCTCCGGGAAGACATCCTCGATCGTCGTACTCCACTCGATCAGACCTTTTTCGACAAAAATGCCCGCCAGTGTGGCTGTCATGGCTTTCGTATTGGACCCGATGTGCCACTGGTCATCCACCGACGCAGGGGTCGGGTCGCCCTTTGCTCGGACCCCGGCAACGGCGATCTCCACGATCTCGTCTCCCACGATCAACATCCCCGCCAGGGCTGGGAGCTTGTGCTCGGCCCGGATCTCCTCCAACGCACCCTGAAGATTGCCGTCCCCTGCCACACCTACCTCCTGGGCCGGTGTGCCTGAACAACCCGGGAGAGAGAACAGTAGACCGGCCGCCGCAAATCCAGAGGTTGTTTTCCAGGGTTTTCCAGGCATCGATCAACTCCTCGGTTGGGATGGCCGGCTGAATCCGTCGGATCCGCCCGCAGGCCGGTTGGCAACAATGGGCTTAAGGGTTGGGTCGGGACGCCATCCAAGCAACCTTTTTGGTGAGGGATCCCGAACGCGTCCACCCCTGTCCGAACGGGAACTCCTACCTCTATCGCGGGGGGGGTCGAATAGACTCTGGCCTGGGCGCCAGATTTCATGCACCTTCGTCGTGATTCTGGCTCGAAGTTCTGTGAGAGTGGAGGGGCGCGGCCCATGTCCGAGAAGAAAAAGCCCACGGGCGATCAGGTCCTGGGGGAAGCCGACGTAGCGGAAATCCTCGAAAGGGCCATCAAGCTGGATGGTGTCAGGGACGCCCGGGTGTCCGTGGAGCAGGTAAGGGAAGCTGCAATGGAGGTCGGCGTGTCCCCCGCGGCGTTCTCCCAGGCCCTCGCTGAGTTCGGAAAGGAAAAGTCAGCACCCGAAGAGGCTGCTCCCGACCCCGTACGGCTTCCGCGCGTTCGTTCACTGATCCGTACAGGGCTTGGGATCGCGTTCGGCGGGGCCCTCGGTACCATAGCCGGAATCATGGACGGCCCATATCTCAGTGAGGAATCAACGGCCCTTGCCGCAATCCTCCTGGCAGGTGCGTCACTGAGCCTGGTCATGTCCCACAAGAAGGAGAGAGCCCTTCTCCCGTACGTCATCGACGTGATCTGGCTCTGGTCGAGCTTTGCCGTGGCATCCGCTCTAGTGACAAGCTACCTCGGGGAGGAATCCATTATTGCTACCTTGGCGGGGATCATCATCGCCTCGGTGGTTGGCGGGTGGATGCTCAAGTTTATGGGGAAGGAGGAGGCTTCAGAACCGACTCGGACGGTCCGCCTGGAGATCACAGCGCCTAAGGACGACACGGCCGAGTAGATAGGGCACCGCAGGATCAGTCGTAGCCGAAAAATAAACGACGCGTAGGTGACTCTCACTGGACCTGCCATCATGGGGCACCTGGAAAGTCTGAAGGCTGCACTTTCCGACCGCGCGACTACCTCACCGGACCACCAGCCAAACCCCAAAAAGGATCACCCCCACTCCCGATATCCGTGTTAGGTCCAACGGTCGGATCTCGGCCCCGAGCAGTCCGAAGTGGTCCAGAGCCGCAGCCATGATGAATTGGGATGCCACAAAGAGGGTCATGACCGGCACAAGGCCGATCCGGGGAGCTGCAAAACCCAAGATCCCCACAACCGCCAGTCCAAGCAGTCCTGCGAGGAGTGTGTACCAGGGGACGGTATGCCACACGCCCAGGTTTCCTCCCCTGAGAAAAAGCATGGTCAGACCGATGGCCAGGCCGCCTCCCCCATAGGTGATAAACACGCTCTCCAAGGTCCCGATGTTTTTGTCCAGCACGCCCATGAATTGGGCCTGGAGGGTACCGGCGACGCCCCCCAATGCAGCGAGAACGATGAGGAAGACGGGCGTGTTCAAAATCGGCATCCTTTGTTCGGTGTGAAGAGGACCGAAAATTTAGGGGCCGGTCAGGAGCAACGGGAGGGGGTGCGTCCGTAGGGGAACCGTGCGGTTGCAGAAAATCGGGAAGGAAGACAGGAACCAGACCCCGGATAGACTCCCGCCGGGAGCACCCCGGGCTTCGTTCATCCACCTATTCTTAAGAACCTTATTGGGAAAACCGGTTCCTCCCCAGCTTGGGTGGACGCAGATCTGTACTTTGTTAATTAAAGTACTTGACCACACCAATGTAAATCGCGATATTTAATCATTATGACGAGGCCGGCCCCTGTGAATCCTCCATCGGATCCCATCCCCATCAGTCATCGGGCGATGGAAGATCTACGCTTCATCCGCCAAACGATGGAGAACGGGAACACTTTCACGGCAGTTCCAGGCTGGGGCGGCGTGGCTTTGGGGATCACCGCTCTGGCGGCAACGGCAATTGCTGTCAGCCAGGGGACAGCCGAGGGTTGGCTCGGCGTTTGGGCCGTAGAGGCCGTGGTGGCGGCCGCCCTCGGCGCCTGGGCCATCGAACGGAAAGCGCGCCGCTTCGATCTCCCAGTGCTTTCGGGTACCGGGCGGAAGGTCCTGCTGGGGTTCACCCCTCCCGCCCTCGCTGGGATCGCCCTCACCCTGGCTCTCTGGCAGACCGGTACGACAGACCTGATCCCCGGTGCTTGGCTCCTCCTCTACGGAGTCGCCGTGGTCTCGGGGGGCACATTCTCCGTCCGGGCGGTACCTTTGATGGGTGTGTGTTTCATGGTCCTGGGGGCTTTGGCATTGTTTTTGGCACCAAACGCCGGGGACATCCTGATGGCGATAGGCTTCGGGGGGCTTCACGTGGTGTTTGGGACGATCATAGCCAGGCGGCACGGTGGTTGAGGGCGCCCGGTCCCGGAAAGAGGGATCCGCCCCACGGCCCGGGAGAAGAACAAAAATGCGCCCGGCAGCCGAGCTTACAGACACCAATCCGGTCGGGTTCGATCAGGTCATTCACGGCCGGGTACGCCTGGGGATCGTGAGCGCCCTGGCCGTCGAAGAATCTCTCACCTTCAACGAGCTCAAAGAGCGACTCGAGACATCGGACGGAAACCTCTCCGTGCACGCCCGGCGCCTTGAAGAGGCTGGATATTTAGAGGTCACGAAGTCCTTCGATAAACGGATCCCACGAACCGACTACAGGCTGACGTCCGCCGGTCGGAAGGCCTTAGAACGATATCTGGATCACATGGAAGCGTTGATCGAGCGGGTCCGGGAGTGATTCGATCGGCCCACTCCGTTTTTATTTGCGAGGTGACTTTATGGTTTCAAGTACTTTGACACGGAGGATAGCCCCAACCCGCCATCCTGGCACCCGCACAGGCACTCAGGACGCCGGGATGCTGGACCCGGAGTCGCGGCCTGATGCCTTCCATGTGGCTATCATCATGGACGGGAACGGTCGTTGGGCTCAGAGACGCAGGCGCCCCCGGACCGCGGGACATGTGGCGGGGGCCGAGGCGGTCCGCCGGACGGTGGAAGCTGCTCCGGCTTTAGGGATCACAACGCTGACCCTCTATGCATTTTCCGCCGACAATTGGAAGCGCCCGCGGACCGAGGTGGATCACCTAATGCGGCTTTTCCGGAGTCACCTGCACTCGGAGTGCGGACGGTGCGTGGAGAATGGAGTGCGATTAAACGTGATCGGGCGACGGGACCGACTCCCGGCTGGGCTCGGGGACACCATAGCGGCGGTTGAGTACAGGACCAGACAGGGCGACCGTCTACATCTGCGGATCGCCATCGACTACTCGGCGCGAGATGCCCTGGTCGCCGCGGCGGCTGGAATGGATAAAGACGGCATTCCCTCCCGGGAGGGGTTTGGAGCCGCCTTGGCAAAAGCCATGAACGCGTCTCCTGGCCCCGAGGACGTGGACCTCCTGATCCGCACCGGCGGGGAGCACCGATTGAGCGACTTCCTACTCTGGGAGTCTGCCTATGCCGAGTTGATGTTCCTGGACAAAGCATGGCCCGATTTCACGGCCAAGGACCTCGAAGCCGCCGTCCGGGTGTTCTTGGCCCGGGATCGACGGTTCGGGGGACTCACTTCCACAGCCGGCTTCAAACCAAACCACTCAGACCGTGCCGAGGAGGCCGGATCATGATCCCGAAGAAGCTGCCTGTTACCGCGATTCTGGCTGCCGGGGTGGGAATGGGGTTCGCGGGTGACTTCCTCCTCCGAGCACCAGGAAGCCCCGGCCTCAACTTCACCCTTCTGTTCGCCGGCTTGGGCGCTTCGATCGGCATCGTCGCCTTGAACGGAGGCAGCCGTCTGAGCCGGGAAGCCTTGGTTTGGATCGCGGTGGGTATCGTTTTGGGGACCGGTCTTCTTTGGAGAGGGTCGGAGGTTCTTCGGTTCCTGGCATTCGTGTCGGCGGCGACTGCCTTTACCTTTCCCGCCCTCCGCGCCGGGAGCGCATGGATCCGAAACGCGGGGGTGGCCGATCTTCTGGAAGCCCCACTTGCCGCCGGGATTCATGCTGCGTTGGGTTCCGCCCGACTTCTCAACCGATCTCAGTGGGAAACCGTTGGGGCTGAGGAATCCAAGCAGACCGCTCGTACCCTCGCTCGCTCAGTAGTGTTGGGAGTCCTGTTGGCCGCGGTGCCTCTGAGCATCTTCGGCGCCCTTTTCCTTTCGGCGGACCCGGTCTTTGCCGAGATCCTGGGGGACTTCGTGCGGATCGACCTCGCGTCGTTCGCATCGCACCTCTCCGTGGTGGCCGTCCTCTCCTGGCTCGCCTGCGGATACCTCACAGGGTTCTCTTCCGGCACCCGGCTTACTAGCCTGCGGGAATTTGGCTGGCAACCCCCGGCCCTGAGGAAGGGTGAGGTCGCCGTTGCACTCGGACTGGTGGACGTTCTTTTCCTTGTTTTTGTAGTCGTGCAGTTCCGCTATCTCTTCGGCGGGGCTGAGACGGTGGAGGTCACGCCGGGATTGACCTATGCGGCCTACGCCCGGGAGGGCTTTTTCCAACTGGTGGTGGCCACGGCCCTGGGGCTTCCGTGGCTCTTGGCCACAGACAGCCTTCTGGGTGAACGGGACGAATCTGCCGGATGGAGCTTCAAGGCCCTCGCCGGGATCCAGTTGGTGCTCCTCCTGGCAATCGTGGCTTCGGCGATTCAACGGATGCGGGCTTACCTTGACGCCTACGGTCTCAGCGAAGACCGGTTCATAGCCACTGCCATACTCATCTGGTTGGCCCTGTTGGTGGTGTGGTTCGGAGCCACAGTTCTGAAGGGCAGACGGAGCCCGTTCGTTTTCGGAGCGGTGCTGAGCGGATTCGGCTTGATCCTGTGCCTCTACCTCCTGAATCCGACTGCCCATGTGGCCCGAAGCCACTTGGACCGCGCGGAAGCCGCGAGGGTGAGTGAGCCCGACCCGGGGACTCGGCTGGACGTTACGTACCTGGCCAGCCTCGGGAGCGATGCGACTCCCGTCCTGGTCGAACGGATCGGGAAGCTGACTGACGCGGGCCAAGCCGAAATAGCCCAGGCGCTTCTCAGGCGGTGGGGGCCGAACCGAGAGTGGGATTGGCGAAACTGGAATCTTGCAGACTGGAGGGCTCGCAGGATCGTGGGGGCCGAAGCAGCCCGGCTGAGGCAGATGGCCGGTAGTTCCGATTGAGCCGAGAACGGGATCCTTGAAAAGCCCACCTTACCAGTCTATATAATTTTCGAAAAGAAAAATTCTTGACCGGCAACAGTCTTCCTGCGGTTATTGGGAAGGCTTTTTCCGTAGTCCCGTGGCTGACCCGATGTCCCTTCTTCTCACCCATCGGAGTGGAGATGCTCAAACGGACCCCCATTCTGGCAGTCCTCTTCGGAGCCGTCATCGCCTTCACCGTGGCCCAAACGTTCGAAGATTCGGCTCGGCCGTTCAGCTTCGGCCAACAAGCCATCCTCTTCCTCTTTTCCATTCTTCCCGGGATGGGCTTCGCCATGCTCCTGGACCCCTATCCGCGCAAAAAAAAGGAAGAGTACCTGAAGATCAACTTCTACGAGGAGCAGACATAGATGCAGATCGGACATGTGGCTGTTGCCTGCGTGATCGCGTCCTTCGCTCCGGAGCTCACGGGAGGACGGATAGAGGCATTCTCCGGCGAAGCCCTGGCCGTGGCCTTCCTCGCACACTGGCTTCCCAACCTGGACAGTATCCCCATCTGGCTGAAATGGGCGAAACCAAACTTCCATTGCACCTGGTCCCATACGTTCCTTTTCGCCTTCCTTGTTGCATTGCTGCTTGCTCCGTTCGACGTGGGATGGGCCTTACTCGCCTTCTCGAGTTTGCTCCTCCATTATGCCGCCGACCTTCCCAGCACGATCGGCCTCCCTCTTTTCCTCCCTTTCACCTGGAAGAGGTTCTCCCTTCGTCTATGGGCGGACACGGGCGCCGGAACTTGGACCAGCATGAAGGGCACGTACCAGCAGTCCTGGACCTGGATTCTCGAAGGGGGAGCGTTCGTGGTCCTCTTTATCCGGGCGTATCAGGTCGGCGCTTGGCCTTTCGCGTGAGGGAATGAAATACCCTCATAGCAGTGACTACGTAATCGTCGGCAGCGGTTTTGGCGGGGCATTCCTCGCTTACCATCTCGCCAAAAAAGGGAAAGAGGTCCTGGTGCTGGAGAGGGGGGTTTGGCCAGTCCGGGATGAGAGCTCCTGGGACGAGAACCTCCTTCTCCTCCCCACCCCCATGTACCGGGGCCACACACCTATCCTGGCCGACCAAAACGGTGGTGCGGTCCAGGAGCTCTGGCCCGAGGACACGGTGGGGGGGTTATCAACCATGTACGGCTGTGTCGCTTTACGGATGAGAGCGGAGGACTTCCTCGGAGCGCCCAAAGAACACGGAAGTCATCGAGATCCTTCGACCAGCTGGCCGGTGACATATCAGGAGTACGAGCCGTACTACGCGGAGGCCGAACGCCTCCAGCATGTGGCGGGGATCTCGGGAGAGGACATCACGGAGCCTCCACGGAGTTCAGGTTTTCCTCAGAAACCACCGTCGCTTCCTCTCCCCTCTCGACGCATTTGGGATGCGGCCGAAGCTCTCGGTCTCCATCCCTCCCATCTCCCGCTCGCCATTAACTTCGACGGGAGGCGGAAGACAGGGAAATGCATCCGATGCTCAACCTGCGAACGGTTCCTTTGTCGGATCCAGGCGAAATCCGATCTCTCTACCGTGGTCCTCCCTGAAGCGATGTCGTTCGGTGCCAGAGTCCTGGCGGACACGAGAGTGCTAGGAGTCAACACAACCGGCTCCAGAGCCAACTCCGTGGACGTGATCCATCAATCGTCCGGGAGGCGATGGACCATCACCACCAACCACGTGGTGCTTTCCGCCGGGGCTCTCGGGTCTCCGTACCTTCTCCTGTCTTCCGGGATCAAGGGTGCTGGGGGAGGAGGAGATCTCATCGGTCGCTATCTGACCCGGCACAGCAACTGTGTGTCCACCGCACTGCGGGCGACCCGTGACAACCCGGAGAACGAGTTCCAAAAGCACGTCCTGATTCCGGATTACTACCACGGTGGTCCCAATGGGAACAGTGGACCCGAGGGGCCGTGGGGAATCATCCAGCAAGTCCAGATCCCAAATGGCGGTTTTATTCGGGCCGAGGCTCCGAAAGGCCTGAAATCCATTGCGGCGACAGCGCAGCCACACCTGTCCGCGCTTTTATGCATCGCCGAGGACATTCCACAGGCCTCGAACCGTGTATACGTGGATCCTCGACGAACGGATCGTTTCGGCCAAGCCTCCTTGATGGTACACCACAGGTACCTTCCGAGGGATTCCCAAGCCACACAGGCCCTGGCCCGTGTGGCCCGCCGGATCCTTCGCAGAACCGGAGCCATCCCGGTGTATACCCACACGATCGAAACCTATTCCCATGCGGTAGGCACCTGTCGGTTCGGCAAGGACCGGGATTCCTCGGTCCTGGACCCGGAATGCCGGGTGTGGGGTTTTGAAAACCTCTATGTAGTGGACGGTAGCTTCATGCCGTCGGGAGGATCAGTGAACCCTAGCCTGACCATCGGCGCAAACGCGCTCCGGGTCGGAGCCATCATGACGGGGGAATAGACGTAGTGACTCCCAGCTGGCTCGAGAAAGAAGGGTGGTAAAGCCGATGGACCGGGTGCTCCCTCGAATCTGTTTCGTCGGCTGCGGCTTGATGGCGCGAAAGCACGCCAAGGCCTTGGGCAGGCTCTTCCCCAGGATTCGCCTTTCATTCGCGTCCCGCGATCCCGAGAAAGCACGTGCCTTGGCACGGGGTTTTCCCAGGGCCCAGGCTTACGACAGCTACGAAGAGGCCGCCCACTCCGCCGAACCCGACGTGGCGTTCATAACCACTCCTCACGCTCTGCACGCCGAGCTGGCCGTCCTGTTCGCAGAGAATCGAAAACATCTCATCATCGAGAAACCGGTAACCCGCACCCTGGAGGAATTGGACGCCATCCAAGAAACCGTGGATCGGACGGGGGTCCGGTGCACCGTGGCAGAAAACTACTTCTTCAAACCGCTCATACCCGCCGTGCGGGCCCGTGTAGAGGCCGGCCTGATCGGCGAGGTCCTGTATGTCGAGCTCACCAAAACCAACCGGGAGAAGAAGACGGGTTGGCGAACCGATCCGGAGCTCATGGGCGGCGGAGCTCTCCTGGAAGGCGGAGTCCACTGGCTGAACGCTTTGACCTCCTTGGCCGGGGGGAGACCAAGGGAGGTAACGGCCTTCCGACCAGACGTGGGTTACGAGTCGGACATCCCGGTGGAAGATTCCCTTCTGGTGATAGCCCGGTATTCCAACGGAGTGGTGGGAAAACTCCTGCACTCATGGAGAATCCCTAACCGTTTCTTTGGTTTGGGCCTCTCGAAAATCCACGGAACGGAGGGTGTCATCACCTTCGAGAGCAACGGCCTTTTTTATTCCGTGTACGGACGGGAGAAAAAGAAGCGGTTGATTTCCCCTCGCAACTTCCTCGGATTCCGGCCGATGCTGGAAACGTTCGTGAGGGATTATGGGCATGGCCGTACGTGGACCCCGTCCCTGGACCGAATCCGCCAGGACATGGAGGCGGTGCACGGAGCCTATCGGTCCTTGGAGACGGGACGTACGGTCACTCTTCCCCTGGCTCGGGGGAAACCTGAGCCCCTCCCCACTGATGGCCCATCGAAGGAACCCGGCTCGGGATAGGGTGCCGGCCCCTCCGGCCGGCCTTGCGGTCTGGAGGTCGTTCACCCAGGGCCAAACGGGATTTGCCTTCCCCGTCCGCACGTTCCTAGGATGGGTATTGGTTCCCCAGAGCTATCCGAGGTGACAATAAAGGTGAGACCGGCAATGGATTCCTTCTCTGACGCCCATGACATGTTGGCCAATACATCGCTCGTCGAGCGGTTCCTCGAGTACGTCAAAATTGACACGACTTCCGACGAGCACTCCGAAACCTGTCCTTCCACCGAAAGGCAGTTCGTTCTCGCCGAATTGTTGGTGAAACAGCTCGGGGAAATCGGCCTCGCCGACGCCGCCGTCGACGAGAACTGCTATGTGACGGCGACTCTCCACGGGACGGTTGAGTCCAAAGAGACCGTAGGCCTGATTGCTCACCTCGACACTTCCTCTGCGGCTCCAGGGGTGAACGTAGAGCCCATTCTTCACGAAGACTACGACGGATCGGACATCGAGCTGGACGACGGCGTCGTGATTTCGGTCAGGGAAAACCCAGAACTCGAGAAATGCATCGGAGACACGGTCATCACCGCCGACGGCACCACGCTCCTCGGGGCAGATGACAAGGCCGGGATCGCCATCATTATGTCCGTGCTGGAGTTCCTCCAGAAGCGGCCCGAGCTGCCCAGGCCTGACATCCGCATCGCCTTCACCCCGGATGAAGAGATCGGCCGGGGCACCGCAAAATTCCCCATGGAGGATTTCGGCGCTGACGTCGGGTTCACTATCGACGGAAGCTTCGACGGGGAGGTGAACATCGAGACCTTCCACGCAGACTCCGCTTACGTGACGATCACCGGCGTCTCCACCCACCCTGGAACGGCAAAAGGGAAGCTGGTCAATGCCCTCCGCCACATGGCCGCCTTCCTCTCAAGGCTCCCCGCTGAGATCAGTCCGGAACGCACGGAAGGCCGGGAGGGCTTCATTCATCCCTATGAGCTGACCGGGGACGCCTCGTCCTGCAAGTGTCACCTCATCCTCAGGGATTTTGACCGCGACGCGGTCTCTGCTCTTGGCGGACGGATCAAAGAGGTCGCCGACTCGGTGTTGAAGGACGAGCCCCGCCTGAAAGTGGAGGTTGAGATCAAACCCTCATACCCGAACATGTACGAACATCTCAAGGACCGGCCCGAGATCACTGAACGCCTGTTGGAGGCCGTGAGGAGAGCGGGAATCGAGCCGAACCTGAAGCCCGTGAGGGGTGGGACCGACGGGTCGATGCTGACACAAAAGGGGTTGCCGTGCCCAAACATCTTCGCCGGAGGGGTGAACTTCCACGGGCAGACCGAGTGGGTATCAACCCGCTCCATGGGGCTGTCCCTCTGTACCGTGCTCAACCTGATGACGCTCTACGCCAGCTGACTCACTGGGAATCGGTCAAGATTTCGCTTTCATGCCGAATAACAACCGCTTGGGAACCCTACCGTTCTTCGACGGCGGATGACAGGGAGACTCGCTGAGCCCCAGCCTCTTTCAACCGGTCCAGAACATCGATCATCAGTCCGTAGGTGGCATCAGGATCGGTTCGGACGGCAGCGATGAGGTTTGGAAATGGGTTCGACCTGAAACGGGGTAAGCCCGGAGACGGTGGGGTTAGGGGAGCCTCTCCGCCTCAGAGTAGAAGTCCTCCCCCTCCGCGGTCGGGTCTCCCCCGAAGGGGAGGAGCACGGTCATCCCCACCAGCAGTCCCGTGAGGAAGCAGGCCAAGGCGATGCCACCATGTCCGGCACCTTGGGTCAGGAGCGAAATTGGAATGAGATAGAGCGGAGCAAGGAACCCGGCGAGGGTGCTGCGGACCCCGTCGACCTCTGCTTTCGGATTGATCCACCAGCTGACCAGTGCGAGCCCGATTCCGAATCCGGCCGTAAGGCCGGCGATCTCCAAGCCCAGCACCTTCAACTGGGCCAAAGACAGTGTCATTCCGCCGACAGCCGGCAGCAGGGCCAACCCAACCGCCAACGCGCCGAAGGCCAGCAAGTTGGCGGGGAGGAACCGTTTCACGACACCCCGGAAGCACGCCTTCAGAGAGGGACGCTCTCTCACGAAAGGACCGAGGTCCTCGAATATGGATAGTTCAGTCATGGGTTCCCCGGTTTCCCCGGCTATTTACACCGATCCACACTCGGCCTGTCCGATCTCGTAGATAGTACTACAAGGCTAGTAGATTATCAACGAAACGCCCTGGGCGAGGTTCGGGGTCAGGGTCCCGCAGCCGTGGGATTCCGTGGGGATTCGTGTGGTTGGTTCCCGCCGGATACGGTGGTCTACCGGACTCCGCTCCCGGACCGTGCCCCGGTGACCCTCTGGAGGTCGATCTCCTGGATCAGCCAACGGCCGTTATCCGGCTGGACGACATAGAAGGGGACCCTTTCGTATTCCCGCCCGCGGATGGTCAGGTCGACTTCCACACGAGTCGTTGACCTTCCCCGGCCTGGAGCTCGTGCTTTTGATCCGATTCTGTAGGCGTCGTGGGTCAGGATCTCCGCGATCAGGTCCATCTCCAGTTCGACCTGGTCGAAGGTCGGACACCGACTGCCAAGCCCAACCCAAGAGCCCATCCGCTTAAAAGCACACCCAAGGGCGTTCCCCGTTTCGATCGCTGGACCCCCCTCATCTCCGAAGAGCTGGGCCATGGCATGGAGGTCTCTATCGTTGGAGGCCTGCAGGAACCTCTCAACCGAAAGAGTCGGCGTCGGAGGAGCAACTCCCGGCGAGGATTGGGATTGAGTTGTGGTACATGCTGATAGGACAGCGAGGACGGGAAGGTAGCGTAGGAGTCTCATTCGTATTGTCACCTGTTTGGATTCAAGCCAATCCCCTGGTGGGAGACCTGCGACGGGATTGGCAAAACGTCCGAGAAGATCGGACGCAGGGCTCTCTATTAAATCTTCCCCTTCCGGTTTTGGATGGCCAGGAAAAAATCGACGGCCGGTCTGCTATGCTCGGTACCGGCTATCGCCAGAGATCCATTCGCCCCTTTCTCTGCCGTCGTCGCGGATGGCCTCGGACACCCAACCGGGTAGGTCGATCAAGGAGTCGAAGCTGTTCTCGGTCTGGATCAGAACCGATCTGCGATCCACAAAGGAGAACAGGACGCCGCTGCCATCCTCGTTCATCACCCACCGGAAAGCGATGATCTTTTCCAAGAGGGATCCCCTTCTTCCTCAAGGCCAGTTTGGGAGGGCTGGTTGCGAGAAGGTGCGCATAAACTGTGTCGCCAGAGCCACCCTTGCAAGGGTGACGTTTCGCCTTGCTTTCCAAAAGGCCCGTCAGTCGTCCGCAGTCCCGCCACCAGACTCTTCGGCGTGGAGTTCTTCGGTGCGCCTGAGGGCGGCGCGAAGCTGAGCGATGATCCCCTCCCGCTCTTCCTCCGAGCGCTTGCGTTGGGAGATGTCACGCTGGGTTCCGGCATAAGCGAAGATCCGGCCCTCTTCGTCAGCCAGGGGAAAGACACTGACTTCGCAGGGAAACGTGCTGCCGTCCTTCCGTCGGTTCAGCACCTCGTTCCGCCATTCCCGTCCCGATGAGACGGTCTCATAGATCTCTTTTTGGATCCCCGGCGCCATGGGTTCGGCGTTGACGAACTCTGGCGTGCGGCCGAGGGCTTCGGAACTGGAGTACCCGTACAATTCCTCAAACGCCTCGTTCATGAAAATGATCTTGAAATCCAGGTCGGTGGCGATGACGGAGTCGGATACTTGCAGGGTAATGACGCTCAGGAGCCGGAGCTGTTCTTCCGTGCGCTTCCGTTCGGTGATGTCACGCTGCGATCCCGCATAGGCGAAGATCTGGCCGTCATCGTCGAAGAGGGGCACCACGGTGAGCTCGCACGGAAATGTGCTGCCGTCCTTCCTCTTGTTCCGGAGTTCCCTTCGCCATTCTCGTCCCCCTGAGACCGTCTTGAAGAGGTCCTCCTGGATTCTTGGGGTATCCGCGTCGGCGTTGAGGAAATCTGGGACCCGCCCTAAGACCTCGGTGCCAGTGTATCCGTAGAGGTCTTCAAACGCCCGATTCACGAAGGTGATCTTGAAGTCCAGGTCGGTGGCGACCACCGCATCCGACACCTGATAGGTAATGACGCTCATCAGCCGCAGCGCCTCCGCCGTCCGTTTCCTTTCGGTGATGTCCCGGGCCACGGTATGCATGAAGAGGGTGCCGGCGATGACGATCCGGCGATTGCTGAACTCCGTTGTCACCTTCGTGCCGTCCTTCCGCAGGATATCAGCCTCCGTCATGGCATCCTGCCCGTCCATAATCTCCGCGTGATAGTCGTTGTAGGCGTGTAAGTCCTCCTCATCGTGCAAATCCGGGATCCGCATCTCCAGGAGCTCGTCTTCCGAATACCCGGTGAGCTCACAAGCGGCCGAATTGACCAGCATGAACCGAGCGTCTTCGTCACTGATAAAAACCGCGTCCCGGGAACCGTCAACGATGGCTCCGAGGCGCTCCAACCAGATCCCACGCGCCTCCAGCTCGTTGATCAACTGGGTCTTCGTCATCTGCTCCCACTGACTCATTCTGGGATCCCAACTCCTTCAGCGGTGTTGTGCCAGGAAAGGCAGACGTAGATACTTCGCTGCCCCAGAAGCAATCCGGAAAAGTAGCGGCCAGCGGGTCCAGCCCAGTCAGCCACGGCGGAAAATGATGGGATGCGAATAAGATGGGGGCAAGGGGGGCGGTTCAGTGAAGGGCTCTCCCGCACCCATGGTAAGATCTTCGCTGGAACTCTACGGTGACCGTCGATTCAAAGGGCTCGCCTCTCATCGTGTCCGTACACGCCTCCCCCACTATCAGAACCACGATAGTCAGCTCGCCGTTTTCACCACGGTACTCGGTACGCCGGAGATCTGGATCGGACACCGGAGCCGGAGCGTGTAGGACCGCATCCCTTTCCCCATAGTCGTACACAAACCGGATCCTCTTCCCGGAATCGGTCTCCTGGTCACTCCGAATCTCGAGGTGCCACCCCGGTTCGTTCCCGGTCGCCCTGAAGTCCACTCCGCTCAACTTGGCGTGCTCCCATACCGATCGTCGGGGATCAACTCGGCAATCCGTGAAGATCTCTCCAGTCACCTCGAGGCTGACCGTCCCTTCAGACGGGGTGAGGAGTATGCCGTCTCCTGAGAATACCACCTCGGAGGCTGCCTCGGATTCCGCGAGGACCTCGTAGGGCCGCCCGAACCGAGCCGGAAGCCAGAGGGCCAACCGGCCAGGCCCCATGTTCAGGTCAGTAATGGTAAAGCTGAAGCTGTCTGCTTGGGATGGGGTAAAGGTGAAGACGGAGGTTTCTGAGGCGCATGAGCAGGCATCTCGTTTTGGGGCCGAAACCAAAGTAGGCTTCCCCGCGTTTGCAGGAACAGTACGACTGGATTAGGTATTCACCGACACCTTTCTCCCTGACCAACTCCTGGATGAGGTATCCGCATGCGAAGCTCCAAGACAATCCATGTGGTCAGTTGCCACGCTGAGGGCGAGGTGGGTGATGTGATCGTGGGCGGTATCGCCCCTCCCCCCGGGGACACTCTCTGGGAGCAGCGTGCCTGGATCGAGTCCGACAAGACTCTGCGGAACTTTGTCCTCAATGAACCCCGCGGTGGCGTATTTCGCCACGTGAACCTGCTGGTTCCGCCCGTCGATCCCCGAGCCCAGATGGGGTTTCTCATCATGGAGCCTGAAGATACTCCGCCGATGTCGGGCTCGAACTCCATATGTGTTGTGAACGTGTTGCTGGAGACCGGCATCATCCCGATGGAAGAGCCCGAAACCGAACTGGTCCTCGAAGCTCCTGGAGGTCTCGTCCGGGCCCGGGCCACATGCAGGAACGGGAAGGTCGAGCGCATCACCGTCGCCAATGTCCCCTCTTTCGTAGATAAACTCGCGGTGCCTTTGGAGGTTGAAGGTCTCGGGACGCTGACTGTTGATACGGCCTATGGAGGGGACAGCTTCGTGATCGTCGATGCCGCGGCGTTGGGGCTGGAGATCGAACCGGCCTATGCGCGGGATTTGGCGGAGCTTGGGGTCCGGATTACTGCCGCAGGGAACGAGCAGTTGGGGTTCCATCATCCTGAAAACCCGGACTGGAGCCACATCTCGTTCTGCCAGTATGCCGAACCGCTTACCCGGGAAGGCCCGGTCCTCAGCGGCCAGAATGCAGTCGCTATCCGCCCAGGAAAGATCGACCGATGCCCAACCGGCACCGGCTGTTCGGCGCGGATGGCTGTCCTGCACGCCCGGGGGGAGATGGTAGTAGGCGACCGATACATGGCCCGCTCGATCATCGGATCCGAATTCCAGTGCCAGATCGAAGCGGAGACCACCGTCGGCGGGAAACCGGCCGTAATCCCGTCCATCACCGGCCGTGCGTGGATCACCGGCACGCACCAGCACATGCTGGATCCTGACGATCCCTGGCCCGGAGGCTACCGGCTGACCGACACCTGGCCCGGATAGGGTCGAGTCGGCGGACCCGTCTCGGGACCCCAGCATCGGGCAAACGGAGGGGAGAGACCGTGAAGACACATACCGTGGCTGTATCCGCCCTCGTTCTGATCTCCGTCCTCGTGGGAGTTGGCTTCGCTTCTGGGCTTTTCCCATCCAAAGCCTGGCGCCAACCAGAGCCGGCAAGCGTCCTGGAAACCATCGAACCGTTCAACAGCTACGGGCACGTCTACGGTCCGAACAGTATCGAAGCCATGCGTCCCAGGGTCATGGGCACCAGAGGCGTGGTCTCCACGGGTCATTATTTGGCGACGATGGCCGGAATCGATGCTCTCGAAGCCGGTGGCAACGCGTTCGATGCCGGGGTCGCCGCGGCGATGGTCCTAAAGGTCACCAAGATGGGATACGCGGGGTGGACAGGGGTGGCCCCCTTGATCCTGTATAGCGCCGAGGAGGATCGGGTCGTCACCCGAATAGGAGCGGGAACGAGCCCGGCCGCCGCTACCCTGGACCACTTCCTCGAACATGGAAAAACACCCATCAACACCGCGCTCCTGCCCGCGGACGTGGACGTCTGGTTAGCCGCTCTGGAAAGGTACGGGACCATCAGCTTCGGGGAAGCAGCCGGCCCGGCGTTGGAGGTGGCGGAAAGCGGGTATCACCTCTACAAGATGCAGAAGTCGTTGCTGGACGATCAAACAGATGGGGTCCTCCGCTTTCCGTACAACCAGAGTTTTTGGTTCCAACATGGGATTGGGGAACAGAAGCTGGGTGACCTCATGGTGAACGGGGACCTCGGCAGGCTCATTCGATACATGATGACCGCCGAGTCCGAGGCTCTGGAAGCAGGCGGGGAACGGTCCGAAGGAATCGGGGCTGCACGAGACGCCTTCTATGCCGGCGACCCGGCCAGAGCCGTCGACCAGTTCTTCCGGGAGCATGGGGGACTCGTCACCTATGACGACATGGCCGGATATGAGGGTGGGTGGATGGACCCTCTCCACACGTCCTTCATGGGATATGACGTCTACGCCGGGGACGGATGGTCCCAGGGTCCCCGGATGATCATGATCCTGAACATGCTCGAGGGTGTGGACCTGAGGTCGCTGGGCTTCAACACGGCCGATTACATACATCTCCTCTCCCAGGTCATCGGCCTGGCCATGTCGGACAGTCATCGATACGTGGCCGACCCGGACGTCGTGGAGATACCCAGCTCGATGTACTCGCCCGAATACGCAAAAGTTCGAATGTCTTTGGTCGAGGAAAGCAGGGCATTCCAGGACATGCCGCCGTGGGGGGATCCGTTGAACATGTTGCCGGTGGCAGAGGAATCCCCTCGATCGTTTACGTCCGGCTCGGCCACGCAGCCCCCACCCGAAGAAAACGCCTCCGACGACAACTCCGGGCGGGGCCTCCTGGACACTTCGTCACTCAATGTCTTGGATGGGGACGGGAACCTCTTCTCTATGACCGAGAGTGATGGCCACCTGAGCACACCCATGATCCCGGGGTGGGGATTCGGCCTAGGGGCCCGCATGGAGCAGTTCAATCTGGACCCGACGTTGGCCAACGTCATGGCGCCCAACAAACGACCTCGAAACACCAACAGCCCACTTCTGATCATGAAGGACGGGCGACCGTTCATGGGCCTATCGACGCCCGGCGGAGACCTTCAAATGCAGGCGCTCCTCCAGGTGTTCCTGAACGTCGTGGTGTGGGGGATGTCACCAGAACAGGCCGTGGACCAACCGAGGTTCGGGAGCTACAACTTCCCGGGGACAGGAACAGAGGTGAACCTGACCCCGGCCTTGCTCAAGATCGAGGATCGGATCCCCTCCGAAACTGCCCAAGCCCTAGTTCGACTGGGACACGACGTTCAAAGCTGGGGGTTGTGGAGTTGGCAAGCTTGCGCGCCGACGGTGACGCTTAGAGACCCGGACACCGGCGTTTTGATTGCCGCGGGAGACGTACGACGGGAGACGTCGTCCCTCGGGTTCTGAGCGGGAGCCTATCGGTACCCCGATCCGTTCGTGCCGGCATTTGACCTGAGCGTGCGAATGAACACAGGGACGGAGGTACGGGACCACGCTCGCTCCACCAACTTCGAAACCGGCGAGGTGACGGCGCCCGCGTGAGGCTAGCGGCGGTTCAGTCGGGGAAACTCCAGACTACGTGGAGGTGAGGCCGGCTGCCGCCTTCCGAAACAGCGCAGCAGATCCGAGGAATAACACTACGAAGAACCCGTTGGCGGTTAGGATCTCAACCACCCCGCCGACGGAAGGCCCCAACAACCCGGTCAGCGCGGCAAGGGCGACTGCCGCCTGGGCCAGGGCCGCTGCATATAACGCGATCACCATCCCAGCGGGTTTGAAGCGCGCGACGATGGCTCCGATTGCCCCGACTGCAACAACCCCCCCGTACAAAAGGTTGACCCGGTTGTCCGCGGCCCCGAGGAGACCTACAGCACCGTTCACCCATCCCAGGAGCACCGCCGCGACGACGGCGAGAACCATGCCCGTTCGGTAAGCAGCCGCCCCGGTCTTCCGGGAGACCAACTCAGTGACGATTCCGACGCCGACAACCAGCGCCCCTGTCTGAGCGACACGGTCAACCCAACCGCCCTCACCAACGACCTGCTGGCCAACCAGTGCCGCCACGACCATGAGGGCTCCGACTGTCAAGAAGACTAGCCTCGACCGGGTCGAGCGCATCCTACCCCCCTTCTCTTCTTCCCCTGGAATCGATCCGAAATCCGATGCCACCAACCGGTACCGTTAAATCCTTGACTGAGTGTACTTTAATTTTCAAAGCGAGGCAAGGGTGGAGACCCCACCCGAAGAGAGTCCTTGCCCCCACCATAGCCCCAGGCAATCCTTCCATGGGTGAACCGACGAAGCGGGCATCAGGTACCTCCAGGTCGGTCCACCGATGTCATCATCGACTCGAGGATTTCCCGACATAGGGGAATTCAGAAGCCCATGACGCGGAGAGTCGGATGACAAACAGACCAACGGCGGTGACGGCTATCGGATGGTTCTGGAAGGTGGGCGGTGTGGTCGGGATGGTTTGCGCGCTCCCCATCGCCCTCTGGGGTAAAGCCTGGTTAGAAAGATATTGGTCCGATTTCCTCCTGGGCCTAAATCCCTTCCTCATCTTCCTTGTCTGCTTCCTCTCCTCCCTCCTCTGCTTCCTGACCGGGAATGCCCTTCTGAAGGGTCAGAACTGGGCGAGGCCGTTTGTCGTCGCCTACTGCGTGGTCGCCACTCTCCTCGGCCTGATCTGGTACCAAGACCACCCAACCAGGTGGATCAACCTCATAGTGAACCTGATCTTCACAGTGATCATGTGGCTCTTCCTCTATCTGCCTCCGGTCGCCGCGTATTTTAAGACCAATAAACCGGCGTCGGAATGAGGCAGAGTCTCGGAAAGCGATCGGATCAGCGGGAGCAGTCCTTGAGTCCGCGTGACTCACGCACCATCCGGTTAAAACAAACCCCGGCGGGAATGCGTCATAGTAATCACAGGTAGGGCGCACGATCTTTTATCGCGGTACTGACTGGAGGATGTCCATGCGGCGCATACGAGCTGGCGCAGCCCTGGGGTCTACGGTGCTTTGTGCCGCCCTGCTGGGATTCTCCTCTTCCCCAACCCACCATGCCGAGCTGTTTTCCGCCCATGACCCTGTGGAGTTCGTGCTCGAGGCGGACTGGGATGAACTCGACGGCGACCGGGGCCGGGAGAGCGACGAGCGACCCGGTCAGGTTATGTGGACCAGCCCCGATGGGGAAGAGTTCACCATTCCCATCGAGATTAAGACGAGGGGAAACTTCCGTCTGCAGAAGAGCATCTGCTTCTTCCCCCCTGTTCGCCTGGATTTCCCCTCGGCCGGAACCGAAAGGACCGTCTTTTCCGGTCAGGACAAGGTCAAGATGGTCACTCACTGCCGGGACCGGGACAGTTACGAGCAGAACATGTTGGAGGAGTACCTGGCTTATCGCGCCTACAACCTTCTCACCGACAAAAGCCTCCTCGTTCGACCAGCCCGAATCACCTACGTGGACACTCGGGGCAGCTCGGAACCCATCACCCGTATGGCCTTTCTGATCGAGGATGAAGACGCCATGGCGGATCGCGTGGGAGGAAGGATCATGGATGTACCGGGAGCGCCTCCCTCCCACTTCCACCAAAACCAGGCGGCCCTCATGTACATCTTCCAGTTCATGATCGGGAACACCGATTGGGCCGTCACCGAATTTCATAACCTCAAGGCCCTGGGAGTCGGGCGGGATTTTTATCCGGTTCCCTATGACTTCGACTGGGCTGGATTGGTGGACGCACCCTACGCAGGCCCGAACCCGAGGTTGGGGAACCTCATCGATAGTGTCCGGGAACGGCTCTATTTGGGGTGGTGCAACCGGGCCATAGACTACCCGTCGGTCTTCGATCGGTTTAAGGAAAAAAGGGAGGCCATCCTGGCGCTGCCAGGGTCTGTTCCAGGCCTCTCGGAGAGGAACCGGAAGCGAGCGGTGGGATACCTTGAGGGTTTCTTCGAAGTGATCGATGGGGAGCACGCTGCTCGGATCCATATCATGAGTAAGTGCCGGAACTGACATCGCCGGATCTTTGAGGAACCGGCTGGGCCGGGGCCGTGCCCTGGATCACTGGTTTCAGAAGGTGATGGCCCTCGCCGGGCCGGCCTTGCCGGACCGTGGCCCCTGGCGCAGGATGTGGGGAGTAAACGAAGGTCCTGGCTCTCGACACCTCCCAGGAGGCTCTCCATGCGACGGTTCTCCTTTCTTTTTCCGGCCCTTTTCCTCCTTTGCCCTCACCTGGCTGGGCAGGAAGCCGCGTCCCTCTCCCCCGGCGTCCGAGCATTTGTCAGCATAGAGGACCCGGTGTTTGCGATCACCCACGCGACGGTGGTGGACGGAACCGGCTCGCCTGCCCTGGCAGACCAAACCGTATTGGTTTCCGGGGGGCTGATCCAAGCCGTGGGCCCCGCTTCCACAGTCCAGATCCCGGCCGGGGCCACGGTGATGGACGGGACGGGTCACACGTTGATTCCAGGCATCGTGGGGATGCACGACCACATCTTCTATCCCGCGGGCCCAGGGCATTACAACACCCTCGAGTTCAGTGCGCCTCGTCTTTATCTAGCAGCCGGGGTAACCACCATCCGTACAACCGGCGGCATGGAGCCTTACGCCGAGATGGGTTTACGGGACGCCATCCGGGATGGAAGGATCCCCGGACCGGAGATGCACGTCACAAGCCCGTACCTGGAGGGCCCCGGCGCTTTCACCCTCCAGATGCACGAGCTCGAGAGCCCTGAAGAAGCCCGCCGTATGGTGGCGTATTGGGCAGACACGGGCGTCGACGACTTCAAGGCCTACACAAACATCACCCGGGCCCAGTTGGCAGCGGCCATCGACGAAATCCACGCACGGGGGATGAAGATCACCGGCCACCTCTGCTCCATCGGATTCAGGGAAGCCGCCGAGTTGGGGATCGACAACCTGGAACATGGCCTGGTGGTGAACACCGAGTTCTTCCCGGGGAAGGAGCCGGATCAGTGCCCGTCCTCCCGGCAGAACCGTCAGACCCTCCTCTCAATGGACGTGGACGGCCCCGAGATCCAGGAGACGATCCGTATCCTCGTGGAAGCGGGTGTGGCCATCACCTCGACCTTGCCCGTTTTTGAGCTCTCGGTGCCAGGCCGGCCTCCTGTGGACCAGGGTGTGCTTGACGCCATGGCTCCGTCCGCCCGTGACTCTTACCTGACGAGGAGGGCCACGATTGGAGCCTCGTCCGGAAGTACTGCCGGAGACATGCTGGCCATGGAGATGGCCTTCGAGAGGTCCTTCGTGGAGGCCGGCGGGCTCCTGATCGCCGGCCCGGATCCCACGGGGTACGGCGGTGTCCTTCCCGGGTTCGGCAACTTCCGGCAAATCGAGCTTTTGGTCGAGGCCGGCTTCTCACCGCTGGAGGCCATAAAGATCGCCACGCACAACGGAGCTCTCTACCTCGAGAAGCTGGACAGGATCGGGACCCTCGAGGCTGGGAAACAGGCCGACATGGTCCTGATCCAAGGAGACCCCACGACCGACATATCTGATATTCGGAATGTGGTGACGGTCTTCAAGAATGGAGTGGGATACGATTCGGCGAAGCTCTTCGCCGCCGTGAAAGGGACTGTGGGGGTCCGGTAGTCAAGGCGGAGGGTGAGGTTTCCAACGACTGAAAAAGTACGACCCCGAACGGGAGAAACGGAAATGACGGCCCCAAAAATAGTGGTTATTGCCGCTCTTGCTGCACTCGCGCCGGTGACTCCTCAGCAGGAGGTTACTCCGGTCCGATACAATGCCGATCAGCTTGTTCGCCAGGCCGCCCAGGGAATCATCGTACCACCCGGGTTCGGCTCCGACCCGGTAAGGGTGGATCCTGACGGTCACACACACGTGGTGCCCGGAACCGGGAGCATTACCTACAACTTCCGGAGCGGGGACAATGCCGTGAACCTGGCGGGGGACCACGTGGAACCAGCGGTTTCACTCTACAACCCCGGATCGACGGGTGATCGATCAAGCCGTGAGAGCGCCGGACTGAACACCCTTGCCTGCGTAGGAAACCGGGTCAGGGTGTTGACCGGTGATGGTAAGGGCGCCATGGGCTACGTGATCGGCAAGCATGGCGGGGCCGAGCACGTAATGGTGGACTTCCCGGATTCCACCGTCTTCGACAAGCTCACCGTGAACGACATGATGCACGTTTATGTGCATGGCCTTGGGATGGAGCTGACCAACTTCGACGGCGTGAAGCTTTTCAGCATGAGTCCCACCCTCATGGACGCCCTGACGGACGCCGGGATGGGTATCACAGGGGAGGGAATGCTCAGAGTCCCGGTTGCCAAAATCGTCCCGGCCAAGGTGATGGGCTCTGGGCTGGGAGCCAGCCAGGTTTACCGGGGCGATTACGACATCCAGATGTTCGACGAGGAGGTGGTTGAGGAATACGGCCTGGACGAACTCCGCTTCGGTGACATCGTCGCCATCATCAACGCCCATCACGACTACGGTCGCATCTACAAAGGTGGCTCGATCGCAATCGGCGTCATCGCCCACAGCAACAGCTTTATTGCCGGACACGGGCCCGGGGTCACATCGCTCATGTCCTCGAAGGATGGCAAGATCCGACCCATGATCACCGACGAGGCGAACCTGGCCCATCTGCTCGGAATCAGGTAGTGGGAGAGCCGAGACCCCATGTGGCCGACGGAACCTCACACCTGCCTTCGAACAGTTTCCTTCCACTACTCTTTGGGGAGAGCATCCGATCGTTGTACATTCGGCTCGAACCTGGAGAGGCAGGTGATGGAGGCTGGTTCGACGTTTCATTTTGGCCCGAACGCCCCAAACGGATGGGAAGCATGATTCCCAGAAGGGGCGTTCTTATACATCGTTAAACAGTTCGAGCCGGGGTCGGACTACGAGTCCTACACCTCGGATATCAGGAACCTGGCGGAACAGCTGGATCAAGAAAAGTCGGAGGGCAGCGTCTTTTAGTGCCATCAGCCGCCACCCGATCATGAAGCCATTCAAATCGCACTGGAGAAAGACCCGGCTTTCGACGAGATCTTGGCGGACGGAGACAACTGAGAACTGCCTGAGCCAGGTGCTCTCGTTTGAGGGAATACAATATGATCAACAACATCGTCGCCCGC
>JANQDZ010000032.1 GCA_028278645.1 Longimicrobiales bacterium | reverse complement strand
TCCCTCGCCTCCTCCAGAGAGGGATCTCCGGCCGTCCATCCCCTGAACACCGCCGCGGCCTCCGCGGCGGAGGCCAGATAAGCGTCTTGCTGAAGGGCTTTTGAGTCCTCCAAGGAATGGCTTCCGGCACGGGAAAGGACCTGTGAGACCCTCTCGAACCGGGGATATGAGGTACCGGTCTTAAAAAAGAGGGGGGGATCGTACCCGGGAGGGTGAATGTCATGGTTCGCCGTTCCCACCCACCCCCTGTCCGGATTGAACTCCGTCGGGAGGTCGTCCCGGAACCCATCCCACTCGTACTCCCCCGTGCCCGAAACCGGGAGTCGCCCCATCCACCCCTCACGCCGGGGGGACGCGGCTGACGCCTGCCAAGAGATGTTCCCCTGGGAGTCGCCACAAATCATGTTTTCTGTGGGTGCTTTCCAGAACCGGAGCTCCTCGACGAACTCCCCGCAATCCTCCACCACGTTCAACCGCAAGGCCGCCAGGTAACCGGTAGAGCCCGGCTCATGCATGGTGGAGCGGAGAGCATAGGCCAGGCTGTTCTCCCGGTCTTCGAAGAAGATGGGCCCGTGCCTCGAGAACTTGAGCTCCACCACCTGTGCTTCGCCGCCCTTCACCTTGATGGTGTCCAGAACCACGGTCAGGGGCTCCCACGATCCCCGCCACAAGACCTGGTTGGGGTCCTCGGGGTTCAGTTCCTCGATGTAGACGTCTGACTGATCGGTCCCAACGATGGTTAAACCCCATGCCACCCGGCCGTTGTGACCGATGGCCACCCCCGGAAGAACCGGCTCAGTGGACCCGATGGAGGTCCAGCCAGGAGCATCCAGGTGCACCACATATCGGAGGGAAGGGTTGGTCACCCCTCGGTGGGGATCGTTTGCAACCAACACATGGCCGGTGGCTGAAAGATCGGGACCGATCGCCCAGTTGTTGCTTCCCGGTGAGTCCTCCCAGGCCCCGGCATTCTGGGTGGAATCGGCCAGGAGCCAGCCCTGGAAACGGCCCAGGAGTTCCGGCCTGGGCATACCGCCCCTGAACCCTGAGACGCCGTCCTCCACAGATTCCGTGATGAGACTCAGGTCAACGCCCTCGGGAACCGAGAGTTCCCTGAATGGGGAAGGCCTAGCCCGACGGTTCGCCTCCACCGGCCCGAACTCCAATACCTGTCTGGCCAGCCTGAACTCACGCCTTACGTCCCCCAGAGGCATGGCGGTCTGCATACGGAGGAGGGGAGTCTGGGCGGTCCACGGTTCTGGATGGATGCCGGTGAGCTCAAACTCAACCGGCAGACGATCGCCGGCATGCTCCATGTAGGCGTTCACACCTTCGGCGAAAGCTTCCAGGATCTGCCGTCCCTCCGGGTGGTAGCTGGAGAATTCCTCATCAGTCCAAGGGCCGCGGTATTTGAGCAACCGGGCCAGCCGGTCATGCTCGAGGGCCTCGGGTCCCAGGACCTCAGCCAGTCGGCCCTCTCCCGTGCGCCGATACATTTCCATCTGCCAGAGGCGGTCCTGGGCCTGCACGAAGCCTTGGGCGAAAAAGAGATCGTGTGTGTTCTGAGCGTAGATGTGGGGAACCCCCCATGGGTCCCGAAGGACCTCCACCTCACCTGTGAGCCCGGGGATCCTGAGCTCACCATCGATGGTGGGGAGATGAGCGGCCGCCAGCTCATGGAAATCGCCTGACTCCCCAACGGGACTCCAGCTGCAACCGCCCAGGGCCACCACCGCGCCGAGGAGGGCGCACCCCCAGGGGGTCAGAGTCGAGCTTCGGCGCGGGCATTTGCGAGCAGCGGTCAGAGCTGGCATGGAATCGTCCTTCTGTTGTTTGAGCTGCCTGGGCCCCTCGTCGTTTTCCCTCATGCCCAGGGTGTGCATCTCGGCTATGCCCCGCCGCCGGGTCCTCACCTCATGGCGCGGGCTCAGCCTCCACTTTACACTTCCCCCGTCGCTAGAGAAACAACCGAACATGCCCTCTCCCAGCCACCGGGATCCCAAAATGGACCAGTCAGCGTCGGCACCGACAGCCCAAAGATCCCAGGAGATCTTCCAAGGGCAGCGGGACCATCTATTCCCCTGTGTGGGACACCTCTACAAAGAGCCCATTGTTCTGGTGCGGGGCGAAGGGATGAAGGTCTGGGACGCCGAGGGAAAGGAGTACCTGGACTTTTTCTCAGGTATCCTGTCGACCTCCCTGGGACACTGCCACCACAGGATCGTTTCTGCGATCTCCGATCAGGCCAAGGAACTCGGGCACACCTCGACCCTCTACGTCACTGAGCCTCAGGTGGAGGCGGCCCGGAGATTAGCGGAGATCGCCCCAGGGAATCTCACCAAGAGCTTCTTCTCGAACAGCGGGACCGAGGCCATCGACACGGCGATCATGCTGGCATGCATCCATACCGGCCGGTCGGAGGTTATCGCCCTACGAAGCGCCTACCACGGCCGTAGCACCCTGGCCACCAACCTGACCGGGCTGAGCTCCTGGCGTCCCCTGGCATCGGCCCTTCCGAGCATAAAGCACGCCATCGCCCCCTACCCCTACAGATGCCGATTCGACGCCGACTGCGAAAACGTCTGCGCTGAGAAGTGCGCCCAGGACCTGGAGGAGGTGATCCTGGCCACGACGAACGGCCAACCAGCGGCTTTCCTGGCCGAAACGATCCAGGGCGCTGGCGGGTTTGTCGCTCCACCACCTGGGTATCACCAACGAGTGGCGGAGATCATCCGAGGGTACGGCGGCCTCCTGATTATCGACGAAGTGCAAGCAGGTTTCGGCCGCACAGGGAAGTGGTTCGGAATCGAGCACTGGGACGTCGTTCCCGACATCATGGTCATGGCCAAGGGAATCTCCGGCGGAATGCCGGTAGGAGCCACCATCACCACGGACGAGATCGCCGGATCCTGGACGTCCAAGACCATTTCCACCTTCGGAGGAAACCCCATTTGTATGGCCGCCATGGCAGAAACTTTGGCAGTCATGGTGGAAGAAGACGTCCCAGCCAATGCTGAACTGCGGGGTCGCCAGTTACAGGCCGGGCTTCAGGCTCTGGCTGAACGGTTCGATTGGATCGGAGACATCAGGGGAATGGGCCTCATGACGGCCATCGAGCTGGTCCAGGACCGGGCCACCAAGGTGGCCGATGCGGAAAGGACCGCCGGATTGATGGAGGAGACCAAATCCGAGGGCCTCCTCCTAGGAAAGGCCGGCCTTCGAGACAACGTTCTCCGGTTTGGACCAAGCTTGTTGGTGACCGAAGATGAGGTGGAGGACTGTCTCCAAAGGCTCCTCCGGGCTTGCACCCGGATCGATGGCTAAGGCCTGGGATCGATCCTCAGACGACAAAGGGGCCGCTCTCGTGCGAGAGCGTCCCCCTACGCGTTGCTGGCAGTGTCCCTGACTTGCCGGGGACTATCTGCCCCGTCTACCACCCCCTCCGAACGCCGTTCCGAGCACCACCGCGTTCAGCACCAGCTGGTGCTCACTTTCCAGAAACATGCGGTACAGAGGATTGTCCGCGAAAAGAACAGCGTTCCCCCGGCCCACGCTCTCCAAAAGGAGCCAGGCCTTCTTGGAGAGTTCTTCTTCGAAATCGGATGGAGCATAGCCACTGAGGAGAGATTCCTCGGCAAATACGGCCACGTTCACCCCGCGGTCCGTTACCGCGAAGCCCCTAGAGCCCCTCTTCATCACTGCCATCTCTTCAGGCAACCCAAAGGCCATCCAGTGGTCCGGATCCAGGACGACCTTGTAGAACCCGCCGGGCGTCCGCCCTTCCTTTGCCTCCTGCTCACGCTCGGCCAGGGTTCGCCTCGCCTCAACGGCGGGTTGCTCCTCCTCTTCCTCCTCACGATCGTTCCCGCCGACTCGGGTGGTGGCGCTGGTCAGCTCTGAGCCTTCCTGACCCATGAACTGGGCGCCCCCTTCCCAGGCAATTACGTTTCCACCGCCCTGCATCCAGCGCCGGAGGTTTTCGATTCCCCGGTCGCCCAAGGTCCCAGCCAGGTTCGCACCTCCAACGAAGAGGACATCGTACTTGGAGAGGTCCGTATTCCCCAGTCGGGAAGCGTCGATGTTCGTGTAGTCGAAGATAGGGTATCCCTGGTCGAAGAAGTTCCAGGTCTCCCCGAACCCGCCCGCTGCCTGCCCTGCGGCCACAGCGATTTTTGGCTTTCTCAAAGTTCGGTAGGAACCGGCCCCGAGGTCGTCACCGTCTTCCACCAGCCCAGTGTTGATGGCATAGGCCGTCACTCCACCACGTTCGGCCACCCCCTGAACGATCTGATGCAGGTTGTCCGGGTTCCGGTACACGGGGATAAGGAAGCTACCCGCCGGATAGGCCTGGCCGTGAATGGTGAACTCGTCGCTGGCAACCTTGACCACCACTCCTTCGTTGAGTAGCCCCACGGCTGCCAAAAGAGCGGAGGTTCCGTAATAAGGGATGGCGTAGGCGTATTCCCCTCGGCCTCCTTCGACTCCACCCGACCGCCGGGGAGCAGATGACACCAGGGTAGCTGCCGCGCCGGGGATCTCCGAAAGCATGTAGGCTTCGACGTTATAGATCAGAGGTAGGGCCCACCCGGAGAGGTCGTAGAAGCTGGTGTCCTCCAGAATGGGTTCCGGTTCCATCAACATTTGGACAGCAACACCTTTTGGCTGTCCTGCATGCACCAGGTAGGTGCCTTCCGGGAACGACTTGGAGGCCGGAGCCCCATGTAGCCCGAAGCCCCGGGCGATCCTCGCGTCGAAGGCTTCGTTGGCCTCCATGACCTCGATCCCCTGCCTGGTGAGCAGGTCAGCCAGCTGATCGGCGTTGTACGGGTCGGTGTCCGGTACGAGGGCGTAACTCTTCACCTGCCCGTCGCCCAACTCGATGGCGTGCCGGAAGAAGGCCAAGAAGTCCGCCATCCGCTCCTCTCTTCGCTCTGCCGTCGTCTTCAGCGTGGCCATGCTTGTCGTGAAGTGCCCGTGGGCCCTCTGACGGAAGGTGTGGGTGGTGCCATCAGCCCGCTCGATGGCGATCCCCACGCTGCTCCCACCGCCCTGTTCGTAGGTCATCCCGATGGCACCCATCATACTCGGCCATGAATCACCGAAGCCCGGGTAGTACATGTCGAACCCGATCTTGGTGTAGTAGGGCCACCCATAGTGGTCGAAGGCCTCGGCGTTCCCTTCTCCGTAGATCTCCTGCCACTTCATGGTGACGTCCGGAATTGCTTTGTGTACCGGAGTTGCAGCCGGAAAGAAGAAGTAGGAGTCCCCACCCATTTCGTGGAGATCTGCATGGACCACCGGATTCCAGCGCAGGTACTCCACCGTACGCTGCTGGGTTTCGGCCTGGGTCTGCCAGGACCAGTCTCGGTTCAGGTCGAAGTTGTAATGGTTGGTCCGGCCACCCGGCCAACCCGAGCCGTGCTCCCAGCTGTCCGGGTTGGCGCTGAAGGTCATGCCAACACGGGTTTGAAAGTTGTGCACGACCCTCTCCCGACCATCGGGATTGGACGCCGGATCAATCAGGACGACCAACTCATTCAGGATAGTCTGCGTGACGGCATCGGTTCCCGCCGCAAGCTGATAAACCGTAAGGATCGCTGCCTCGGTCCCGGCGGATTCACTTCCGTGTACGCTGTACGACATCCAGGCAACCGCCGGGCTCCCCTGGACGATGCCGTCCAGTACGCTCTGATCCACACCCCGGGGATCAGCCAGGCGGCCCATGTTGGTCCGTATCTCCTCCAACCGCTGGTGGTTCGACGGACTGGTGATGGTCAGAAACAGGAGGTCCCGGCCCTCATTGGTCTTTCCGTAGGTCCCGACGGATACCCTGTCGCTGGCGGCCGCGACCGCCTCCATATAGGCCTGCAGCCTGTGGTGGGGTGTGAAGGCGTCCCCGATGGTATACCCAAGGAAAGCTGCCGGGGTGGGAATGGACGAGTCGTAGGTTCCGCCAGGGAACCACTCGAAGCCCTCTGCGGCTTGCCCCTGGATTCCAGCCGGAATCAAGAAGAGCACCATCGCCGCGACGGTGAAAATGCTTTTCATCGGAAGTCTTCCCCGAGTTTATGGACGGTGCGGGGGGTCGAGCCTCCGCACGGTGGGTGCACGTCAGCCAGGTATCTTTACCACCCCGACAACCCTCAGGCAATCGCAGGGTCGAAAACCAGATAGGACCGGGTCAGGGTCCGCGGAACCCCGGATCGGTTTCGACACCACACCGCCCCCAGCCAGGAAGAAGAAGCCTTGATTCGGGCCGTCTCCCCTAATGTCGGACCATCGACCTGGGAGTTGAGCCTATTCCCCAGAACCCCCAGGACGGTTTACAGTGTATAAGGGAGGGTTAGGCTCCCTCGTGCCCACCGGAGCGGCCTATGAGGCTCCTGAGATCCGCTTTTCCCCTTCTGTTGGGGTCCGTCGTAGTCGTCCTGCCCTGCAACTCAGCCGACGGTCAGACCATCATTGGGCGGCTCCTGGACGGGGACGCCATGCAGCCGGTCCCTCACCAGGGAAGACATGGAAGAGTTCTCGTTTCCGATTCATCCCCATGACCTAGGGGCTGTAGAGGTCTATCACACACGGGCGGAAACCCCGGCCCAATTCCGGGATCCGGGAGCCAGTTGCGGGAAAATGCTGATTTGGACCCGTCGGAAGGAGGTACCCAAACAATGAAACTCTGTCCTCATTGTTCGGCTTCGTTGGAAGAAGACACCGTCAAGTGCAAACGGTGTGGAAAGTGGACGGTTCCCATTCGGGACATTGCGGTCCCGAGAAGTAGGAAAAGGACGAACTGGAAACGGCTTTCGGTACTGGGCATCCTGGTAATCGCGGCAGCGGCTGTGTGGGCTATGCCCGAGGGACCGTTGGGCACCCGGGAAATTCTGGACCTCCGACCCGATAGGCAAACGGTCCTGAACACCATGAGGAGGGACCTGATCAGCCTTACCAACCTTCAGGAACAGTTTATGGGGCTTAACGGGAACTACTCGGCCAGCCCTTCCGCCCTCGGTTTTGTCGCCTCCGACGGCGTGACTGTGTCGTTGATCGCTACGCCTACCGGATGGAGTGCCACCGCCCGCCACGAAGACCACCCGTCTGCCATCGGGTGTGCTGTTTACGGAGGTTCAGCCCGCCCGCCCCAATCGCCCGTGATCCCGTCCGAGCCCAGGGTCCCGGCTTGTACCGGGGCGACCGGGTGAGGATCAGGCCTCCTCCAACCACTGGTAGGCCCCTTCAATATCCCTGAAAATCTGCATGTCCACCGGGCTATCGGTGAGGAAAGCCTCCGTCATCCGGGCCATGCCAAATTCCAGATCGCCCGCTGTCACGACTGCCGCCCGTGACTCGGGCAATTCCGGCCTGGTGGTGAGGTGATGGGTGGCCACCGCCCGGACATCTCCGGTGTCCACCTGGCTGGCGTCAACATCCCTGAGGTCCCAAAGGACCCGAAGAATCCCCGTGCGGATCTGCTCGGGCCAGAGTGCTTCAATAGCCTCAATCACGTCGGTGGAATCCCACTCGCCTTCCAGTGTGAAGGAGATGATTCCCCGGCCTTCATCGGTCTCCATGACCCAGTCCACCTGCGGCTATCCCTCCTCGAGGACTCTCCGGACCCGTGTGGCCAGCCCCTGCACGGAAAAGGGTTTCTGGATGAAGGGGATCCCCTCCTCCGCCACGCCCCGATACGCGACGATGTCCTCGCTGTACCCAGACATATAAAGCACTTTTGCGTCCGGAAAGACCTTTCTGACTTTTCTATACAGTTCACGGCCGTTCATACCCGGCATTACAACGTCCGTTAAGAGAAGGTCGAGGGACTCTTCATAACCATCGAGGAAGTCGAGACAAGCCTGGGGATCGGACGCGTCGAGGACCCGGTAGCCATGCCGTTCGAGAACACGGGTGGCCAGTCCGCGGACCATGGCTTCGTCTTCGACCACCATAATGGTCTCCGTTCCACCTAGGTCGGTGACTTCGTGTCGAAGGGCGACCTGCTCAATTGCAGATTTGTCGGCCAGTGGCAGGTAGACTTTAAAAGCCGTCCCGTGGCCTGGTTCGCTGTACACCCAGAGGTGGCCCTCGTGCTGCTTCACGATTCCATACACGGTGGCCAAGCCTAGCCCGGTGCCCTTCCCCCTCTCCTTGGTCGTAAAAAACGGTTCGAAGATCTTGTCCCTGGTCTCGGCGTCCATCCCTGAACCGGTGTCGCTGACGGAGAGCAAAGCGTAATGGCCTACGGTCAGCCCCGACCGCTCTTTCACGAAAGCCTCGTCCAACTCGACCTGGGTGGTCTCGATATTCAGCAACCCCCCGTCTGGCATCGCGTCCTGAGCATTGACCGCGAGGTTCATGATGACCTGTTCGAGCTGCCCCTGGTCTCCCCGGATGGTCGGGGCGTTGGGGTCAGGGCGGAACCGGAGTTCGATGTCGGAGCGTATGGTCCTCCTCAGCAAGCTCTGGAACCTTCTCACCATGTCATTCAGATCCAATGCCTTAAATTCCATGGTTTGCTGCCGGCCGAACGCCAACAGCTGCCTCACCAGGTCTCGGGCTCTCAGGGCCGCTTTCAGGATCTCCTCAACGTCCTCCCGCCTATTGTCCTCGGGAGAGAGACCCTCCATCACTAAGTCACCATATCCCATGATGGGGGTGAGGAGATTGTTCAGGTCGTGGGCCACTCCGCCGGATAAGCGACCGATGGATTCCATTTTCTGAGCGAGAAGCAGCTGTTCCTTCAGGGCTTTCTGCTCTGTCATGTCGCGAAGAAGTCCCAGGACTGCAGTCCCTCCCCTATAGTCGATCTCCGTGACCGAGGCTTCGACCCGAACCGAATGGCCATCCTTGTGCAACACGTCGAACTCGTAGATGCCAGGGACATCCTCTCCCCGCTCTCTTTGTTCCTGCCTCTTCCTGATGATCGGCACGCTGTTCGGCGCCACCAGGTCCCAGAAATCGAACCCAGGCGACGCGGCCTCCTTTGCTGAGACCCCGGTGAGGTCACAAAACCGGGGATTCACCAGGTCGAAGCGGCCCTCGAAGAGGATGTATGTGGCATCGTTGAGCTGCTCGATGACACTTCGGAAGCGTTCTTCGGAATCCCGGAGGGACTCCTCGTGGCGCTTGCTCTCGGTGATATCCCAGTTCGTGCCCACCGCCTTTACCGCTTTTCCGTCTTGGTCTCGGTAGATCCCGGCGAGGCCCCTGATGTACCTGGTCTCTCCGTCGTCAAGACGTCTGATCCTGAATTCGGTGTCAAACGGTGGCCCGTCGGGTGGGAGGGCTGCCATGAACTCCCCCTCGGCCCGTTCCAGATCGTGGGGGTGAACGCAGTCCCTCCATCTCTGGATCCCGTCCGCAGGGTCGAACCGGGGCGAACCGTGAAGGCGGTACATCAGGTCGTCCCACTGGAGTCGGTCTTCTTCGAACTCGTACTCCCAAACGCCGATACGCCCGGATCGAGTGGCCAACCGCAGGCGCTCTTCACTGGCCCGGACTGCCTCTTCCGCCCTTCTCCGTTCTGTGATATCCAGGAACATCACGGCCACTTCGTTTGGTCCCGTCTGGAAAGCGGAGACCTCGAAAGCACCCGATATGTCACCGTGGTCATAGTTGACCTGAAGCGTGTGCCAAGGAGTCCCGTTCTTGGCTGCTTCCCTATATCGCCCAGGGATTTCCGTCTCAGCCAATGGAGGGAACGCCTCTTCGATGGTCTGCCCAATAAACCCCGTGGCGTCTACCCCCAGAATCTCGCTGGCGGCCGGGTTGGCGGCGGCGAAGACAAGGCGATCGTCGGGCTCGAGCTGATAGAGGAACACACCCATGGGAGAGGATTCCACAATACTCCGGAACCTCCTTTCCGTCTCCCGGACGATTTCCTCAGCCGCTTTCTGCTTGGTGATGTCCACAATGATCCCGCGGACCCCGATGGGCCTCCCTTCGAGCCTGAAGAGCGCGGCGTGGAAGAGAATCGGGAATCTGGTTCCGTCCTTCTTCACCGCGGTGTATTCGACCACTCCCGGGTCGACTCCTTCGAGCCTTTCTTTGAGGGCCGTCTGAGCCTCCTCCCGATATTCTGGAGCGAGCATGTCCAGGCCAGAGAGGCCAGCCTCGAAGTCCTCCCGAGAATATCCAAAGAGCTCAAAGGCCTTCTTGTTGGCGTATGTCACCCTGAACGTGAGGTCCGCCTCGAAAACCGGTTCGGGAAGGAGTTCTGCCAGGTTCCGGAACCACTGCTCGCTTTCCTCCAGCGCCCGCCGAGAGGCTTCCTGTTCCGCGGTTTCCGTTCGGCCCAGCAGGTTCGAGACGATCGAACCGAAGATCACGAACAACCCCAAAACCACGATCCGATGGGTCAGCTCCTCAGGAGGAGCGTCCAGTAGAACTAGGCGGCCAAAAGACCCCTTCCCGAAGACGAACGAATCCACGGCCGAGTCCAGAACCCATGCGACGATGCCCAGAATGAGGGAGACACCAAAAATCCTCGAATTAAATCTCACTGTTTCTCCCTCTATTCCACCGTCAGGGCTCGGACAGGATCGACACCCCCAGCGCGGCGCGCCGGAAGATAGGCGGCGAGGGTCGCGGTCAGAATCAGAACCGCGCTCCCACCCAGGATTCCCATAGGATCGGCCGGATCAACGTCGAAAAGCAGGCTCTCCAGCAGCCTGGATGTACCCAGGGACCCGGCGATCCCCAGCAGGAGCCCGATCAGCACAGGGACCATCGCTTGTCGAATCACTAAGCGGTTGATTTCGGGCACGGAGGCCCCGATGGCCTTCCGGACCCCAATTTCCCGGGTACGCCGAGTCACCGAAATGCTTACGACGCTGAAGATCCCCACGCCCGCTAAAACCAGGCCGAAGACGGCCAAAACAGAAAAGAGCTCGGCGTTCATTCTCTGAGTGAATAGGGCCCCCCTTACCACCTCCCGATAGGAAACTGCATTTACGATGGCCAGATGGGGCTCGAACTCCCGTAGCCACCGATGAAGCAATGGGACGGCCTGGTCCGGATCACCCATGGTCGTGACCAGTATGGCGCTCCCGGACCCATAGGCCTGCTGCCTGAACGGGAGGTAGACGGCGGGCTCGGGCGGTGCGAGGAAATCCCGGACCTTCGTCTCACCCACGACACCCACGACCTCGAACTCCTGGTCTTCGGCTCCTTCGGACACAAACCAGACCGATCGGGCCACCGCTGGCCCATCCGGGAATAACCGATTCGCGGCAGGCCGGTTGAGGATAGCCACCGACCTTCCACCGGCGGTGTCTTCAGGAACAAACGTCCGGCCGTCCACAACCTCGATTGCCAACTTTTCGAAGAAGCCGTCGTGGACTCTGGAAAGCACGGTCGGTTGGGGCTCCTCATCGCTCACGCCTCGGACATTCACCGATCCGTGGCCAGAAAGGAGGGCGTTCCCTGAGACGGTGGCCGATCGTACCCAGGGTTCTTCAGCGATCCGCTCCTCCACCTCTCGGAAGAAACGCTCCCGACCCTCCACGGTCACGGAGGTGCTACTGGTTGAGATGTGGCTCCCGATAAGGTTCTGGTACGCAAAGCCAGGGTCTACGTCCCCAGCCTTCGACAGGGACTTCAAGACCAGGCTGGACACGATCAGGAGTAAGACGGAGAGGGCAACTTGGGCCGACACCAGCACCGATCTGGGGCCCGGGGTCCTTCTGCCGAAGATTCCCCCAGCCCATGAACCGGCCGCTGAGTCCGACTTCAGGACCTGGATGAGGTTTCGGCCCATTGCGCGAACCGCGGGAAGGGCCCCCGCCAGGAGTCCGGTGAAGAGGGAAACGCCCACTGCAAAACCGACAACTCGAACATCCAGGGCGAATTCCCTGGAGACGGTCTCAGCCCAAACGGTGGGTCGGGAGAAGTAAGAACCCAGGCGTGTGCTGGTGGGAACAGCAATGAGCAGAGCCAGGCCCCCGGCCAGGACAGCCAGGATGACGTTCTCAATCATTACCCGGCGGCCCAGGCGGCCTCTGGACGCCCCCAGGGCAGCCTGGAGGGCGACCTCCTTCTTACGGGTAGAGAACACGGAGAGGAGGAGGTTCGCCACATTGGCACAAACGAGCAGGAGGAACCCGGCCGCCGCGAAGAGCATGATCCGGTTGGTGGAGCTCTCGGCAATCCTTGCCCGTGGATCGATCCAGGTCGCCGGTTGAGCGTGGACCTGCCGCGGGTACTCCGGGGGCGGGTAGACTTCGTCCAAACCCCCCGCGACGCTCATCAAATCATCGGTAGCCCGGGAAAGAGAAACTCCCTCGTTCAGCCGGCCGTAAACCCGAACCAGAGGAAGGTCTCGGTTCTGCGCCATGCGATCCCAGCCGACGTATCGATCCCGGAAGGGTGCAATGGGAATCCACACGTGAGGACGGGAGTCGGAGGCCGATCCCATGAACTCCGGCGAAGCGACTCCGACGATGGTGTGCGGCCGGTAGTTGAGATAAAGTGTGGAGCCGAGAACGGCCTGATCTCCGTTGAACTGGTTCTGCCACCATTGGTGGGAAATCACTGCAACCGGGGGCGCATCCGGCCGGTCGTCCTCGGCCGTCAGAAGTCGGCCGATTGCTGGCCTTACGCCCAGGACCTGAAAGTAGTCACCGGCGACGGCATTCAAAAAAGCCACCACAGTGAGTTCTTCCAGGCGGACACTGGCGGCGTAGTACGCTTGCACTGCGCCGATGGCATCGAATGCCCTGGACCCTTCTACGTAGTCCAGGTAATCGAGGTATGAGACGTCCAGATACGGATTCTGTTCGTTCGCACCGAAGATCTGCACGAGTCCATCTGGGTCGGCCCCGGGGAACGTCCGGTTGAATCCATTCCAATAAGTGAAGACCGAGATAGTGGCGCCAAGGCCGAGGGCGAGGATCACCACTGCCACAGCCCGAAACAGGGGCTGGCGGACCATGGACCTCACCGTGAACCGGATGTCATGAAGAAGAGTATCCATGGGCTCCATTCATAGTCGATTCCCGCCCGCTGGGACAGGTTCCTCTAACCGGCCGCCGGAAGAAAGCCTTGCCCGCAGGAAACGAAATCCCCTAGCATCAACCCCAACCGAGATAGACAGACCAGCCGGTCACAGGGAAGGACGACTATGGAACGGAAAGAGTTTCTCGCGGCTTCGGCCCTCGGCACCGTCGCATTTGGCACGGGATGCCTGCCTGACTCAGAGGATGAAACCACCCAGGAGCAGGTTCGTGCCCCGGGGAGGAAGATCCTGATCGCTGGAGGGGGGTTCGGCACCACCTTCATACGTTATATGGCATCCCTGACCCGAAAAGACAGGCCGAGGATCTGCTACCTCCCGACCGCTTCCGCCGATAGGGATTCGGGGAAGATCAGGTTCTTTCAGAACTGCGCCGAGCTGAACGTGGTCCCCTATGTCCAGGATAGCTTCATCGCCAGCTACAGTACCCGGAGGAGTTGGGAAGACATCTTCCTTTCCATGGATGGTATCGTGGTATCCGGCGGGAACACGCTGAACCAGCAGGCCATCTGGCGAGCCCAGGGCATCGACGAAGTCCTGCGGAAGGCTTGGGATCAGGGAACCGTCTTGGGCGGGGCGAGCGCAGGTTCACTTTGCTGGTTCGAGGAAGGAACTACCGACTCCCGGCCCATCGAGCTCACCAAGGTGGAGTGTCTCGGGTTCCTCAGGGGAAGCCACTCGCCTCATTATGACGCCGAGGAGCAACGCCGGCCCACCTATCACCGCCTCATATCAAACGGAACGCTGAAAGCTGGGTATGCCTGCGACAACGATGCAGGGATCTACTTCCAGGACAACGACGTGGCTCGGGTGGTGAAGACCCGGGAAGACGCCAACTGTTACTACGTTGACCTGGTGGGAGGCGAAATCGTGGAGACAGTGCTCGAGGCTGAGATGATCGCTTGAGGGAAGTGGGGGCCAGGCGTTCTCTCCATCCTGGCCCCCACCTCAGGCAAGGCCCCCACGCGCTTCACGTTTTCAACGTATCACCGCCTCACCCCGGTACAGATTAGGGATACACCTACCCAGCCTGAATCCCCAAAGGCGAAGGCCTTGGTGAACATGGCGGTGAAGGAGACCAACACCATCGCTCACGGCGAACACCACCGCCAGAGCCAGCCAAAGCGCTCCCCCCTCCCGGAAGAAAGTGGCGTCAGGCTGCTTCGGCTTTCCTCGGCATCAAGTACCAGAGTACAAACGCCACAAGGAAAAGTGCCGGAACGTCTCCGAGAAGGTTCGCCCGCTCGGTCACGTCCACGAGGGCCTGAATCAGCATGATCCCACCGTGAACAATGCTCGACCAGATGGTGAACCAGATCAGGCTCAGGTGTTCCAGGGGGTTTTTCGCCGCGCGGATCAGGAAGATCCCCAGAGTGGCGTAGACGCCCATGATCATCTGCTCGTATTCGGGCTGGCTGGGCGTCCACCCCCAGCCGGATGGGAAGATCCACATCATCATGGCGTAGATCCCCACAATGAAGATGGCCCCGAAGACCACCAATGCGGCTTTCAGGTACCTGAGCCTGGTCTCCGCCGTCATCTCTGCTGCCCTTGGGGCTGTCCGGGCCGACGAAGGGTCGCCGTCATCCCGGCGCTCCTGCTCCCCTCGCCCCACTTCAAGGTCAGAGTCCCGTCCTCGATGCCGTAGGTCATCGTTACGGCATTGCCCTGCTCCTGGATGTTCCAGTCCCCCATGTAGTTGGGATCCTTGGCCACAAAGGCCTCATAGACGATGGTGTTCCCTTCCACCGTATACCGGCCGGAATTGGCAATGAGTGAACCGTAAGCTGCGAGGGTTTCAGCATCGGTCTGGGTTTCCCCCTCGTAGCGAGGACGAGGGCCACTACCCGGTACATACATCATGCTGTACTGACCCGTGGCGGTAAAAAGGAACAGGCCCCGCTGGGGTGAGGAATTGACCGCCCCGTCCGGAGCGGTCCAGCTGGTGACGATCCAGCCCCCGGCAAGTTCTTGGGGCCCCTGAGCTTCGACCGGTTGCCAGACGCCGCTCAGGGCCCCGGTTAGGAGGAGGCAGAGGACGGAAAAAAACGCACTACGCATTGGAATCCCTCCTGAAGGGGTGACGGGACCCTGCCCGTCGCGGCAGGACATCCATTGAGGGCGAAATATTTTTGTGTGGAAAACAAAAGAGTAATGCCGGGGTCGGTGACGCGCAACATAAATGCAAAACTGAGCGCCCGGAGGCGACTAGGGGGAGGTGCCCGGCCGTATCTTCTTAGAGGTACCGCGCCACAGCCATGGTGATCAGGGCAATCGTGAGCCAACCAGCAACCCAACGGGCATGGATCCGGGATCGAGATTTGAGCCTGGCCACCTCTGCCAGGGCACCGTTTCGGTTCGGGGCCTCTAGATTTCCGGTGACCTTTTCGCTAAGCGCCCCGGCTCTGAGGGCCGCCCTCCGCATGAAGAAATACCCCTGGCCAAAGGCCACGAGGGATGCCGCCGCACCGATGGAGAGTGCCATCCCAAACCGGGTGGATGCCCATTGCATGCCGAAGCCTTCCAACATCCGCCAAAACAGGAAGCCGCCTGACAGGATGGTGAAAACCGCAACGATCGGCATGACCGTCATCAATCGCCTTTTTCGCATGGCTTTCATAACCGAGTTTCCATCCGGGCCTGCCGAACGAACGCTCGGTTCAAGGAAAAAGACGATAAAGAAGATTGCGCAAACCCAGAACGCGCCAAAAGAAACGTGGACGGCCCGGCTGGCCAGGACCATGAAATCCATCGAACCTCCTGAAAGGGTTACCCGAAGAACGTCCCGCCCCAAGCCCGTGACCCTGAGCTGACTCCTGGTCTTGGGCGGTTGGTCCAAGCGTCAATTGACCCGTTGGCGCGCAAGTTCCAAAGTGGTCGTTGGTAAGCTTGTCTCTCCCACTCAACTAACTTCACGGAAGCGTGGCAACGATCCTCTCGAACTCATCGGTGTCGAACGCCCTCATGGTCAGCGTGGTCACGTTCCCCAAAGCGGAAACGCCAAGGGAGAACGCCGCAGCAGCCTCGTCATCCTCAGATTCGGAGATGGTGATGTAGTCGTAAGGGCCCATGATGGAGTACACCGCCAGGAGCTCACCTCCTGTCGCTTCCCAAACAGCCTTGGCTTGTCGAATTCGCTCCGGGGCGTTCTTGATGTTGCGCACACCCTGGTCGGTTAGCTTGTACAGCGTTACGAACTTTGCCATCGAATGACTCCTTCTTTCTGGACGGAACCTGCGCGCCCCCTGGGAACGTCTCTCCTGGAATCGGATGTCTCGGTGGGGATCCCATCAACCGCTAGGGCCAGGTTTTCCCTACCTAGAACACCGCATGAATGCAGGGATACAAGGACACCTCCCCCTGCCGGGCGGGAGGGTGCACCCGTATAACAAACCTTGTTTCAAGATCTTGGATAAGTGGAGCCAGCCGGGCTCGAATCGGCGGCCTCTGGGTTGCAAGGCCCACCAATCAGCCACCGATTTCATGGATAATAAGAACTTATGAGCGAGAATGCAGGAGTTTGGTGAACTCCATGGGTTCGGAACCCATGCTAATGGTGGCACCACTCCTGGAGGCGGGTCACGCGGGTCATGCTAAGATCAGGGAGCCCCACCGCCCACCTCATCTCGAACCGTATCAAAAAGCGACTCCAACCCGTGTTCGCGTGCTCCTTCCGCAAGCAGGGCGAGGGCTTCCTTGGCGTCAGAGACCTGGCCGAGTTTCCCCATCGAACGCGCCGCATAGATGGCTGCTCGACATTGGTCGGGATCCCCGCAACCGATCCTCGATGTCCAGAGCGCTGCACCTTCTTCCCAACGTCCCAAGGAGTAGAGCCTGTGCGCCAGCCGATAACGCACCGTGTGGTCTTCGGGAAACGAAACCAGGTGGGCGAGTGCCAAAGGCACGAACGACTCGTTCAAGTCCTGAAGGTACAAAGCCACCAACCAGAGACGCCGGATTCCGGGGTGGGAACTGCCCGGCATTGGTATCACGCCGTCGGGATCGAAGCGGACTGCCAACGGCCTAACCGTCGTTCGCACGGTGTCAGCCCCAGCTTCGGCGAGGAGCCTCTGGCGGACCATCCCGCCCCCTTCCAAGTCCACCTCGTAGTCGATGGGAAAGGGCACGTTTCCGGTTCTTGTGATGGTCACCTGGAACTGGCCGGTCTCTTCTAGCTCGTCAATTCTGTCGATGGCGGCGTCGATCCTCGCGTCGCCACGGCGCCAGAAATCAAAAAACGCAAGTGCGTCCTCAGACCCGATACTGTCGAGTAGTGCGACGAAATGCTCCACCGGCAACGGTCTGTGGCGATACCGGTCCAAGATCTTTCTTTGCAGGGCAAGGAAGGACTCATATCCAACGAGTTGTGACTGAAGAAACACGCCCGTCGCCCCTTTTCCGTGTCTTACGAGCGAATTGTAGTCAAAGTCCAACCCTGCTTCCTCTTCTTCCTGCCTGGTTAAATCCAACCTCTGCTCGCGGTTCGACACCATGGCCGACATGAGGTCGAGCATCCAATCACCATTCCCGACGTAGCGCCATTGCTCCTCCAGTGTGCGGCCCGACCTCTCCGCCAGATAGAGCTGGTCAGCCCAAATACCGTTGGCCAGGGCGAGCCAATCGAGATACTCGCGGTCGCCGAGTACATGGAGTCCCCAGTAGTAGTGCCCCAACTCGTGAGCAGTGATAAAAGCGAGGAAATCGTCATTCAGGTTTCCCAGGTGCACCATGAACATGTTCGACATAGGAAACCCCCCACCCCACCTCGGATGCCCCTGTACAATGCCCATGAATGAACCGGGAAAGAACCCGTATATCTCCGCATACCATTGGAGCGCCTCTCCCGTCCGCGCAGCAACCGTGGAGAACCGATCAGCATTGTCCGGGTGGTAAAAAGCATACAGGGGCACTTCGCCTTCCAGGTGCTGGGCCACAACGAATCCCGCTCCAGCTGCGATGGCGAAGTCTTGAACGCGTTCCGTTAGGTATCGTGAGACTACCCGGCCCCCACCGACCTGGCGGTCGCCGTATCCACCTGTACTCAGCAGACCGAAGCTGTCTGGAAGATCCAGTCTAACCACAAAGTCGCTGAAGCGATCGGATTCTCCATCGCCGTCCAACACTTTTGGGTACCAGCGAGTTCCCAAGGGGTCCGAAAACAAATGGTATCCGAACGGCTCCGGGTCTGACTCCACCTGGATCGAGTAAGCAACCCTCACCTCCTCGTTGCCTGTCGCCGCAGGCACGTCGATCACGAGAGACTCTCCGGTGGGGCTTCCTTCGTATGAGAGGGATTCGCTTCCAGTGCCGGTAACACCATGGACTGTGACCGCGCTCGGGAAAGGCATGTCGAGGTGCAGCGAGCCGTTTCGAATGGCCCGCTCATGCCCCGATATAGAGACCGTGGCACTTAGCACGTTCGTCGCGGCATCAAAAGAACCGTCGATTTGATATGTGATGTTGTTTTGGCCGACTAGGCTGGATGGAACAAACATCCAGACCAATAGCCCTCCAATACAAATCGCGCGGGCACGGTTACCCGCAAAAGGCATGTTCGGTCTCATGAGTTTTCCATGGATGAGGTTTAGGCCATCCACGCCGGTGGCACGTTATGTTCCAGTAGGGACCCAGAGCGCTCTCATGTAAACGATGATCCCTCCCCACTCGTCATACGACCCTGAGTGGGAGGAAAAAGTTTCTGACACCTACCCACAAGACCTGAACCGCTTGGAGAGGAAGTCTTGGTCTGGCTGGTCTCCTTCCCGAAAACGAATCCAGCTAGGCTAACGTTATAGGGCAGGATTTAGATTCTTGACAGGAAGTAGTTCTCTACCTATGTAGAGTTATGTGAATATCGCCTTTTAGGAGATTCAGGCTGATGGGTACTGTCCGAATGACGCAGGCTACCGCCTTGGTCTTGCAGGCCCTGTCGGAAGGCCATCGCTACGGATTCGACATCATGGACGCGACGGGCCTGGCGAGTGGAACCACCTTCCCGATCCTCCGGAGGTTGGAAAAGGCTGGGCTGTTAAGGGGACGTTGGGAAGAGATCTCCGAAGCCCACCGCGAGAGGAGACCCCAACGCCGCCTCTATGAGCTAACCGGTGCGGGCCTTGAAGCGCTCTCAGTTGCCTCGAATAGGCTCGCCGACACCCGGTCGCACCTTGAAGCTCTTCTGCCAAAGAAGGAAGCCTGAGAGGTGGCGGATGCGAAGGGCACAGGGGCCCCCCTTCTGCCGCGACTCTTGGTGGCGATCTCCTCTTGGCTGGTTCCAAAGGCTCGGAGAGGTGATTGGAGGCGGGAGTGGGAGGGAGAACTGGCCGGGAGGTGGGATGAGCTCTCGGTAAGGGGTGAGAACGGAGTTCGAGTCCGCACCGACTTGGCCTGGAGGGCCCTGGGGAGTTTTATCGACGCGACGCAACTGGGGGGAGGTGGTTGGACCATGGATGGTACTGTGCTCGACCTCAGGCTGGGTGTCCGGAACCTGGGGCGAAGGCCGACGTTCAGCGCAGTTGTAATCCTGACCCTGGCTGTGGGGATAGGGTCCAACGCCGCGATTTTTGCGTTGGCCCGGGACGTGCTCCTGAGGCCCTTTCCCTACCCTGACCCGGATCGAGTCGTGGCCGTCTCAGGGTATTCGGCAGACAGGGCGGGGTTTTTTGGGAACGTTTCCTACCCGAACACCTTCGACCTGGGCGAAGGGGCGACCTCCCTCGCGGGGATCGCGGCCTTACGATGGTGGGAGCCGGCGCTGGCGTCGGACGACGGCTCACTGGTCCTGAGGGGTGCGACGGTCACGGCCAACTTCTTCGAGATTCTCGGCGTGGAACCTGGGCTCGGACGGTTCTTCAGGCCCGAGGAGGAGGGGAGCGGCCGAGCGCCGAGGGTCGTGATCAGCCGTGCCCTTTGGGCCCAGCAGTTCGGGAAAGACCCAGGGATCGTCGGTCGACAGATCCGACTTAACGGCATCGGCTACGAGGTGATCGGAGTGACCTCGGAGGGGTTCGAGGACCCGGGTGTGCTTGGAGGGCCCGGCTCGGGGCCCCTGATCTGGCGCACGGTGGACTCCCCTCCATCCGAATGGCCCCGGTCAGGCCGGAGCTGGCGTGCGGTCGGTCGAGTCCGAGCAGGGGCGACGCTCCCCGCCGCTCAGCAGGAGGTATCGGCCATCATGGCCGGTCTGGAGGAGGACTTCCCCGAGCACAACGCCGGCCGCCGGATCGAGCTGACGCCGATCAGGGAGCAGGTGGCGGGGCCGGCGAGGTTCACGCTGGTCACTCTCCTTGGCTCGGTGGGCCTCCTCCTCATGGTGGCCTGCGCGAACCTGGCGAACCTGTTCCTCGGGCGGGCCGTCGATAGACAGCGGGAATACGCAGTCCAGCGGGCCCTCGGAGCCTCGGGGTGGCGCCTTGCCAGGAAGTCGTTGGCAGAAACGGCGGTCTTCGCCGCGTTCGGTGGGGGTTTGGGATTGGGTTTCGCGCTCGGATTGGGGCGCCTCCTTGTCGGTTTGGGGCCCGGCATCCTCCCCCGGAGGATCGACCCCGCGCTGGACTGGACGCTCCTTTGGTTCAGCCTCGCCGTCACCCTGGGAACGGGATTCTTCTTCGGCGTGCTGCCTGCCCTCCAGGCGGCCCGGGCGAACCCGGCAGTGGCGGGGGGAAGCGACGCCCGAGGGCATACCACCGGCCGCCGCAATCGTGGGTTGCAACGGAGTCTGGTGGTGGTGGAGGTGGCCATGACAGCCGTCCTCGTTGTCGGGGCGGGACTTCTCTTGAGGAGCTTCCAGGGGCTGGGCCAGGTCGATCTAGGGCTCGACACCGAACAGATCGTGACGCTGGAGTTGCACGGCTCGGCCTGGTGGGACCTGGACCAGGACGCCGCGGCCGTCCAATGGCATGGCGTCCTCGAAACGGTTGCCTCGGTGCCGGGAGTCCAGGAAGTGGGAGCCATGGACTACGTCCCGTTGGGTGGGAGCTACTCCTGCGACGGGGTCAGCCGGGCCGATCGGCCGAGACCCCCTCCCGGCGAAGGTCGGTGTGCCGAAACCAGGTCGGTTCTCCCGGGAGCCGTGAAAGCCCTCGGCATCCCCTTGGTCCGCGGGCGCCTCTTGGAAAAGGCCGACAGCAGGGAATCCCCACTCGTCATCGTGATCGACGCAGCTATGGCCGAGGCCTTCTGGCCCGATGAAGATCCCATCGGGAAACCCCTCAACGTCCACACGAAGGTCCACGAGGTGGTCGGGATCGTCGAGAACATCGGGCACTTCGGACCCGGGGGGATCAGACGTCCTACCGTCTACATTCCGACGGCCCAGGAGGGGTGGTCCGGGGCGACCAGGGGCCTGGCTTTGGTGGTCCGGAGCGCCGAAAACCCATCCTCTTTGGTCCCGGCCATCCGAGCCGCGGTGTGGGAGGTGAACCCGTCTATCGCCTTCGGCGAGGTCCACACTCTCGCCCACCTTCTCAAGCGAAACCTGACCGGGCCCAAGTTTCGTTCATTCCTCCTGGCAGCGTTCGGCCTTACCGGGATTCTCCTTGCGTCCCTCGGGATCGGGGGCGTCCTAGCCCACTCAGTTTCTCGCCGGACACGGGAGATGGGGATCAGAATGGCGGTGGGGGCGAGCCCCGGGGAGGTGATGGGCCTGGTTATACGCGAAGGCCTGACGCTCACCGGGGTGGGACTGATTCTGGGCTTGATGGGAGCGGCTGCCTTGGGCCAGTTCGTCCGTTCCTTGCTCTTCGAGGTGAGCGCGGTGGACCCGTTGGTGTTCCTCAGTGTTCCGGTGGTGCTTGCGCTGGCCGGAGCAGTGGCCAGCCTGGCCCCGGCTCTGAAGGCCGCGAGCGTGGACGTGGGGGTTTCGCTGAACTCGGACTGACCAAGGGGGATCTTTTAAATGGGGCCAGGCCCCGATATGAGACAGGAGTGCAGGGGCTTTTCTCCCCAATGTCTCTTCCAGCAGGGCTGGCTTGAAAAGTGACAGAGGGGCGGGCCAGATCTCTGTTGGCCGTCGGCCGCCCATGCCTTTGATCGACGAGCTTGGTGTCTCACAGGCGAAGAGCCTGACGATCGAACTCTCCAATTTGGTGTGCCCGGACTGCTTTCAGGAACCATACCGGACCAGGCTTGACTCCGGGTTGGAATGCCTACTCTCAATACCCGTAACGGTACCTGAACCAACCTCAGCTTGCATGGGGCCATCGGATCGGAGGATATTGGGAGGCAAACCACTACGTATACCCCAACCGAGCAATCGATGTCTGGACAACTCCTAGTGAGGCACCTGCAGGCCGAAGGCTTCATCCTGGTTGAGATGAAGGGGGAATTCGATGCACCTGCCCTAAGTGAAGCGACAGGCCAGATGGTTGAGTTGATCCGGGAGACCGGTTGCTCGCAGATCCTCATGGATCATCGGCAGGCCACGCCCCGGCTATCCGTTCTGGAACAGTATGAACGCCCCGAACGGGCTGCCAGCCTGGGTGTGCCGAAATCAGCCAGGATCGCTCTCGTCCACAATGGATCTCGGGAAGTTTATGACTTCATCGAGACGGTGGCTGTGAACCGAGGGTTCGTCCTCAAAACCTTTGAACGGGTGGTACCCGCGAAGGATTGGCTCAAGAATGGTCCCGGTCTCTCCGAACCCCCTTCTTGAGGTATCACCATGCACCAGAAGCGACCTGAAGGGCGACGGCCCGATCGTTTCTCGGCGGTTCATAGTGTCTGCTAGGATCTCGAATGGTGCTCATAATGAGTATTGGCTTCACTGCAATTGATTACGAATCAGCATATCCCAACCCCCCGCCTCCATGAACCGGTGTTTTTGCAGCTGCCTCAAGCCGTGTCTCGTTGCAGGTTCAGCCCGGGAGCCTCTCAGTGCCAAGGGAAGACTACGCTCGATCTTCCTTTAGTATCGACAGAGGATCCGTTTACGGGGCCCGAAGGGCTGGGGGAATGCAGGAAACAAGTGCTGCGACGCCGATCGGGCCTGCTCCCGTCAGGCCGGTGAGGGGATTCCCTGAGGTATCACCCGTACTCGGATGCAATTGGGACCTCCACGATGACCCTGGTGCCGCCTTCGAGCCGACGAGCGATTTTGATGGACCCGCCCACCCTTTGGATTCTCTCCTGCATCCCGATAAGGCCGAACGCCCGGGGGTCCTGTACCTGTTCGTCCGTGATCCCGATCCCGTTATCCAGGACTTGGAGCACTACCGCTTCTCCGGCCACTCGCAAGCTGACCGATATCCGACTCGCCTCGGCGTGCCGTCTCACGTTCGAAAGGGACTCCTTGAGAACACGGTAGACCGCCATGTCGCGCTGGGCGTTCACGCTGAGACCGCCGAGATCGATTTCTACCTCGATCTCGGCTCCCCACCGCCGGTTGTACTCCCAGATTTCGCTCTCCACCGCAGCCTCGAGTCCGAGAACGTCCAGTATCGGCGATCGAAGCTCCGTGGACATCCGGTTGACCAGATCCACCGAGTCCTGGGCAACCGAGATCATCTGGTGAAGGCGACCGGAGATCGGTTCCAGACCGGCCGGGAGCTCTTTTTCTACCTGGGCCAGGTCCATCCTCATAGCTACTAGAGTCTGGCCTACCTCGTCGTGCAGCTCCCGGGCCAGCCTTTTTCGTTCATCCTCCCGCACTTCGTCCATTCGCCCGGTCAGATTCCTCAGGCGGTCGCGAGAGGTTCGAAGATCCCGGCTTAGCTGTTCCTTCTTTTTCTCGGATTCGATTCGGTCCGTCACGTCCCTGCCATGGATTACTGCCAAAGGGCCTTCGTCGTCCTGCACCTGAGATTGGCCTACCAATTCCAGAACCTTCCAGCCTCCCTCCTTTGTTGAAAGGCGAGCGAGCCCACGCCAGGGAGGCCCTGACTCAGCGGACCTTGCACGACCTGCCCGGTCCATGGCCCCCCGATCATCCGGATGTACGAGGTCGATGAACGGCGTCCCCGCCAATTCAGTCGGGGGAAACCCGAGAATGCCCTCCGAGGAAGGACTCTGGTAGTGGATCAAGCCATCAGAGGTAACGACGGTGATGAGGTCCGAAGCGTTCTCGATCAACGAACGGTAGTACGCCTCGCGGGCACGCAGCGTACGAAGGTTCTGACGCCGGCGACGAACCACGACGGAGCCTCCCCCAATAGCACCCAGGATCCACGCCACCAGAACCGTGAGGAAGGCTGGGTGGAGGTAGACGGGAGGCGGAACTCGGAAACTCTGGGACGCGATCCCCCCCGGGTCGCCGAACAACCCCCTGGCCTGGACCTCGAAAAGGTGGGAGCCCGAGCCTAGCGAAATCGGACCCAGTTCCCGAGAGGTGCCCCACGCAGACCACTCACCACCGTCGATGCGATAACGGGTTTCGATTTCTCCGGGGCTCAATAGTCCTTGGTAAGCCAAGGCCCTCCATTGGAGCCGGGTCCCGTCCGGGGCCACCACCGCCGGCTCGAGAAATACCCGGGGGGGAGGATCGGAGAGATCGGTGAAGCTCAGCTCGTACACCCCCCCACCCACCGTAGCTGCGAGGACCCTGTCTTCCAGTGGCAGGACCGACCATAGAAGGACGTGTTCCAACCCCTCCGACGTTTGGAGGAACCGTACTCCATCTGTTGTCATCCTAGCCAGGCCAGCCCGTGTACCGAGCCAGAGGGATCCATCCCCGGCTGGTTGGATATCCCAAACCCGGGCGCCTACGGTAGCATCGACAGTCGGATCGTACTGAACCAGCCCGTCGGAGAGGAGTCCGAGCCCGAGGCCCCTCGGGCCATGCCCGAACCAGACGGTCCCATTTGGCCCAACCGCAATCGTAAAAACGCCCCCAGGACGGAGGCCGTCATTCTCCGTCCAGTGAGTCCACTCTCCGTTTAGCCATCGGCTCAACCCCATGTAGGTCCCGAACCATCGGGCGCCGTCCACTCCTTCAGCGAAGGCGTACACGCGACCATCGATCAGACCCTCCGGCTCGCCCCAACGGGTGAAGCGTTTTCCGTCGAAGACGAATGCCCCAGGCTCCACCTGCCCAGGCGCCGTCCCTAGTCCGAGAAACCAAACTTGGCCATCCCGATCCAAGACCATTCGGTGGACGTGGGGAGCGAGCAGGCCCTGTTCCGTGCCAAAATGGGTCCACTCCCGACCGTCGAAGCGAAGGACTCCCTCCAGCTCGGCGCCGCTCGAGACCCACAGATTCCCGTCTCGGTCTACGATCAAACCGGTGACCGGCCCCAACGTGCGCCCCAGAATGGAGGAAAACGCTTCGCTCGATCCGTCCGGATGCCGAACGACCAGCCCTACCGTCGTTCCTACCCACGTGTCACCATTCGGCAGCCTGGCCAACGCGTTGGCGGAGCGGTGGCCATCCGGAAGGTGACCCAGGTCCCAGCGCTTCCACCTATCAAGAGAACTGCGATTTACGAAGAGACCAGACTCGGATACCACCCAAAGATCACCATCAGTGTCAAACTGAATCCTCCGGATCGATTCGAGAGGCGCAGGACGCGGATCGAGAAAGGTCCAAACGCCGTCCTTCCTGACCGCGACGGCTCCCCCTTCGTAAGCAACAACTGCATCGCCGTCCTCCGCGACAGTCAGAGCCGAGGGTGGCAGACCCGGCCTTGAAGCTCGAGTCTCTGGATCGCGATCGCCGTCCAAGGCCCAAAGGGTACTCTCTCCGGTTCCGAGCTCCGCGATAACCAACGTTTCGCCCGCTGCGGCTACACGCAGTCGGGCGTCGGCAGGGTACTCGAACACCCTACGCCATCGATCTTCCTCCCAGCGCCAAAGGGACCCAGATCCCCACGCCAAAACCCAGCCACCGTGGCCATAGAGTCTGCCGAGCCCGTTCCACCCGTCAAAAAGAGGATCGACAGACACTTCCCCATCGTCCCACTGGAAGAGTTCCGACCCAGAGGTGAAGAACAGGCGATCGGAACCCACGGCCAGGGTCTTCACCGGGAGTGCCTCGCCACCGATCTCGATGGGAATATGCTTAAACCCGTCTTTGTTCCCCAAGTACAGCAGGCCCTCCGAAACGATGTAGACACCCCCCTGGTCATCCGGTTCGACCAGCGAGACACTCCCTGAGGGGACCGATCCGTCAGGGACCGCCTGCCATTGGAATCCGTCGAACCAGAATGCTCCGACTGAGGTGGCCACCCATGTGGTTCCCCGGGAGTCCTGGGCGACTCTGGAAATGTCGATTGACGGGAGGCCTGACTCCGTGGAGAACTGTACCCAACGCCAGAGATCGTGGAGGGGTTCCTGGCCGCCCAACCGCCCGGTAACCAACCCAACTGAGGACAGAACGAGAAAAAATGTACGGTTTTTGGCCACGCCGGCCCTATTCGCGAGGGGGGGTCTCGATAAAAAGTGTGATGGTGCGAAGAGCAAAGCAAGTAGGGGCTTTCCGGGTTGTTTCCCGCCAAACTCATCCATCAGTGGTATGGGTCTCTCTCGCCTTCGCCAGAACCGGACCAGGTTTTGCATGCCGGCATCCGAGGAACCGTTCCCGCCGGAGAGACAGTCCCATAACATGTACACCTACATGTAGACCCCTTTTCGCGTTGAGCGACGAGGGTTCCATGTAACCTCGAGCATCACAACATGTTAGAGGAGTGGAGCCAGCCGGGCTCGAACCGGCGACCTCTGGCTTGGCAGCAAGAGCTTTCGACGCACGCAGATCAGGCCGTGGGGCCGGGGCGCCCGCCGCAGCGTCAAGTACGCGCCGATATCGAATGGTTCCTACTCAACCACAGCAGCACCGGGGACGCGACGAATATCGAGGACAAGGTGCCCACGGCGATCCCGAAGCTCATAACGAGGGCGAGGGGTCGAATGGTCGCGCCCCCGAAGCTCGCTAGGAGCAGAGCTGACACCAGGGTCGTGCCCGTGGTAAGCACTGTTCTGGGAAGCGTCTGCGCGATCGACCGGTTCAGCACCTTCGTCAGATCCGCGCCCCGCCTCGCACGCAGGTTCTCCCGCACACGGTCGAAGATCACGATCGTATCGTTGAGCGAGTAGCCGATTACGGTGAGGACGCCAGCCACGGTGACTAGGCTCATCTCGATGTCGAAGAGCCTCATGAACGCGAGCGTGGCGAGGATGTCGTGGGCGGTGGTCACCACCGCGGCGAACCCGAGACGACGGTCGAAGCGGACAGCGAGGTAGGCGAGTGTGGTCACAAAGCTTAGGCCGATCGCTGCGCCGGCCCTGTGTTGGAGCTCCTCACCTACCTGCGGCCCTACCTCCTCAGCACGCATCACCTCGTAGCCATCCGGGCCCAACGCAGCGTCAAGCGCTCCCCGGGCCTGCTCCTGCGCCGTGCGGCTCCCCTCACCCTCCTCGGGCGCTTCAGCCGGACGTGTGCGGATCAAAAAATCCTGATCGGTCCCATAGCTCTGGACTCCTGACGCATCTAGGGCTTCGGCAGCGAGGGCTGCACGAAGGTCGTCGCCCGGCACCACCTTTTCCGCGCGCACGTGGAGCAGCGTCCCGCCAGTGAAATCGATGCCATAGCTCATCCCCTGAAAGGCGAGCGTCAGAAGGCCGGCGACGATGAAGGACCCGGACACGGGGAGGACCCACCGGCGCGCGCGCATGAAATCGAATCCCCCCTCCGAGAGGGCATCGACCGGCCAGTACTTGGGCCGGCGCCCCCCGCCCCGCCGCCTCAACCAGACAAGGAAGAACGTGCGGGTCACAAAAATGGCCGCGAACATCGACGCGCAAAGTCCGATGAGCAGCGTGACAGCAAACCCCTTCACTGGATCGGTGCCCAACCGGTAGAGGATGATCGCCGTCAGAGCAGTTGTCACGTTCGAATCGATGATCGCGCTCAGCGCGTTGCGGAATCCGCGGTCGACCGCGAGACGAACGGAACGCAATCTTTTGAGCTCCTCACGAATGCGCTCGAAGATGAGAACATTCGCGTCCACGGCCATGCCGATGGCCAACGCGAAGCCGGCGATGCCGGGCAGCGTCAGCGTGAAGCCCAGAAAGGCGAGCCCGCCCAGCGAGAAGAGCACGTAGAGAGATAGGGCTCCGACCGCCAGCACGCCCGAGAAGCGGTAGTACAGAATCATGGCGAGCACGACCAGTGCCACTGCCAGAACAGACGTGCGCACACCTGCCTCGATCGAGTCGGCCCCTAACGATGGTCCGACGGTGCGCTCCTCGACAACTCGGAGCGGTGCGGGAAGTGCCCCGGCGCGAAGCAGGAGAGCGAGATCGCTGGCCTCCTGCATCGTGCGACCCGGGAGCTCGATGACACCGGTCGCACTGATGCGCTCGCGGATCATGACTGGAGCGCCCTGAACCCGGCCGTCGAGAAGGATCGCGAGGTACCCCCCGACGTTGCGCCCGGTTGCGTCGCCAAACGCATTGCCGCCCGCACGGGTCAGATCGAACTTCACCTGAGGTTGGGTGGTGAGCTGGTCGCGGGTGGCGGTCGCACCCATCAGCTCCTCGCCGGTCACGATCGGCCGGGCACGAACGACGTACAGCGGCCGCCAGCTCTCCCCGCGAGGGTCACCCCAGCCCGCGCCCCACCGTACCGCGAAGTTGGAGGGCAACAAGCGTCGGGCCCCGGACGACTCCAGAGCAGCTTCGAGGTCGGCGGCGAGCCGTTCTGGGACGAGGTACTCACCGGGAAACCTCCCCCGGGTCAGCGCGTTGTCCTCTCCGGTGGCTTCGGCCACTGTAGCCGCCAGCGCTTCGAAGCGATCCTGAACCTCGACCAGTCGGAACTCGAGGAACGCCGCGCGCTGGACGATCGCGCGAGCGCGTGCGGGGTCGCGCTCGCCAGGCATCTCAACGAGAAGCCGGCATTTGTCGGCCGCCTGTACGACCGGGTTGGTGGTACCGAACTGGCTCAGGCGGTTCCGGATTACCCGCGCCGCGCCGTTGATCGCATCGTCGCAGTCCTCCACGCGGGTTTGTGAGGCATCGAGCTCCAGCGCGAGGTGGACCCCGCCGCTCAGGTCGAGCCCGAGGTCGATAGGGACCCTGCGCCCCGTCTGCTCGACCATCCGGCCGGTGGCGGGGTCCAGCGTGCGATCCGTCGTGGTGCGCGGGAGGAGGGAAAAGACGCTTCCGAGTGCGAGCAGCGTGATGACAACAATTCGTGATCGAAGGGTCTTCATGGGTTTCCGCCGTAGTCCTTGCGTGAACGATGGGCGAGCACGTCGGCCCCACCCGATGGTCGGGCGGCGCGGGCAGCGCTCAGGCTGTCGTCGTAGGCTGGGGTCTACGCGGGCGGGGCCCGGGCGTCCGGAAGGACACCGGGAACAGATACCGGGCCCGAGCGGAGAGGCGCCGCGGTCGGCGCTGTGCCGTGGGCGTATGCCAGGGGTGGATGGGGAGGCTCGGCCGGCGCACCGGGGGTGACGTCGGAGACCGGAAGCGCGTCGGTCCGGGAGTCATCGCGCGTGAGGGTACCCTTCGGCTGCGCCTGGGGCCGCGGCACCACGCTCGTGGGATCGCCACAGGGGCGGAGCATAACGCGCAACTCCGCGGGGGGCGGGTTCCCAAGCTGGAGTGCAGCGACTCCGATGCAGGTCAGCAGTAGGCGAGTCATCGTAGAATGGTACCGGAAACGTGTTGCGGGCGCCACAAAGGACTTCGGTGCGCTCGCTGCGGTGTACCACCGCCCCGGCCGCGATCGCGAGGATCCCTCACCTCCCGTTCTTCCGCCGTGAGGTATTCCTCCCGACCGCGCAGATACAACGGGCCACGGCCGAAACCAGGATAGGGAGGGCAGGAGAAGAGCGGGTACCCCGAAAAAGCCGAGGAGCCGCCTCAACCCGGCCGTCCAGTCGATAACGGACTTCGCTGGTTGTGCCTCACGCACCCGGATTGACTAGACCATCCCACCCCTTCGATGGGCCGCTCGGTGTCGTTGGCCAGCGTTCCGACCTTAGTGGCTCCCGCTCTCTTTTCACCCCTCGGCCTCGCGTTTCCCTCTTGTGGGAGTGGATAGGGAGCGCTGGATATCGACCCGCCCGAGCCTCATTCCACGCCCGTTCCCGATGCTCACATGTGTAACCTGTCCGTTCGGAAGCCGCTCGAGGGAGAGCGTCTCGCCGTCATGCGAGCTAAAGCGAGGGAAGATGAAGGTGTCTGGGCCGGTCCGTTCGAGGGTTACTAACTCCACGCCTTCGACGACCACTTCAAGGGCGTCTTCCCTCTCGGAAACGATCTCCACACCGAAGTTGGGATCTCCAAAAAAGCCACGGACCGCCCCCTTCTCTTTGGCGGATCGTGCACGCGCATCATTGATCTCTTGCCCAATGCGTTCGAGGATGTCAGGTGTCAGCGATATTCCCGGCAGGGTATCCCCTCGCAGATGCGCAACGAACCCCCTCAACGCTGCATCGGCGAGGTTTCGCGCCACCTGGCCCATAGAATCGAGCGTGACGATGGTGATCACCCCAACCCCTACTTCCGGCAGCATGGCAAACTCGGTCGCGTACCCGTAGACGCCACCGCCGTGACGAACTCGTGTGTATCCTTCGAAAGGCCGGAGCAGATCCGCCGCTAGCCCCACCTCCATCGCCCCGCGCGTACAGCTCCCCGTGCACGGGCGATTCCAGTCCGGGTTGTACCCCTCCGACTGCGGCAACCACATCGCATGGAGCGCATCCGGAGCAATAAGCTCCCCCCCCTGATCGAGCAGCATTCGCATGAAACGCGCAAGATCTGAGACCGTCGTGTAAAGGAATCCCGCAGGTGACATTCCGAAGTCAAAAAGGGGCGGATCAAACCGGGAGCCGTCTGCTTTCCACATCTCGGCGTGGGCCAGACGACCTTCAGGAACCTCAGTCCGGACAAACCAACTCGAGGTCATCTCCAGCGGATTGAGTATGCGGGTCCGGATGACCTCCTCGAAGGACGTACCGTGCACGCGAGCCAGGGCTTCCCCCGCGAGACCGTAGCCGGCGTTTGAGTATTTGATTCTGGCGCCCACCGGATGCACCAACTTGGTTCCGGACATGCTTGCGCATGTCTCGGCTAGGCTGGGCTCCGTTGGGTCGAGGTAGAATCCCACAGGGGGTTCGCGTACGAGGCCTGCACGATGGGAGAGTAGGTGTCTCAGCGTGATGCCGGACCCGCCCTCGATGGCCGCCACCTCCGGCAGGTATGCTGACACCGGTCCGTCCAGATCGACCACACGATCCTCTGCCGCCAGCACTGTGGCCAATGCCGTGAACATTTTCGAGACCGACCCCACCCGGAAGACGGTTCTTGGCCCCACGGCTACCCGCCTACCCGGGGCCTGCCGGCCAGTATGGAACTCGAATGCCACTCCGTCTGCCGTGACCAGGGCTAAAGAGATGGAAGGAATGTCCTTTCGTTCGACCTCATTTTGGGAAACACGCTCGAGAGACTGGCGGAGGTCTTCCAGCGCTGGACTCTGGGCAGTGGCCGAACCTGGCACGGAAAGAAGCTGAAGCAGGAAAAGCACGAACCGGGTGAGCCGGAACAAACCTCTTCCGGTGTTGGACACGGTCAGGTCAGGATCTGGCCTGCCGGCTGCGGGCTTCGACATGGGGCTGTTTCTCCGGGGAAGGTCGCGGATGGAAAAGGTTGCGGAACGACCCGGTCTAGCGCCGACCGGGTAGCTCGAGTGCGGGGGACCCGGGTCTAGGGATTACAAGGACGGGATCGCCTGCCCCAACGCGGAACTCCACCCGGACGTCGATCCCCGTTTCGACGTGATAGGCCGCAAAATCCCACGGACCGACGGGCCGGAAAACGGTGAGAAACTCTGGAAGGTCCGGACTCTCGTTCTCGATTCCAAGCAAGATGCCATCGGGGCTCCAGTCGAGCCTGATTCCCTCGCTCCCCCTTTCGAAGCGGAGCACCGCGTGAGTTTGTCTCATGTCGTCCTGACCCCAAGGCGCAAACGTGCCGGCATGCCTGACGTCGAGGAGTCGACCGAGGCTATCTTCCCGGGCTCTGAAGATCGGCGGAACAACCGTGCGGTAACGCTCAGCTCTAGCCGCCGGTGCAACCGAGTCCAAAGTGGTGAATTCCGACCGGGAGAACCCCCAGAGAATCGCATTTGTCCGTTCGGCCAATCGGTTCTGCTCGGTCCGCTCCAACTCCATCGCCCGTGTGAGGGCATCCCGTGTGATCAGGCCGTCCCCGCGAATCCGAAGAACGGGTCCCTCGGCTATCACCTCGATCGACTCGCCCCCGGCGAGCGCATATGTGCCGGCGAACTCGGAGATCTCGACCTCCGAGGAGACGACGGCTGGCGGCGCCGGCCTTGGCCGACCGGCGATCACGGCTTCCTCGAGTGCCCGCCCAACAACCATGGCCCATTGAAAGGAACTTGAGGCCCGGTTGGAAAGGACGATTAACGTAACGTCCCCATCGTCCGGATAGCGAAAGAGGAAACTCGAAAACGCGTACCAGAGTCCGGCATGTCCGAGCCGTAGCCCTCCGGTTGGCGATTCCCCCACCGAAATGCCGAAACCGTAGCCCGACTCCCCAGGCGTCTCCATGAGCTGTTGGAGGTACGGCGACAGAATGTCTCCCGCAGCGAGTCGCCTCGTCCACCTGAACAGGTCCCCGACCGTGGTGACGAGGCCGCCCGATCCGCGGTGATTCCAAGTATGGATCCAGTCGTCCGGTCCCTGACCGTCGAGAGTTCCACCGATGGCCCGAGCGGTCGTCCTGCTTGGCAGAGGATTGCCGAGGAATCCGGTGCTGGTGAGGCCGAATGGTGCGAACAGCCGCTCGTTCAGAAGTTCCTGAAATGGTCTCCCACTTCTTTCCTCGAGGATAGAACCGAGAAGTGCGTACCCCGCGTTCGAGTATGAGTATCCGGATCCAGGCTGGAACTGGAGCGTTGCCTCGAGCGTGAGGCCGACGAACTCCTCACGTGTCATCACCTGGAAATCCCGCCCCACCTCACGTGGAAGACCCGAGGTGTGGGAGAGCAGGTGCCGGATTGTGATCCCTCTCATTTCCTGCGGCACGTCGCTGTATACCTCGGTCAGAGAGGCATCCAAGTCGAGCGCCCCTTCTTCTACGAGACTCAACACCGCACCCGCCGTGAACTGCTTTGCGATCGATCCTGCATCGTACCGGGTATCGGCTGTAGCGGGTACCCCGGTTTCCGGGATCGCGAATCCATAGCCCTTCTGAAGCAGGATGGTGTCCCCGCGCGCCAGAAGAACTGTCCCAGAAAAGCCCCAGTCTACAAGCGTACTGAGGTACCGGTCGATCGCTGGGACTTCGACCTCCAGCCAGCTCAGGCCACGGGGGTCGTCGGTGCAACCCATCAGAGTCGCCAAAACCGCCGGGAGTATGAGTCTACGAATTGCCACTGTTGGGCTCCTTGGGCCGATATTTGGGGAGAGTCAGGCGCTCAACGGACATGAACTGTCACGTCGGACATCGCCAGACCTCCGGCCAACTCTCCAACACTCTTTCCACTCCTGAGGTCGCCGAAAAACCGGGCCACCAGCTCGTTGGTGACGGCGATTGCGCGATTCGGATGCATCCGCCCGCGGGGCCCCATCGTCCGGGAGTAGTGGCGGAAAACCGTCAAGAGGTCGGAGAAAGCTGTGTGAGTGGCACCTTGGACCACGCCCTCAAGAAGGAATGCCTCCCCACTTTTCCACTGGTTCCCCGAGAATTCAGCCTCGTTTACCCCGCTGATGAGGTAAAGCGAGGGTGCCGAGACGGAGTACGGCGACCCGCCAGTCCAGGAACTGCCGTCCAGATTCACTGCCCCCACGATCTCAGGAGATGCTTCGGCGGCGAGGATGGCTGCGGCTCCGCCATAGGAGTGGCCAAAGGCCCCTACCGCCCTAAGATCGGAAGCTCGAAGGATTGAGCTTGCTGGCTCGGGAATCCCCCCGCCGTCTCGTACCGCAGAAAGGACGAAGAGGAGATCGTCCCGCCAGGTCGGGAGGTATTCGCGGAGTGCGTCTTCCCCGATGTCGTCACCCCAGTCCTTGAAGAGACCCCAAGGAACGATCTCTCCCGAAGGAAACACGACCGGATCGGCGCCGTGGGTGTGCTCTACAGCCACGACCAACGCCCCGCGGCTAACCTGATCGCCGAGAATGGTATGGTAATAAGACACGGGCCAGGAAAGACCGTGAGAGAAAAGCAGGACTGGCCAGCCTCCGACCGGACTGGGTGCCGGTGATGGGTGGTCTAAGGCGTGCCCCACTACCCTTTCCGAGAACCCCTCGGGAATCCCTTGGTTGGCCGCGAGCGCTCTTGCCGTCGGTAGGTCCATGTAAGGGTGAAGCTCCACGGTGGAATCCCTTAGAGCGGGGTACCAAAGCCAAATGGAGAGTCGCCGGTCGCCGAGCTCAGGCATTATCGTGTCTGGCCGGGAGGAATCAGCAATGACGAAGCGTGTGATTCCGACGGCGTAGGGCCCCGTTGGAGCTGGGAGCAGTATTCTGCGCAGTTGTCCTTCATCGGGTTCTCGGATTTGGGCCTGCCCCGATCCATGGTGAGGAACCATGAGGAGAAGCGCGCCTACCGCGAGCAGACTATTGGTTGTTTTCCTGGTCATCAGATTAACTTCCTTCATGATGAGCGTTGTGTCCCCCTTTTTCAGGGGTCTGATGCCTGTGGGGAGGATGAGAACTACGGCTTACCCGCCCGTCTACAGGAAACGTGCTTTTCTGTCGGTGTTTTGGGCAAATGAATGCGTTTTTGTCGTAGTTATTGACGCAATAGCGACAAAATTACAGTTTCATGTACCCAGGTCAACCCTCTGACCGAAACAAAAACGGAAGGGATCCTCATGGATCATCAGGTTTCCCTCGACCCAGTTGACTTGGAGATCTTACGTCTCCTTCAAGAGGATGCCCGCATGCCCAACGCGGAGATTGGCCGAAGGATCGGTACCGCGACCTCCACGGTCTTCGCGAGGCTCAAAAGGTTGAAGGAGGCGGGAGTTGTCCGCGCATTCGAGGCACGTTTAGATCCAGGTGCGGTTGGGTTGGGTGTGACGGCCTTCGTCTTCCTTTCGGCCACAGAAGTATCCCGGGAGGACGATGTTGAAGAGGCGCTTTTGAGGATGCCTGAGGTGTTGGAACTCCACAAGATCGCTGGAAACGATTCATTCTTGGCGAAAGTCCGTGCCCCCGACAACGGAACCCTCGGGCGGAGGCTGCGGGAAGGAGTCGAGAGTGCGAGCGTCAGTTCGATCAGGACAATCGTCGTCTTGGCGACTGCGCTGGAGCGAACCAGTGTGGACCTGAGCCATTTGGACCCCACGGAGTAGGGCGTTAGGACTCCGCGCTTCAGGTTTCGCAAGGTGAGGTGCCCCCACTCAAGGTACCACCTACTGTCTCACACTCTTCCAATCATCGCCCTGGGGGTGAGGTCCCCTCAGGGCCGGCAGATTCAGGAACGCTGTATCGGGCCGGATGGCTTGGGGGGCAGGGGGCGCTGTGCGCTCAGCCTCGAGCCATGCGCCAACGCCCCTCTGGGGCCGTTCAGTCCGCTTTTAGAGCCCGTGCTGGGTCCACCCTGGTGGCCCGCCACGCGGGGATAGCGCTGGCGAGGCCTGCCACGAACAGGAGGAGGCCTGACGTGACTGCCAGAACTCCGGAATCGGTTGGCCTGACCCCGAAAAGCATCCCCTCCATGAACCGGGTAAGGGCCACTGCGCCTCCGAGACCGATTAGCAGTCCACTGACGCCCAAGAACATGCTCTTGCCTAGGACCAGACGTGTGATTCTTCCCCCGTCCGCACCGAGGGCGATTCGGAGGCCCATTTCCCGAGTCCTTAGAGCGACGTTATACGCCACCACACCGTACAGCCCGACTGCTGCCAGGAACAGAGCCACCCCGGCAAACAGTGTCAAAAGGGTAGCCACGAAGCGCTCCTGGGCCAGGGCCCCTGAGACCATACCCTCCATGGTTCCAGGTTGGGCCAGGGCTATCTGTTCGTCGATCTGGGCGAGTTCCCCGCGGAGAGCGGGGATCAAAGATTCAGGGTTTTCGAGGGTGGTTCGCGCCGTGATGAACAGGCCAAGATTCGGGACTTGGGCATAGGGGAAGTACGTGGCGTTGGGGCTTCCCGCCCGGAGGCCGAAGTTCTTCACGTTCCGGACCACGCCAACGATCTCCCGCCAGGTCGGGTCGTCGGGATCGCCGAAATTCAGGCGCTTTCCAACGGCGGTCTCCCCGGGGAAATACCGTTCCGCCAACGTCTCGTTCACCAGAATCACACGGGCCTCCTGGTCCCGGTTGTCCGCATCCATAAAAGGCCGTCCTTCGAGGATAGGGATTCTCATGGCGCCGAGGTAACCCGGGGTGATCCGCCGGATCCAAGAGATGTTTTCCTGGCCGGGTGGGGGCGGTGTGCGCCCCTCGACCTGGAAGCCCACATCACCGTTGAGACCGGAGAGAGGCAGCGTGCTGACGATTCCCGTTTCCTCGACCCCAGGAAGGGCCGACACCCGCCCTTCGAGTTCCGTCACAAACGCGATCCGATCCACGGCCTCCGGATACCGGTCCCCGTTCAGGCCGATGAAGCCGGCGGCAACCCCGGTAGGATCGTAGCCGAGGTCGACCCTGGAGAGTTGACGAAAGGTCTGGAGAAGGAGGCCAGCTCCAACCAGAAGGACGAGGGCCACGGCCATCTGGCCCCCTACCATCCCGGACCGGAGGCGCGCGCCACCTCTTCCCTCGGATGTCCGGCTCCCAGAAGCGAGATCCCCCTGGAGGTTGCCCGAGGCCAGTCGCCAGGCGGGAAACAGCCCGAATAGCAGGCCGGACCCCAGGGTCACGACCGTGGCAAAGAGGAGGATCCGGCCATCGACGCCGACACCCTCGAGGCGGGGTGTGCCTTCAGGAGCCATAGAGACAAGGAGGTCTGTCGCCAGGTAGGCGACAAGCATCCCCAGCCCACCCCCGAGGACGGCCAAGACGGTACTTTCGGTCACGAGTTGCCGGATGAGCCGACGGCGTCCGGCTCCGAGAGCCGATCGGACGGCCATCTCTTCGAGCCGGGCCGATCCCCGGGCCAGGAGAAGGTTGGCAAGATTCAGGCAGACCAGAAGAAGGATAAACCCTACCGAGCCCAACAAGACCCAGAGTCCTTCCTCCTGGGCCTGCACCATGTCCTTTTGAAGGGGGAATATGCTGTAGGTGACACCTGTGTTGGCCTCCGGATACTCTTCGGACAAGCGGTTCCCGAGTTGAAGGAGTCGTTCCCGGGCCACCTCCACCGAAATCCCGGGAGCCAATCGACCCAAGGTACGGATGAAGGCGTCCCCGCGGTCCTGGGGGAGGCCTTCAGTCTGCAGAGGGAGCCAAACCTCCTGGTCTAGGAGCTGGGCCGAGAAACCCCCACCCAGATTGGGGAAGGTGAACCCGGTCGGCATGACTCCCACGATCTCATACGGGGTTCCGTCCAGGAGTAGCGTCATCTCCAGGACGCCTGGATCGCTACCGAAGAGGCGATCCCAAAGGCCCTGGCTGATGAGGGCTACGGGGGGAGCGCCATCCCGGCCGTCCTCCGTTAACAGGCCCCGGCCCAGGATCGGGCTCACTCCGAGGACGGTGGAGATCATCTCAGGACTTAGCTGAATCCCCTGGAGGGCCTGCGTAGCCCCGTCTCCGGCCAGGCTTCCCTGCCACTCGAAGTAAGCGCCAAGCTCCTCGAACAGACCTGAGCCCCTGGCATCCTCATAGTTGGGAAAGGAGAGCCACTCTTGGACGGGGCCGTCAATTCCGGAAAGATCGGCCCACACTGTTACGAGCTCTTCTGGATCTTCGAAGGGCAGTGGCCTGAGGAGGATGCCGTCAACGAGGCTGAAGATGGCGGTGCTCGCCCCGATTCCGAGGGCGAGCGTCAGGACGGCGACGCCCGCGAAGACGGGGTTACTTCTGAGGACACGGATGCCAAACCGGGCATCCGATAGGAGCTTCTCGATCCAGCCAACGCCATCCACGTCTCGGACCTCCTCTTTGAGGCCTTCCACACAGCCGAACCGCAGTGAGGCCTCTCTTCGGGCGGTCTCAGGGTCCATGCCCTGGGCCCTCAGCTTTTCCCTTTCCATCTCTAGATGAAAACGAAACTCCTGGTCCATTTCCTGGTGGACTCTGTTTCTGCCAAAGAACGGCCGGAGGAGGAACCGGAGCTGGTGGATCCACTTCATATCAGTTTATTCTGGTCAGTCTCTTCTGGCTGGCCTGGTCAGACGCCGCCCATAACACCCTGAACCGCGGCCACGAACCGTTCCCACCCCTCCGCCTCCTGTCCCAGGGACTTCTCACCGGCCCCTGTCAGACGGTAATACTTCGCCTTGCGGTTGTTGCGGGAAGAACCCCAATAGGAGGTAAGAAGACCGCGCTTCTCCAGTCGGTGCAGAGCCGGGTAGAGCGAACCCTGAGTGACCCGGAGTACATCCTTGGATAGGCCCTGGATGCGTTCGCTGATTCCCCACCCGTGCATCGGCTCATGGGCGAGGATCTGGAGTACAAGCATGTCCAAGGTTCCTCGGAGAACGTCGTGAGATGAAGAGGGCATGACTCTTCCCGGGAGATAGAACGGAGGGAAATGGAATCTTCCCTCGCGATTCGACAGGAAAAGAATAATCTTCCCCTCGTGATTCGACAAGAGGAAGCCTCGTGAACGGATTTCCCAGCCGGTCTACTGCACGGGCTCGGGAGGGATCGAATGGATTGAAACGCGATCAGGCGGATCGTGTCGCGTGGCGGCGCCGTCACTCGGCTCTGAGGGAGTCCACCGGGTCCATCGCGGTAGCCTTCCGAGCCGGAAGGTAGGAAGCTCCGAATGCGGCCGTGCCCAGAACCACCGCAACGGAGACCATCGTCGCTGGGTCTAAAGGCGCCACCCCGAACAGAAGCCCCGAGAGAGCCCTCCCGGCCGGTACGGAAACGGCGATCCCCACAAGGAGACCCACACCAACCACGGTCATCCCACGGCCAAGCATCATCGCTATGACTTCATGCCGTCTGGCCCCGAGGGCGACTCGGATGCCGATTTCCTGCGTTCGTTTTCTCGCGGCTTCCGTCGTGACCCCGTAGACCCCCACGCAGGCCAGTAGCAGGGCCACCACGCCAAAAGTGACCATGAGCGCTAGGAGGAATTCCTCGCGGGCCATGGAGCTTCGCCACACGGTCCGGAGGGGCCGTGTCGAGGCCAGGGCGATACCCGGATCCATCTCCCGGAGGACCGCCCTGACGTTGGGCACCATCTGCTCCGGTGCCCGCTCGGTCCTCACAACCACCCACTGGTTTCGGCCCCAATCCTGACTTCGGTTCTCGAAGACCTCTGCTCTCGGGGGCTGGCCCGGGCTCACCTGATGTTGGTCGCCCACGATCCCTATGATCTCGTACCAGGTGGACTCCTCGCTGGCGGCCCGGTCGTAGGCGATTCTCTGCCCGAGGGGATCTTCGTCGGGAAAGTGCTCTCGGGCGAAGGTCTCATTGACCACTACGACCAGCGGATCGTCGGGGCCATCGGCGGAACTGAAAAGGCGTCCTCGAATGAGTGGAATTCCCAGCGTCTCGAAGTACCCCTCATCGGCCCTTCGGTGAAGGATTTCGAAGCCAACGCGGTCGGGAGGCCACCCCTCGGCCTGGAACTGACTGGACCAGCTTGTGCCGTTCAGGGGAAGCTGGCCTACCGATCCAGCGCTCACGATTCCGGCCTGCCCCTCGAGCCTGAGCAGGAACTCATCGTAGAAGTCCAGCACCTCGTCCCGACTCCCGTAGCGGGTGGCGGGAATGGTGAACTGGACGGCCAGCGTGCCTTCCGTGGTGAACCCTGGGTCCACCTGCCGGAGGAGGAGGAAGCTTCGGATCAGGAGGCCCGCGGCCAGGACCAGAACCAAGGACAAAGAAACTTCAGCCACGACGAGGGCGTTGGCGGCCTTGATGGTACCGCGGCCCATGGACCCGCCCCGGCCGCCCTCCTTCAGGCTCTCCACGAGCCCTCCCATAGTGGCCCGGAACGCTGGTGCCACGCCGACCAGGATCCCGCTGAGAATAGACACCCCAAGGGCAAAGAGGAGGACCCGATGGTCCAGGGCTACCTCCGTGGCTCCGTCAATTCCCAACGGATTCATCCGTCCCACCGCTTTGACTCCGGCCCACCCCAGTGCCAGACCCACCCCTCCCCCTGTGAGCGCCAGAATCAGGCTTTCAGTCAGCATCATACGAGCGACGCGCATCCGGCCTGCCCCCAGAGCGAACCGGAGGGCGACCTCTTTGGACCGGTCGGTAGCCCGAATGAGCATGAGGTTCGCCACGTTGGTGCAGGCCAACACCAGGAGGAGGCCCACCGCTCCCAGGAGGATCAGGACAGGAGGCCGGATGTCCCGTACGAGGAACTGCCGGAAGGGCATGAGCCCAGCTCCCATTACCGAGTTGGTTTCGGGGAAGTCAGACTGGAGGCGCTGAACCACCACCTCGAGTTGGGCGCTGGCCTCCTCTGCGCTGATCCCGTCCGCCAGCCGAGCCACCGGCTTTACCCAATGGGCCCTGCGAAACCATGTGGCGCCTCTGTTGGCCGGATCCCAACCCCAGGGGGTCCAAACCTGAACCGCAGAATCAGGGAAGCGGAACTCCGGCGGCATGACACCTACGATTTCCACTGTCCCACCCGGGAAGTCGACCGACCGGCCTATGACACCCGGATCCGCCCCGAAGTGAGATTCCCAGACAGCGTGGCTGAGGACGATGACAGCGTCATTCCCGAGCCACGTCTCTTCCCACCGAAAGCCCCGGCCCAGGGCCGGCCGCACGCCGAGGACGTCGAAGAAGTTCCCCGTGACGGACGTGAAGTTCAGAAGCTCCGGCTCCCCGTCTCGCAGGAAGGTCACCTGGTTGGAGAATTCGGTATACAGGGCCAGGTCCTCGAAGGCCGCGACCTGCTCCCGCCAGTCAAGAGCATTGGCGGGCGCTGCGTCTGCGTAGGTCCAACCGAACTCCGGGTTGGTCTCGAAGATCCGTACGAGGCGGTCGGCCTGCTGAAACGGAAGCGGGCGAAAGAAGAAGGCGTTGGCGGCGGAGAAGATCCCTGTGGTGGCTCCGATCCCAAGGGCCAAGACCAATATGACCGTGACGGAGAATCCAGGGTTACGCCGGAGGGTTCTGAGTCCGAACCGGAGGTCCTGGCGGGACGTTTCAAAGAACCGGAATCTCCCGGCCGGCGGCTGTACACCGCTTGGCTTTCCGGGCTCGAGCCGGAGGCGGAGAACCAAAAATACTGTCCCCACCGCCTCCCCCACACCGAAGAGGATACGCCGGAAAAAACCACGACGTTCGGAGGCCCTATTCACGTGGGTAAGGAGCAACTCCTCCCCGTGCCGTTCCCGAAACTCCGGCGGCGCAAGGGCGATGAGACCGGCTAGAATCCCCCGGATCATGCGTCCCCCGGGGCCAAGAGGTCCTTCTCCCGAGCGGTGGCGACCAGGGCTGCCAAGCGTGCCGATTCTGCTCCGGCCACTCTCTTCCCCTTTTCCGTGATGCGGTAGTAACGACGTCTTGCGTCACCTCCGCCATGCTCGGGAGTCGGCGCATCTTGGATAAGGCCTTCGGTCTCCATGCGCTGGAGGGCCAGATAGAGGGCACCGGTGTTGGGGGCCGATCCCTGGCCGTCTCGTTCTTCGATTTCTTTGATGATCCCGTAGCCGTGGCGGTCCGAATCCGCCAAAGCCAGAAGGATCCGGAAGGTGAGGGGCGTCGGGTGCTCAGGAGATTTGTGTTTGGTTCCCATAATCCATCCATCTCGGTTAGCAAAAAATGTATTTTTCAAATATATATTTTGGAATCATATAGATGTCAAGTGTGTGTGGGCCACCGGACCGTAAGGTTCGCCGCCATACCATTCCATCCGACCGTTCCCCCGGGCTCTTCACGGGGGGCTTGCGCCATATTGTAGAATACCATAGTATCGAATGACATGAATTGTAGAATAACATAGTACTCAAGAACGAGAGGGCGGTCGATCCGAGGCGCGGACGGCGCAAGACGGATGATCCGGCCCATTACCCGTATCAAGGAGGCCAGGCGGTGAGCCGACGCCGAGGGGATGTGATCAAGGGAACGCTCGACATGCTGATCCTACAAGTCCTGGACCGGGAGGATCTGCACGGTTGGGGAATCGCAAAAAGGATTCAGCAGTCCTCGAAAGACGTGCTCCAAATCAACCAGGGGTCCCTCTACCCCGCCCTCCACCGGCTCTTGGACAGAGGCTGGGTGCGCTCGGTGGTCGGGGAATCGGGTGGCGGGCGTCCGGTGAGGGTTTACAGCCTCACGACGGATGGACGGAAGCAGCTGAAGAGTGAGCGGGAAACCTGGGGCCAGCTCTCCGCAGCTGTAAACCTGGTCCTCGGCACCGGCTGAGGCTCCCCCTGGGCAGGAGTGGACGATGGGATTCATGCGGAAATGGATCGAGCGGTTGCGAAATCTGGCCTTCCCGGAAAAGGCGGCCGAACAGACGCTGGACGAAATGGAGTTCCATCTGGAGATGGAGATCCAGGAACGTGTGGCACGGGGTGTCCCACCGGATGAAGCCCGGCGGCAGGCGATGAGGGATTTCGGGGGGGTGGACCGATACCGTGAGCAGGTCAGGGAGGCACGTTGGGGGACCGGGCTCCAGGACGGGTTCCGCGACGCCAGATACGCGGTACGAGCTCTCATCCGACGGCCCACATATTCGCTCTTGGTTCTCGGAACGCTGGCCGTGGGGATTGGAGCGACGACGGCCCTCTTTACCATCGTGGACGGGATCCTGCTCAAGCCCCTACCCTACCCGGAACCAGAACAGGTCATTCGTGTGGAGAACTCGTGGAACGGGAGTCCACAGGCCCGCCTTTCACCCCCCGAGCACCTGGACCTGGTGGATCAGCTGGAAGACTGGCCCGGAATGGGCTCGTACACATTCGGCAGCGCAACCCTCACCCACGACGGCCCGGCCGAGCGGGCCCGCGTCGCCTTCGTGACCGCCGGAGTGCTCGAAGCGCTGGCCATCTCACCCGCCATGGGACGGGTCTTCACGGAAGAGGAGGACAACTCGGCTGCCGCCGTCATGATCCTGACCGACGGATACTGGCGCTCACGCTTCGGCGCGGACCCGGATATCATCGGAAAAACTGTCCAGGTAAGTGGTTTCGAGCGGGAGGTCATCGGCGTCTTCCCACCGGAGTTCCGCATGCCGGAGGACCTCACCAGTCCCACTCCGACCCAGTTCGTAGTGCCGATGGGGTTCGATCCAACGATCTCTCGCGACGTGCGAGGAAACCACTTCCTCCTCGCGTTGGCTCGACTGCCCCAGGGCATGACTCCGGAGGAAGGCCATCAGGTCCTGGCGGCTGCGGGGATGCGAATGGTGGAGGCGTATCCAAACGGCTACCCCGAGGACATGGGATTCCGAACGGCCGGCGTGCCCCTCCTCGACTCGCTGGTCGGGCCTGTGCGGCCCATGCTCCTGCTGCTGCTCGCCGCCGTGGGGATGGCGTTCCTCATCGTATGCGCCAACGTTGCCAACCTCCTTCTCACCCGGGTGACGGGGCGCACCCACGAGCTGGCGCTCCGAAAGGCGCTGGGCGCCGGGCGCCTGCGCATCGTCGCACAGGTCATGGTCGAGAGCGTCCTCCTCGCTCTGGCCGGGAGTGCACTCGGGATCGCTGTTTCGGCCGCGTTTTCAGAGGCCTTGGTCGCGCTGATGCCAGCAGGGATCCCCCGTATCGAGGACATCGGGTTGAACCCCAAGGTTCTCTTCTTCGGCGTCGGGCTGGGGCTTTTGGCTGGCCTGCTGTTCAGCGCCGCACCCGCTTTCTACGCAGGTAGGGAAAACGCCACGGCGACGTTGAAGTCCGGCGCCCAGAGCACCGGAGACATCCAGGGCGATCGATTCCGTCGGTGGCTGGTGGTCGGCCAGGTGGCCGTGGCGATCGTGCTCACCACGGGCGCAGCTCTCGTGACCAAGAGCTTCATGGCGCTCGCAAAAGTGGATCCGGGCTTCCGCACCGAGAATATCGTGTCTGCATCCGTCGGACTCCCTTCGGCCAGCTACCCAACGGACGAGGAAGTCATCCTGTTCTGGGAAGCCTTCCTGGCTGACGCGGCCGCGATCCCCGGCGTTACGGAAGTCGGTGCAGTGACGAACTTGCCCCTGGCAACACGACTGGGCGACATGAGCTTTGAACTCGAAGAGGAGCGAATCCCTGAGGGCCGGGATAAACCCGATTCGGACTGGCAGGTCGTGACCCCGGGCTATTTCGCGGCGATGGGCGTGAGACTCCAGCGCGGCCGTGCCATCACGTCGGAGGACCGACCGGACTCGCGGGGAGTGGTGGTCATTAATGAGACCATGGCGAGCACTCACTGGCCCGGGCAGGACCCGATCGGCCGGCGGATCCGACTCGGGGGGGAGTTGACCCAGCCCCGATGGGCCGAGGTCGTTGGCGTCGTCGACGATGTCCGTCACCTGGGCCTGGACCAACCCCGTCGACCTCAGATGTACTTTGCCCACACCCAGTTCCGCTTCTGGGCCAACGGGCGCCCCGTCCGCTCCCTTACTCTGGTGGCGCAGTCCAGCATCCAGGCGAGCGGGGTTCAGGCGGCCCTCCGGGGACGCTTGGCGGACCGAGATCCGAGCCTCGCCTTGTCTCAGATCACCACCATTGAGGACGCCTTCAGCAACTCGATCGCCCAACCTCGATTCGCCAGCCTGCTCATCGCAAGCTTCTCCTCCATCGCACTCGTGCTAGCCCTCGTTGGTGTCTACGGGGTGATGATGGTCGCCGTCCGTCACCGGACGCGGGAGTTTGGGGTGCGTATGGCTCTAGGAGCTGCTCCTAACGCCTTAGCGGGAAAGGTGCTCAGAGACGGGTTCAAGATCACCCTGGCCGGTACGGCCATTGGACTGGTCGCGGTTCTGGCCTCGTCGGCAGTCATCGAGCGTTTCCTCTTCCAGGTCAGTGCCACTGACCCCCTCATGCTCACCACGACGGTGTTGGCCGTCATGTCGGCGGCCGGCCTCGCCTCATATGCACCGGCCCGACTTGCCTCGCGTACCGACCCGATCCTGGCGCTGAAAGCCGAATAGGCGCAGGAAGATCAGGATCCGGCATACTTGAGACTGCCGACTCTACGGGGTTCTCAGCCCCAACGGCAGGGGGCTCTGAACTGACCCTGGAAGTGGCACCAACTTTCGGGTCGGGTCAGGGGAGCGGTCGTAAGGCAACCTCCTCCCGTCGTTCCCCGTCCCACAGTAAGTTTCTCGAAACGTTCCCAACCGACAGGGAGTGGCCTGAATGTTCCGTGTAATCCTCGCTGCGGTGTTCCTCCTTGCCTCCGCCGGCCTCATCTGGATCGACCTATCCGGTCGGGGAGGAGCGACGTTCGGCGGGGTGCTCGGGGACCTGGGCACCGAGATGTTCGGGATCCTCGTGACCATTGCCCTGGTCGATTGGGTTCTGGAGCGGCGCCGGAAGCAGGATCGTGCCAGGGAAGTCGCTTGGGCCACACTCGCTGAGGTCCAGCACGCGGTCTGGGTCTGGCAGGGTGGCGCGAGACATCAGGGGCCGGGGGATCTCCTCGGGCTCGTGTCGGGGATCAAGGAGACCGACGAGATGGAACCGACTACGGAAGGGCTTTTCCTCTCCGTGGCTTTCCACGCACGGGCGACCCTTCAAACCCAGACCACTGCCCTCAATTCCATTCCCGGCCTGTTGGAGGTGTTCAAGGAGCTCGAGCAACTCTCCTCCATAGAGAACCTGAAGTCGCGGGCCAAGATCAGGGTGGCCACCGAGGTGCTTTCTGAGGCGGTTGCCGGATTGGCCAAAAGTCTTCGGCAACCCACCGAGTGGATGCCGTCTGGCCTGATCTGGCACATCGATCCTTCCAAGGAGGCTCAGGAGAAAAGGTACCATCAGGGAGGGACCTTCTCACCGGCCCCGGTGGGGCCATCGGGATTCGGCCGCAACAGGTAACCACCGCACTTCGCAAGACTCACCCACGGGGCTCGCCTTGGCTGCGCGAGGGCAAAGCGTGCACGCCATCCGCCTTCGGACCCCTACCTCTTTTGCACGCTTCGCCTTCGGCAAACGTCTACGTTATGGTGTCAGGTGATTGTTGGCCTTCATCGATTTCGAATGAGACGATTTGATCGTAGGGACCTGGTGATCGTCTTCCTGGCGCTTTTGGCGTTGGCGCAGGCCCTCTTCCTTGGTCTTCGTCCTCGAACGGATGATCCTCGGGCAGTGCCTTGGCTCCAGGCCGGGAGTTCTTTGTCCGGGGTCCATGCTCTTGGCCCCGATGGCCAGAAAGTTTCCCTGGCCACCGGCGAGCCAACGCTGCTGCTGGTCTTCAACTCTGGTTGCGGGTATTGCGAGGCTGTGGCTCCGCTCTGGAGAGCCTGGACCACTGCCCCACGACCAGGTTTGCGGGCCATTGCCATTTCCTCCGAGCCCATCTCCTCAGCCAACCAGTACGCTTTAGATCACGGGTGGCACGCGGAAGTCTGGACCGTCGCCGAAGATCTCCTCGACGGTTTGGGGTATGGCCTCACACTTCGCACTCCCTGGGTGTTCCTTCTTGACGGGGAAGGCCTGATCCTGGCGGAAGGACACGGCAGCAGGATTGCTGAAATCGCCAAGGGCACCGCCGACATGCCCCGGGGCGTACCCAGACCATGAGAGGACCAGGAACCCTCGTAGCCGTCCTTCCTTTCGTGACTGCCGCCTGCTCCTTCGGTGAGTCCGGGACCCACATCGTTTCCCGAACCATCCAGGCGGATGAGGTCCGTCTCCTCACCACTTCGTCGAACTTCGTTGCTGTCCGGGATGTCATTCTCGTCGATGGTTCCATCTGGGTGTTGGATGCAGCACCGCCCTTCGTAGCCCGGGTGGCTCTCGGAGACGGTGAGGCCCACCACTTTGGAACGGAAGGGGAGGGCCCGGGGGAGTTTCTGGATCCGTGGGCCATCCAACCAACCCTCAATCCTGATAACTCCGGAGTTCTGGTATGGGATCTCGGCGCCGGGCGCGTATCGGAGTTTGATGGGTCAGGCACTTTTCTCGAATCTGCCAGGCTGAGTGACAGGGGTAGGATCAGGGCCCGTTCCGACATCCGAAACATCTCCTACGCCGATCCTTTCAGGGTGAGAAACAACGGTCTGAGCTTCCTGGCCAGCCAGTTCCCCGTTAGGATCGATCGCACCGAGGACCTGATCAGAGGCTCACTGAGTCGGGTGGACCGTCTTCTGGAGCCGGGGTCCGAGTTGGCACTGTTCTCGGATCACAACGCCGGCGAAACCCCCGGTCAAAAAGAGTGGTCTCCCGTGCCGTTCTGGGACGCCTGCGATGGGGTTGTTGTCCTGTGGAGCCCAAGATCCGGGGAGCTGCTCTGGCTTGATTCCGACGGAACAATCAGGGTAAGGGTACCGGTAGAAATACCAACGGTCCCGATCAGCCTGGAAGACATCGAGACCTATCTCCGATGGATGGGCCGACTGGAGTTGGGGCCGGGGTACGAGGACTCGGGGATCGATTTCACGAGTTTGGCCCTGGGGTACCGAAGCCAATTCGCTGACCAACGACCGGTAGCGACGGACCTGCGGTGCGAATCCAGGGAAGTGGCGTGGATGCGGATGTTCGACACATCCGTCGATCCCCTGGGCAGAGGCGCCGATTGGCTCAAGGTCTCTACCGACACAGGTATCGAGAGTTTCAGTTTTCCACCCGAGTTCAGCCCTGCCGTTTTTACTGGGCAGGCCATTTATGGACTGCTGGAAGTTTCCGACGGCCACCAGGCACTGGCTCGGTGGTGTGAGGGCCCCGTCGAATGACCGGTCACTTGACGGAGGCTACCCCTCCCACGGCAAAGGATAAAGGACATGCGCTGGAAGCTCATCATGGGACTCGTTGTTCTGAACGGACTCTTCGGAGCGGTCCTGTTCACCCAACCGGCCGAGAGCAAGATCTGGACTCACGCGCTTCGGAACTGTTGCATGACGGAGGGACCGGAGCCCTACTGCTGCGAGAGGTGCTGTTGGGTCCAGCCGAACTGCACGTCCGACGAGGATTGCGAGGGCCGGTAGTTGTTGGCGCCCACAGGTGGCTGGGTCAGAACCATTGGGGGATGGGATCAGCCCGGAGGAGAAGGGCATGAGGGGCTTCTTCCGACCGGTTGCGATCTGGTTGGGCGTGCTGGTGGGGTTGGCCCTTTCCTACCGACTCGTGATGGGAGGCCTCGGTGGCCGGGCATGGAGCGGTTGGGAGATCGCCTACCTCCTGCCGGGGTGGGTGGGTCTGTTCCTACCGTTTACGGCCTTTGCCGGAGGGTACGCGGCCCATCTGGCGCTTCGCCCTCGATCCTTGGCGGGCCGGGCACTCCTTCTCGCCGTCATCTCCTACGGTTTGCTTGCGTACGGATCCCCCCTGGCCGACTACCGTGCCCGGGCCTCACAGGGTGCGGACCTGAAGGCGGAGTTCCCTTTGGGTCCCCTGACTCCATCAACTCTTCTGAAGCTGAGAGCCATAGCGGACGCCGATCGACGGACGAGCTACAACTTTCGATTGGGCCGCCCATTTGAACGTCCGCCGAATTGGCTGACCTACCTCGTCCATAGCCTGTTTGCGGTCGCCCTATTCGCCGTCCTGGCTGCTCTCCTCGGCCAGAGAGCGGGGTTTCTCACCAGCGGCCTATCACCGCCGGCTCGGCGGAACGCCTGCTGGGCGCTGGGGCTTGCCACCGGGATCGCCTTCTTCATTGCCGTGGCGGCAGGTTTGAGATGGGTCCGGTCCGATCCGTCCAAACCAGCCATCCTTGGCGCCTGGCTCCCCCTGCTCCTTCCGGCGGCTGAGCTGGCGTTACTTATTTCTGTCACTCGTATTCGCGGGATCGATTGCACGGTTCGCCTTTCACAGGCGTCGGATGATTGACCTGGGAAGGTTTCGCAGTGGTGACCACCGATACTTCGAGAGCCTTGTGCGGACCCACGCGCCTATGGTGCTGCGGATCTGCATGACGTACAGCGATTCCACCGATCACGCCGAGGATCTGTTTCAGAGAACCTGGATTCAGGCCTTCGAAAAGCGTGGGTCATACCGGGGTGACGGCTCCTTCGAAGCATGGCTCCGCCGGCTCGCCAACAACCTGTGCATTAGTGACTTCCGGGCCTCCAGGGTCCGCCAGGAGGTTCTCGACCGCATGGAGAGAGACCCTGGGGGAGAAAACCTCAATTGGAGACCTCCGGATCCGCAAAAGGAGGTCGAGGGACGGGAAATCCGTGGGGTCCTGGTACGTGCCCTCGGTCGTCTTCCTCAGCGGGAGCGGGAAGCCATCCATTTGAGAATTCTCGATGGTAGAACCCCACAGGAAGTCGCTGACATCATGAAGACAAAAAAAGCCACGGTCCGGTCGAACATCAGGCACGGGATCAAACGGCTGAGAGAAATCCTGGAGGGATTTGACACATGAATTGCCCGGAAACCGATCGTCTCATCGACTACCAGGTCGACCAGGTGCGGAGCCCGGAGATCGAGGCTCATCTCGAGAGCTGTTCTTCTTGTCGGGAAGATCTCCGCATTGTCCGGAGAATCCATGCTGAGTACCAGCAAGAGATTGAGGTCCCGGAAAGCCTGATTCAACGGGTCCTGGCGGGGCTTCCCGAGCCGGACCGCTCTCCGGAAGGCCAACGACTTCCGCGTACCCAGACACTGATCAGTGGACTCCTTTGGTCCCTCACTGCCATGGCAGCCGTCGTTGCTGTCGAATCGGTGGGTACTGCGGACGTGTCTCAATTGCTCTTGTTCTCTTTCTGCGTGGGGGCGGTATCCGTGATCCTTCAGATTCGTGCCGAGGGTAAGACCTCGACTGGGACCCCCTAAACGGTCTACCCCTCCCCCAGCTGGTCCCTCCGTAGATTCTTGCGGGTCATTCTGGGTCCGGAACTCTCCCATGCTCTCCATACATCTTTGGGTAACCCCGTTCTTGGGATTTTGCACGGTTCCGTTGTGCCGGGCGTCTTGGGATAGAAGGGGATGTGAGGGCTGAAACCACTCCAGGGGAGGGGGAGAGCTGTGACAGAAAGACTCCGTCGGGGTAGGGATCGCGGACCCGGGAACCTAGGCTCTCCCCCCCACTCACCACCCCCGGCCCGGAACGGGGATGCTTTGGCCAAGGACGCGATCTCAGGGGACCCGATTGCCTTATCCGATCTACTGAGATGGGCCCGGGAAATGGCTCTTCGGCACGCCCTGGCCAGGACCCAGGACCTGGACGACGCCGAGGACGTTGCTCAGGAGGTCCTGATTCGGGTGCTCAACTCTATCCACTCCTTTCGCTTCCATTCGAAGGTTTCCAGTTGGGTGTATCGCATCACCGAGAACCAGATCCAAAGCCAGTTCCGATCCAGAGCCTCCGTCGACCTCGCGAAGAAGAGAGCCCACGTCCGAGAGGTTGACCCCAACCGGGAGCTCCAATCCGAGGTGAGCGTGGATGCGGAGAGACTCTGGGACACGGTGAACGCGGTGGTGGAGGGCCTTCCCGAGCTCCAGGACCGGACCTTTCGGCTCGTGGCCCTCCAGGACTTCAAACCCTGTGAGGCTGCGCAGGCGTTGGGCAAGTCCCAGACGAATGTCCGGGCGAGCCTTTCCCGAGCCCGGGTGAAGATCCGCGAGCGTCTCTTTGAACGAGCCCCCGCCTTGATGACGGACCTGGGCTACACGGGGCCGGATCGGGCTGCATAGAACCAGCCAACCGTCATTCAGTCGTTTTTCCGGCCGGAGGGAGTGGGACCGGAACATCCGGTCCATGCGAAAGTTCGTACGGCGGGAGTATACCGCCGCGCGTTTTAGCGAGGAAAGGACTTGTTGCCAGGTGTTTCGTGTCTCCCGGTCAGTGATTCGGGGCACCCAGGGCCGCCAAGACGGAGTCGATGGATCGGTCGAGGCCGCGGGAAAACCGAAGCGCGATGTCGGTGCGGTCGTGGCGAAGCACGAGAAGGGTCCTGAAAGCAGGCCGACGCAACAGGTTGGTGAGCGTTCCTGCATCGGTGGCTGGCCCCCAGGAGACAGGATCGCCCGGCGACGGGGGTATTCCTAGGGGGAGGTTTTCCAGGAGATAGGGCTCGAGGGCGTCGGCCACGAAGTCCCGCTCCCTGCTCTCCACCACATGGATCCGATCCCGTTCCTGGATGTACCGGAGCAGTGACCGACGAAGCCGGTCCGAACGGAGGAGTTCGAGGCGGCCTCCTGCGATGATGTCTTCGAGCACGGGGTGGGTGGGAGTGAAGTACCGGAAATCGATCAACGCAGAAGAATACGCTTCGGCCGAGTCTTGAGGGATCGAGCCCACCGGGTCCATGCCCACGTCCAACATTCTGGTGGTCCGGTCGAGGATCGCCTCTCGTGCCGTGATATCGAACGCGAGTTCGCGCCTTCCTTCCTCGAACTCGGTGATGAGGCCTTGCCGGTATTCCCTCTCCTCGAGGCGATCCGTAACCCATTCCCATGCGGCGCCGATGACGAGGGCCAGCAGGATGCTCACCATGATCGTTCCGCCCTGGAGGAGATGACTACGGGCGGTGACTTCGGAGGAGGATCCTTCGCTCATAGTCTCACGAGAGGGTGAATCCGTGTCGGGCAAGGATCTCGCCGACTCGGGGATCGTCGAGGACCCGATCGTAGATCCAGGTATAGTGGGTGTTGGCAGACAGGGTTTTCCGGGCCCGGGCCTCACCCTTCAGGAGCGTCACCGCTTGGAGTTCGAGATGACAAACCACCAGGTGCAGGTAAGTGCTGTACTCGCTTCGCCCACCGGTGGGGTTGCCGACAGGCACCTCGGGAAAGGCCTCCCGGAAATCGCTTACCGCCCCTCGGAGCTCATCGTCCCGCTCCAGCACCCACCAGTGAAACTGTTCATGGAGGAAGACCGCCAGAAGCGCATCCCGATCCCCCAGGTGCCGGGTATGTATCGTGAGGACGGGGTGACTGTGAGGGATTTGGGTTTCATCGATTCGAACGGTCGGGGTGATCACCCAATCCCGAAGGTCGAGGCCCTGTAGAACGTCCCGAAGCTCAAGTACCGTCCGGGCCTCCCGGTTCGAATCGTGGACCGCGTAGATCTCAACGGTGTCGGGTTGGGGCTGACCTGCCAGGGCCAAGGGGGTAAACAGCACCCATCCGAGGCCCAGGAGCGTTGCGCGCGTCTTGTTCATCTACCTTCAAACCTTGTTTCCTGTGGACTTCGATACCGAGGATCCGTCCAAGCTCGTCTTTCATTGGGGCAGCCGCTTGAAAGAATCGGCCTTCCGTGCGACGCCGGAGGTAGGTGGACGGGGACTCACCGAAGAGAGCCCCGAAGTCTCTGGATAGGTGCGCCTGGTCCGAGTACCCTTCGAGGTGGGCCACGCGAGAAGGGTTTTCGGCCTGATAGACCATTCGAAGGGCCGCCCGTTGGGCGCGGCGGACACGGAGGACGGACTTGGGCGAGAGCCCAATCCCGTCCAGGCTGGCTCGTCGGAGAGTACGAGATCCCATTCCGAGGCGGGATGCCACCTTTCCGACCCTTTCTCCATTGCCGGATTGGCGGGAGGCTCTCAAAAAAGCCCGAATCTTCCAACTCGGTGGCTCCTGATCCCTGAACCGCCGCCGAAGGACAGACAGAAGAAGCGGGACCGTTTCATCGGCGAATCCGTCCCTTATCCGCTCCTGCAACCGTTCAGGCCGAATCTGGGAAACGTCTTCCAGAGGTATCCCTGCGTCGACGAGTTCCCCGGCCGGCCCACCAACCAGTGAAGGAAGCGCCCCGGGTCTGAATCGCACCCCCACGGTCCACCGCCTGTCGGCCAGACGAAACCGAACAGCCCTGGACCGCGGCCCTATCAGCCTGGCGCGGCATCGGCCTCCGGCGAAGCCTTGAACGAGTATGTGGCTGCTTGCATCCGGCACCACCAGCCAATCTCGTTCCTCCCGGTCGGGGGGGTATGCCTGGGCCCACAAGTACTCGATCCACGGGGAGAGGTCCGGTGGGGGCTTGAATGTTATGGCGGACAAAAGCCCGGAGCCCGCTTGATCCAATTCGATCATGATCCAATCAGTACCAGGCCCCTTGTTTGCAGGTTCCCCTCACCGCCCCGTGAACCGATCCAACCCGGCGTACGACTTTAAGATGAGAAGCCGGGGAGCGCCTGGCTTTCGCCACCTCCGCCGAGGCCCAGCGTTGATCGAAGTCCGAGACCTTACCTACGTCTATCCGGGCAACCACACCCCTGCCCTGCGCGCCGTGTCTTTCACGGTAGCCCAGGGCGAGATCTTCGGTCTCCTCGGGCCGTCGGGAGCCGGGAAGAGCACCACCCAGCGGGTGCTCACTCGCCAAAACCGGCGCTTTCGGGGCACGGCCGCGGTCCTTTCCCGGGCCCTCGGTGACTGGGACCACACGCTCTACGAGAAGATCGGTGTCGGTTTCGAGCTGCCGAACCACTACCTCCGCCTCACCGGCAGAGAGAACCTCGCGTTTTTTGGATCCCTTTTCAGCCGGCCGACCAAGGAGCCGGAGGAGCTACTGGGGCTGGTGGGCCTCACGGACGCCGCCGACGTGCGCGTCGCCGAGTACTCGAAGGGCATGATGATGCGTCTGAACTTCGCCCGAGCCCTGCTTCACGACCCGACGGTGCTCTTTCTCGATGAGCCGACCGCCGGGCTCGACCCTGTGAACGCATCCGTCATCAAGGCGCTCATCTCCGAGGAGCGAGCCCGGGGCAAGACGGTCTTGCTCACGACGCACAACATGGCTGACGTGGAGGAGCTCTGTGACCGGGTGGGTTTCCTGGTCGAGGGGGAGATGCGCGTCGTGGACGGGCCCACGGCGCTGAAAACCCGGTACGGACGGCGCACGGTGAGAGTGGAGTACGTGGACGACGAAGGCGTGGGCGCCGCGTCGGAATTCCCCCTCGACGGGCTCGGCCGGGATCCGGCCTTCCGCACGCTGCTGGAGAGGCACGAGATCGTGTCCGTGCACAGCCAAGAAGCGAGCCTCAACCGGGTCTTCGCCGACGTGACGGGGGTACCCCTCGCCACCGCGGGAGCGTAACGGTGCGAGGGTTCGTATCGCTGCTCCGGTTGGACCTCGTTCTCCAAACCCGCTCGTTTCTGTACCCGGCCACAGCAGTGAGCACCCTCATGATATGCCTGTTCATCATGCTCCTCCCCGACCGGCCGGCCTCTCCAGAGCTCGTGGCGTTCCTTGTGTTCATGGACCCGGCAACCATCGGCCTCAGCTTCGTCGGGGCCATGGTGTTGGTGGAGAAGTCCCAGGGCACCCTGCTGGCGCTCGACCTCACCCCCACCCTCCCCCAAGCCTACGTCTCAGCCAAAGCGATCTCTCTGACGCTCCTCACCTTCGTCTCGAGCCTGGTCGTCGTCCTGGTCGCTACCGCGGGGGCATTCGACCTAATCCGGCAACTCGTGGCCCTCTCGCTCTGCAGCGTCGTGGCCGTTCTCATGGGCCTCGTGTGCGTCGCCCGGGCTCGAGGAATGAACCACCTCGTGGTCCGGCTTCTCGGGGTCACGACCCTTCTCTACCTGCCGCTGCTCCCCCACTTCGGCGTCGTCGGGGGCGCATCTGGGATGGCCCTGGGCCTGATTCCATCCTACGCGATGCTCACGGTGCTACGGGCTTCCGTCGATCCGGCGACGGTGTCCCTGGTGGGGCAGGGCCTGGCCGTGGCGTATCTGGTGGTATGGGCCGCTGCTCTGTGGCGATGGACGATGCGAGAATTCGAAGGCTCGATCGTGACGGAGGGGAGGTAGGCCGGGGATGAACCAATTCCTGAGCATCGTCCGGCTGGACGGGAAAGGAATCCTCAGGGACCACGTCGCCCTCCTGACACTACTAGTGTCTCTGGTGGGCACCCTCGGTATCACGGCCCTCGGCCTCTTCCAGGGAAGGCTTCCCGGGTGGTCTGCGTGGATTCCGTTCGTGATCGCGGTTTCCCTCGTCGGAGGTCCGGGCGGTTTCGGGTTTTTGTTCGGGGTCCTCATGGTCGAGGAGGGGGAGACGGGGGTGCGACAAGCGTTGGCGGTGTCTCCGGTCCCGCCTGCGCGGCTCATGGTGATCCGGACGGTCATCGCCGCCGGCTGGATGTGTGTGTGGCCTCTCGCTTCGGTGTATATGATGAACTCGACGTGGCATGCCGTGGATCTCTCCCTCCTCAACTGGCTCGTGGTCGTCGGTCCCTTGGCGCTCCTTACGCCTGCGTACGCGCTGTTGATCCCCGCACTGACCACGGACAGGGTGGGGGCGCTGGCGGTTTTTAAGGGGCTGTCGTTCCTCTCTCTTATCCCTCTGGGATTATTCTTCTTGAGATCGGATGCCGGTTATAGGGTAGCCTTCCTGCTCTCGCCCACGGGCTGGATCATCGAGGCGTACCAAGCGCTGCTGGGCTCCGACGGGGCCGCTGGCTTCTGGGCGCTCGGTGCTGTGGCGTACGCGCTGACGTTACTCTTGGTCGTCGTCCTGCTCTTCCGCAGGAACGTCTACCGATCACGCCTTACGGACCCGGCATGAGCCGACGCACCGCGACCAACGTGCTCGACGAGTACCTCGTCACGCGGAGCCAGCTCGGGGACAGCCAAGCCTTCCGGCAGCTCGTCGCCCGTTGGCACCGACTGCTGGTGCAGCAGGCCTCCCACATCACCCGGGACGACGAAGCCGCCCGGGACATCGTCCAGGAGAGTTGGATCGGGATCGTGCGTGGCCTGGGCAGGCTGCGGGATCCGGCGAGGTTTCGGGCCTGGGCCATGCGAATCGTGGCGAACAAGGCCCGGGATTGGATCCGGCGCCAGCAGTCTTACCGCCGGTTCACCAATCAAGTGGAGGAGGCCGCCAGGATGTCGGAGGATCTCCCGGCCGAGGATCCAGCCGGAAACGAGATCGGCCGCGTCCGCGCAGGCCTCGCGGATCTCGATGCCGAGCAGCGCATGATCCTCACCTGGTTCTATATGGAAGAGATGTCGGTCCGCGAGATCGCCGACGTGCTCTCCATCCCCGTCGGTACCGTGAAGTCCCGTTTGTTCAAAGCCAGAAAAGCACTCAGGCATCGCCTGGAGGAGGAGTGATGGCGCGACCGACCAGAGACATCGACGAGTTGATTCTCCAGGCACTGGAGGAGGGTGAGAAAGAGGCCATGGAGGGTCTCGGTGGCCAGTCGATGGCCGAACTGCTCACTGAGACGTTCCGCGGACGGCATCGCCGGCTGGCCGCTGCCGGCGTGGTGGCCAACCTGGTCCTTTTCGTTCTTGGAGTGTCCGCGGCGGTCCTCTTCGCTCAGGCCGAAGAGGTTCGGGTCATGCTTCGCTGGGGTGGAACCGCCGCTCTATGCTTTGGCTTCGTGCTCGCTATCAAGATCTGGTACTGGCTCGAGATGACGCGGCTGGCTGTCACCCGGGACGTGAAGCGACTCGAGTTGCAGGTGGTGCAGCTCGCGCGGCGGATGGATGAGAAGTGACCCACCGAGGTGATCGAAAGTCCGGCGGCCCATGAGGATTCGAAAGACGATTTTGGCTTGAGAAAAGGCGGGGGATCTCCTATCAGCAAACCTAGTGTCGAGATCATAAAAACCACCCATCACTGGAGGAACCATGCGATCCGTTTACCCCGTAACGCGCCCAAAACGTCGTGCATCATTCGCCCTCATGTTGTGGTCAGTTGCCGCCCTGGTGTCTTCCAACGGCGTGGGGGCGCAGGAGGTGCTGCGTCCGAACCTGGCGGACATCGCTACGGGAGATGGTTGGACGGTCGCCAACCGAGGCGCCACGGTAGAGGCTCAGGGAGACCGGGCCATAATCACCTTCGATGCTCGCCCGGGCGCCGGGACCGCTTGGCTCAATAACGTGGAGTTCGACACCGGTACCATCGAGCTTCTGGTCCGCGGCGAGAACAGCCCCGGACGGAGCTTCGTGGGTGTGGCGTTCCGGGGAGTCGACGACGAGACCTATGAGGCCATCTACTTTCGCCCCTTCAACTTCAGGGCCGACAACAACCTCTCCCGTAGCCACATGGTCCAGTACATCTCCCACCCCGAGCACCCGTGGAACCAGCTTCGGCAGGACCACCCCAACGTCTACGAAAACTCTCTTCTGAATCCCCCGAACCCCGATGACTTCTTCAGGGCCCGGATTGTCATCACCAACCGAGAGATTCGGGTCTACGTCGAGCATGATACGGAACCGAGCTTGGTCGTGACTCGGCTGAAGGACCCCACAAGTGGGCGGGTCGGCCTATGGATGGGGAACAACTCCGGAGGAAGTTTCGCGGAGCTGGTGCTGAGGCCGACTAAGGCCCCGTAGGAAGAGCTTGATCTCCGGGCAGCCTCCGCCGGCAGTTTCCCTGATGTGGAGGCCTATTGTTGCCTTTCGACAATACTCCCACTCATAATAGTGTCGATATTCGACAGCCAAAACTCGGGGGCACTCATGTCCCGTTCGGCATTGAACAGCCAACACTCACCGCAGGACGTGGTGAGCGTCACCCTGGACCTCCTGATCCTGAAGCTGGGCTTCCCCCGGTATCGTGGACAGCTAGGAGCCGTTGTGGGCTTCCCCCGGTATCGTGGACAGCTAGGAGCCGTTGGGTGAAGCCTCCTCGAAGGCTTCGGGGCTGACGCCACCGAGATGACTGTGACGCCTGTTGCGATTGTAGAACATCTCTATGTATTCGAACAGATCGGCCTTCGCCTCGTTCCTTGTGTGATAGATCCGCTTTCTGATTCTTTCTTTCTTCAAA
>JANQDZ010000096.1 GCA_028278645.1 Longimicrobiales bacterium | reverse complement strand
GCGGCCACAGAGAACCGTTTCAAGAAGCAGTTCAAGTCGATCAAGCGAGACGCGTGGAACGAGGACCAGGTTCCCTTCCATGAGTTCGTGGATCTCCCCTTGGACGATCGTGTCGGGAAGACGCCCTTCATCAATGTCATTGGGGGTGATGGGCAGCTGGACCGGGTGGCCTGTTCCATGGAGATGGTCATGCTGGGCGAGGACCGGCTCCTCCACTGGGACCAGCTCCGTGAGCTGGCGGGGTACAAGGTTGCTCCCTCCGTCCGGGACCAGATTGCCTACGAGCTCGAGGATGACTTCGACGCCAAGGCGGCGGCTCTCCGGGCCGAATACGAGACCAAGATCGCCGAGCTGAAAACCACGTATCCGCAGATCATCGCTCGGCGCATGGCTGAGGGCCTCCTGAAGTCTTCTTCGGGCGGGAATGACACGGTGGCCGCGATCCTTACCAGGGCCGCGTCCACGCCGGGTCTCTCACCGGTCACCCTCACGCCCGAAGCTGAAGCTTTGGTTTCAGCGCCAGCCGCCGCTCCGGCACCCGTCGCGGCTCCGGAAACCGGGGCACCGGCGGACTCGGCGGTTGCTGAGGCACCCGCAACCGCCGAACCAGCGGCGGACGATGACGATGACCTCGTCATGGAGCCGTACATCGAGACGGCCAGGTGCACTAGCTGTAACGAGTGCATCAACATCAACAAGAAGATGTTCGCCTATAACGATGCGAAGCAGGCGTACTTCAAGGACATGAATGCCGGAACCTTCGCAGAGATCGTCCAGGCGGCGGAGCGTTGTACCGCGAAGATCATCCACCCCGGGACCCCTCTGAATCCGAGGGAGCGAGACCTGGAGAAGTGGATCGAACGGGCCAAGCCCTTTAACTGATGGGAGCAGCCCTCCCGGGATTGGTCGTTTCGGCCGGTCACGGGAGGGCACCTATTCGCATGTGGCATAAGCTGAGCTTCAGTCACGGCGTACACCCGCCGGAACATAAGGACCAGTCCAGCGGTGTCCCCATCCGGCGCATGCCTTTCCCGGATGAGATCGTTCTTCCCCTCCGTCAACACGCCGGAAAACCCGCACGCCTCCTGGTGGAGGTGGGGGACCGAGTGGAGCGGGGCGACAAGATTGCCGAGGCAGACGGTTTCGTTTCGGTTCCCATCCACGCCTCCGCCGCAGGTGAGGTCGTTGGGATCGGGTGGTGGCCCCACCCGGACGGGAGCATGGCGGAGGCCGTACGGATCAAGGTGGAGAAGTTCTCTCCCCAGATTCCCAGGCCCAGGGTGATCCCCAGGTGGGAAGGATTGGACCCGAAGGACGTGGTAGCGGCAGTCCAGAAGGGTGGCGTGGTCGGTCTGGGAGGCGCTGCATTCCCGACCCACGTCAAACTCCTCCCTCCCAAGGACGTGCCCATCGAGGTTCTCCTCATCAATGGCGCCGAGTGTGAGCCTTTCCTGACGACCGACCATCGGACGATGGTGGAATACCCCGACCGCGTGTGGTTCGGTGTCCGCATCATGATGAAGGCTTTGGGAGTCGGCCGAGCCGTCGTCGGTATCGAGAACAACAAACCCGACGCCATCGAGATCCTCAGCAAAACCAAGCCGGAGGATCTGAACGCGGAGGTCCAGGGCCTTTACGTGAAGTATCCGCAGGGCGCCGAGAAGATGCTTATCAAGGCGGTCACGGGCAGGGAGGTGCCGTCAGGCAAACTCCCCATGCACGTCGGCGCGGTGGTCCAGAACGTCGGAACCATCGCCTGCATCGCCGAGATCTTCGAGACCGGGCTTCCCCTGATCGAAAGGGTTGTGACGGTCACGGGGCCGGGGGTGAACAAACCCCAGAATCTCATCGTTCCGGTGGGAGCCAAGTTCAAAGACATCCTGGCATTCTGTGGCGGCATAAAGGAAAACGTCACCGAGATCCTCTCTGGTGGACCCATGATGGGTGCCGCCCAGCCGGATCTGGACGCACCCGCTACCAAGGGTGTCACCGGAATCGTGGTTTTGACTGAAAAGGAATCCCGGGCCCGGACGGTTTACAACTGCATTTCCTGCGGGCACTGCCTGGACGCCTGCCCCATGTTCTTGAATCCGTCTCTCATGGGTAAGCTGGCTCAGACGGCGAAGTACCAGGAAATGACCGAGAAGGCGAACCTCTGGGATTGCATGCTCTGCGGTGCCTGTTCCTACGTCTGCCCATCCAACATCCCTCTCTCCCAGATGTTCGGGATGGCCAAGTATCAGCTTGGCCGCCTCAGGAGGAAGGAGGACGCGGCATGACGGATAAGGAGCTGACTCTGACTCCGGAGGAACGCCTCCTCCTGACGGCCTCGCCGCACCTGAAATCTCCCGATTCCACACCCAAGATCATGTGGAACGTAGTTGGGAGCCTGGTGCCCATCGTGGCCGTGGCCATCTACTTCTTCGGACCGAGTGCCATCCTCGTCATGGCGGCTGCCATGGCCGGGGCTTTGAGCGTGGAATACGTCTTCGGGCCCAAGAAAAGTCTTTGGGACGGCTCGGCGGCCATCACAGGGATCCTCCTTGGGCTCTGTCTACCAGCCGGATTCCCCCTCTGGATGGCTTTCCTGGGGGGTGCCTTCGGCATCGCCTTCGGAAAGCTCGTGTTCGGAGGTCTGGGCCAAAACCCGTTCAACCCGGCACTGGTGGGACGGGCCTTCTTACAGGCTGCCTTCCCCACTGCCATAACCACCTGGCCCTCTACTGCAATGGAGTGGAGCGCCTGGCGGGGGCCGAACTTCGCCATACCTCTCTGGACCGGCGAGCCCAGTGCCGACGTGGTGACGGCGGCAACTCCCTTGGGCCTTTGGAAGTTCGAGGGAGAAGTCACGGACCTGTTCGGCCTCATGATTGGGAACACCGGGGGCTCCCTCGGGGAGACCGCCGGGATCTTGGTTTTGATCTGTGGCGGGTATCTGGCCGCGCGGAAGTACCTTAACTGGCGAATCCCGGTAGGTATCTTCGCAACGGTGTTTGTCTTCTCCGAGATCCTCTATCTGATCAACGGGGAAGCCTTCCCGCCGCCCTTTTTCATGATTTTCTCCGGGGGTCTCATTCTGGGGGCCATGTATATGGCCACCGACATGGTGACCTCTCCTGTAACGAACAAGGGAGCTTGGATCTTCGCCGTGGGGATCGGCTTCCTCGTGGTCCTCATCAGGGTGTGGGGAGGACTGCCGGAGGGCGTGATGTACGCCATCCTCCTCATGAACTCCCTGGTGCCGTTCATCGACCGAGCCACCCAGCCGAAGGTCTTCGGCCATATCCCGCCTCCGAAGAAGGCGGAGGAGGCCAAGGCATGAGCGACGAGATTCGGAAGGACGGCGTGACGCCGGACGAAGAGGGAGCCGTGGAGGCCGGCGCTCAGGACGGTAGCCCTGTCGAGCAGGAGTTGCCGGATAGGGAAGATGTGCTCCCCAAGGACCACGAGACCTATACCCCCCAGGGAGGGGGTTCAGGTACGGGGTCCGGTCCTATCAAAGAAGTAGCTGCCGCTGAGGGGTCCCCGGTTCTGGTTCCGAAGGCCGATTCCGATGCCGTCACTCTCCCCCAGGTGGGGCCGGAGGTGGCCACTGCGGAGGCTTTGGGGCTGACCGTAGAAGACGGAGCAGCTGGGACCGACGGCCCACCGGACGGCGTTCCCGAGAGGCCGGAGGTTTCGTCCTTCCGGCTCCTCATGACCCTGGGGGTGGCAGGAGTGGTAGCCGGAGCCCTCCTGGTCTTCGTCTTCCTGTGGAGCGACCCCCTCGTCAAGGCCGAAGAAGCCCGGGTCATCAGGGAAGCGGTGACAGAGGTGTTGAAGGGCCCGGAACGCTTTGAGAGCGTCTACGTCCTGGACGGCGAGCTGACAACCCAGGTGCCGGCTGGGGTGGACACCCTCGACCTCGACAAGGTCTACCTGGGCTACGACGAATCGGGGAACTCCATGGGGTTTGCCATGGTTCATGCCCGGTTCGGTTTCCAGGACCTCATCACAGTGATCTTCGGATACGATCCGGAGGCCAGGCAGGTCCTCGGCATGAAGGTCCTGGACCATTCAGAAACCCCTGGACTGGGGAACAAGATCGAAGAGATGCCCTTTGTGGGTGAGTTCGACGGGGTAGACACGCCCCTCGAAGGTGTGAAACCAGATCGGAATACGGGGGCCTCGAACCAGGTGGACATGATCACGGGCGTCACCATCTCCTCCAGAGCGGTGGTCAGAACCATCAACGAACGCATCGAGCAGCTGGGGGATCTCCTGGTGGCCTACGAGATTCAGCCGGCGACGGTGTCTGGCGGACCGGCTTCAGAATCGGGAGGAGGGGAGGACCGATGAGAGCTACGACTCCCCAACAGGATTTCATCCGGGGCATCTGGAACGAAAATCCGGTCCTCATTCAGCTTCTGGGCCTGTGTCCGGCGCTGGCTGTGACGAACACGATCTACAACAGCCTGGCCATGTCTGCGGCCACGCTCTTCGTGCTCGTGGGTTCCAGCCTCTTCATCTCTACGCTGAAGAAGGTCATCCCCCACGAAGTCAGGATCTCAACCTACATCCTGATCATTGCCACGTTCGTCACCATCGTGGACATGGTATTCAAGGCTCTTGAGCCGGGCCTATATAGGGAAATCGGAGCTTTTATCCCCCTGATCGTGGTGAACTGCATGATCCTGGGGCGGCAGGAAGCGTTCGCCTCCAAACGGCCGGTGGGTCGTGCGCTCCTCGACGCCCTCGGGGTGGCGGCGGGGTTCACCATCGCCATGGTCATGATGGGGACCGTACGGGAGGTGGTAGGGAGCGGGACCATTCTGCAGGGGATCCCGTTTGTGGTGGGCGGTGACGGCATCAACCTCTTCGGTTCCAACTACGAGCCCTGGGTGGTGATGATCAGCCCGCCGGGTGGATTCTTCGCTCTGGGGTTCATCCTCTTGTTCCTGGGTTGGTGGGAGACACGGAAAGCGCAGAAGCGGGAGATTCGGCACTGGCCCCATAGTGTGAGGGTGCCGACAGACGGGAAGGAGGCCGCGTGATGGACAAGAGCATGGGCGACCTCTTCCTGATCCTTGTTGGGAGCATGTTGGTCACCAACTTCACCCTATTCTACTTTCTGGGGCTGTGCCCTTTCATGGGGGTTTCGGCGAAGGTGGGCACGGCTCTCCGGATGGGGATGGCCAACATCTTCGTTATGACCATCACCTCGCTGGTGGCGTCGTTCCTGAACCAGTTCGTGCTGCCACACGCGCCGTTCCTGCAGGTCATTTCATTTATCGTGGTCATCGCCTCCTTGGTGCAGATAGTAGAGATGACTATCAAGAAGTTCAGCCCCACGCTTTTCCGGGAGTTGGGGATCTTCCTGCCCCTCATCACCACCAACTGTGCGATTCTGGGCCTTGCCACCTGGCAGACCGGCCTGGGTTACAGCTACGTGGACGGCCTCTTTTACGCCCTCGGAGCCGGCTTCGGTGTGACGTTGGCCCTGGTCCTCATGGCGTCCATTCGTGAGAAGATGGAACTGTCCGACGTTCCGGCCGTGGCCCGGAACATGGGGCTGGTACTGATCATAGCCGGGACCCTGTCCCTGGCATTCCAAGGCTTTTCCGGGTTGTTTACCTCATGACGCTGATTGTCGGCATCCTGGGGGCCGCGGCCCTGTTTGTCCTTTTTGCCTTTTCGGCCACTCGTCCTGGCACACGCCTGGAGGCGGGGGAGAGTTGTAGTGGGGGAGGGGATTCCCTGGGTTCCTGCTCCCTGGCGGATGAGTGCGACCTCTGCGAGCCCGCCCAGAAGCGGGACGGATGGTGGCCGAACGACGGATCGACGTATGGAGATCGACGATGACGGTTGAGAGACGGAAGCAACCCCTGCCGAGCCGGCGAGATTTTATCTCTCTGGGTATCGGTGCTTTTGTGGTGGGGAGCATACCCCTGGCGGCGAGAGGGCGGAACCGCCTGGTTCGCAGGACCCTGCCCGTTATGGGCACGTTTGGGGAGATCGCCGTTGTGCACCGGGACGAGAAGTATGCCCAGGGAGCCATCGACGCGGCTTTCCAGGAGTTGGCCCGGGTCGAATCGGTCCTGACCCGATTCCGACCCGACTCGGAGATCGGTCGTGCGAACCTGTCGGCGTTTTCGGCGCCCCAGGACGTTTCAGCTGAAACGTCCACGGTGCTCGAGGCTTCCCTCCGGTGGGCGACGGCCACGGACGGCGCCTTCGATCCGTGTTTGGGCCGGGTGGTGGAGCTCTGGGACCTGGGTAACCGGACCCAACCTCCGACCTCCAACGAGGTGCATCGCTTCGCTCGCCGAGGTCTGTTTACGGCCCTGGAAATCGGGAAGAGCCAGGGGCGGGACGTTGTGGTCTTCCACGAGGAGGACATGGGGATCGACCTGGGTGGCATCGGGAAGGGATACGGTGTGGACCGGGCGGCCGAGGTCCTCCGCTCCTGGGGGATCCAGAACGCCCTGGTGAACGTGGGTGGTGACCTATACGCCATCGGGGGATCTGAAGATGGAGATCCCTGGAAGGTGGGCGTAAGGGACCCAGACGATTCCAACGGGTTGGTTACGACGCTCACCATGACGGACAGGGCCGTGGCCACCTCTGGTGACTACCACCAGTACTTCGAGCACGCCGGTAGGCGGTACCACCACCTCCTCGATCCGAACACTGGGGCGCCCTCGCAGGGTGTGGTTCGGAGTGTGACCGTGGCGGCTGAGTCCTGCATGGATGCGGACGCCGGCGCCACCACGGCTTTTGTCGCTTCGGTAGACAAAGCCCGTGACATGATGTCCCAGGTGGCCCCCGGTATGGAGGTGCTCCACACCGTCTGAGGTGTGGAACGGCACCTGAGCCGGGGGTGGTGGGTAGCATGAGGTCCGGGCTTCCCGCCTGGCTTGAGGTGCCGAATGAAAAGGGGGATGAAGTATGAGGACCCAGAAGGCGTATTGCTCTGCCTGCGATCGACAGGTGGAGGTTGTAGTCCCGGAGGATCTCCCTGAAGGAGTCCTGCCCTCGGCCCATGATCCGTCGAAGTGTATCTGCCTCGAGTTCGGTGAATCTTGCACCGGGTCCCTCTGTCCTCTCTTCGAAGTCCCCACGGGCCAGATGGAGGAGAATTACCGGAAGATCGTGAAGGAGATCCGGGGAGGCAGGAGTGGGGACGGAGAGGGGTCGGAAAAGAAGGGGGAGGGGTGATCGCCCATGAGTGACAAGACTGAAACTCGCACTACCTACTGCTCCCACTGCACGAAGGAAGTTCAAGTCACGGTGTCGCCCGGCACCCCCAGGAGCGGGCAGGCGAACCTAAAGGAATCGGACGACTTCGTTTGCCTGGACTTCGGGGACAAGTGCGACGGGGATATTTGCCCCCTCTCCCAGTACCGGCCAGTTGTGATGGGCGTACGGTTGGCTCGTAGTGGCCTAAAAGAGGACTGGACGACGGTCCGTGCCCAATGCGAGGGGTGCGGCCAGATCACCGATCTCAAGGTGCTGGATGCTGAACACGCCTTCTGCTCCCTGTGTGGAACGACAAACACGTGGATGGTTTTGGAGTTCGACGACAACGGGAAGGTGGCGGTGACGGGGCGGAAGTAACCTTCCTCTGCTGGATCCAACGGCCAAGAGGTTTTTTTCTCTGCCCCGACCTCGCGGGGTTCGTGTACGAATCCGCCGGATTCAAGTGCTGCGATCAGCAACCGCCGGACAGGCACTCCGGGCATTCCCTTGGGTTTCCCCGTGGCTACTAGCATCCTGATCGGCAGCATAGCCAAAGACGATTGAGTATTGCCCAGAAAGCGCAGATCCGACACGAACCGTGGTGGAGGCGTCAGCCTATTCCGAGGGCTGGGTTCGCCCCCTGAGCCGAGCACCGATCCCGGATCCGAAACCCGCCCCCAGTAATCCCAGAAGGAGGAATGGCAAGTCGTCCCCAAGGAAGCTCCCCAGCTCTCCCGAGGCGATTAGCCCAATGGTGACGAGCAGGAATCCCGGGGCCACGAGCCATATTCCCCACACCCAACCGCCACTCGGCCAGACCGTGCCCAACACGAGCCCGGCAAAGCCAAAGATGGCCGTGGAAATAAGAAGCGCGGCGACGATTGAAGATGAGTCCAGCGGAAGGTTCGCCGGTGTGAAGGCCGCGAGAACGCCCAAGACGATGGCGATCGGATATGCGTAGCGTGGTGGACGCTTCATTCGGACTCCCATGGATTCGGGGAAAGATCTCCGAGGCGTTTTCCTGGCGCTCCTTACGGCGCTGCCGCCCATTTGATTCAGACCTCCTCCCCAGGCCTTGGTTGACTCCCCTCGCAGTGGCCTTCTTTTTTGGTTGCCTTCCTAGAACAGCCGCTATCAGACCGTGGAATCCCTCAGAGAGATCGCTGTGCCGAAGGCGAGGATCTCGACCCCTGCCGTGCCCTTACCGTCCCGACGAGAATTGGCCAATCTCGAGGTCTCGATTCGAACGTTGATGATCGTGTCGTACCCCCGGGCGTGGGCCACACCCTTCATCCGAACCAGGGCCTCTCTCCGTGCACGGACCAATAAAGGCTCGAACACGCGGATGTTGCCCCCGAAAATGCCTTTGACGCTGGCCGCGACACGTTTGAAGTAGTCCTGTGAGATCACGACGTTTCCCATCACGAGCTCACAATCCTCGACGTCCCAATTCGGTGGATGATCCTCGACCGTGATGGCCAGAACGCCTCGGGATCCGCTCTCCAGAAGCCGAAGGTTATTCAGGTGTCTGCGCTCCAGGACGCTTCCGGAGATCCAGGCCCCCAGCAGCATCACCGGAGTGATGAGAAGACTCAGGAATTCCATGGCCTTACTCCACCTTGACCGCTGTGCCGTACGCGAATAGCTCGGCGGCTCCTTGAGCCACGCTACTGGTCGCAAAGCGGACGTTCACGATGGCATTTGCGCCCATGGACTCGGCCTGATAGCTCATGCGCCGGATGGCCTCCCCTCGGGCCTCCGAGAGAAGTTCTGTGTAGCCGGCCAACTCACCCCCGACGACGTTCTTCAGACCGGCAGCGATGTCCCTGCCGATATGTTTGGCCCGCACGGTGCTGCCGCTAACCACACCGAAGAACTCGATGATGGTTTTTCCAGGAATCTCTTGTGTGTTGCTGATGATCATCTCAAGGCACCTCCGACGGGTTGGAGTGGCATTCGATCACAGTTGGTCGGTATCGTGGTTTGTGTGGACGGGATATTGAACCTACGCAGGTGCCCTGGATTCTCATCAACCCGACGGCTACTTCCCCTGAAACAGGTTGAACATATTTCCGGACGGATCCCGGAGTCTGGCAACGAGGACCGGGCCGTAATCCGTCGTCTCTCCGACAAAGACTCCGCCTCGGGCCTCGATTGCCTTCCGCGCCTCCTCGATATCCTTTACGCCGAAGTCGATGTTCGACGTTCGAATCGGCCGGTCCCGGATCTCCTCTATTCCGATAGTCACTCCGGGGACGGGGGCCTTCACCTCGGCCCAATTCATCGATTCCTCGGTGAATAGGTGTTCGAAGCCCAGAATCTCGACCAACCATTGGATCGACTCGGACCGGTCTCGTACCTGGATGTCAAACGTGGCGAGGCCCGAGTAACCGATCTCCGGAGAATCCGCTGCTCCGGCCTGAGCTTTGGCCGAATCCGGAAGAAGCAGACCGAGGGCCATGACGCATACCAAAACCATTGAGGTTCGTGGGCTGGGCATGTTGCACCACCTTTGGGTAGGTCGACTGAAAACGGATTTGTTCAGGAAGGTCCCCGACAGGCATCGCGGGGGCAAGCGCTAGGCCGTTCCCGGGGGTCGACTATCCCTCCGGGAGCTCCTCCTTTAGCCTGGCGAACAACCCTCCAAAAGCTCCGTTGCTCAATACCAGGAATAGGTTTCCTCCGGGATCACTTCGGACAACGTGATCGACGATGGTTTCCACATCATCCGAGTACATCCCCGGGATTCCCAGTTGGGCCAGGTCATTGCAGGCTTTGTCCCTATCCAGCCTGTCTTTCTCAGGGGTTTTTTCTGCCCGGTGAATCGGGCCGATCATCACCTCATCGGCTTCGGCCAACGCTTCGGTGAGCTCCGGCTGAAATCGGTTCGTGACGGTCGTGTTGGACCGTGGCTCGAAGAGGACGACAAGTCTCCGATCCGGCCATCGTTCTTTGGCCGCCTGGATGGTCACCCGGACAGCGGTTGGATGGTGAGCGAAGTCGCTGACGAACAGATCTCCCTGTGATTCCAGGAAGATCTCCATCCGGCGTCGAACTCCTCGAAACCCGTGGAGGATCTCGGCCAGGTCGCCGGGTGGAATGTCCAACGAACCGGCAACCGCCAGAGCAGCAATGGCGTTCTGCAGGTTGTGGCGGCCAGCCATGGGGAGCCTGAAGTCCCCCCAAGCAGCTCCACTGCGTGAGATATGCACTAACTGAAAACCGTCCTCGTACCCTCTGAACTCCCCTCGCCAGGTGGCGTCCTCGGAGAACCCGTACGTGGCGGTCTGCCCGAAGGCATGCGTCATCAGGTCCCGGACCTCCGGATCGTCTCCGCACCCCAGAAGCCATCCGTCTTCCGGGATCTGACGCAGCATCAATCGAAAAGCCCGTCTTATATCCTCGAGCGTCCCGAAGATGTCTCCGTGATCGAATTCGAGGCTTGTGACCAGAGCGATTTCGGGAAGGTAGTGGAAGAACTTCGAACGCTTGTCGAAGAATGCCGTGTCGTATTCGTCGCCCTCGATAACAAAAGGAGTTCCCGGCGACCCCAACGAAGCTGAATACTCAAAGTCCAGCGGTTGCCCGCCGATCAACCAACCACCTCCCAACCCTGCCCGATCCAGGAGGAAGGCAGTGAGCGCGGTTGTGGTTGTTTTTCCATGGGTCCCACAGCAAACGATGGGCTTTCGGTCGCGGAGGACGTGGTCCTTCATCCATTCGGGCAGGCTCAGGAAGTGCATCCGGCGGGTCAGTGCCGCCTCAACCTCCGGGTTGCCCCGACTAAGGGCATTGCCGATCACCACCAGATCCGGACCCCAGTCCAGGTTTCCCGCCTTGTACCCTTCATACGTCTCCACACCCAGAGACTCGACCATCTCGGACGTGGGTGGGTAGAGGGGGCCGTCCGAGCCCTTGACATCCCATCCAGCCTCCAGGGCCAACCTGGCCCCGGCGACCATTGCCGTTCCGCCGATGCCGCTGAAGTGAATGGACGGCTTCCGGCTTTTGTCCGTGCTGGCAGTGTGGTTCAACAGTGCCTCGGAGTTCGGGGGATGCCGGTTACATAGGACCCGGCAGGGCAACCTGAAAACTGTTCACTGCCGCCAACGGACGCCAGGCACACTTCGGGCCTCGTGAGATGGCCGTGGCTTTCGCCGCGAAACCCTGGGCTCACGGCACGATCGACCCTGATCCTCCCGCATCTCCCTTGAGTTTCCGAGGAACCGCATCCATCCTGCACGCAATCTGAATCTTCCAGGATGGCTGCCGGACACGGAGCAGACCATGAGAGTCGGAGTTGTCGCCAGGTCGTTCTGCATCCTCGGGTTGAGCGTCGCGCTTTCCTGTCGGCCGACCCCCGATATCCCACCGGAACCTTGGGTAGAGAAGCCGATCGAGGACTGGCCCGATTTCGTCCTCACCAACGATATCCACTTTTCTGACACGGTTTTCAGCGGTATCGGGAATGCTTTCCTCGTTGATCTGGGTTGGGACACGGTAGCCGTATCGGTGAAGCACATCTTCCTCTTCCTACAAGATCAGCGGGGGTTTGAAACCATCGACTTGGGGCCGGATTTCGTCGAGTGGGAGATGAGGTCGCTGAAACAGCCTGAAAGGGTCCTCGGCGTCGGAAGGCCACTCAACGAGAACCCTTCAGAGGGCATCGGAGACTTCAACACACTCCAGGTCCGTGACTGGCTGGCCTTCAGGTTGCCCGCGGGCGGGTCAGGGTTTTATCCCCTGCGAGTTCGTCCTTCCTACCTCAAGAAGGGTGAAGCAGCATTTGCCGTCGGGCGGAGTCAGGCGGAGCGGGAAAGCACTCATCCCAGGATCACGCCCCTGAGGATCTACGAGGCCCTTGGGCCATACTACTTCGTCGAGTCGATGGACCCCGAGGCCGACCCGGTAGGGACCAGCGGTTCCCCGGTGATCGACAAAAACGGACACCTGGTGGGGATCGTTTCTGGCGCCACAGGAAGGCTGGGGGTGGTGGCGAGCGTCGAGTACTTCCTGGAGGTGGTTGAATCCCAGAGCCTGAAGCGTACGATCGGTTCCCCGACCCACACGGCCACCATGGAAGGACAACCTCTTTTTGAACTCGTCACCGGAGATCGAATAGCCGAGGACGGAGGAGCGACGAGAGGCGTAGCATGGGGTGACTTCGATGAGGACGGGGATCCCGACCTCTACACCACCAACACCGGCGGACAGGAAAACGCCCTCTACCGAAACCTGCATTTCGACACACCGTCCGGTGGGCCTCCCGGCGATTCACCTTCCCAAGGCGCCCCCACCCACCCGATGTTCGAGAGGATCGCCGGTTCCGACCCGTCCGGATCCGGCCTCACCGCTGCTTACGTCGCCAGTTCGGAGGGTGTAGCCTGGGTCGACTACGACGCTGACGGGGACCTGGATCTCTTCATCGTGAATCGAAATGAGGAGAGGGATAACCTCTTCCGCAACGACGGGTCCGGTCGGTTCACTCCAGTCCTGGACAGCGGCCTCACCGATCGGTCCGCGGGTGCTTCCATGGCGTGTTGGGCCGATGCGGATGGGGACGGGTGGCTCGATGTCTTCGTGATCGGATATGATGGCGCCTCCAACCGTCTTTTCCGGAATGCGGGTGGCGGCAGATTCGTCGAGGTGTCCGAGAGTCCTATGAACTCCGGTAACGGAGAAGCCCGAGCCTGCGGCTGGGCGGACGCCAACGGGGACGGGTTGCCCGACGTGTACGTCGCGAACAACAGGGACGCACCCAACCGGTTCTTCCTGAATCTCGGGGGGTGGCAGTTCGAGGAGATCACCCGAGGGCACTTCGTCGAAGCGATCGGCTATTCGTACGGGGTTTCTTGGGCCGACTACGACGCAGACGGGGACCTGGACCTTTTTGTGGCGAATTTCGATCGCACGAACGTCCTATACCGGAATAATGGAGAAGGAGCGCTTTCCCCTGACGCCGCCAGCCTGCTCTCCACTGACCAGGGGGGAGCGAGTAAGGGACACGCTTGGGCAGATTTTGATCTGGACGGCGACCTCGATCTGTTCGTAGCGAATGGGACCTACGGTCCCGACATGCGGAATTTCATCTATCTGAACGACGGCCGGGGTGGGTTCACCCGGGACATGCGGGGTGAGGTAGCCATCCACGCCGACACGAGTGCCGGTGCGGCCTGGGCCGACTTCGACCTGGATGGCGATCTCGATCTGTTTGTCGCGTCATGGGGCAGCAGCGATCAGGTGAACCGCCTTTATCGGAATACCACCTCGGAGACCTCAGGTCGCTCATGGCTCGGTGTCACCCTCCAGGGGGATGGGCCCAACACTTTCGCAATTGGTGCCAGGGTGACCTGCGTGGTGACAATCGATGGTGTGAAGCATCGTCTTACCCGGTGGAACTGGCCCGCCACGGGGTACGGGAGCCAAAACCAGATGTTGGCCCATTTTGGATTGGGAGACGCCACCGTTGTGGATAGTCTCATCGTTGAATGGCCTGACGGCACGGAGGAGGTGCTCACGGGAGTCACCCCTGGCCTCGTCCGGGTGAGCCAGTCAGGCCGGCATAACCAGCGGGATTAAGGGTGGCTTCCGGCGAAGGGGATTCCGATGGGACAGATTGCGATTTAAGGCCGTCCCAGGTCAGTCCGTTTGTGTTTCTTTCAGAAGGGAAGGTGAAGGATGGGTAGGAAGAGGTCGAAGCGATGTGGGATAGGTTTGATGTTTCTGAGCGTTCTCGCCACGGGCGTGGCCCCGTCCGAAGGGAGTGGGCAGGAGACTCCGGGGGAGGAAGTCAAAGCCCGCGAAATCGCCTTCGCAAAAACCATGGCAGATCGGGACCTCGACGCGTTCAAGTCTTTCATCTCCCCCGAGGCGGTATTCTTCAACGGCAACACCCCCGTCCGAGGTCGCGACGCCATCGCCGAAGCCTGGGCCCCCTTCTTCGAAGGCCCCGATGCGCCATTCTCATGGCATCCGGACCTGGTCGAGGTACTCCAGTCGGGAGTTCTGGCCCTCAGCTCGGGGCCAGTTCGAGATCCATCCGGCGAGGTGGTTGGACGCTTCAACTCCGTTTGGAGAAAGGACGCAGACGGTCAGTGGCGAGTGGTCTTCGATAAAGGGTCATGACCGTTCAGTGAGGAAGGCGGCTCCCCCACAGGGCGTAGGAGTACGCGCCGGCCACGGCTGAGGCGATAGCCACGAAGTAGACCGGAGCCCCCCCGCCTGCCAGAGTGAAGATCGGGCCCGGGCAAGCCCCGAGAAGAGCCCAACCCAACCCGAACGTCGCGCCGCCCATCCAATAGCGTTTGAAGCCAGGGGTATGTTCCTTCGGTTCAATCACGATGGGTTCCCCGGTGAGGGACCTCATTTTGAACCTCTTGATAAGCCAGACCGAGGCTCCCCCCACCATTACGGCAGACCCGATGGTTCCGTACATATGGATGCTTTGCAGTCGGAACATCTCTTGAATCCGGAACCAGGAAACGACCTCGCCCTTGATGAAGAGGATTCCAAGGACTGTCCCGGTGATCAGATAAAAAAGTAGGGCCAGGGGGCTTTCTCCGGCGGGCTTCTCTGGTACCGTGGTCATCGTGGGAATCCCCTACAAAACCAGGGGAAGGATGAGGAACGTGCTGATGAACCCCCCGGCGAAGAACCCGAGGACGGCTACCAGGGAAGGCACCTGGATATCGGACAACCCGGTTATGCCATGTCCCGACGTACACCCGCCTGCATACCGAGCACCAAACCCCACCAGAAAACCACCCCCCAAAACCATGATCAATCCCCGACCGGTGGCCAGTGACTCAAAACTGAAGATCTCCCTTGGGACCAACCCCATGAAGTCGGTGATCCCCAAGGCGCCTAGGTCGGCTCTGGTCCTTTCTGAGATTCCCACCACCTGCTCGGGGTGAGACAGGAACGAGACGGCGATGAAGCCTCCGAGGATCAAACCGAGGACGATGGTCAGATTCCAATAGGCTATTGCGGAGCGCTCCCGGGTCAGAAAGTTGGGCCTTCTGGGGGCGATGACGGCGCAGATGTGTGTCAGGTTGGACGAAAGGCCGAACCTTTTATTGGCCGCGATGAACAGGATCGGAACCACCAACCCGATCAGGGGCCCTGTGACGTACCAGGGCCATGGCTGCTTCAAGAGCGCAATCCAGCTTTCCATTCCTTCTGGTCCTCGTCTGGTTTTGGGAGGTGTGCGGTTCTGCTGATTGGATACGAGGGAAGGCCTCCAGAACCGGCGCATCAAACCTAGTAAGGACCGATGAAGTCTCCTAGGGTTTTCTCAGGTTTTTTTGTCCGGCAAAACGGCTCCGCGGCCACGGTTCAGCATCCCGGAGGCCAGGTATTTGGGCCAGAATGTCCCCAGGCCGTTTAGGACCGGCGGCTGCTCCTCCGGGGGACATTCTGTCGCCGGACCTAGCGTACCCTCTTTACCGAACCTTAGGACGACCCTTCTCTTCAATCTTGAAGTGAATGTCGGATAACAACTTACACCGATGGTCCGGCGGCTTTTTTTCTTTCACTGATTGGCCCCGGCATTGCTTAAAAGAAGGGCACCTTGGCGCCCCAAAGGGTCATTTCCGACAAAAACGTGGATTGCTTTCTGGCGGGTGTCTAAGAAAGAGGACATAGGAAATGTTGAATATGATCCATGGGAGGGCCCGGCGTGAAAAGACGTGATTTCATCCGGATGTCTTCGTACGGCGTGGCCGGGACCGCGGCCCTGAGTGGCGTCACCACCGACTGGTTCGGCCTTTACGGCAACCGGACGGTGAATCCAGGGACCGACGGTGAACAAGTCGTCCCTTCCTTCTGTGAGCTCTGCTTCTGGAAGTGCGGGATTCTGGCCCACGTGAAAGACGGCCGAGTCACCAAGATCAAGGGGAACCCGAAGGATCCCCTCTCCCAGGGGCACCTTTGTCCCCGGGGAGCCGGCGGTACCGGAATCCTTTATGACCCGGATCGCCTGAAGAAGCCCATGGTCCGCCGTGACATGAGGGGTTCCCAGGAGTTCGAAGAGGTGTCCTGGGACGCGGCCCTGAACGAAGTCGCGGAGAACTTCGAACGCATCAAGACCAGGTATGGGCCCGAGGCCTTGGCGTTGTTCTCCCACGGGTACGGTGGGAACTGGATGAAGCACCTTTTCCACGCCTACGGGTCCCCCAACATCGCTGCTCCTTCCTATGCCCAGTGCCGGGGTCCCAGGGACGTCGGTTTCGACCTCACCTATGGGTGGGGAGTTGGCTCCCCGGAGCGGACCGACATCAAGAACTCCCGGTGTCTTGTCCTCATCGGATCCCACCTGGGTGAGAACATGCACAACACCCAGGTCCAGGAGTTTGCGGAAGCGATTCGGAACGGAGCCAAGGTGATCACGGTTGATCCCCGGTTCTCCATCGCAGCCAGCAAATCGGTGGAGTGGATGCCCATCAAGCCCGGGACGGACATCGCACTCCTCCTTGCCTGGATGAACGTGATCATCGGTGAGGGGCTCTACGATCGGGATTACGTGGAAGCCTACGGCTACGGGTTCGAACAGCTCCAGGCCCACGTCCAGCCGTACACCCCCGAGTGGGCATATACGCGGACCGGCCTGGACCCGGACCCAATAAGGCGAACCGCCCGAATCATGGCTGCGGAGCGCCCTGCGACGCTGGTGCACCCGGGCCGTCACGTGACCTGGTATGGGAACGACACCCAGCGTTCCAGAGCCATTGCGCTGTTGAATGCGCTGCTGGGGTCTTGGGGTCGGAAAGGTGGGTTCTTCGTTCCGTCGGCCATGGACATCCCGCCGTACGAGTACCCCGGCTATCTGGATCACGAAGCCCAGGTGGCAGATCGGCCCGATCCCAGTGCCTATCCCCTGGCCGACCAGGTTCTGGCCCAGGGGGTGTGCGATGCGACTATCCCCAGCGGTATCGGAGATTCGCGCATCAAGGGCTGGATGGTCTACGGTTCGAACCTCCCGACGACCCTGCCGAACCCCGAACAGACCTACCGGGCCATCCAGGAGCTGGATTTCCTGGTGACCGTGGACATCCTCCCGGCCGAGATCGTGGGATGGTCGGACGTGGTATTACCCGAAGCGACTTACCTGGAGCGGTGTGACGAGGTCTTTGCTCCCCCCTGGCGTACCCCCTATGTGGCGGTTCGGCAGGAGGTGGTCCCGCCCATGTACGACTCGAAGCCAGGTTGGTGGATCGCCAGGGAATTGGGCCACCGCGTCGGTCTTCCGGACTTCTTCCCCTGGCAGGATTCGGTGGAGTACGCAAAAACCCGTGTGGAAGCGGCCGGGTTGGACTGTGATGTTCTGCAGCGGGACGGCGTCATCGTAGGGGAGCAGGGACCCATCTACTTCGAGGAAGGGGCGGCCCCGGTCTTCTGGACCGATTCCGGAAAAATCGAGTTCTACTCGCAGAAGCTGGCGGCCCAGGGCTTCGACCCAATGCCCACTTGGCACGACGAAGAGGCGGAGGACCCGCCGCAGGGTTACTACCGACTTCTTTTCGGGCGATCGCCGGTCCACACCTTCGGGAGAACCACCAACAACCGTCTCCTTTCCGAAGTAATGGATGAAAACGGGGTGTGGGTGAACCGAAAGATTGCCCAGCGGTGGGGATTGACGAGCGGTGACCGGGTTTACCTCCAGAACCAGGATGGGGTGAGGTCCACCTTCAGCGCGCCGGTGAAGGTCACCGACCGGATCCATCCCGACGCCGTTTATGTCGTACACGGCTATGGAAGGAAGGCGAAGAAACTCAGGCAGGTCTACGGGAAGGGGATCGACGATGCCGAGCTCATCACCCGCTTCAAGACCGACCCGATCATGGGTGGGACGGGGATGAATGTGAACTTCGTGACCTTCCTGCGAGCTGAGGACGTAGAAGAAACTTCGGCTGCTGGGTCCTCCTTGGAATCAGAAGGGCAGGAGGAGGAGGTCATGGCGGGCCTTGTTTCCCCGGCTGGGAGGAAGGGGGTGGCCGTATGAGCGACGTTCGTTTTGGCATGGCCATCGACACCCGGACCTGTGTGGGTTGTGCAGCGTGTGTCATCGGCTGCAAGACGGAAAACGCCACCGCTCCGGAATTCTCCCGGGACTGGATCTATACCCTTCTCGAAGGGGAGTACCCAGACGTCCGGATGACCATCCGGTCGGAACGATGCAACCACTGTGAGGACGCACCCTGTGTCACGGTTTGCCCCACCGGCTCCTCACACTATGGGCCTGGCGGTACGGTCCAGGTGAACCCGGACAAATGCTCTGGCTGTAAGGCCTGCATCACGGCCTGCCCTTACGACGCGAGGCACATCGATCCCAGGAGTGGGGCCGCCGACAAGTGCACGTTCTGCATGCACAGACTGGAGTCGGGGATCACGACTACGTCCTGTCAGGAAATCTGTCCGACGCAGAGCATCTACTTCGGCGATCTGAATGATCCCGACAGTAAGATTTCCCGAGCACTGGCGACCCGAGAGGCCTATGTCCTCAAGCCCGACGCCGGGACGAGCCCCAAACACTTCTACCTGAAGTGAGGGATCGATGAACGAGATCACGAGCACACGGCACAACCATCTCATCGATCCCACTATGCATGTGTGGGGTTGGGAGATCCCTCTTTACCTCTTCCTCGGTGGGGTGGTGGCCGGGGTCATGATTCTCACAGGGATTCGGTTCCTCAGAGGACAGGGGCGAGAGCCCTCTCCGGCCCTGGCACTCATGCCGTGGGTGGCGCCCATCGCCATTTCGGTGGGGATGTTCTTTTTGTGGTTGGACCTGGAGCACCCCTTCAACGCTTGGAGGTTCTATCTGACCTTCAAGCTCACCTCTCCCATGTCCTGGGGAGCCTGGATCCTCCTAGGTGTTTATCCAGCTTCCATCCTTCTGGCTTGGGTGGGAACGCCGGAGCGCCACAAAGCGCGCATCGGGAGGTGGGTGGCTCGGATTGCCCTCCTCCGACGCATCGAGGGTTGGGCGAAAAACAACACCGTCTTCCTTGCCCGGTTGAACATCGTCATGGGCGCGGCTCTGGGGATCTACACCGGTGTGCTTCTGGGCACCATGGCTGCGAGACCCCTGTGGAACTCAGCTCTGTTGGGGCCCCTCTTCCTGGTATCGGGACTTTCCACCGGCGCGGCCTTCATGCTTCTGTTCGGTCTCTCAGACGATGAACGGAGATCTCTCAGCCGGGCCGATATGGGGCTCATAGCCATCGAGTTGGGACTTCTGGGCTTGTGGATGATGGGGCTTGCAACCGGAGGAAGCGCGGCCCAGGGAGCCCTCGCCGTAATTCTGGGCGGGCCCTATACGGCTGCTTTCTGGACCCTGGTGGTGGCGTTGGGGTTGTTGGCTCCTTTGGCGGGGGAGTGGTTGGAGTACAAACATGGTGCCTTGCCCGGTAGGGGTACTGCAGTTCTGGTCCTTCTTGGCGGGTTCGCCCTCAGGTGGATCCTGGTGTTTGCGGGCCAGGCCACCGGGTGGGTCACCGAGATCGCAATGAGGTGATGGATCAATGAAGACGAAGGAATACTGGAACCCTTACGTGGCTGGCGTGATCTTGGGCCTCGTTCTTCTGGCGGCGTTTTTGGTTGCCGGAAACGGCCTCGGGGCGACGGCCTTGCCGAAGCGGACGCTGGCTCTTGCCACCTCCCAGGTGGCTCCCGAATGGACGGCCCAGAACACCGTACTGAAGAGCTACGTGGCTGATGGCGCTTCCCCCCTCCGGAACTGGCTCGTGGTGGAAGTCATGGGCGTGATCCTGGGAGGATTTCTGGGGGCCCTCAGCGCCGGTCGCTTGGCGACCAAAGTGGAGAAAGGACCCAACATTTCGGTCCGGGGACGCCTCACCTACGCCATGGCCGGGGGCGTGATCATGGGATTCGCGGCCTCTCTGGCCCGGGGGTGCACGTCCGGTCAGGCTCTCAGCGGTGGGGCGGGTTTGGGGACGGGGAGCTGGGTGTTCATGCTTATGGTGTTCGGGGGCGGGTACGCCGTCGCACACCTGGTAAGGAGGCAATGGACATGACTAGCGCCCTCTTTCCCCTGGAATTCGCCAGCGACGACTTCCGGCTTCTCACCGGCCTCTTCATCGGATTTGGATTCGGCTTTGTTCTGGAGAGGGCCGGCTTCGGGAACGCCAGGAAGCTCGCGGCGCAGTTCTACCTGAACGACATGACCGTCTTCAAGGTCATGTTCACGGCTATCCTCGTGGCTATGGTGGGACTCTACGGGCTGGCGTCCCTGGGCTTTGTGGACATGGCCATGATGTGGGTCAATCCGACATTTATCCCGGCCCAGGCCGTCGGTGGCTTCCTCCTTGGGGTGGGATTCATCATGAGTGGGCTCTGCCCAGGAACTTCGGTCGTATCCATGGTTTCGGGCAGGATTGACGGATGGGTGACCTTCGTGGGGATCTTCTTGGGTATCGCACTCTTCACCTTCACGGTGGACTGGGTACCAGGTCTTCAGGCCCTCTATCTCGCCGGGTCGGGGGAGGTATCTCTGTTGCATGAGGTCTTCGGGATCCCGGCCCTGGTACTGGCCCTCATCATGGTTGCTGGAGCGGTGTTGGCGTTTGTGGGAGCTGAGAAGGTCGAGGCGGTTTTCCAGGCCAAGACCAAGCCGGTGGAGCTCACACCGCCAAACAGGCCTAGGCTCAAGCTGGCCATGGGAGGGTCTTTGGCTGCGCTGGCTATCGTGACTCTGACCGCCGGCAGCCCCGGCCCATCAACGGGTCCGGTGGCCATGACTTCCATGGCGCCATTGGTCCTGGCTGAAAAGCTCATCGAACGAGAGCCGGGCATTCTGATTCTGGACCTCCGGTCCGATCCCGATTCGGAGCGGGGAATCCCCGGGGCGGTGCGATTGGGTGACTCCGAGGCCCGGGCCGAGTACCTGAGGCGTACTCCAGAAGGCACCCTGGTCGTCACCTTTGACGAAAGCGGGCGTTTCACCGAAGGCCCGGCGGGTTGGCCGGAGGGTTTGGACTACCGGTTCCTGGCGGGCGGTTGGGATGGGTGGGCGGAGGACGTCCTCACCCCGGCCTCAGCGTGGGGAAACTCCTTGGCTGAACGAGACAGGGTCCAGCGACAGAACCAGATCTCGGCGTTTTTCTCCGGCGCCGCGGTCCAGAATTTTTCCGTGGCCGCGCCTCCGCCCATGATGCCTGCCGGGGGAAGTGGAAAGAAACCAAAAGCCGGAGGTTGCTGAGTCAGAGGTGTCACAAAAAGGCGACTTCTGTTGACAATCTAGAGTAGTTAAAAGAATTCGGGCGGCATATTATTTGATCAATGGATTTTTGGTCCCCGACTGGCTTACGCTGGTTCTCCCGACCAGGGAATCGCTAAAGGCGTAGACAGCGGAGGCACCAAGGGGTCAGCGGCTCTGCCGCTGGCCCCTCTTTCCTTTTATCCCCTCACCACTGGGTTGTCACCAGAAGTATCGGGCGGGAGTGTTTCGAAAGACGGGTGGCCCGGAGGCATGCCGCCCTGAGGCATGTGATCCGTTCCCGGCATCCCCGGATTGGAAGTGCCCATCCCTCCTTCGGGCCCCAGCATCTCCAGCAATTCCGGTCCCGTGGTCTGTAGCTTCTCCCGGAGGGAAGCCACGAGGGCGGTGTCGCCTACTGCCATGGCCGCCATCAGGCTACCAAACTGAGGAACAGGATGGTCTGGGTGGATCTCCAGAGCCTTGCTGAAGAAGTCGAGGCCTTCAGCGTACTGACCGGCCCTCAGCGCCGTGTTTCCCCGATCCACCATTGCCTGGGCCTCCTCAGACAAGGGTGGAACCGTCCCGGGGCTGGTCTGAATACCGGCCTCTCCTTCCCCGTCTCCCCCACACCCTGCCGCCGCCAAAAGAGTGAGAATGGCCACCCGCGCCATACCCCGTGTGAGCTTCTTGAGGATCGTCACGTCAGTTCCCTTCCGGTCTCGCTACCGATAGCCGAACAGCATCGAGTAGATGATCAGACCAATGAGGGTCAGGCCTACGAATAGAGCTGTGAACCCAATAACCCTGAACATGATCTGAACGTTCCGGGGGTAGGGTTCGAAGAGGTTCTTCTCGAGCTCGCCGGAGGCCATGAGTTCCTCATACTCACGGGGCTTGTCCGCTTTCAGCTCCTCGACCGACACACGGCCCGTGAAGATCACAGGGTCCATGGGGAATTTGTCGGGCCTGAAATGGGTGTTGTAGAAGTGCACGGTGAAGATGAAAGCCACTGCAAGGAGGGCCTCGTCGCTGTGGATGATGGTTGCGACGTTCACCGTGGCACCAGGGAGAAACTTGGTGAAGAACTCCGGGAACCATAGGAGGATTCCGGTGGACCCGATGACGAACATTCCCCAGAAGACGGCGAAGTAGTCGAACTTCTCCCAGTAGGTCCACCGCCCGTACCCGGGTCGGGGGCCTCGACCGATAAACCACCTTATCGATCCCATGAGGTCTTTCAGGTCCTGGCCGGTGAACATCAGGGAGTTTCGCTTGTCCATGATGAAGGCCGCCCAGGTCAGGCCGGATGCATTCTTTTTCTTCACCACGTGCCATACGTGGATGATCCAGATGGTGATCAGTGCGATGGCGGCCAGTCTGTGGAGTGTTCCTGTGACCGGGAACCCGCCCAGGAACCCGGCCGAGGCCTGCGCCCATCCCATGTAGGAGAACTTCAGCACCATCCCCGTGATGGCCAGCGTGAAGAAGCTCAGCACCATCACTCCGTGGAGCGTCCTCTCGAAGGTGGTGAACCTCCTATACATCCTGGCCCCCGGCTTGGGGAGCCTATGAGCCCGGTGGGGTCTCCAATGTTCCGGTGATCGCCAGAGGCGCCAAAGCCAGGCAAGGGTATGCAGCGTTGCGAAGGTCAGGGTGCCCACCAGGAGGGCGGTCATGAACCAGAAGGAGTAGAAAAGCCACGGGTATTTCTCAGGATCGTGATGTGTGGCGTGGGTCAAGTAACCGGTGAACTTGGCGCTGGCTTTGGGATGACACTGGGAGCAGGTGGCCAGGGCGTTCTCGCGGCTCAGCGTCGAGCGAGGGTCTTCCACCGGGTGGATGTTGTGGGTCCCATGACAGTCGTAACACTTGGCTGCGGCTTCGTCACCGAGTCGTGACACCTTTCCATGGAAGGTGTCGAAAAAGGTCTCCGTTTCCTCCGTATGGCACCGTCCACACTGGTCCATCATCGTGAGCCGGAAGTCCCCGGCCTCGGTGCGGGCGATGGAGTGGGAGGTGTGACAGTCCTCGCAGGTGGGATACTCCAGCCCCGTTTCCTCCGCCCGCCCGGCCCAGTGGACGCTCTCTTCGAACTGCTCCTCGATCCCGTGGTGACAGGTGCCGCAAGTAGCTGAGACGTTGTTCGGGTGGGTGGTCGACTCAGGATTCGAGGTGGGCAGGGGCCGGTGAGCCGTGTGGCAGTCGTCGCAGGTAGCCGTGACCACCAGGCCGCTCTCGATCAATCCCTCTCCGTGAATGCTCTGTGCATACGATCCCACGACCGCCTCCCCGAAACCATGAGCTTCCACGCGCTGGGCCACCGGTTCGCCCTCTCGGTGGCACACAGCACATAGTTCGGGAACGTTTCGGGCATAGGTGGGCGAGACCGGATTGGTCCGTCCGAGAATCGCGTGCTTCGAGTGACAATCAAGGCAAACAGGCGCGTCGGGATCGCCCTCGGCCGCCAGTTGCCCATGTGTACCGGCGCCGTACTGATCCACTACACCTGCGTGGCAAATGCTGCAGTCAACCGCCTCAGTGGACGTTTCGCACATTCTGGCCAGCCCCGGCGTCACATCGGTGTGGCACTGGGCGCAAGCCGTCTGTGCGTGCATTGCCGAGGAGTAAGCCTCCGGATCCACGTAGAGAGACACGGTGTCCCCGGCCACGGTGCTGTACCCGACAAGAGTCGGGTCCCCGTGGCAGGCAAGACAGTCCTGGTTCGCCGCCCCCGGATCATAGAAGACACGGCGCTGTTGGTGGGGCTGGTGGCAGTCCACACAGGCCGGGATCTTGTGGGGCTCCTCCTCCCAGAGTCGCCCCTCGATCACCTGGACATGCACTTCCTCGATCCGTGCATGGCATGCGGTGCAGGTGGCCGCCACCCTCTCGTGGTGAATGCTTGAACGCGGGTCTGTGTGAGGAAGGATGTTGTGGGAGGTGTGGCATGACGTGCAGACCGCGGTGACGGTCAAACCCGCCCGGAACAGGCCGTCTCCATGAATCGACATGGAGTAGTTTTCCAGGATTCGGTCCTGGGAGATCTCGTGGGTTCTCGAGACCGGGCTTCCCTCTCGGTGACATTCACCGCAAAGGAGAGGGACGTTCATCGTCGATGTGGATGAGGCTGGATTTCGACTGGAGAGAATAGAGTGCCCGCCGTGACAGTCCACACAGGACGGGGCCAGGGAATCCCCTCTGGCGGCGGCCTGGCCATGAAGGGACCGGTCATGCAGTCGGTTTTGAGTGGAATGACAGGAGCCGCAGTCCACCGCTGGGACGTCCACAGCGCTGTGGGGGAACGGGATATCCTGATGGCATAGGGTGCACCCTACTCCGGCCGCTCCATGGACCGATCCGGCCAGATCCTCTGGAGTGACCAGAAGCTGAGCCTCTCTGCCTGTGCCCTGGAGCATAGCCGGATCACCGTGGCACATGAGGCACATCTGATCATCAGCCTGTGCCCAGATTGGCCCACCCGGGACGGAAAGTCCCAGGAACATCAGTGTGGCTCCCACCAGAATCCGCATCTTCATCCTTCCCACAACCGAGCCAGGGGCGCCGATCCCGGAGGGTAATCCGCATGCACTCCGCTCTCCGAATCGGCCCGAAAATCAAATAAACCAGCATTTACCGAAGTGCATGATGTATGCCAGGGGACGGCAAAACAAAAGAAATCAAGAATAGCCAGAGCCTGTACCCTTGCGGTGTCGAGCCATGGGGCACCATATGTTTCTCAAGATGGATTATGACTTTGTTTGATGTTTCCTGCCGCTCTGGATCCGGGGGGTCGTGGTGAAACAATGGGATTTTTGGGATTGGTGTCTCGCCGGCCTCGGGGTCTTTATCGTGGCTGTCGGCCTCTTCGTCTTCCTCCTGTATGCGCTGCCACAGGAACCCTTGGTAATCCCAGACGTGGAAGCCTCACTCCGGATAGCAGAGTTGGATGACTTCCCCGTCAACTCGGATCGCCTGGAGCGTTGGGGGGACCGATGGATCCTGGTCATCAGGATGGCGTCCGGGGAGGTGACGGCCGTTGAGGGACGGTCTCCCGCGGACGGCTGCGAGCTGAAGTGGGACGATGAGCTCTACCGGGTTTTCTCCCCCTGTAGCTATCAGATCTATAACCCCTATGGCTTTGTGGTGGCGGGGTTGGACAACAGAGATCTTCATCGGTATCCAGTCTTGATTCGCGACGGTGTCATCAGCATCGGGAGTGGAACGTGACCGAATCCGATCAGAACAAAGGGCGGAGCAGGATCCTGAAGTGGCTCGAAGAGGCCACCGATGCCCGGATCCTGTCAATCCCCCGCCTTTTTGGCCTCCTCTACGGACCCATCGAAGACCGCCTTCCGCTGGGAGAAGCATGGAGAGCCTCCATGAGGAGGAGGCTCCCGGCCTCTGTCGGCTGGAAGCACGCGTTCGGAGGCGCTACGTACTTCCTCTGCATGATCCTGGTCCTCACCGGGGTGATGTTGAGCTTCTATTACAGACCATCCACGGTCGAGGCATACCCCAGCCTCCAGTACCTGGAGTCGGAGATCACCTTCGGCTGGCTGGTCCGTCACGTTCATTTCTGGGCAGCTAGTCTCGTTGTCCTCACTGCTCTGGTTCACCTGTTCCGCGTGGTTCTGACGGGAACCTACCGTGCTCCCAGGGAAACGACCTGGCTCATGGGGATCATGCTCCTCATCACGCTTCTGGCCTTCGTCACCTCAGGTTATCTCCTGCCCTGGGATCAGTGGGCTTACTGGACCACCACGTACGGGCTTGACGAGTTGGCGAAGTATCCGGTGGTTGGCGGGCTCCTCTCCCGGCTGTTCAGTGTGGATGAGTTCGTGAGTGGAGCTACGCTGAGTCGTTTCTATGCTACTCACGTGATCCTTCTTCCGTGGGTCCTTCTCCTCCTCCTTTCCCTTCACTTTCAGCTCATTCGGAAGCATGGGGTTGCTTTGGAAGGAGACGTCAGCGGGGAGGGGGAACCGTTTTTTCCTCACCACATGCTTCGGCAGCTGGTGGTGGCTTTGATCACCCTCGCTGTCCTGATCACGCTGGCTGCGTTCTTTCCCAGGCCTTTCGGGCCCCCGGCGGATCCTTTCACGGTCCCTGGAGAACTCCCTGCGCTCGGCTTTCCTGTGTTGATCCTGGTGGGCGCGGCCCGGTTGCCGCTAGGAATCGGCCTTTACGGCCTCCCGCTCCTGCTGATTGCCTTGGCCGCTCTACCTCTAGTGGCTCGCACAGGAGAGTCAGCTTTCACCCGGAGACCCGTAGCCATGGGCCTGTTTGCACTTTTCCTCCTCCTCTTGATGGTGTCTCTGATAGCGGGGCTCGGTCCAGGCGTTCCTCCTTCGGTAGGGGGTAACTGACCATGCGCTCCGTTTTGGTGAGCTCCATCGCAGTCCTTTCCTGGGTCACCCCGGCCCTTTCGCAGGAGACGATGGCCGGGTTCCTCCAAGAGGAATACTCCTGCATCATGTGCCACACGGACATGCGGACCGGGTTCCTGCAGGGGGTCCACTCGGGGCGGGGGATCCTTTGTACCGACTGTCATGGGGGCGACCCTTCCCAGTTCGAGGCCGATGCCGCCCATACAGAGGGATTCGTCGGATCCATGTCAAAGACGGAGGCGGTCGATCTCTGTCTTTCGTGTCATGGGGATCTTCCGCAGATGAGGCAGTTCGCTCTGGAACCGGTGACGGAGGAAGAATTTCTGTTCAGTCGGCACGGCCGGGCACTGCTGGAAGACAGGAATCTCCTTGCCCCGTCCTGCGGCGATTGTCACGGGTCCCACGCCATACTGCCCAGAACCGATCCACGGAGTCCGGTTCATCCTGCAAGGATCCCGGAGACCTGCTCTTCCTGCCATTCGGATCCCACCCGTGTGCCGGAGGGCCTCCCAACAGATCAACTTGAGCAGTGGCAAGAGAGCGCCCACGGTGTCGCCCTCATGGCGGGGCACAATGAACGGGCCGCCAATTGTGCGTCGTGCCATGGATCCCACTCCGCACTCCCTCCGGGCGTCCTCGAGATCCCGAACGTCTGTGGTAAGTGCCACCAGCTCGTTCGAGAGACCTACTTCCGCGGCCCGCACGGCCAGGCGGGCCCGAGCTCGAGCGGGGGGATTCCTTGTACGGCTTGCCACGCTAACCACGAGACAACCATGCCACCCCTCTCGGAGATTGGGTCCGTGTGCGTCTCGTGCCACGAGGAAGGATCTTCCGCCGGGGTCGCCGGGCTGGAACTGCAGGAACAGGTGCTCCGGGCTCAGGCAGCCGGGTCAAGGGCTAGAGATGCGCTCCATATCCTAGCCGAGGCGGGAGAAACCATCGATGACGAGGAGGTCAGATTCCTGACGGTCGAGACCCATCTTCGGGAGCTCTTGGTGCAGGCCCACGCCCTGGAACCCGAAGCGTTGGATGACCTGGTACGGAGGATTTCTTCCCTCTCCACGGAGATTGGCGAGAGGGCCGACGTGGTGGAGGAGCACCGATGGGAGCGGCAGCTCTTGGCCATCCCGGCCTGGGTGCTTCTCGTTTTCGGAATCCTCCTCGCCCTGCGGAAACGCCGTAAACTGGTCGCACCCGTAGAGGACTCTTCTGTGGGGCAGGGAGAGGGGACTGAGTCGTGAAAAAGCGAAGAAAGCTCCTGATAATCTCCGTACAGGCGGCCGTTGTGTTTGCCGTGTTGGGGGTTGCGGGGACCGTCGGGTTCCTGGAGTACTCGGCCCAACCGGGCTTCTGCAACAACTGCCACAACATGGAGCCGTACTATCAGTCCTGGCTGACCTCCTCCCACAACATGGTGCCGTGCATCCAATGCCATTATGCGCCGGGGATCAAAGCCGAGGCGATGGGGAAGGTGCAGGCCGCGAATCAAGTGGTGAAATACGTTACCAGGACCTATGAGGAGAAGCCCTGGGCCGAGATCGAGGACGCGGCCTGTACCAGGGAAGGGTGCCACATCGAACAGCGTTTGGGGATTGTCTCTTTCCAAGGCGTCCGGTTCGATCACGCCCAACACCTGGGTGAACTGAGGAGGGGGAAGGACCTGCGCTGCACGTCCTGCCACTCACAGATCGTCCAGGGCGAACATCTGACCGTCACGTCCACGACCTGCAACCTCTGTCATTTCAAAGACCGACCGGTCGGACAACCTCTGAGTGGCTGCTTGGGCTGCCACCCCTCACCTCCCAACGTGGAATACGAGGGGGTGCCCATCGACCACGATCAGATCGTGCGGGACATGGTTTCATGTTCCAAGTGTCACTCGGACGTTGCCGTCGGAGATGGGATTGCGGAGGAGCAGCGTTGTTGGACCTGCCATAACCTCCCCGAGAGAATTGAAGCCTTCGACAACCCCACCCTTCTCCACGAGGTCCATATCGCTGAACACAACATCGAGTGCCAGCAGTGTCACACCGAGATCCAGCACAAGGTGGTGGCCCTGGAAGAAACCCTGGAGTTGGATTGCGCCGGCTGCCACACCGGCGCCCATGAAGCCCAGCGTGCTCTGGTTGCCGGCAGTGGGGGTCACAGTGTCGATGAGACTCCGAGTCGAATGTTTCTGGCTCGGGTGACCTGCGAAAGCTGCCACTCTCTTCCCGGTGACCTGCCTGGGCACGAAGGGGTGTCCATGGCTGGGGAGGCGACCTGCCTTTCCTGCCACGGAGTCGAGTTCGCCGGCATCCTACCCGGATGGCAGCAAGAATTGGAAGCCCGACTCAACGCCGCTTCGAACGTCGTTGGGCGGGTCCGGCGTGCTGTTGGTGCCCGCCCCGCCCCACCTGCCGATTCTTTGATCCAGGCCGCCGAAGAGAACGTGGAGCTGGTTCGTGTAGGCCGGGGGGCCCACAACGTCCCGTACGCCGACGAATTACTGAGGGCGGCCGTAGAGATGGCACGGGAGGCGGCTGAGGCCGACGGTAGGGACCCCAGGCTGGCATCGGTGAACCTGGGGCAACCGCTGGAAGCCGGTTCGTGCGAGTCTTGCCATTTCGGCGTGGATGGGGGCGGTATCGTCGTCTGGGAAGGTCGACCCTTCCCCCATCGCCGCCACACCGTAAATGCTGGGTTGGATTGTCAAACGTGCCACACGCCCATGGATGACCACGGTGGCCTCACCCTTTCCTCAGCAGCGTCCTGCGACGGTTGTCATCATATCTCTGAATCTCAGGAAGCATGTGTGCTCTGCCACACCCCTCCCCAAGCGGACACGCTGGCCTACGCCTCCTCCAACTTCCTTCACGATCCCCACCTCTCTATGGATTTGGGATGCGACGCCTGCCATCAAAGCCCGTCCATGGCTGTGGATCAGGAAACGTGCGCACCCTGCCATCAACTCCATCACACCCCTTCGGCCACCTGTGAATTCTGCCACTCTGAGGTCCCGGCTGATCCGCTCCTCACCGAGGTTGGCACGTTCCCTCACGAACCACATGAGAGCATGGGATTTGATTGCACTACCTGCCATACCGAACCAGGAGCGGGGACGAACCCCGATGTCTGCGCCACATGTCATACGCTCCACCACCAAGTCAACACCGATTGCCGGCTTTGCCACACGGAAGACCCGAAGGACAAGCATATGGCGGAGTTGGCCCATATAACTGCCTGTACCGCCTGCCATACTGCTCCAGACCAAGCCGGAATCACGAAGTGGAGCAGGTCTGTATGTCTGGTATGCCACCAGGGTAACGAGGAACACAGCGGAGGCATGGAATGCACGCTGTGCCATGAGATCCCGCCGCTGCCCGGCGGAGGAGGTTAGGGGCGTCCAGGTCGTGCTTCTGAAACCCCAGGACGGAGAAGAGCCCTGGCAGAGAAATCCGCCAGGACTCTTGATTCTGAGGGGAATGTGGCCGGGTTATCCTCCTCCACCCGTGTGACAAAACTTGCACATGGCCTGATTCCGGTCTGAGATGCTCGATCCCCGGAAACCCGGTCCGTGGGGGCTGACCCGCATCCCGGCCGACGCGGAGTGGCAGCGCATACAGTCGTTCTGTTGATGGCATGTCACGCAGCTTTCCAGGTCCTGCCGGGCCGCTTGGGGGTGGCTCAAAATCCAGATCGCCTGGTTGTCGTGGAACGGCGCAACGAACCCTCCACCACCCTCCATTCCGAGGTTGAGGTGACACTCCCTGCAGAACGCTTCAGAGGTGTGGCAGGAGGTACAATCGCTCACCCGACCGAAGGCTTCTGTCGAATGAGAGAGAACAAAATTCGTCGGATGGAACTCGGATGAGGCCATTCCGTCGTGACATTGGGTGCAGGTGTTCTCGGCGTGGCACGAAGCACAATCCGGCTGCCCGGATGCAGCCGCAGGTCCGTGGTTGTTGAGGAAAGCAGCGCCATGGAAGGGATCCTGAGTCCCGTCCCGGGTAAGGCGAAAATCGGTGACCGGCGCATGGCAGAAACTGCATTCAGCCGCCTGGTGCTCGGTTTGAGGAGCGTGACAGCTTAAACAGGTTTCCGGTTCAGGGAAGCTGAACGATCCCGGGTTCTCGTCACCTCCAGGAGCGTGGCACGTGTTACATCCGAAGTCGTGAGGAGCATGAGGAAATGCCAGACTCGATGCCCGGGACCCGGGATCCTGCCATTCAATGGCCGGCCCGGACTGTCCGTCGTGGCACGCCGCACAGGTGGAGAACTCGGGATAGGGACCGGTTTCGGGATCGGCCATGACGCCTGAGTGACAAGCAGTGCATTCGGAGAAGAACGCCTCGTGCGTGTTGTGAGGAAACGTCTGACCCGCCAGGAGAGACGGAACCGCAAACCCCGCCAAAGCCAGACCCGCCAGGGACCATCTGGATGCACGGTTCATCAGTTTCCTCCTCCTCTCAGGCCGGGGTCACCGCCGATGGGTATCTCCAACGAGAGGTTCATGCGCAGCTGGTTGAGATCGAGGAGGCTGGGCCGGTCGATCTGATCATGTTGGTAGTACATTACGCTTCCGTGGACCTTCGCCGAGGCCAGCGGGAACGCGCCTTGTAGGCCGCCACCGATAACTCCCCCCGATCCGACGCGGAACTCGGAGAACGTCTGGAAAGCAGTGCCGCGTAGCGCCAGGTAGGAGCTCCGGCCGAAGAACCTCTGGACGGATAGGTCCCCCCCGTGGCGGCTGGCGCCGTACCCATCGTCATAGCGGTACTCAGCGCTCAGTGTGAGGTCCGTCAGGATCGAATACCGACTACCGAAGGCCCACCTCCAACTCTCGTCGGAGATGGAAAGAGAACCGGGGATCTGGGTGGAGGTTTCTTCATAACTCCTATGGCTGCCATAGGTGTATGCCGAGAGTTTCCCGGAAGGTGCAATCCAGTCGAGCCGTCCCCTCACCTCGTTGAATCCCACCGGCGAGAAGGCTCCCCAAATCGTCCAGAGCTCGAAGAACGGCGTATAGGTACGGACCTCGCCACTCGCGCTGAATCCTTTGTCGAGAGGGAAAGAGGCGGCCAGTTTCGCCAGGTTGGTTTGTCGGGTTGCCAGGTCGAACTTCAACTCTCCGTCGAGAGTAATTGGTCCCGCCAGAATTCTGGTGGTGGCTGCGATCCGCTCGGAATAGAGGCCGTCGGAGCCGGCGGCCTCCTCCCGCTGGTAGGTGAACGAACCGGCGACCTGGGGGAACGGCCGAAACCGCACGTGAATTCCTCCGAGCCAAGCATCCTCCCTGGGGAAGAGGGATTCCACGTCAGAGATGAGGTTGGTGTAGTGAGACTCGTTCAGCCCTCTGACCAGGCTCAGTCCCCCATAGACTTCGACATCGAGGTTGTGAGGCAGCCGCATGCGGACCGATCCACCATCGTAGTTGTACATGCCCAGGCCGGTGGTCTGCCACTGCCGACCGGCCTTGACCCGGTAGAAGGACCTCCCATACTCGACGTATAGGGTGAGGGCCTCGAAAGGTTCGTTCATTTTCGGCCAAATCACCCGAAAATCACCTAGGTGATCCCTGGCCCGTAAGTGGGTGTAAGCCCGGAGCCCCGTTATTCCGGTCCAGGCGTTCAACTCCAGGTCCACGAGGAAAGGGATCACCCCGAGTTCGGGGCCGGAGCGATAATACTGGCAGTATTCTTCCCCGCAGGTGAGGGGAGTGCCGTCCGGGAGAGTGCGTTGGACCCCCTCTCCCGAAACCGTGCCCTCAGGAACACTGTCCAGCACCATATCACGGATTTGGAGATGGCTGAGATAGGTTCTTGCTCGTCCGTTGATCCCCTGAGCCGTGGCCAGCCCCGGGAGCAGCAAAATACACAGGGACAAGGCGACAAGGGGCGTCCGATAACTCATGTCATACCTCCGCGGGGGGGCATGGGATCGAGTCTTGGGTTCATTGGAGTCCATAAGCTGCTCTGACTTCCCCGATTGAGGCCAGCAGGAGGGCCTCGAGGAGGTGAGGGTTATGGACGCCGTTCCCGCTGTTGGGATGTGAGGAGAAATGAACCCCTCCGACTTCACCGTCGGACCAATGGGTCCGGTCCCCGGTCCAGGCGAGCATTCCGTTCCATAGAGCGCCTTTGGCCGGGTTCATGGTGGAGTTGCTTGGGTCCAAATCTGCCCCGTGGCCGTTGGCGATGACCTTCGGGAGGAGGCCTTTGTCCGTCGCCTCCATAATGTGGTTCAGGTTGGAGTCTTCCCAAAGCTCGTCCAGGAGCACGTTGAGCCGTGCCCGGTTCTGGACGTACGCGTTCCTGGCCATGCTTTCGGACCCGTGGCAGCCGGATCCGGCGCAGGTGGCGAAGGTCCGGTCATCGACGGCGCAATTCCCGTCGTACACCGGTAGGCCTTCGTCATCCAAACAACTGATGGCTTCGAACGTATGTCCCACGCTATGGAGGAGGAATCCTCCGGTCTCGTCGGTCACTGTGAAGTCCGACACATGGCAGCGGGCGCAAAGTTCGTTGTTGTTTCGAGGCCCGTGGGGGTTGGGTACGTCGGCGATCGCCCGGCTGAAACCTTCAGGGATATAACCGACATCCTCGCTCAGGATGAGGAGTCCCTGGGCCGCGTGAGGTCCGTGGGAGGACCAGGGCTCACCCCTACGTGTGTGGCATCGCATGCAGAGGTTCGTGCGATCCGGAACCTGAATCGAAGCCCGGAGTTGCCCGTCGAACGGAGAGCCATGGGGATCATGACAGACAATGCACGTGATGGTGCGCAGCTCACCATCCCCCTTCTCCAGATAATCCGTGTCAACTCCGAACGTCTGCTCGAGAGCCGCCTGCCCTTCGTGACACCCGGCGCAGTAGCTTCGGGTGCCCGCGTAGGCAACGTGGGGACCGGAGCCATGGGCCGACTGTGCCCACTGTTCCACGAACGGATGATGGGTCCCGTTATGGCACTCGCCACAGCCGTTCGACGCGTTGATACCCGCTTCGAAGGAAGCCAAGGGCTGTGTGGCAGCGGGGGCCGAGACGTGCTCGATCCCGGGTCCGTGGCAACTCTCGCACTGGACGTCCCGGAAGCGGTTGTCTTGTGTGGCGGCCCACGCAACGTTCGGGTCGGTCACTTCATTACCCAGGTGACTGACCGTGTGGCACCCTTCACAATAGGAAGCGGCATGACTGCTGGACTGGAGGCCTTCCCAGGCGTCGGCATGATCGGTTCCGATCCACCGAGCCTGGTAATCAACGTGGCATTGCCCACAGAGGGTTTCGCCCTTTTTGAACGGCTCGTAGCCCAGGAACCCCAAACCGCCCGGTGGCGACTCCTCCCATTCGGGTTGGTCCGTGTAGACGGTGTCCCCGTCCACACAGCCCGCCAGGACTACCAACGACAACATGGACAGGATAATCCCAGCCACTCCGATTTGACTTCCCATCTTCATAAGCAGGCTCCCCATCTCGTCGCACTCAATCGGATCTGAGGCGACCACGGGTGGGCTCCACGGGGACATTCCGATTCGTGACATCCGAGGTTTCTGTTGCCCAAAATCAGGCTCCTCCTACCCTTTTTTGCCAATCAGCGTAAATATCTAAGGAAACAATTCAGTCGGAGCACCATCTTCCGCAAGGTATCCGACCGACCTTGGGGGGGCTGGGCCGCGCGAAGAGGAACGAGGGGTGTGCCCCGACAAATCCGTTGTTCGTTCCCTCCCGTCGAGTTGAAGTCCTAGCAAGTTCAATGCCCGGATCCACCGGTTTTCTGGGATTAATCGGAACCCTGGACGGATTCCGGTGCTATCATCCTCACGTATTCCGGGTTTCACCGGGATTTGGCTAGGTTTTTGCTCGTGGATTCGGTTGAAGCTTGCAGGAAGAGTTCCGGGGGAGGTATGCTGGTCAGCCTTCCTGGCCAGCAGAAGCTGTTTTGGACCGCATTTCTTTGAAGGGGATGGTCGATGATGAATCGTAGTATTCTTAGCCTGATTGGGTTTTTCTGCGTCTTGACCTTTGCAGCTGGGTCACTGGGAGCTCAGGAGAAGCCCCCGGTCACCACGCATGATCTCGAGGGGAAAGAGGCCTGCCTGATGTGTCACGCTCCCGAGATCATGCCCCCGGTCCCGGATGTGCCGCCGGAAACCCATGCAGGGAGGGCGAACGAGACCTGTCAGTGGTGTCATGCCGCCGACTCCCCCATGCAGACCACCGGGGCATCCAAGACCAGCCACGACCTGGAAGGGAAAGAGGCCTGCCTGATGTGCCATGCGCCTGGGGTCATGCCTCCAGTGCCGGATGCGCCGGAGAGCCATGAGGGAAGGGCCGACGAGACCTGCCTGTGGTGCCACACGAAGGCCGGCTAGAACAAAGGGGGTAGGACTCCCAGACTAAGGGTTCTCCGGAACTCGAGGCTAGGGTCCGGAGGATGCCCTGAAGGGCGCCGGGATCTACTACTGATCCCGGCGCTCTTTGTTATTTTATTCCTTGGATCCTCTGCTCGGGTTCGGGCATCAACGGACTCCGGGGGATCCGCTGTACGTCACGACTTCCAACCAATTGCGGACGGAGTGAGGCATGAACGACCGGATGCAGCAGGCATTTAACGATCAGATCAATGAGGAGCTTTTTTCCGCCTACATCTACCTGGCGATGACGGCCCATTTTGAAGCAATGAACCTCGAAGGCTGTGCGGCCTGGATGAACTTGCAGGCCCAGGAAGAGGTGATGCATGCAAAGCGCCTGTTCGACCACGTGAACCGCCGTGGGGGCCGGGTGGTGTTGAAGTCCATCGGCGAACCCCCGGTGGACTTCGGGTCTCCCCTCGAGACCTTCGAGAAGGCCTTGGCGCATGAGCAGCACATCACGGGGTGTATCCACGATCTGTACAGGATGGCCCAGGAGGAGAGTGACCTGGCCGCCCAGTTGGAACTCCAGTGGTTTATCGACGAGCAGGTAGAAGAAGAGGAGAACACCGGGAGGGCCGTGGATCAGCTCAGGATGGCCGGTGACGACCAGGTGGCGCTCCTGATGCTCGACAGGGAATTCGGCGCTCGCACCCCAGAGGAAGAAGAGTAGCCGACGGAGGCTCCAATGGGGTACGTCAGACAGAACAGAAGGTGGCCCCCCCTTGTGAAATTCCTGGTGGTACTCGGTCTTCCTCTCGCCTTGGCCTGCGGTGATGATCCGGACGCCATTCTTCCCGAGGAGGCTGGCGCAGTGGTTTCCCTCGCCGAGCCCGCTGCGTCCGAGCTTCTTCGGACCCTCGTTGGCCGGCTCACCTCGGCGGTTGAGGAGGGTGGAGCGGTCCACGCACTCCGGTTTTGCTCGAATGAAGCCCTTCCTTTGACCAGGGGGGTAGAGTTGGGCCTCGAGGGAGGGCTAGGGTTGAAACGAACCTCCTTCAGGGTGCGGAATCCGGCCAACGCCCCTGACGAAGGAGATGAGGACGCGCTCCTGTTCTTCGAGGAGAGGATCCTGCTGGATGGGGAGGCTCCGGCGAACCTGGTTCAGCGGGTATCACATTCGGAGTACCGTTATTATCGACCTCTGTTTGTCGCCGAGGTCTGCGTCCGGTGTCACGGGGAAGCCGAATCTCTCGAACCGGATGTCAGAGACGCCCTTGGCCAACTCTATCCGGAGGATTTGGCAACAGGGTATTCCACAGGGGACTTCAGAGGTTTGGTCAGGGTATCCGTGCCGGCCGCCACCGTGGAAGGTGTACCTGCCACGGGAGGTCTTCCTCGGTGAGAGGTCGGAGCCCGGCCACGGGCCCGTTGGTCAACGAGCGCCCCAGGTTGCCAGGGTTCCTCGAGCCCAGTTGACCTCGGCTCGTAGCCGGGCGTCTGCGGTTTCCAGGAAACGAGCCAGGGCCGCCTGGGCGGAGGTGGTGTCGCCCAGGGACAGGTGGATTCGGCCGAGGTTCAGCCAGGCCACGGCATGGTCAGGTTTGGCCTGGACTGCCTGCTCCAGGAGCAGAAGTCCGCCGATAGTGTCACCAAGGATCATTACTGTGGCCGCCCCAAGATCTCCCAAGCTCTCGGCGTGTGCGGGGTCGATCCGCACCGCCTCCTCCCAGAAGGCAACGGCCCCTTCCATGTCTCCAGCCTGATTCCTGGCTTGGGCCAGGACGTAAAGCACGTCGGGGTCATGCGGAAAGGGATCTGAAGCCACTGGGAACCGCTCCAGAATCCTGCTGTGGGCTTGGGACATCGTGATGGCGGCAAACTGGTTCTCCGGGGCGATCTCCAACGCCCTGCGGAGTGAACGAACCGCGTCTCCCAGTTGGCCAACGCGGAGCTGTTCCTCCCCCAGCTTGTGGTGCGCTTTGGTGGATTCCGGCACGCGCTGCACAGCCCAGGAGAAAAGGGCCACATCGTTCCGCCAGGCCTGGGTGTATCTGACGGTCTGAATACCGAACAGGGCCGCAATGATCAGACCGACCACGATGGATGGATTGGGTCTAATCTGCAGGATCTTCCAGAAACCCCACCCCGCCAAGAGGCAGAATCCGATACTCGGAAGAAAGAGGAATCTTTCGCCGAAAATTGTGCCCACGGGGACGATCAAGTTCGCCGTCGGCAACAGCGGGAGCAGGAGCCAGACCAGGCCAACCTTCAAGGCCACCGAACTCCGACCCTTCCAAAAGGCGATGCCAAGGAGCGCAGCGATCCCCAGGAGACTGGCTCCCAGCCGGGGATCGGCCACGGTTTCCACCACGGGGATGGCGTTGAATGAGTAGTCAGGGGAAAGCCCTACCGGTGCAAGGAGCAGGAGAAGCCCCCTAGCCGTGACCACCAGAGCAGTCCCGACCCGTACCGGGAGGTCTGCATCCACGAGAGGATTGTCGAAAAAGGCCGTGTCCGGGACCGAGAACCCCCCCACAACCAGGTTTCTCACGACGACATAAGCTATGAAAACGACCAGGTAGGCCGCGTAGAGGAGGGGAACCTTCGCCTGGCTGAAGAACCGCCTCCGGTCCTCGGCCAGGAGCCAGTCTTGAAGAACCACCAGAGGCAGGGCAGCCACCGCCACCTCTTTCGAGAGGAGAGCTGCTGCAAAAAACGTCGTGGGCATCAGATACCACCCGGTGGTCCCGGCCAGGGCCTTTCGATGGCTCAGAGCCATTGCTAGTGTGAAAAAGGCTGCGAGGAGGTCTTTTCGCCCAAAAACCGGTGCCACTACCTCAACGTGGATGGGGTGGACCGAAAACAGTATGGCGCCAATACCGGCGGCCAGAACGGGAAGCTTCCACAACAGGCCCAGCCTGAGTACCAAAGTGGCGCATCCCGCGAATAGGAGGACGTTCACCAGGTGGTAGCTCCAGGCTCGGAGGTCCGCGAGGCTGTGATTCAGGGCGTAGGAAAGAACCGTGAGGGGGCGGTAGAGGTAGGTCTCCATCCCGCTCCCCTCCCACACCGTGGAACCGAAGATCTGGCCGAGAGCACCCGAGGAGTGGACCAAGGAGTTTCTAACCACTTCCATCTGGTCGTCGAAAACCCAGCCAAAAGCTACGGTCTGGGCAAAAACGCCGACCGCCAGGACGGCGGGAAGGATGGACCAGGTCCACCAAACCCAATCGGGTCCTGAGAGCCGAGGAGGGTCATGGGCCTTCGTTCCGGAAGATGGGCCGAGATTCACCCCGGACTCCCGTCAGAGGGTGCCGCCCAACCCCTCGCCCACTCCGGTTGGGTGCAGGGGCGAAGGCTCGGAACAACCGGGCCAGGACTCGTGTTCGTGGGCGATGAGCCAACGCCCGTCTTCCGCCTTTACGAACGCCAGGGTCCAGAAAAGGAACTCCGCTTCCGTCGAACTCCCACGGAGAGTGGCCACGGCCGAAGTCGGGTTCATGACCTGGAGGGCGAGGATCTCTTGCTCGAACACCACGTCCACTCTGGTCCGGTAGTAGGGTCCCACCCGGGCGGAGAAGCCGCCGAAGCCGAAAAGAGGCTCTGTGCAGCCCACATAAACGAATTCGTCCGTTTGCAGATACAGGGCGAAGAGTCGGTCCGGATCGTGGGCGTTCATGGCAGCGGTGACTTCCTCCACCGCTGCCCGCACTTCACCTTCAGCGGCTGCCCTTTCGGATGAGGAGAGGCCGCCGGGTGTCGGTCCGGAACAAGCACCCGTGAACAAGAGAAGGACAAGGAAATGGAACCGACTTCCGTTCATTGGGTTTCCCTATCGGGCTTTTTTTTGAACTGGAGGGCTTACAGGCCCCGGGGGTGGTCCCGGCGCCGAACCGGGTCGTTATAGAGTAACTGAAACCCGAGGCTTCCTGCAGATCCTGCAATGAACCCAATCCACGGACGTGTCGTGTCGAATCTCCCCAACCGGACCCTTCCGTCGTTCCTCGGCTTCTCCGAGGTTGTGCTGTTCTTCGCCGTCCTCTTTCCCTTGGCGTTCTCCCCCAGCGGAGCTTTGGCCCAGACGCAGAAGGAGTTCCTTCCGGGAGATGCCACCCTCCCACGCCTCCTGGCGGGTCCAAGGGACCCGGTGGCATCGGCGGCGGTGCTGGGGGTTTTGCAAAACCCCAACCAACATGGGGACGGCGTTGAAGTGGAGGTCTCTCTCGGCCACGCCCTGCCGGTCCTGCTCTTCAGGAGCCCTGAAGGGGCCCCAACACTCTTGCTAGGCGTGGAGGCCGGGGTTTTCGCCCGATTTGGCCTCCAGGTTCTGGAGCGGGAGCTCATCGGAACCGACTGGTATTTCATGATCCCCGCGGTCTGGCCCAAGGAGTGGGGCTGGGTCCGTTTCAGATTCTACCATACCAGCGGCCATATGGGGGACGAGTATGCGAGGCGGTTCGAGGATGCCGGGGTGAACTTCGCCCGCGACGCCGGGGACCTGTTCGCGTACTATCGGGCGGGAGACCGGGTCGGGATCTACGGAGGGTTCCGGTTTTCCTACAACGTACATCCGGAAGAATCGGGGAAACTGGCCCTCCGGGGTGGGTTGGAGGTTCAGGCCCGCGATCGTGGGGACGGGATCCGCCCTTACGCCGCTGCGGATTTTGAGTGGGATGAAGACACCACTCCAAATGTCAGGGTGGATGCAAAGGTGGGTTTCTGGCTCCCGCCGGTCCGGGGAGAGCGGAAGCTCAGGGTTGCCTTTGGTGCTCTTTGGGGACCTTCACCGGTGGGCCAGTTCCAGCACGGAACGACTACTCAACTGTCTCTGGGTTTGCAGGGCTACCTCTAACCGGTACCAAACGCGAGAGGCCCGCACCAGAACCTCCCTGGTGCGGGCCTCTCACTTCTTCGTTCTGACGCGAACCAGGCTTCCTTTCCGGCACATCCGCCGAGGAAAGCCAGTGAATTCGGATCAGTACGTCTTCATCTTGGCAACGGACCCCTGAAGCAGCGGGATCACATAGCCGGGGTTATGGACGCCGAGGCTCCGGTCTTCACCCACCATCTGGTAGTTCACCTGGGCTGCAGCCACATCGGCCGGCCAGGTACCAGCGTTGGCGTACCAGTTGTCCCCATCTCGCTTGATGCCGATCCGGACCAACTCCACCCTGAGCTCTTCCATGAGGGCAGCGACCGTGGTCTGGACGTCATTGTAGTCGAAGTCATCGATGCTCGAGTGACACGGTTCGCACCCGGCGACGTTGTCATTATCCCGGCCACGATATTCGTAGGTCATCTTCCAGGTGTGCCCGCCGGCTTGCTCACCGAAAGCCTCACCCATGTGGCAGGTGCCGCAGGTGCCCTGGTTGATTCCCGGATTCCCGTGGGCCATGGGACCTTCGGTGGCACCACCACCCAGGTCGAATCCCCCAACACCAGCGACGACCTGGCCCTGTGGACCATGATGGTAGCCGTAGCGGGAAGAGGTAACGGTCACGTCAGCGCCACCGGGTACGGGAACTGGATTCAGCGAACGCCCCTGATGGCATTGGCTGCAGAGATTCCCGATCTCACCGAGGTCGTTCGGGCCCTGGGTGGGGTTGAAGACCATGGCGTTGGGCCCACTGACCGTCAACGCGTAGTCGGCGTTGGTGTAGGTCGTGTGGATCTGGTGACAGGTCCGGCAATTGATGGGCGCCGGGTCCAGGATGGTAGCGGCCGTGCTGGTCCCGCCGGTGGCGATCCTCTCCAGGAATCCCTGGTGGGTGTGGCACGGCGCACAACTGGTCGTTGCCCTCTCGAAGTTACCGCCCAGCCGGTGTGTGGATTGCTCGTACTGAACCTGCTTCGCGAATAGCCCGACGTTATTGGTGTGGCACTGGGTGCAGGTCTGGGTGGCGTCTTGCCCAGCCGGTCCAATCGGTCCGACGGGACCTTGGGGCCCTGCCGGGCCCTGAGCCCCTTGGGCGCCAGCGGGGCCTTCCGGGCCCACGGGTCCCTCGCACCCCGTCACCAGCGGCACCAAAAACACCGCAGCAACGAGTAAGGGAAGCCTCCGTCTCATCATCACTCTCCTACCGCTGAACGGGTAAAGGTATACGTCTATTTGCCTCTTCGGGTTCGCCTGGAAGGCGAATCATAATAATCCGACAGGTCTATTTTCAACGAAAATAGTTTTTACCTTTTTTTCGTTCCCCGACCAAATCAGTGTAAGACCGTAGCAATGATCGCGCCAGAAACTCCCGAAATATTCCATAAAACCCAGAAACTTGGTCCGTCTCTCGCTGAGCCCGAGAGGAGATTCCGAGGTGCCAGGGGGTCGGCTTCACCCTGGCCACATATTTGGTTCCCCGGGGTAGAGATCAGGTGGTTTCGTCCCGGCTCCCTGGGGCCCCAGCAGTCAAGAACGCATTTTTCGGCGAAGACGACCCATGTTAAGACACAAAGGCGTCAGTCCAGTCTTTTTGGCCATCGCGATGAGCGGGGTTTTCGGGGTGGTGTTGCCCGCCTCGGCTCAGGAGGAGTCTGGCGGAAGATGGATCGAGGAGCTGAACCTTCGGCTGATCCCAAGGTTCGGGTTGCTGGCCCCTGACGACCTCTTTTACGACCAGTTCAAGAACTTCTCCGGAGACGGGTACATCGAGTGGACCTCTGCCGCCCTGGGTCGGGCAGCCTACGTCGGGCTCGGTGTGGAAGCCGAGGTCGAAGGCTCCGGGTTCCTCGTACGGGCCGAGGTGGCTCGGTCGGTTGATGGCTGGCTCACGGCCGGGCACGGAATCCTGATACCCCGCGTCTTTTTCCAACCCCCCCAAGTGGTGAATACCTGGTTCGATCTTCGGGCCAACATCACCTTCCTGAGCCTCCAGGCTGTATTGCCAACCCGCCTGGAATACCGTGGCATCGAGCCCTATGTCCTGGCTGGTTACGCTGGGAAATGGTATAGCTTTGGCGATCCCAGCATAACAAACGAGGTCGAGGCCATTCTCCCTGGTAATGGATTCACCCACAGTCTCGAGCTCGGAGCGGGGCTCACCTTCACCCTGTTCGGCCTGAGATGGGATGCCCAGATGAAGGATTCCATCAATAAATACTGGGCCAAGACCCAGAACGACTTCGTGTTCTCAGGAGGGATCGTCTGGGAGGTGCGCTAGCTGGATCTTCGCGGGGGTCCGATCACCTTATTCGGGTATGGGAGATCGACTCGATCCGTACTGGAACTCACCCAGGGTGATAGGAACGGCCACCTTCAACATCAGGGTGAACACCAGGAACCCGATGGAAAAAACCCCTGCAGCCACGCGGAATTCCGTGCTGGTGAATAAGTACCGGTAGATCTCGCCCAATGCATCGGGCGTCAAGCCCGGAATGATCAGCCCCATTCCCTTCTCGATGTACACCCCGAAGTAGGTGGCCAGGCACCCGATGTTCAAGGTGATCCAGTTTTTCCTGGTCTTTGGGACCACCAGGAGCCCGAAGGCCACCAGATTCAGGCCGACCGCGGTCCAGGCGAAAGGCACGAGGGTCCTTTCTTCCCCCAGACCCAGGAACCAGTACCGGGTGTAGAGCAGGTGCTCCGTGTCGGAATAAAACTCCTTGAAGACCTCCGCCCCGTGAAGGAAGATGTTGAGGAACATGGCATAGGCCATGAGCTCGGCGATCTTCCAGATGGCTTCATCCTGGATCTCGAACCGCGTGAAACGCCGAAGGATCTGGAGTACCATCAGCAGAATCGCTGGACCGGAGCAGAAAGCGGAGGCCAGGAACTGGGGCGCCAGGATCGAAGCGTTCCAATAGGGCCTCGCGGCTAGGCCGTTAAAAAGGAACGCTGTCACCGTATGGATCCCGACGGCCATCGGGATCGAGAGAAGGACCAGCGGCGCGACCAGCTTTCGGTTGTACTCCCTGCCGTGGAATGCACGGTATAGGATGTGTGTCACCACTACAAAATTGATGACAAAGTAGATGTTCAGTACCAGAACGTCCCATGCGAGCAGGGAAGAGGGGAAGTTCAGGTGGCCGGCCGGTGGAAGGAGGTGCCAGAAACGGTCGGGACGGCCCAGATCCACGAGGACGAACAGCAAACACATGATGATCGCACTTACGGCCAGGAGTTCGCCGTAAATGACAATTTCCCTGATGGGCTTCCAGTCGTAGATGTAGGCCGGGATCACCAAGACCACGGCGGCAGCCGCCACCCCTACGAGGAATGTGAAGTTCCCGATATAAAGGCCCCAGCTCACCTGGTCCCGCATGGCAGTGACGGTGAGCCCTTCTGTGACCTGATCCACGTAAGCGAGGCTCCCCGACACTATCAGGACCAGGAGGAGCGTGATCCAGGCCCAGTAATATCGATTCCCTTTCGAAACCAGGCGAAGACTGCCTGAATAGAACTTGAAGAACATCCGGAGCGTATCCATGTGCCCTCAAGTCCCGTAGAAGTAGAAGAACTTCGGGAGGGTGTTCAGCTCCTCCTTCAAAACCAGGATACGCTTGTGTTCGAGGATGTACCGGATCTCGCTTTCCGGATCCAGGAGGTTGCCAAATTTCCTTGCTCCCACGGGGCAAACCTCGACGCACGCTGGGTAGCGGCCCTCCCTCGTCCTTTGAATGCAGAAGGTGCACTTCTCCACCACTCCGGCTGGCCTGGGCCGGTTGCCCAGGTAGTGCATGTTCGTATTCAACTCCTCCTGGGATAGGGCTGGCTCCTGCCAGTTGAAATGGCGGGCTCCGTAGGGGCAGGCGGCCATGCAGTACCGGCATCCGATGCACCAGTCGTAGTCAATCACCACGATCCCGTCGGGCTCGGTCCACGTGGCTCCCACCGGGCAAACCTTGGTGCACGGGGCGTTTCGGCACTGCTGGCACTGAACGGGCACATAGAAATGGCCCTCCTGCGGGACCTCTTCGGGGTCGTAGTAGGGATCCGATTCGGAGAAGTCCACACCACCCTCCAGCTCCATGGATAGGACCCGAATCCAGTGGACCTGGGGATCTCTGGACTGATTGTTCTCCTCTACGCAGCCGTAGACACAGCGCCTACATCCGACGCAGCGGGAGATATCCAGGGCGTAGGCGAATTCGACACCGGGCATGGGGCCGGCGCCGGACATTGCCACCTCGGTACCGAGTCTCGCCGCCAGGTCCCTTTCCATCTCGTCCAGCAGTTCCCGCAAACGGTCCGGGGGCACTTCATAAAGGCGCTTTGGGCCGCATCCGGTGAGGAGATATCCGGCGGCTGCGGCAGCCGCCACCGATATGAACCTCTTCCGGGAGAACTCCTTTTCCAGGATGGGTTTTTGGTCGGTCATCGTGCCACCCCCTTGCCAACGGTCTGATGTGGGGGAACGGGGGGGGGCATTGGCTCCATGGCCTTGAACCGGGGCTGGTGTGGGTCGTGGCAGTGGGCGCAAAGGAGGTAGGTTTTCTGTCCGTTCCAGTCCCCGGATCGCCGCCCGTGCACGCCGGCCCTCCAATCTCGGTACTTTTCGCCGTGGCACTGGCCGCACAGACGGTACGACTCTTCGAAGGGAACCAAGGCCCCGCTTGCAAGGTGGAGTTGGTCCCTATCCTCGGTATCGTGACAATCGAGGCACCACCTGTTGTCTTCGTCGTGGTGGAGAACGATCTCGGTATGGAAACCAGTGAGTTCCCTCCGCACGGGATTCGGGGGAATCATCCCGTGGCAGTTGGAACAGGGGAAAACCCCCACGGAAAACGGAGGCGGGGGAACCTCGAGGGTTTCCCCGACCACCTGCCCAGAGCCACTAGGGACTGGGGGGTGCTCGGGGTCCGGATTCGCGTCACGATCAGCTCCGCACCCGGTGGTAAGAAGAACGGCGGTCAGCACCCCGACTGCCCAGGGAAGGTGCCTGGACCGGAGTAGATGGACCCGCTCCTCCACGGCGTCCTTCACCTCAGCCACCACGGTTCGAGAGACGACGCTGCATCTCCCTTATCCACATGGTTTGGGAGAGCTGGAGTCTTTCTCCCAGAATCGCGGCGAGGTTGGTGAATACGGTGTAACCCACCGAAGGCATGGAATCCAAGAGGTCAAAGAAGGAGTTGCGGGGTATCGATTGGAGCTCGGAGTCCACCGTTGCCGATGCCCGGAGCGTGTATCGATGCGGTGGAACAAGGGCGGACCAACCCAGGAGCTGACCGGGCAGCCTCTCCTCCACCAGGGTGTCCAGAGTTTTTCCGGCAACGGTGATCGGGAGGGTTAACTTCACCGCTCCCTTCTCGACCAGGAAAAGATTGATTGCCTCGTCGCCGAGTCCAAAGACCACGTTTTCAGCCGGTACGGTTCTCGGAGACGCCATCGACAGGATCCTACCGACCTCTTCCCTGGAGAGGCTGGCGAAAATGTCCGCATCCATGACCAACATCCGAGAGCCCCCTAGAGCGAAAGGGTGGAGTCGGATGGGGCGTGAAGAGTCTCGGGATTTGGCATCCGGAGGAAGGTTGATGCTGCTCCGTGCTCAGCCCGAACGTGGTGCTCCAGTTGCACCAAAAGCGGGTTCGACGGTGAGCCCGGACCGCCCACCTCACGATCCCGGTCTTCCAAGAAAAAATCTTCGGGCGGAGGGGATGGTCTTGGCTGGGGAGGCTCCTCTTCCTCGTCCAGCACAGGGCGCATCGCGATGGCGAAGATCATGACCGTGAAAAGGACGCCGAAAAGACAGATCGCAAAGATGATCAGTATCGCATCCATGATCTCCCCTTTTTTATGGATTCGGTTTTCCGGGGAGCAAGGGGAGTGCCGACCTTTTGTTTTGAAAAAGCTGGCCCCGAGAATCATTTTTCGGAGGACCAGATTGCTGATTCCTGACAACCTGTCAGGCCACGCCTGACAGGTTGTCAGGAATCAAGGTCGGTTGACGGACGGGGGGATCGAGATGAGTATTTGGCCGTAGCCCTGCATGGAGCAAAAAGTGAAGCGCCACATTACCCGCACCACCGCCGCCCTGGCGATCCCCATCACGCTCGCGGTGACCGTCGCCTTCGCCGTGGGTGCTTATCTGTACTCGAAACACTACTTCGCGACCCTGCTCGAGTCGGCTGAGGAGACCGCGAAGGTCCAGGGGGAGACCATCCTGGAAGCCCTCGAGCACCAGATGCTGGATAAGGACGAGGACCTGATCCGGAACATGATCCAGGGCTTTGGAGATCGGACCGAGGTGGAGAGCCTGGAGATTCTCGACCACGAGGGCACGGTCAGACATTCTACGGATCTGGGGACCGTGGGTACGACCCTGGACCAGAACTCACCTACCTGCGAAGGTTGCCATCTCCTTCCGCCGGAGGATCGGACCTTCGGTCAGATAGTCCAGGTCGATGAGCAAGCGATCCTGCGGGTGGTCCTCCCCATCACGAATGAGGGGCCCTGTCAGTCCTGCCACGATCCAGCTCAAAGTGTCAACGGCCTTCTCATCTTCGATAACAACATCGAGCCCATGAGGGCCGGGGTGGGCCGTGATCTCCGATTGATGATCGGGGGTAGCGCTCTACTGGCGATGCTTCTCGTGGGCACCGTTGCCGGGGTAGTCCAGGTCCTCGTTCTACGGCGCCTCCACCGGTTTGAGACGGCCGCCCGTCTGATCGCTGAAGGGGATCTCGAGCAGAGAGTGCCCGTGACTGGCTCCGACACCATCTCCTGGCTCGGAGGGGAGTTCAACCGAATGGCCGATTCGGTGACGGGGCTCCTGGGGGAGGTCCGTCATCAGCGAGAACGCCTGGAAACCGTGATCAACAGTATCGACGATGGAATCGTGGTTTTGGACCCGGCAAGGAATATCCTGGCCGCCAATACCGCTTTCCTGGAGAGGACGGGCCATTCGCGGGATGAGGTGTTGGGATGCAGCTGTAGCCTGATCGCCGACGATTCCTGCTCAGCCACCGACTGCCCGACCCTGGCCTGCCTGGCAACGGGCCTCTCACAAACCAGAATCTGTAGCCGTTCGGAACCCTCGGGAAGCGTCGTATGGGAGGAGGTACACTCATCTCCGATCAGAGGTCTGGATGGAGAGGTGGTGCAAGTGGTTGAGGTGTGGAGAGACATTTCCGAACGGCGGGCGGCAGAGGCTCGTTTGGCCGATTCCCACCGGTTCGCCTCCCTCGGCTTGTTGGCGTCGGGCTTTTCCCATGAGATGAGTACTCCCCTCGCAACGGTTTTGACCTGCCTCGAGGGGATCATGCGGGAAGCGGGAGCGGAAGATAAGGCAGACCGAACCCTCTCCGATATCGAAATGTCCGCTTCGATTGCTCGTGACCAGGTGATGAGGTGCAGGGGAATTACTCAGCATTTCCTGAGACTGTCTCGGGGCCAGCCGTCTCCGAGTGAGGTAGTGGATCTGGGGACTGTCGTGGAGGCTGTAATGGGGTTGGTGGCGCCGACGGCGAAAGACCGGAGTGTAGAGCTCCGCGCTGGGCCGGGCCCATCCGGCGTTCAGGTGCGGGCCAACGAGGCGGATCTGCAGCACGCGCTGATCAACCTCGTCCTAAACGCCGTTGAGGCATGTGAGGCCGGCGGTGAGGTTACAGTGGGGGTGGAAGCCCAAGAAGGGGCAAGGATTCGGGTACAGGACACCGGACGCGGGATTCCCCCTTCTGAGCTCGACCGAATCTTCGAACCGTTCGTTAGCTTCAGGAGGGACGGGACCGGGTTGGGTTTGTTCCTGGCCCTCAATTTCGTGCGGCAATGGGGAGGGGATATCTCTGTGCAAAGTGAGGCGGGGGCAGGGTCTGTTTTCGAAATAGTCCTTCCGGACGGCGAAGTATCCTATCAGGTCACGGGTGGTGAGAGATGACGGCGACTCCCAGGCTTCTCCTGGTCGACGACGACGATCCGTTCCGGGTGGTTATGGCCGGCGAGCTTCGCCATCGGGGCTTCGAGGTAGCCACGGCAAGCTCCGGTGGTGAAGCGCTGCAGGAAATCGATGCGGAGAAACCTGACATCATTCTCCTTGACCTCCAGCTCCCGGACATCTCCGGCATGGACGTCTTGCAGGCGGCGGTAGAGAGAAGCCCAGGAAGCGAAGTGATCATGCTCACCGGTCATGGCTCGATGGACACGGCCATCGAGTCGATCCGGCGGGGTGCATTCGACTACGTATCGAAGCCGTGCCCCATCAACGAGCTCGAGGTGCGCATCCAGCGGGCTCTGGAGCGCCAGAAGCTGAACCGTCGGACCAGCGTCCTTGAGAGAGGCCTGACTCCCAGCGACCCGGGCGACTGGCTGGTAGGCGCAAGCCCGGAGTTTTTACACCTCATCGAGCTCGCCACCAAGGTGGCCACCAGCGACTCAACGGTACTGATCAACGGCGAGACCGGCTCCGGGAAGGAGATGATCGCCAAACTGCTCCATTCCCGGAGTTCCAGGGGAAAGAAACCCTTCGTAGTGGTGGAATGTGCGGCTCTTCAGGAGGAGCTGCTTCAGAGCGAGTTGTTCGGCCACGAGCGCGGCGCTTTCACCGGAGCCGACCGGAGGAAAGCCGGCCTTTTTGAGGTGGCCGACGGAGGCACAATCTTCCTCGACGAGATCGGTGAGGTCAGTCCCGCCACGCAGGTGAAGCTCCTACGTGTTCTTGACACTGGGACCTTCCGTCATGTGGGCGGGACAAAGGAGATCCGAGTGGATGTAAGGGTGGTTACGGCCACCAACCGAGACCTGGAAGACCGAGTAATGAAGGGGTTGTTCCGGGAGGACCTCTACTACCGATTGAGCACCGTCATCCTTACCCTACCCCCACTCAGGGAACGGAGCGGGGATGTTGACCTCCTCACCCAGCACTTCGTCGGACTCCTGAACGAGAGGTTCGGGCTCCATAGGCGGATGGGCGATGAAGCCATGACCCTCTTCCTGGGGCACGATTGGCCGGGGAACGTCAGGGAGCTCCTCCATGCCGTCGAACGTGCAATGATCGTTTGTGAAGGAGATGAGATTCTCCCACAGCACCTTCCGAGGGCGGTCCACCCCCACTCGGGTTCATTCAGGTCCTCCCAGGGTGACGGCTCCCTGTCTTCCCTAGCAGACATGGAAAGGGACCACATCCAGAAGGTCCTCGACTCGGTGAGTGGTCATAGGGGGAAGGCCGCTCGGATTCTGGGTATCTCGGAGAGAAATCTCTATCGGAAACTCAAGACCTTCGGGATCTGAGGACCTTCAATCGGCGGAGCCAGATACGGCTTCTCGAGGCCTCCCACCCTTCTCCTTACTTCCCAACTAACCGTTTTGGAGCGGGTTTTGCTGTCTCTGATCCCATAACGGCCTAGCCGAAAAACATCCCTCGTCTCCTGGCTGGAGGTTTTGAGGGGCCCTCGACTCGGACTGGGCCTTGAAGGAAGTGCTCGGGCACCGAGGTTCTCGAGATGTTCCGCAAGAACCAACTCGTCTGGAAAGTGAACGGGGTGATCCTGGTGGTCCTCGTGATTGTCCTGGGGGCCTCCACCTATGTAGCGAACCGGGCATTTGAGGCGGACGCGCTGTCGTCGGCTCGAGATGTTTCCACGCTCGCCTCTCGAACCCTCGTGCAAGCCATCAGAGGCCTGATGATGACCCGGGACACGGTAAGCATGGAGGAGCTATTCGACCGTCTCATGTCGGACAGCTCTCTTTTTCGGGATGTCCGGTTGGTTTCTCACGGGGGCCAAGTGGTTGGGTCACGTCCGGATGTCAGCCCCTCTATTTTTGCCCGAGACACCTGGCCCTGCAGCGCGTGCCACACCTCCTCGGGCCGCATCGCCGATCTGGGCAACGACCCCCTAGATAGGATGTTTGAATCCGGCTCCGGCGGGAGCTTTTTGTCTGTGGTCACTCCCATTCACAGGGAAGACGGTTGCGGGATCAACGGCTGCCACACCGAGGTCGAAAACTCGACGGTCCTCGGTTTCCTCCAGACAGACTACTCCCTTGCGAGGGTCGACGACGTCATCGCGCAACGTCTCCTACACACTCTTGTGGTCCTCCTGGCTTCTATCACACTCGGCGCCGGTGTCACCTGGTGGGTGACCGACCGGCTGGTTGGTCGAAGAATTCGGACCCTCAGGGAGGGAGCGGAGAGGGTTTCCCGGAAGGATTTCAGTTTCCGGTTCAATGACCCGAGGGGGGACGGGATAGCGGAATTGTCCGGGACATTCGACAACATGGTGTCCGAGCTCTCCGACACACTCTCGGAATTAACCAACACGAAGGAGTACCTGCAGGGGATCGTGGAGAGCTCTGCCGACGTGATCATCACTGTCGATCCGTCCGGCTTGATCAAGACTTTCAACACCGGAGCTGAGGCCGTCCTGGGTTATGGGAGAGAGGAGGTAATCGGGAAAAGGATCGAGATGCTCTTCTCCGATCCGAAGGAACGGGATGTGGCGATCGAGCGCCTGAGGTACACCGACCATGTCGTGAACTACCAAACCCACTTCCTGACCAAAGGCGGCGATGTCAGGGACGTGATCCTCACCCTCTCTCGCTTGAGAACCCCAGACGGTGAGCCGGTCGGCACATTCGGAATCAGCAAGGACGTCACCGAAGAAAAGAGGCTCCAACAGGAGTTGATCTCCAAGGAACGATTGGCCGCTGTCGGGGAAGCTGTCACTGGGATGCACCATACACTGAAAAACATGCTCGGCGCCCTGCGGGGCGGATCGTACATGGTCAACCTTGGCCTGAAAGAGGACGATCGGAACCTCCTGGGAGAAGGTTGGAAAATGGTCCAGGAGGGAATCGGTCACGTCACCGGCCTTTCATCGGAGATGCTGGAGTACGTCAAAGAATGGGGGCCTCGACTGGAAGAAACCGACCTGGGAGAACTGGTGGCCTCGGTCCACCGCGCAGGGAGGAATCTGGCCCGTGGCAAGGGCGTCGAGGTTTGCATTGAGTTGGGACCTGAACCTGTGACCATCCAATGCGATCCGAGGCTGATCCGGTCGGCGCTGATGGACCTCGTTGTTAACGCCATCGAGGCCTGTGAATGGAAGGACTACGAGGAACCTGAAAACCCGAAGGTGGTCTTCAGCGTCTACCGCACCGAGGATCGCCGAGAGGTCCTCTTTTTGGTGCGCGACAACGGCCAGGGCATCGCGGACGAAGTCAAAGAGAACATCTTCAACCCGTTTTTCAGCACAAAAATGTCTACCGGAACGGGTATGGGCCTTGCTTTGGCTTCTCGCGTCGCCCGAGCGCACGGGGGGACCATCGAGGTCGAATCTGAGCTTAATCGCGGCAGTACCTTCAGGTTTTCTCTCCCTGTCGGTGCATGGCAAGAACGGGAGGAGGAGCTAAATGTCCAAGAGAGTTCTCGTCATTGACGACGACGCTAACACCGTCGAGTACCTTTCCCTGGCTCTTCAGAGGAGCGGGTACGAGCCGATTGGTGCGCATGACGGAAAGGAGGGCTTCGAAAAAGCCGCTGAGTGTCGTCCGGACCTCATGGTTCTGGACATCATGATGCCGAAGAAAACGGGTTGGGTGGTTTTCCGACAGCTTCGGAAGGACGACGACCTGAAGTCCATTCCGGTCATCATGCTCACGGCGGTTTCCAGTGTACTCGAAGGGCAAGACGGCTTGGCCGAAGAAGAACCGGAATACCAGGACCTGAGGGACCTCCTGAGAAGAGGGATCCAGCACATGCGGGAAGATGGGGTGGAGCGTCCCGAAGCCTTCATCGACAAACCGGTCGATCCGGAGGAGTTGGTTCAGAAAGTCCGGGAGCTGATAGGAGACTGAGCCCTTCGGGTAACGGGTCGGGGCTCCCGCCAAGCGCGGGGGTCCCCCTTTCACCCTTTGGTCGTCGGTGACCTCACGATAAGTTTCGGGGAGAGTCGCATGTAGGGTCTCCCTCCTACGGATTTCTGGGGTGACAAAGTGTTCGAAGGTTTCTTCGGCGGCGTAATCTGGTTGCTGGCCAACATCCTCTACATCGATCTAAAGAGGAAAGGGAAACCGGGCTGGAGTCGGATCGTCCTCTTCTGGATGGGAATTCCCATGACCTGGCTCTGGCTCTTCCTCGTGAGGGAAGGGTCCGCCGTGGAGTTGGAGGAGATCCCTGACGACGCCGACGCGATTCTGGCGGAGATCCGCAGAGATCGTAGGCTGAACCCGATGCCACCCGGAAGGGAGTCGCTGGAGCCGGGACAGGAGTCGGAGCCTGAAGCCAATGGAGATGAAGAGGGTTAAGGCCCCTTCCTACCCACGAGTGAAACCCCCGGGGACCGCACATCCCCGGGGGTTTTTTATGGGCCTGCGATTGCGGAGGAGCTTTTCGCGGGGAGCCATCCGGAGGTTCACTCACCTCCGCTGATGGTTACAGACTCCATCACCACGTCCTCCAAGGGTCGGTCTCCCCTTGCCGTTGGCGTGCTCCCGATCGTTTCCACGATGTCCATTCCGTCGGTCACCGTGCCGAACACCGCATGCTTCCCGTCCAACCACGGAGTGGCGTCCAGGGTGATGAAGAACTGGGAGCCACCGGTATTCGGACCGGCGTTCGCCATGGAGAGGATTCCCGGGCCCTCGTGTTTCAACTCGGGATGGAACTCATCGGGAATGCTGTAGCCCGGTCCCCCCCGGCCAGTGCCGGTGGGATCTCCACCCTGGATCATGAAGTCCTTGATGACCCTGTGGAAGATGACCCCGTCGAAGAACCCTTTCTCGGCCAGATCAATGAAGTTCTTCGTGGTCTTGGGGGCTTTGTCTTCGAAGAGCTCGATGGTAAAGCTCCCGAGGTTGGTTTTGAACTGAGCGGCTGGGTTGGCCATAGGTTCCTCTTTCCATTCGGTATTCCCGGAGACTTCCGGCTAGGTTTCAGGGATTGCTTGCCAGGCCCGATAAGGGTAACCAAACCGGCGAGCGGATCAACCGGCCCCCGGTCCACCGGTCGTGTCACCTCCTGTTGCTCCGAAGCCGGGGCTGCCCCAACCTTCTCCGGTCCGAAAAAGCTCGTCGACTCTTGAAGGCGGACAAATGAAACCCTCCAATCATCTCCTTTCTTCCCTGCTCCTCCCCGGGTTGGTGGGCTTGGCGCTGGTCGGGTGCATGGGCGCCTTGGAGCTGGCTCCCGACGATTCAGACCGGGTGTTGGCCCGCCACCTCCTTGATGTCCCCAGCCCTCTGGAAGTGGGGGATCTGCAGGTGAAGGCCTTGTACTACGGCAGCGGTACCGACAAGAACCGGCCCGAATACCGGGATTCGGTGGCTTTCACTACGGAAGTGGTAGATGCGTCCAAGCTGGTGAGCCTCGGAGGGAGTGCTAAAAGCCGGAACAAGTATTGGGGGTTTAAGCCGGACTCCTTTCCACTTAATGCCCGTGTGTGGTACCCCGACGGGCCCGGGCCTTATCCCCTTATCCTGGTGGCCCACGGGAACCACGACATGAAGGACTTTTCGGATCCAGGGTACGAGTACCTGGGCCGGCATCTGGCCAGCCGTGGATTCATACTGGCTTCCCTGGACATGAATTTCATCAACGGTGGAATTCGCGGCGAGAACGACGCCCGGGGCTGGCTGTTTCTGAAGCACCTCCAGGCCTGGGAGGGCTTCAACTCGGAGGAAGGAAATCCCTTCGAGGGCATGGTGGACATGGCCAACCTCGGAATCATCGGCCACTCCAGAGGTGGGGAAGCCGTGGGCCACGCCGCCGCCTTCAATCACCTTTCCCGTTATCCGGACGATGCTACCCTCACCTGGGACTTCGGCTTCGACATCAAGGCTGTCATCGCCATCGCACCGGTAGACGGCCAGTACCGGCCCACGAGTCGATTAGCCCCGGTCGGGAACGTCAACTACCTGGTCTTCCACGGGACCCACGACGGCGACGTTTCCAGCTTCTCCGGACTCCGTACGTACAAGCGGGTCCGGTTCACCGACGGGGACCCCCACTTCAAAGCTTCCGTTTACGTACATCGGGCGAACCACGGTCAGTGGAATACGGTGTGGGGCCCACACGACCGCGGGCCCCGGAGCGGCCGCTCATTGGACTTGAGGGGTCTTTTGGAAGGAGAGGAACAACGACAGTTTGCTTTGGTCTACGTCACGGCGTTCCTCGAGTCCTCGCTGAAAGATCGGGAGGACTATCTTCCTCTCTTCCGGGATCACCGCATTGCGGGGGGGTGGCTCCCGAAGACGATGTACATCACCCAGTTCCAAGAGAGCAGCTTCCGGCCTTTGGTCACGTTCGAAGAGGATATCGACGTGACCACCGGAGTAGCCCCAGGAATCAGGATCAGAGGCGATAGCCTGGCGACGTGGAAGGAAGACGTGCTGCCACTCCGATCTCGGTCCGGGACCTCGTCGAGCTCCCAGGAGAACCAGGCCGTTTGGGTGGGATGGAACAACAGGATTGCCGGAAAAGACACCACAAGGATGGGTCCCCCGGCAGCATTCGCGGTTCGGCTTCCCGAAGACCTCCCCGAAGAGTGGGGTGTGGGTCCAGGCACCACATTGGACTTCTTGTTGACCGCTCTGGACCTGATTCCCGGACCGCGGAAGGACCCTGACGCCGAGAAGGAGGAGGAAGAGGAGGCGAAAGAAGAGGTGGAGCAAGCGGCTACGGATGAGGAAACGGAGGCCGGGGGAGACCGGGGAGGATCCAGAGTCGGCCGATTCTTTTCCGGGCTCTTCTCGTTCCTCTCCCCGCAACCGGACGAGGAGGAAGAGGAGAAGCCACCTCTCCGGCTCTCAGTCCGACTGGTCGATGCCAATGGAAGGTCCGGCAAGGTTCTTCTGAACCGTTACGGACCCGTTCGGCGCCCCATCGAGATCCGAATTCAGCGGCGAGACGACCAGCAGTATGCCGGGAATACCGAGATGGTCCTCCAGAGCTTTTCCATCCCGATGGAGGATTTTGTTGCCCGGTCGGAGGACGGGTTGGATTTGTCGAAGCTGGCTGAAATCCAGTTCCTTTTCGACGAGACCAGAGCCGGGGCAGTGGTCATGGACGAGATTGGATTCTCGAACATGAGAGAGGCGTTCCTGAAGGTGTCGGCTGCCCGCTGACCCCGCAGGTTTCCTGCTAACGCCACCCGATCCCGATGCGGTGCGTCGGGCTACCTGTTTTGAAGCCCTCGTAGGCGTAGTCCAGGAGGATGTTGTCCCCCCTGAAACCTGCTCCAAAGGTGAAAGCAGAGGCCGACTGACCGTCGGTTAGGTGCCTGACCCCAACTCGGCCAATGAAGGTCCGGCCGGTCACCGGCCAATAGGCCACTTCCAGCCCCATGGACGGGATCAGGTCACTCTCCTCTTCCCGATAGACCAGGGCCCCGGAAGCCGAGAGGTCCAGGGGACCGACTTGGGCGGTTTGGGTGGAGGCTCCCAGTGAATACCGAACGGGAAGGGGCACGTCGTCGGTACCGATCGTCAAGCTCTCCCCCAGGTTCTGGACGGCCAAACCCACGACCACGGGTCCCGGGGAGGCAGCCAGGCCGATATCGACGGCTCCAGTCGCATCTTTTTGACGGCCGAACCGTTGCTCGATGAGCTTGCCGACTACCCCGGCTTGGATCCCCTTCACGGATCGGCCGTATCCCAGGGAGACCGCCAATTCCGACACGGCTATGTTCCCATTGGTCCTCAGAGACCCGATGTCTGCAGGCAGGTGAAGGAGACCGTCGTCGACGAGAAGGTCGTTTACATCAACCCCAAAACTCAGATGCTGGACGCCCAGGGCCACTCCTCCAGAACCCCAGCTCCCGCCGGCGGAAGCAACAACATGTGTGGAGGGGGTACCGAACCTCTGGATCGAGGCGGAATACCCCTGGACTCGATTCAAGGCACCGGGTTGATAAAACACCGCTTCAGACAGACCGGAAGTGAGGGAGAAGGAATTTCCCAACCCCAACGCCCGTGTGCTGGAAGGGATCTCAAGGAGAATGGGGCCCCACGTCCGAGATTGAGCCTCCACCGGGAGAGGCCACACGAGGAGCAGGGCAAAGAGCCCGAGGAGCGTTGGTTTTCGGTGAGTTGATGAAGTGGTTTTATCGAACAAAAGGGCCGTCATTGGCTCCTCTGGGTTCTGGTGTCGGGGCGATGGAACGTCGGGCCAAGTGATGCCGGCCGCAACCGTTGGTGAGGGAAAGGGCCTGCCCAGACGGTCATCCGGTATCCAGGGCGGCCCTCAACCCACACCCGTCACACTCCAGGAGGGCCCGCTTGCGGACATAGGCAGTGTCGGGTCGTGGCGAGATGGGGGTTGTTCTGAGACGTGCCCCACACCTCGGACAGGAAGCTACGCCTCCCGTTAGCGCTTCTTTGATTGCCTTCTCTTCGGCCGGGGTCAGTGCTCCTCCCATCTCTTCCTCCTCAATCCTCAGCGGTCGCGCCTCTTGGTCCATGGGACCGCCCGTCTTTCTCCACCACAATTAGGGTTCAGAAAGGGCTCGCTGCTCTCCGCGGTGGAGCTCTTCCATCCTTTTCTAATTCTCGGGTACGAGGGTGCGGTGGGGCAAACCATTGGGGCTCTCCTCGGGCAGAGCCAAGCCATGAAGAGAGTTCGGTCATTTGCACTCCGGGCGGCGAAGGTGAGCGCTCCTGTCCTCATTCTCGGTGAGACGGGAACCGGGAAAAGCCTTCTCGGGAAAGTGATCCATCAACAGAGTGGCCGTAGGCCTTCTCCGTTCCTGGCCATCAACTGCGCTGGAATCCCGGATTCCCTCTTCGAAAGTGAGTTTTTTGGGCATCAGAAGGGGGCGTTCACCGGGGCCCGGGATGCTCGAAAAGGATACTTGGAGCAGGCCCAGATGGGGTCCCTCTTCCTCGATGAGGTAGGCGAGCTCTCCATCGGCCAACAGGCAAAGCTCCTTACCGCCCTTGAGGAGGGTGAGGTCCGGCGCCTTGGTGGAGAAGGGTCCGTTCGGGTGAACGTCAGGGTTCTTTCGGCGACCTCCCGTGACCTGGTCGGTGAAATGAATGCCGGGAGGTTTCGGCGCGAGCTGTATCACCGCCTGGCGGTCCTCGTTTGTTTTATGCCTCCGCTGAGGGAACGGCGGGAGGACATCCCTCTTCTTGCCCGGCGGTTCCTTCGAGCCCTGGAAAAGCGGCACGATCGGTCCATCGGCTCACTCTCCCCCGAGGTCATTCGCTACCTGGAGGAGAGGTCGTGGCCGGGAAACATCCGGGAGATGTCTCATCTCCTGGAGGCTGCCCTGGTTTTCTCAGAGGCCGACACGCTCTCCGTGGAAACCCTTTTGGCGACGGAAGCCATGACGGGCAGGGGGGAAGCCGGGGCGGAGGATCTGCCGGGAGCTGAGGATAGCGGCCCGAAACCTCCGGGTCCGAAAGCCCAGGGCAAAAAAAAAGCCCGCTATGCGTTCCTTGGGACGGAATCGGAGGAGCGGGAGATGATCCTGAATGCTTTGGCTCGGGCCAGGGGGAATAAGACCCAGGCTGCCCGGGAGCTGGGCATGGCCAGGAACACCCTCAGGCTCCGCCTCCAAAGGTACAGGCTCCAATAGGCGCGTAGCTCAGTCCTGTTCTTGCCAGGGATTGGGGTAGACCTGGATCTGAGTTCCGACCACCAGATCCCTGACTGCCAGGATGGTCCGCTCTCCGACGTAGGTGTTTTCGGGGAACCGCCTTCTGGTGGCCGTGCCCCGCCCGTCCTGTGGCAGGAGGACCAGGTCCCGTTCTTCCTCTCCACGGACTCTCCTGACAACCGGGCCCCGGGAAGTGGCAAAAACTCGGTCATACCAAGGGAGGTGTTCCGGTATCTCCACCGGGAGGAACCCCAACCTGGTGATGGTCCGAAATCGATCGGACAGGCTCACTCGGTCCTCTTCCTCTGTGTGCGGTCGGTCGTATTCGGGCAAACACCGGTGCCCCGCAACCGACCCGTCCGGTCGAAGCTCGGCCAGGCATGGTGTGTCCCAGGTGCCGAGGAAAGTCCGGTTTCCGCGGGCCGCCACCGCCGGTTGTCGGAGGATGTGCAGCTTCCTGGACCCAGGGGTGCCCAAAGGGAGAACCAGGTGAGGTTCCAGGACCCCGTCGGGGGGAACCCTTTCCCAAAAGGCCGTCCCTGGCCCCACGAGCGGGGATGGGCAGACCCGGAGAACGAACATCTCTCCCCCGGGCAGGACCGAAAGGTCCTTGGTCAGCCCCGCCTGACATCCTCCCCCCCGGATCCTGAGTCGAGCCCCGAATCCCCGTCCGACGTGGAAACGGTCCAGAGCTAGGCCTCGTTGGTTGACCACCCAGAGGGTCGAGTCCATGACCGCCAGGGCTACAGGGTTTTGCAGCTCCCCGGGCCCCTCTCCCTCCCCTCCCAAGGTTTTTGTGATCCCTGAGTCAGGGTGGAGGAAATGGATCTGTCCCGAAATACGATCCAGGAGGATCCAGCCATCTCCCCATTCGGTTGCGTCTTCCACCGACAGCACCTCGGGAAGGACGAAACTGGCCGTCATGGGTGAGATGGTCACCTCTCTCGGATCGGCCGGAGGCGCCGCGTGGGAGGCCAGGTCCTGAGCCCAAGAAAGGCGTCGGTCGGAGGGGAGGTCGACCTTGGGACGAGTGAGCCAGATCGAGCCCAACGTCGATGCCAGCGGGAGGCTGATCAGAAGAAGGCAACCCAGGGGTACCGCCTTCCACTTCAGGCACTTCTTGGTCTTGGTCTTCATTGGCTGAAGGTCCTGTTCCCGAGGGGCCTCTCCATGGTTTGTCGGGAACGAGACGGCCGGGGGATTGGACGCCGTAATGCCCCGGAGGGGAGAAGGGGGCGGGCCTTGCCCCACCCCCTTCCCGTCTCAACCCGAATGGGATTCGGTCAAGTGAGTAGAGATTTGATCAGTCTGACCGGCATTCCGAGGTTGCACGCAAGGAGGTCCACCTGGACTCCCACCTCACAGGAAACCCTATCCAGAAATCCGTCGCCGCTGTCCCGGCAGGAAGCGTAGGAATCCAGGGCATTCCAGAGGCAGGCCCCATGCTCCTCCAGGAAGGTGCAATCCCGGGGGAAGCCTTTCATGTCCACTGCGTGGCAACCCACGGCGTCCTGCGCCGGTAATTCCTGGGCAGGGAGAAACAGGCCGAGTCCCAGCAGGATGACGAACCCCCATAGAATCGGGCGAGATAGTGAGCGGTTCCGCATAACACCTCCTTCATGATAAGAGACCGTGTGCCCGGCCACGCATATGGCCGGCGGACGGGGAAGGGGCGCTTTAGCGGCTTGGTGTGGTCAGAAGTGGCAGAAACTGGTCAGGCGCGCCATGGAGTTCAGTGGACTCAGAGAGCCCGATCCTGTGAAAGCCCAACTCGAAGCAGCGTCTCTGCGTCTCTCTGGACTTCCGTTCCAACTCCCCTGTTCTGTCTTTCTCCACGAGTCGTGCCACGGGGGTGGAGTGGGGCAAAACCATGGCGTCATGGGAGGTTTGGCCTGAAACTGTAGCTGATCCTGCTCCGTAGAGAGGATCGGATCCAATGGAGGGCCCTCACATCGGAGGAGAAGATGCAAGCCGCAGGGAAAGTGCTCTTTGCCGGAGCAGCCGTCATCGTCCTTTGGAAAGTGATGGCCGCGATGTTTGTCGGGCTTCTTGCGATGGCGCTGAAGGTTGGCTTGGTGATCGGGGCCGTCTACCTCCTGCTTAAGTGGTTAAACGGGAAGAAGACGGAAGAGATGGAGGCGTAAAGGGCGCTGCGTAAGAGGGGCGAGCTAGGGGTTTACGAACTTCCTCAGCTTGTCGATCTGCTCCGGTTTCCCCAAAACGATCATGATGTCTCCAACGTCCAGGCGGGTATCCGCCTGGGGGTTGAAGACGTATGTGAAATCCTCCTCGGCTTCGGGGGGGTTCTTTTTTCGGATTCCTATTACGATCAAACCGGTGTACTGAGGCAGCTTGATGTCGGCCAGCTTCTTCCCGACCAGGGGGGAGGTGCTGGACACCGTCTCCTGCTCCATCCGCAGGGTAAGATCCGGCGACCTCGTGGCCACATCCAAGAAAGACACGACTACTGGCCGGAGCATATAGGAGGCCATGCGGATGGCGCCGCTGGCGTTGGGGCTCACCACATGGTCGGCGCCTGCGCGGTAGAGTTTGGGAACGGTCTCTTCTTCGTAGGCCCGTGCCACGATCTCCAAATCGTTTCGTTGGGTCCGGGCGGAGAGACAAACAAAGAGGTTGTCGGTGTCTTTGCTCAGGCAGGCAATGAGCCCCCTTGCCTGATCCAAGCCGGCCTCTTCCAGGAAGTGTTCGACCGTGGCGTCCCCCTCGATGACGTTCAGGTCGGGGAGGGTTTCCTCCAGATGTTGATTGATTCCACGGTCCCGCTCGATCACCACGAACTCTTCGCCGGCCATGAGCAGCTCTTCAATGACCTGACTCCCGGTACGGCCGGCCCCGCAAAGGATGACGTGGTTTTTCATCTTTTTGACCTTTTTTTGGATTTTGCGCCTGCGGAAGGCTTTGGCCAGGTCCAACTCGACGATGAAGGAGGTCAGGAACGCGAACCATAGACCCATTCCCGTGATGCCGCCGAAAAGGATGAAGCCCGTGAACAACCGGCCCGCTGGGTTAAGGGGGTGGATCTCATTGTACCCGACAGCGGTGACGGTGATGACCGTCATGTAGAGGGAATCTCCCCAGGACCAGTCCTGGACCATGGTATACCCGATCGAGCCTATCACGAGGAGGCATGTGAAGAAGAGGGCCACCCCTAAGAACCGGAGCTTGTATCGGCGCATGGTCCTCCTGGTTTACAAGGCCAGATGAAGGCAGGCCTGTCAGAATCAGGAATCTGACGGCCTGTCCCCTTTCAGCTTTCTCCTGGGGCGGCCCGCGGGCCCTCCTCGCGACCCCGATCCCCCCCGGCCCCGGGGCCCACCCCGGTCATGGTCCACCCGGACCGCTCGACCCCTGATGGACGTGCCATTCAGACTTCGAATGATCTTGTCCGCCTGGGCCGGGTTCACCTCCACCAGGGAGAAGGTCTCCCGGATCTCGATCTTGCCCACCTGGGAACCTTCCACACCTGCCTCACCCGCGATGGCCCCCAACAGGTCACCCGGGCCCACTCCGTCCTTTTCACCGACAGCCATGAACAACCGCACCCAGGTCTTGGGCGGCGGGCCACTGCTGGACTCTTCGGTGGCTCCTCGTTCGGGCCCGGTGGCCGGAGTCTTTCCGCTGCCCTGAGACCGATTCAGGAGCGCCATGGCTGCGGCAGCGACTTCAGCCGGGGAGTGAGTCTGGAATAGAGGTTCGAGGGCGAGGTAAAATGGCGCGATCTCTTCTTCCCTGATGGCACGGTCCACGAGGCTTCGCAGGCGCTCAAGTTCCCCTGAAACCCTGGTGGGGATCGGCTCCTTGCCCGGGACCAAGCGGTACCCCGTGCGGCGCGCCACATCCCTCAAATGTGGAAGTTCTCTAGACCGTACCAGGATCACCGAGGACTCCGGCCCCCCGTGTCGGCGGTCCAGGGCGTCGGGTTCCGACGGAACGTCCACGCTGACGGTCACAACTTCCGCGGGATCAGGCCACTCTTCCAGAGCCTTCCTTCCCTGGAGCTCGTCAGCCGCCAGCCAAACCGGAGCGTCCCCATCCCCCACCTGGCCCACCTGATAGCCGTGGAGGTTCAACACATCCCCCACGTCAGCCGCCTGGTCTTCTGTCCTAAAAAACAGGAGGGCGTGCCGGACGCCTTCCCCGAAGGCGATTCCCACCGCCTGGAGGAGCTCCGGTTCCTTTCCTTCGCTGACGATCCGGTAGAAGACCTCACCCCTTTTTGGTGGGGTGGCCTCCTCGCCCGCCTGGGCAGCTTTTGGCGGAATGTGAACAGCTTTGCTGAAGTGGGCCTTACCGAACGCTTCCGCTTCATCCGTCAGAGGTTGGCCTAGGAGAACCCGGTGGGTGTCCTTGGGCAGAGCTTCGAAGATCGTTTCCAGCGCCCCGCGTCCCCTGGCCTCGATGGCGGTGAACCCATCCACCACCACTGCCTGGACCTCTTCCAGCGAGATGCTGGATTCTTTCACCGCTCCCAGGAGGATTTCCGGTGTGGAAAAAAGGACACTGGATACTTCGGGAAGAGCCCAACCTGAATCGAGAGCGCCCACCCGGTGCCCGGTGACCTGGGCAAGACGGGAAAGGGAGCTTGCCAGCCGGGACGCTCCATCGGCTGAGGCGGCGAGGACCAGCGCGCGCGGGGATTTCGCTTCCGGATCCACCCGCTGTAGAAGGGGGATTCCGTAGGCGATCAAAGTGCCGGCTCCCGGCCCGGCCTGGGCCAGGAGGGGGTTACCCCGTAGGAGGACCGGGATAGCCGAGGCCTGGAACTCGGTGGGTGTCTCGATCCCCTCCGCCGTCAGGGCGTCGACCAGGTCTGGGGTCACCCCCAAGTCTTCGAAGGACTCCATAAAGGCGGCGGCCCCCCTAGCTGGTTTCCTGAGAGCTGGGATCTCCTGGGTCTCCCGGCTCATAAGGAAGAAGGTTGAGAAACTTCTGGATCTCGTAGTCGAGACGGGAGGTCCGGAGCCTGTCGGTGGACGCCACCACGTCTGTGTATGGCCCGTGTCGGTGGGCCGAGAGGGTCACTGTGCCCTCCTCTCCGGAATAACTCGCTTCGTGAGAAGTCGCCTTGGAACGAGTGAGTCCCACGATCTCCGGAATGACCTGATCAGCCTTCTCCAAGACCTCCTTGGGAGTCAGCGCCGTCTTTCTCTGATAGCCAGCCATGGTTCCTTACCGGTTCAGGAATGTTGTCGGTTCACCGGGACATCCAGGCCTCGGATGACTCGGCCCCCCACAAGATAAGCCCGAAGGGGCGCATCTTGGACCGGGGGTCGATCATGAACGAATGTGGTCTCCCTCGCCGGGGTGAGCAACATGGGCTGGAGACAGAATGTTGACGTGGAGCTGGCAGGTTGTTTGCTTTCGATTCTAGCCCCTTTTTTCGGGCCTGCAGCGGAAACGGGGTTAGAGAATAACCGGGGGCGACCACCCCTCTCGGTCTTCCGCCGCAGAGGGGGGAAACCATCGAACGAGAAGAGGAGCGTCTCTTGGATTTCTCACAGAATGTCCAACGCCTTCAGCCATCGGCAACCATCGCTGTCAGTTCCCTGGCCAAGCAGCTCAAAGCTGAGGGTCGGGATATCATCAACCTCGGCGCCGGAGAGCCGGATTTTGATACGCCGGAGTGGATCTCGGATGCCGGCGTCGCCGGGATTCGGGAGGGGAAAACCCGGTATACCCCTGCCCCGGGCACGATCCAACTGCGACAGGCCATAGCCGAGGATCTCCAGGCCCAGTTCGGGATCGATACGGACTGGAACGGGGTCGTGGTGAGCAACGGCGCCAAGCACTCGCTGTTTAATGCCTGTTTCACCCTCTTCGGGCCGGGGGACGAGGTCCTCATCGGATCCCCCTACTGGGTATCCTATCCCCAGATCGTCAGCCTGAGCCGGGCCGAACCGGTGTTCGTGGCGGGGTCCGAGGAAAAGGACTTCCTGCTTACACCGGAAGACCTGGATGCCGCATATACCGAGCGAACCAAGGGACTGATTCTCTGCTCTCCGTCCAACCCCAGCGGCGGCGTCTACTCCTTCGACGAGTTGAAGGCTGTGGCAGAGTGGGCCCGCGATCGGGGCGTATGGTTGATTGCGGACGAGATCTACCGGTACATCAACTTCCTCGGGGATGGCCCGTCGGCAGGTGTGCTGAACCTTCCAGCGGAGTCCCTGGGCGACTATGTGCTGGTCGACGGTGTGTCCAAAGCCTTCGCCATGACCGGATGGCGGATCGGATTCACCTATTCTTCTCCCGATCTGGCGAAGAAGATGTCGGCGTTCCAGAGCCACACCACTTCCAACCCGTCCAGTCCGGCCCAGGAGGCGGCCCTCATCGCTTACACCAAGCGAGAGCAGTCAATGGCCGAAGTCGGGAAGATGGTGGAGGCCTTCCGCCGGCGGCGGGATCTGGTGACGAGACTGTTCGAGGAACTCGTTCCGTCGCTGCCCTATGTGAAGCCGAACGGAGCTTTCTACCTCTTCTTCAGGGTGGACTCTCTCTTCCGGGAGGGGATGTCCGATTCCAGCGCGATCTGCACCTGGCTCCTCAAAGAGGCCGAGATCGCCATGGTGCCTGGTGTGGCCTTCGGGGACGACCGGTACGTGAGGATGAGCTACGCCACGTCCGACGAGCTGATAGAAGAAGCGATCAAGCGTTTGGGTAAGGCGGTAGACTCGCTGAGTTAGGAGCCGTCTAAAACTGCCGAAGGATCCGCTCCGCGGCAGAGATGGAGCCACCCACGTAACCTCCCCCGAAGAGGTTCACGTGGACGAGGAGGTAGTAGAGCTGGTACAGATCCCTCCGGAATGCGTCGTATTCCGGGGGGATCCCTCGTTTATCGTGGTATGCCTCCCAGAGACCCCGGGGGAAGCTCCCGAAAAGCTCCATCATGGCCAGGTCCACCTCGCCAATTCCCCTGTAGACCGCTGGATCGATGAGGACCGGGTCTCCTTCCGAGTCCGGGTAGTAGTTCCCGCTCCAGAGATCTCCGTGCAAAAGGGCCGGCCCGCCCTCTCCGGCGGTGGCCATGACCTCGTCCAACCTGGACAGGAGCTCTTCCAGGACCTGTCCGCGCCTGCCACGGAAATGTCCCCGGTCCCGGGCCATGCGGAGTTGGGGCTCCAATCGGAGATCATGCCAGAAGGTGGGCCAGGCGTCCCGGGGATCGTTCGCCTGGTCCAGTGACCCGATGAAGTTGTCCCTTCCCCATCCGTAGCCTGTTTCTCCGCCCGGATCGACAGCCGAGTGGAGCGCCGCCAACCCCAAACCCAACCTCCGCCCGTAATCGGGGCCCGGCCTCCCCTGGGGGATGAACTCCATGAGGAGCCAACCGGGATTTTCCCGGGTCCCGGATCCCCCGGCCCCTATGACCTCGGGGACGCGCAAAGCCCTGGGTTTTCCCAGGGCCTGGAGTCCGTCCACCTCGGCGTGGAACATGTCCGGGGATGAGGAGGGGTTCCACTTCAGAAAGAAGGTGTCTCCGGTGTCGGTTGCTACCTTGGCCGACGGGTTGATGCACCCGCCCCCCACCGGGGACGCGGATTCGATCGTGCTCGGTCTCCCAAGGTGCTGCTCCAGGGCGGCTTCCACGCTGGAAGCCACAGGGGGGGGGAGGGTCATGACCCGGTGCCGTGCTCTTCCAGGATGTGATCCAGGAGGCTCCGGCAGGACCGCTCCACCATCTCATAGACGTGCTCAAACCCCTCCGGGCCACCGTAGTAGGGATCGGGCACCTCTGCTCCAGGACCCCCCTCGGGATCGAACTCCCGGAGGAGGTAGAGAGCGGCTTCTCCTCCCACTCCATCCCGGTAACGCTCGAGGTGTGACAGGTTGGCCTGATCCATGGCGAGGATGTAGTCGAACCTCTTGAAGTCCTCCGGCTGGACCTGCCGGGCGTGGCCACTCAGAGTGACACCGTGGGTAGCCGCGCTGCGCATGGCCCTGTGGTCGGGGCTCTCCCCTACGTGCCAGCCGCCTGTTCCGGCCGAGTCCACCTTGAAGCGGTCGGACAGCCCCTCTCCATCCAAGACGTGCCTGAAAACACCTTCGGCCAAAGGGGAGCGACAGATATTGCCGAGGCAAACGAATAGAACCGAGATCTCCTGTGGCATGCGAGAACAACCTGTGGGTGTGGGTGGGCGGGGCCCGATCCGGACGAAAGAAGAATAAAACCCTTTGCTCCACGCCGGTCCACCGTGCCGGGGTGTTTTTTGGGCCGCCGGTTACCAGAAGTGCTTTTCCTGCGCGGTTTTCCCCGAAATCCGGTACATTAAATGGCTATAGGAGTCCCGCTTTAGCTCGGAGGTACACGTTTGGCGAAGGTAGAGCTGTTCAGGGAGCTGTCCCTCTCCGAAGAACGCCTGGCGGCGGTGGAAGCCATCGGATGGGTGGAGCCTACCCCCATCCAGTGGAAGGCTATTCCCCTCGCGCTACAAGGGAAGGACATTGTCGGGGTCGCTCAGACCGGGACCGGGAAGACGGGAGCGTTCATGATCCCGTCCCTGGAGAAGATCCGTGCCGGGAAAGGACTGCAGGTGCTGGTGTTATGTCCCACCCGGGAGCTGGCTCAGCAGGTGGCGGAGGACACGGAAGCGCTGGCCAAGGGGACGTCGATACGTGTCGCGTCCATCGTAGGAGGTGTCGCCTATGGTCCCCAGGAAGATGCCCTGAAGAAGGGTGTCGAGATCATCGTGGCAACCCCGGGCCGATTCATCGACCACATGGGAAAAAGACGGGTCAGGCTCTCCGGGCTGAAGATCCTCGTGCTGGACGAAGCCGACCGGATGCTGGACATGGGGTTCCGTCCTCAGATCGAGGACATTCGCCGGGGGATCTCAAAGAAACCACAGGTGCTCCTTTTCAGCGCTACCATGCCGAACGGAGTCCACGCCCTCGCCTTACAGCTCACCAGTGAGCCGGAGTGGCTGGAAGCGGCCCCGTCGGGAACCACCGCCGAGGGTATCTCCGAGGTTGTGTACTCTGTGAAGCCCGAGAAGAAGCCCGACCTCCTCTTGAAGCTTTTGGAAGAGGAGGACTGGAATCAGATTTTGGTGTTCTGTCGCACGAAAGTCGGGGCCGACACCCTGACCGCCCGTCTGGGCCAGGCGGGGGTACGGGCCGACGCCATGCACTCGGATCGGCACATGCGGCACAGAACCAGAGCGTTGGAACGTTTTGCCGATGGAAAAACCCGCGTTCTAGTGGCGACGGACATCGCGCAGCGGGGCCTGGACGTCGAGGGGATCACTCACGTCGTGAACTACGACGTCCCGTTGGATCCCGAAGACTACGTCCATCGGATCGGACGGACGGGAAGGGCCGGCGCCACCGGTACGGCGGTGACCTTCCTCACCGCCGCCGACCTGGGTGCGTTCAAGACGTTGGAGTACCATCTGGGCCGCCCGCTGGAGCGGATTCACCTACCGGAGTTCGACTACGCCGGGGCGCCCATTCGGGAGGACCGGGCCGTGAGTCGAAGGGGGGCCAGTTCCCGGTCTCCCCGCGGAATGGGATCCCGGTTGGACGACGACCTGAGCCCGGAGGAGCTGGAGCGGATTCTGAATATGGGAAGGGAGTCCTGAGGAGTCTCAGCGGACCGGTGAATCATGATCAAACTGGCTGACATCCACGCTGCCCGGGGCCGAATTCAGGACGGGATCGTCCATACTCCCTGCAAAGAGTCCCAGGCTTTTCAGGACCGGATTCCTTGCCGGCTCTTTTGGAAGTTCGAGAACCTTCAGCGCACTGGATCCTTCAAGGACCGGGGCGCCCTGAACAAGCTGCTTCAGCTCACTCCCGAAGAGAGGCAGAAAGGGGTGGTTACGGCCAGCGCCGGGAACCACGCGCAGGCCGTGGCTTTCCACGCCTCCCGCCTCGGGATTGCTGCCACCGTCGTCATGCCCGAGTTCACCCCCCTGATCAAGGTCTCCAATACGAGGGGATACGGGGCCGACGTGATCCAGATGGGGGCCACGCTCTCGGATGGCCTGAGAGAGGTGGAACGTCTGGCGGAGGAGGAAGGCATGGTCCTCGTCCATGCCTTCGACGACGAGACCGTCATGGCCGGGCAGGGCACCATCGGGCTCGAACTCCTTGAGCAGGTTCCGGAGTTGGACACGGTCGTAGTGCCTATCGGTGGGGGTGGTGTCATCTCCGGCATCGCCGTGGCCGTAAAGACCCTCAAACCTTCGGTACGAGTGATAGGGGTGGAGGCTGGGGCGGCGGCGTCGGCAAAAGCGTCCCGAGAAGCGGGTCAAATCGTCGCCATCGAGAGCGCGGAAACTCTGGCGGACGGGATCGCCGTCAAACGGATCGGCGACCTGGCTTTCCCCCATATCGAGGAGTTGGTGGACGACATCGTGGTCGTGGAGGAAGAGGAGATCGCGAGGGCAGTACTCCTTCTACTCGAGCGGGAACGGACGGTGGTTGAGGGTGCCGGCGCCGTTCCTTTGGCGGCACTGCTGGCCGGGAGGGTCTCTGTGGCCGAAGGAGAACGGGTGGCCGGGATCCTATGCGGAGGAAACATCGATGTGAACATGATTTCCCGGATTATCGAGCGGGGTCTCGTGGGAGACGGGAGGATGACCCACTTGGTGGTGAAGGTCCGGGATCGGCCCGGATCGTTGTCCTTCCTGACCGACCTCATGGCGGCCAGGGGAGCCAACGTCCTGGACATCCATCACCGACGGGGCTTCGCGGACATCTCCGTCGGAGACGTTGAAATCGTCATACAAATCGAGACCAGGGGTCAGGACCACGTTTCGGAGATCATACAGGCTCTGGAAGCCCAGGGGGTCGCGGTGGAGGTGGATGTGTAGACGGGTGTGGCGCTCGTAACGCGGCTTGCCCCCCGCTTTCGCAACACCCTTCTAGCGCGGAACGTTTTTTGCCGTTCTAGGAGGGAGAAAGCCCCGGTCAACCGTTGGGGACATAGGCAACCACACACCGTCGAGGCAGTTCAATGAACACCGCTCAACCCGGAATCCTCCTTCCCGTTCCAGCATGCTGTCGGTACCTCACGTTCGGCCTGGTTCCCGGTGCGGATCCGCGGGCAACTCTCACCGCTCTGAAGGACTTCGGGGTTGGAGAGGAGATGGTGGTGGGGATCGGTCCGTCGGTGGTGGCCGCCCTCGGTGGGGAAGTGGTGGGGCTCCGTGGATTTCCCAGCATGGTTGGTCCGGGTGTGGACATTCCCGCCACGCCGGCGGCCCTCTGGATTTGGCTGAGGGGGGATGACCCGGGGAAGCTGGTTCACACTGCCAACAAGCTCAAAGCGATCTTGGCGCCGGCCTTCCGGTTGGACGAGGTGGTGGACGGGTTCACACACGACGAAACCCCGGAGGGTATGGGGCGGGACCTCAGCGGTTATGAGGACGGGACGGAAAACCCGGAGGACGACGAAGCGGTGGAAGCCGCCCTTCTCTCCGGGGTTGGTCGGGCTCTGGACGGCTCCAGTTTTGTCGCAACCCAGAAATGGGTCCACGACCTTTCCATCTTCCACCGGATGGGTGCGGAAGACCGGGACAACGTCATCGGCCGGCGGGTGAGCGACAACGAAGAGTTGGATGACGCCCCCGAGTCCGCCCACGTGAAACGGACGGCCCAGGAGGACTTTGAACCGGAAGCCTTCGTGGTGCGGCGGTCCATGCCCTGGGCCGACGCCACCGATGAAGGGCTGGAGTTTGTCGCTTTCGGCGCCACTCTGGATTCCTTCGAAGCCCAGCTCACCAGGATGTCCGGGGTGGAGGACGGGACGGTGGACGCGCTCTTCCGGTTCTCCCGGCCCGTGACTGGCGCCTACTTCTGGTGCCCTCCCGTCCAGGATGGGAAGCTCAACCTCTCAGCCTTGGGGATGTAAGGGCCGGCCCTAATCCCAAAGGGCCAACCCCGACCCTGAAGGGCCGGTTTCAGGTCCACTCGCCCGATGCCTAGAGATACGGCGAGGCGAAGATAGAAGCGCACATCCCCGCCCTGGGGCCAAGTGTGGCACCCATGACCTTAGCGGCCAAGCCGTCCCAGCCGCCGGGTTTCGGGATATCGAAGAACCCACCTTTCAGAACATCCAAGACCGCGGCTTCAGCCGGGTACCGGGCCAGGGTCTCCTGAGCGGAGCGCATGAACTCCTCTCGGGTCAGGCCGGGCCCGAAGACGGCCTGGTGGGGATTGATGCAGGGGCTGATTCCCGACAGGAGCCAGAAGTACTCCCAGCGAATGCCCCGTACTTCGTTGGGATCCAAGATCCTCGACGGCATCCCCTGATAAGCGGTTGAGGCGTCCACGTCAAACGAACGCGTGGCTTTCCCCATGGCCTGGGTGGTCTCCCGGACCCATCGAAGTGCGTCCGCTTCCTCATGCCTTCCCGTCGCTTCATAAAACCCCGCCAGAGCGTCGGCCCCGTACCCGGCCAGGACGTATCCGATGAGGGTGTCGATGAGGAACGACGCATCCTTTCCGTAAAGGAGCCCGGCGGAAATCAACGACATAAGAGTCAGTTCGGCTGCTTGAAGCTCTCCGTCCAGGTATTGGACTACCGCCTTGGCCACCATGGCGTGTGCGCCTTCTCTGACCGCGGACAGGCTGGGGATCGGGACATCCAAGGCAGTTGCGTCTTCCGGTAAGGGGAGGGAAAAACGAGTCCCCATCACATCGATGGCTTCGGCCTTGCCGAGCACCTCGAATTCCGCCAGCCCCGGATGATTGGCTACCCGGCGCAGGAAAGCTTCGGCTTCGAGGGAAAGGCCACCGGCCGCCACCGGGAAGAGATCGGTGGGCCAGTCCGTGAGTCTGATGCCCACAACCTCATGGGAATCCGTGGGGACGAACCTTTCCTCCAGGACTCTCGCGGCGGGTTTGAACCATCTATGCTCAGGGTCCGTTCGACCCACGGAGGCCAGCACGTGGAGAGCCTCACCGGCATCCTGAGGTGATACCCCGGGGTCCGTGGGGAGTCGGAAGCGTTCCAACGCCTGGGCGGCCACGGCTCGTTGCTGGGTGACTGAAAACTTGGGTATGGCCATGTTGGCCAACACAGGGCCGATGGCGGTGGCTACCGACAGGCTTGCAGCCGGGATAAAAGTGAGGAGACCGAACGCGGCCACTGAAGCCATTCCGATCCGGCCGGCCGCCCGCCCGGAGGCCATGGGTTCTCCCCTTTCCATCCGGAGCTTTCGGAGGCCGTCGCCCCATATCTGAGCGGCGTTCTCTCGTCCGGCGTTTTTCCACCGGTTCCAGAAGTAAGGCCCCCGGACGGGGCCCAGCTGCGTTCCCTCGTACCCCAGAGAGACCAAGCCTGCCAGGAGGACCACCGCGGCAGGTCCCAGCGTGAGGAGCCAGGCTCCCGTGGGCCCTAAAAGGTCCCGGGTGGCCAGCAGCACCGAGGCTATCCAACCCACGCTGATCCACGTAGCTGCGGCGAGGAGGAGGATGGACGACCAGATCCGTGCCTGGACGGCACGGATGCGTCGGCCTTCGTCCAGGGAATGGAACTCTCTGGTTCCCCGGAGAAGGGCACCGGTGTCCCCTGCGTGATCAGCCCCCACCTGTAGAGCGGTCTCCAGGTCGATTCCATGCTTGGCAGCATCGGCCGTGGCTCGGAAGAACCTGAAAGTTCCGGCCAGGGCCCGGAGCGTGATCAGGAACCCACCAACGGCGGTAAAACCCAAAAACCACCAGGCGTCCCCAAAAAAACCAAGGCTGGAGAACGACTGGGACCAGGTGGTGGCCAAGAGGAAGGGGATCACCATGACTGTACTTCCGAACCCCAACTCTCCTGCTTTCCTCCAGAGTAAACCCTGACAGCCTTCCAGGCCTGGTGGGGGCCAGATGAGGCGAAGTTGTGTATTGGAATCCTGCATGGAACCTCCAGAACGGAGTTGAGCCAGGCTCCCCGGGAAGGAGAGGGGATGAACTGCCTACTTCAAATACCCACCACCTGTCTGCTTTCGCGCAAGCCTTCCGAATGGCTTGGGTCCGAAGGGAGGCAAAAGGAAGGGGCCGGCAGTCAGCCGGCCCCTCTTTCACCTAGTGAAGCGGATTTCCGCTTCCCCGGGGAATCCTGGTCTTCCTTCTTATTTCTTCCATTTCTCGAACCAGCCGTGCAGGTAGAGCTGGCTGCGCATGTAGTTGGACGGGATGGAGGACGTCCCGTGGTATTCCCCTTTGAACCGGAGCATGACCGTCGGCACCTTCTGGACCTTCAAGGCCATGTAGAACTCTTCCGTCTGGGATATGGGTGTCCTCAAGTCCAGCTCCCCGGTCATTAGCATGGTGGGGGTGGTGACGTTCCCGGCATACATGAGGGGGGACCGCTCCAGGTGCTCGGAGGGGTCTTCCCAGGGGAAGTTCTTGAAGTTCCGATACCAGCTGGCCCCGTCCGTGGTGCCGACGAAGGAGATCCAGTCGATGACAGGATAGTTCGAGGAGGCGGCGGCGAAACGATCGGTATGACCCACGATCCAGGCGGTGAGGACCCCGCCACCGGAGCCACCGTAGACGAACATGTTGTCCTCGTCGATGTATCCCTTGGCGATGACCTCGTCCACTCCGTTCATGAGATCATCGTAGTCCTTGTCCGGGTAGGCGTTGTTGATCTCGTTCCCGAAGGGTGATCCGTAGCCGGCGCTGCCCCTGGGGTTGGTATAAAGGACCACGTAGCCCTCGGCCGCGTGATTCTGCCAGCGATGGCTGAAGCCCACGCCGTACATCCCATGGGGACCGCCATGGATGGTGAGGATCAACGGGTACTTCTGGGACGGGTCGAAGTTCGGTGGCTTGATGATCCAACCCTGGATGTCCAGGTCGTCCGTGGACTTGTACCAGATCTCTTCCACCTCGCCCAGGGTCACCCCGTGAAGGACGTCTTCGTTCACCCGAGTAAGGCGGTGCATACGAGCCGGGTTTGCCGCGTTGAAGGTCCAGATGTCTCCAGGCTCGTGATAGCTGGAGATAGTGGCTGCGAAGTTCCCATTTCCGTCGGCGGAGGTGAAGGAGAGCATGTGATTCCCCTCCGTCACCGCCCGAGGCTCTCCATTCAATGGAGCGAACCAAACGTTCGAATTCCCCTTCATGGGTGCGTTGAAGTAGAGCCCACCGCCGTCGGATGCCCACGTGATGTTCCCAAGGGACCGCCCCAGCTCACCGGCGATGCGCCGGGGATTCGACCCATCGGCGTTCACGACATAAAGGCCATTTTCGACGTAGGTGTCGGTTGACCAGTCCTGGCCTTGATAGGCGATGAGTCGACCGTCGGGTGAAGGCACCGGTCCGGAGTCGGGGCCTTTCCGCGTTGTGAGCTGACGGAAAGCGCCGGTCTCGACGTTCACGGCATAGATCTCAGACTCCCTCCACATCCAGTCTGCTTCCTCTTCACGGAGTGAGGAGAAAAAGATCTCCGTTCCGTCCGGTGCCCACCGAGGGCCAGAGTGATTCCACTCACCATCTGTGAGCTGGCGCGGGGTCCCGCCATCGGCCGGGACCACGAAGATGTGGGAGTGGCTGGTGTCCACGAACCCCTGCCGGTCCCGGCGATATACCAGGCGATCCACGATTTTGGGGCCCTCGGTCCATTGGGCCCCCGCAGGACGGGAGGGCAGACTCACGTTCCACTTCTCGGCGTCTTCAACTGCCATGGTGAATGCGATCTGGGTGCCGTCCGGGGACCATCGCAGGCTCCCGGGACCCCTCTCCACTCGAGTGATCTGACTGGTCGCACCCTCCGCGTCCATCCACCGCACGAAGATCTGGCTTCCCCGCGGGTCACCCTGGGCCGTGAAGGCTATTCGTGTGCCGTCTGGAGACCACACTGGAGAGGAGCCGTCCGTCAGATAACGCTTCCGACTCCCGTCCGAGTTCATGATCCAGACCTGTGAATATCGGCGGTCGTTGACGTTATCTACTCCACCCCGCGTGAAGATGATCTGACTTCCGTCGGGGGAGAGTTGAGGATTCGAGGCCGACTCGAGGTCCAGGAACATCTCCAGTGTGAGGGTCTTGTCCTGGGACATCAGGCTGCTGGGAGCTACAAAACCCAGTACCAGGAATGGGAGTGCAACCGCCAGGAGGGAGGGTTTGAAGCGCATGGGAACCTCCGAGGGTTTTGATGCGTGTTTACGAGCTGTGTTATTGAGAACGATGAAAGCTAGGCAATGGTGGAGGCCCACGCACTACCGCCGAGTGGAACCGACTGCTGCTCTCACCGTGTTGAAGTGGATATCGACGGTGTCGTTGATGTCGGTGGCGTACCCTCCCCCCATGACCACAGCCAGAGGGAGCCCCGCTTCCCTGCAGGCAGCGAAGACCATTCGGTCTCTCTCCGCCAGTGCCTTTTTCGACACCGCTAACCGGCCGAGTCGGTCTCCTTCGAATGGATCCGCCCCAGCGACATAAAAGCCGAGATCGAAGTCAGCGGTGGAAAGGGCGGACCTGATCCCTTCCATGGCGATCTGCAGGAACTCCCCGTCTCGGGCTCCGTCGGGCAGCTCGAGGTCCAGGTCTCCCGGTTCTTTCCGAAAGGGGTAGTTGTTGGCCCCGTGGATGGAGAGCGTGAAGACCGTCGGGTCGCCCCGAAAGATGAAGGCGGTGCCGTTGCCCTGATGGACGTCCAGATCCAGGACCACGGTTTTCCGTGCTTTTCCATCCCGCTGCAGGACCCTTGCGGCAACGGCCACATCGTTGAACACACAGAACCCTTCCCCCCGATCGGGGAACGCATGGTGCGTTCCACCCGACAGATTCACCGCCAGGCCGTCGTCCATGGCTGCCTTCGCGGCGCTCAAGGTCCCACCTACCGATCGGTAGGACCGTTCCACCAGAGCCGGTGACCAGGGGAAGCCGATACGTCGGATCTCGGCCGTGGAGAGGCTTCCGGTTCGGACCTTCCTCAGGTACTCTGCTTCGTGGACCGTGGCGAGCTCCCCGTCGGTGGCTCCCGGCGGGACGGAAAGGGCCGCAGCTGTCTTATCCAATAGAGTTTCAACCCGTTTCCTCAAGAGCCCGTACTTCTCCATGGGGAAACGGTGGCCCTCGGGGAGAGGGAGGACGAAGTGATCACAGTAGAAGAGGCGCATGCTCCACAGGCTAATCAAGGCGGTGGAGGTTGGGGAGGGGGGACCCCCGGCGTAGGTAGGGTGTTCAACCTGTGTCCATAGAACCTCCATTCTGACTCCGAGACCCTCAGTGCCGGCGTTCCACCACTCCAACCTTCTCTCCTGGGCTTTGCTGGTCTCGGCTTGCGCGGGGATTTTCCCCTCCGTGGCGCAGGGTCAGGAGATCCCCCCAGGGTCCGTACATGGTCGTATTTGGAGTGAGGATGGGACGCCGGCGGCCGGAGCTCTGGTCCTTCTTTATCGAAGCGGATCGGAACAGGCGTTCCGGGGGGCCGAGTCCGATGCTCTGGGATACTACCACCTGGAACCCCTTCCCCCTGGGGCCTATCTGGCCGTGGTCTCACGCCTCGGGTTGGAAACGGAGACCAGGGATCTGGAGGTGGCCTCAGGTCAGCGACTGACGGCCGACTTTTCCCTCCGGGCAGCTCCCCTGCAGCTGGAAGGTATCTCCGTCGAGGCGGAGCGGAGTCGGGAGCGGGTCCGTTTCGAGAACGAAGCCGGCCTTACGGTCCAGGAACTCGAAGGGAGCGTGATCAAGGGGATCCCTGGACTCGTGGAGGCCGACCCCCTTCGAGCCGTTGAAGTCCTCCCGGGTGTTACCACTGTCTCCGACTTCTCCTCGGCGTTCAACGTCCGGGGTGGGTCAGCCGATCAGAACCTGATCCTGCTCGACCAGATCCCAGTCTTTAATCCGACTCACCTCGGTGGGTTCTTCTCCGTATTCAACGCGGACATGATCCAGAGGGCTGAGCTGCGGTCCGGCGGATTCCCTGCCCGTTATGGGGGGCGGGTATCGAGCGTTTTGGACATCGAGACCGATCCCGGCTCTGGCGAGTTTGGAGGCGCCGCGGGTGTGTCCCTTTTGGCGACTCGGTTGGCACTGGGGGGGAGTCTCCCTCAGGGCTTTCAGGACTGGGCCGGTTTGAGAAGAGGCCGGTGGAGGCTCTCGGGCCGAAGGTCCTATTTCGACCAGATTCTGAAAGGAGTGATGGACTTCCCATACCACCTCACCGATCTCCAGGGTTTTTTTGAAGGTTGGACCGGGGGTGGAGACCGGATCTCTCTGTCAGCTTACTCAGGCCGGGACATTCTGGACTTGACCACACTGGATCCGGACGACTTCCCCCTCCGCATCGACTGGGATTGGGGGAATACCCTCATTGGGGGCCGTTGGACCCGGCCCAGGGAGGACGGTGGGTGGTGGGAGGTCCGGTCTGGATTCTCCAGGTTTGACTCAGGTCTCAAGTTCCCCGATTTCGACGATACGGACATCAGGACCGCCATCGAACAGAAGACTCTGGAGGGGGATTTCGAGGTCCGTCCGTCCCCGTACCTTTCCATCGGGACCGGGTTGGGGGTCCGCCGATTGGCTTTCGACAATTGGTTTGAATCCGGTGGCACGGAGTTGGGCGGCGGGGATGGGAAGGGGACGGAGTTTTTCACCTACCTCCAGGCCGATTGGACACCCTCATCCTCTTGGATCTTGGAGGTTGGGGCGCGATTCGACCGCTGGGTCCCTTCCGAGGGGGAGGGCGTCTGGGAGCTCTCCCCGAGGGTATCTGTGAAGCGATTCCTCTGGGATACCCAGTGGGCGCTAAAGGCCTCCGCTGGGAGATATAACCAATACCTCCATTCCATCCGGGACGAAGAGCTTCCTTTGGGCCTGGACGTTTGGATTCTGACCGGGGACCAAGCTCCTCACGTGGTGTCCGACCAGGTCCAGGTGGGGTTCGAGGGATACCCAGGTGAGGGATGGTTCCTCTCGGCGGAGGCCTACCATCGAGGCTTTGATGGGGTCGTGACGACAAATCTTGCCGACGACCCGAACGATGAAGCCGACGACTTCCTGCCGGGGTCCGGTGTCTCGTGGGGAGGTGACGTATTTCTCCGTTATACCGGTGAGGGAACCTCGGGCTGGCTCTCCCTGTCGTTCCTGGAAGCCAGTCGGACCTTCCCCGACTTTCTCTCAGGACTGGATCCGGCTCCGGACCTGACCTACCCCCCCATCTTCGATCGCCGTGTGGATGCGGATCTGGTTCTTCAGAGGAACCTGGGGGGAGGGTTGCGGGCCGGACTTCGATGGAATTTTGGCTCCGGGCTTCCTTACACTCGGCCCCTGGGGAGTTACCGGTACCTGTCGCAGCGGATCATCCCCGGATCGGGAATGCAATGGGATACCGAGGGGGAGGGGACAGGTGGCCAAGGCGGTTACGGGGTAGTCCTGAGTCAGCGGAACGGTGCCCGGTATCCTGCCCGCCACCGCCTCGACGTGAGCCTGCGGTGGACCATGGATCGAGGATGGGGTCGGTTGGTGCCCTATATCAGTGTCCTCAACGTGTACAACCGAAAAAACGTCCTCTTCTACTTCTTCGAGTATGACCGGGATCCCCCGGTCCGGACGGGGATCTCCATGTTCCCATTCCTCCCTACCCTCGGACTGGAGGTGACCTTTTGAGCCGGTCCTTTCGGAGTTGGGCCATCGGATTGAGCCGATCCTGTCGAAGGAGAGCCCTCGGCTCCCTCCTCTGGAGACTCCCCGCTCTGGTGGCCGGCCTGGGTCTGACAGGGTGCGAGCTGACCGAGGTCGAGCTGGCTGAGCAAGAGGACGAACTCGTGGCTGAGGTCTACATCCGGGTTGGAGACGGGACCGACCAGGTCACCGCGTTCCTGCACTGGACCATAGGTACCGGGAGCAGGGAAGACCTCCGTGATGCCGAGGTGCTGATGTTTCCGGAGGGTGGTGAGGAGATACCACTGTTCTCGACACAGCCCTTTGTTTGTCTCCGAGTCGACGAACCGGGCGAAGTGGAAGGCGCGTGCTATGCACCGGCCGATGACCCCGAGGGAGTGTTCCGACCTGGGACACGAGCAGAGGTGGAGATTCGGCTCCCGGGCGGAAGGGAGTTGAAAGGGGGGACCCTGATCCCGAGCGAGATCCAGCTTCTCCGGCCGGCCGAGCCGGTCGTTTGTGGGCTTCCGCCTGGCCAGCACGTGGAGTTTACCTGGACCCGGTCTCCGGGTGCTTGGGCTTACTCTGCGGAAGCCGAGATCGAAGGGCTGAGAGAGGCCCTGGCCCCTCAGGGCATCGAAGTTGAAGAGGACTCTGTTGCCCTCCTCGGTTTAGCAGTATCCGAGGCCGACACCGCCATCACCTTCCCAAAGGAGTTCGGTGTCTTCAACCGGTTTGAGCTGCAGCAGGAGGTGGCTCTGGCACTCCAAGCCGGCTTTCCCGAGGGAGCTCAGGGTGAGGTGGCGATTGCCGCTCTCGACCGGAACTATGTGAACTGGGTGCGAACCGGGAACTTCAACCCGTCGGGAGCCGTCCGGATTTCCTCCCTCCGGGGTGACGGGATTGGAGTTCTGGCTTCGGCCGTCCGGCGGTCGGTGCGGGTGATCGGCATGGTCGGGGGCGGGATACCCAGTTGTTTCTAGGGCTTGTAGCCGCCCACCCCACCGTTCCGTATTATCCCCGCCATGAGCGTACGAGCCGCAGTCATGGTGGCTCCCCATGCTCCTGTTGAGCTGTGGGAGCTGGACGACCCGGTGCTCGAGCCGGGCTCGGTCCTTCTGGAGACCATCGCCAGCGAGGTTTGCGGGACGGATGTCCATCTTCTTCACGGCCAGTTGGGGGGGGTTCCTTACCCCATCATCCCAGGCCATGTCAGCGTTGGAAGGGTCCTGGAGTGCCCCGGGATCGAAGCTGATGCCCTTGGAAACCCGTTGTCTCCGGGTGACGTGGTAACCTTCTACGACGTCCACGAGACCTGCTGGTCCTGCTATCACTGCCTTGTAGCCCGACAGTCCAACCGATGCGCAAGCCGGAAGGTGTACGGGATCACATACTCGGCGGAGGAGGGGCTCCTGGGTGGTTGGGCGGAGCAGATCTACCTGAAGCCCGGTGTGAAGGTCTTCCGGATCCCGGAAGGCGTCACGGCGGACCAGGTCATCGGTGGCGGCTGCGGCCTGTTTACCGGGTTCGCCGCTGTGGATCGCAGCCGGCTCGAGTTGGGGGACACCGTGCTCGTCCAGGGAGCCGGCCCGGTGGGACTCTCGGCAGCTGCTTTCGCCGGCCTCGGTGGAGCATCGGCCGTTTTTATGATCGGAGCCCCGGAAGCCCGACTGGCTTTGGGCGAGACGTTCGGCGTCGACGAGACCTTCGATCTGAATGGGACCTCGCCCGAAGAGAGGAAGGACCGCGTCCTCGCTCTCACCGGCGGAAGGGGCGTGGATGTCGTCATCGAGGCTGCCGGTCATCCCAGCGCCATCCCTGAAGGCCTGGATCTCATGAGGGATGGTGGAAAGTACGTCATCGTCGGCCACTACTCCGACGTAGGGACGGCCCCGGTGAATCCCCATCTGGATATCAACCGGAAGCATGCAGAGGTCTTGGGCCAGTGGGGTACCGGGTTCCATCATCTGACCCGGGCCCTGACCCTTCTGGCCCGCCACAGCGAGGCTCTTCCGTTACAGAAGATCGTTGGGAAGAGCTACTCCCTGGGCGAGGCGAACCAGGCCCTGGCCGACGTCGAGGCTCTCAAGGTTACGAAGGCTCTCATCACCCCTTGAGGGTAGGGGGTCACCCTCCCCCCTCTCGGTTCATGCCACGGCCGTCCTCAGGCGGGAAACCAGGAGGTCAATGGCCACTTGGTTCCTTCCCCCCTCCGGGATGAGGATGTCGGCGAACGCCCGACTCCCCTCGACGAAGGCCTGGTGCATGGGCCGAACGGTTTGCATGTACTGATCCACCACCGTGGTCTTACCTGACCCACTTCCCCCAGCCACCCCAAGGATGATGCGGTTACTCACGTGTGGTCCCTACCGCGGGACGAAAGGGTGACATACACTCGCTCGGCGATGTCCAGAGGCACCTCCAGTCTTCCCCCCGCCGGTCCATCCCGTGAGGCACGGCCCGCGCCACTTTTTCCCTTGTCTTCGACCTTGAGGGTGAAGACGTGGGTCGAAGCAGTGCGCCCGAGAACGTTGACCCTGGCTCCGGGGAGGAGCCCAGCCGCCTCTACGGCCAGGAGGCCTTCACTGTCGTCGTCCCTAACCGCTCGGACGATGGCTTCGTCCCCCGGACTCAGCTCCGCGAGGGTAAGAGACCCCGTCGCCTCCACTTCCCCAGAGGAGGTAGGTATGGGGGCACCGTGGGGATCGTGGCTCGGGTGCTCCAAGGCCGCCGCCATTCGGTCGATGAGCTGATCGGATGCAGCGTGCTCCAAGCGCTCGGCCTCGTCATGCACGTCCTGCCAGCGATAACCGAGCCGCTCAGCGAGATAGGTCTCCAGAACCCGGTGGCGTCGGACGATTTGAAGAGCCTCCCGCTTGCCTTCCTCGGTAAGCCGTACGCCCCGATAGGGGACGTGCTCCAGAAAACCTGTCTCGGCCAAGCGTTTCACCATGCCCGTGACAGACGCCGGTTGAACCTCCAGGACCTCGGCGATGGCGGAAGTGGAGGCCGGCTCTCCGGATTCACTAATGGAGTAGATGGCCTTCAGATAGTCTTCGACGGAACGTGAGAGACCGGAGGTCTCATCGGCCATGATTCAGGCTCTCCTCAGGAAACTCGGACCCGGTGGTTTCTGCTCTGGCGGCGGCGGATCCGACGGCAAGTGCCCCGACGGTGAAAGCCCCGGGGTTACTGCCTCAGCGGTTGCATCCACCGCTTGAGTCCGGGGTACTTAAGATAAAGGCGATCGGACAGTTTGGCCCCATCAAAACCTCCTGGGCAAGGGAATGGACTACGAGAAGACAACCGATGGTATCCTCATCCGGGTTCGCCCGGCGTTCTCTCTCGTCGACTCGTCGGTAGACGAGGGGCGGTTTGTTTTCACCTACCACGTGGAGATGGAGAACCGAGGAGAGGCGGATGCGAAGCTTCTTTTCCGCCATTGGAAAATCCACGATTCGGCGGGGGAAGACTCGGAGGTGAACGGCGAGGGTGTGGTAGGCCAACAGCCCCTTCTCAATCCGGGAGGGACCCACGAGTACAAAAGCTTCTGCGTCCTCAAATCTCCAGCCGGGTATATGGAAGGCCACTATACCTTCGAACGGCCGGACGGATCACGCTTCAGAGCTCTGGTGCCGCGGTTCGCCCTGGCGGCCTATCTCCCGGGTCCGGAAGAGAAGGAGATGAACTAGAAGGGTGCTGTGGAACCGCACCCCCTTCCAGGGGAAAACACAGTTTGGAAAACCTGTCCGAATGGGCTAAACTTATGTGATTCCGCCTCTTGGTCCATTCGGCGGAAGAAGGAGGGTAAAGGAGGGTACGTGAACGACTCAGTGGCTGTGGATGCCAAAAGGATTCTCCTCCGCTACGGAGCTCCCATTGGGGTGCTGGACAAGGTCACGGAAGATGACCGGATCCGCTTTGCGCGCCTGATCGCACGGACCTCTCTCCCTGATCGGGAGAGCCGGCTTCGGGAATTGCTTCGAGAGGGAGGGTATATCGAGGAGGAGTGACGACCTCGTTCTCGGTTAACTGGAAGGGGCCCGACTACGGTTGGGCTCCTTTTTTTTCTCCACCCCACCCTGGCGACCGCTCCCTGACACAGTGCAGATTCACACGTTCGGTGACCCATCCTGGCTCGGAGAGTCGCATGCGTAAGAATGGTCTGACCCCTTGGCGGTTCCGGTTCCTCTTCTTCATTTCCCTCGCGTTCCTGGTCGCACCGGTCCAGGGCCAGGAGACCTACGATGTGATTATCCGAAACGGAAAGGTGTTCGACGGGATGGGGAATCCCTGGCTCTATGCCGATGTTGCCTTTGAAGGTGGGCGCATCGCCGCGGTGGGGGATCTGGGCGACGCACGGGGTGAGGAAGAAGTCGATGCCACCGGGCTCTATGTAGCGCCGGGATTCATCGACACCCATACCCATGCCGGTGGTGGCCTGGCCACGGAGGAGCTCAGTCACGCCAGACCTCTCCTGGCCCAGGGGCTCACCATGGTCCTTGTGAACCCCGACGGGAGAAGTCCTCTGGATCTGGGTGCTCAGCGGGAGGTTCTGCTGCGCGACGGACTGGGGGTGAACGTGGGACAGATGGTGGGCCACGGGTCCCTCCGCCAGGCCGTCATGGGCATGGAGGACCGCTTTGCGACCGGCGAAGAACTGGAGGAGATGAAATCGCTCCTTCGTGCCGGCCTGGAAGAAGGGGCCTGGGGTTTTTCTGCAGGCCCCTTCTATACCCCTGGGAGCTACTCGGACACGAGGGAACACGTGGAGTTGGGGAAGGTGGCGGCGGAGTTCGAAGTGCCCTATCAGAGCCATGTCAGGGACGAAGCCGACTACACGGTGGGCGTTATCGCCGCGGTAGAGGAGGTGATCACGGTGGCACGGGAGGCCGGAATTCCCGGGGTGTTCACCCACGCCAAGGTTCTGGGCCCCAATGTGTGGGGATTTTCCCAGGCCATCGTTCATCGGATTGAAAGAGCCAGAGCCGAGGGTGTCGAAGTCTGGGCCGATCAGTACCCCTACCCGGCTTCGGCCACGGGATTGTCAGCCGCACTCCTTCCCCGGTGGGCTCAGGCGGGAGGCCAGGATTCCCTTACGGCCCGTTTGGAGGATCCATCGACCCTGGCTCGAATTCGAGAGGAGATGGTAGAGAACCTGGCCCGAAGAGGGGGGGCGGACCGGATACAATTCAGGCGCTACCGGCCGGATCCGTCCATCGAAGGTCGCCTCCTGAGCGAGGTCGCGGAGGAACGTGGGATGGACCCCATCGACCTGTCTATCGAGTTCTTCAGGGTCTCTTCCCCATCCATCGTCTCCTTCAACATGCACGAGAAGGACATCCACACGTTCATGAAGCAACCGTGGACCATAGGGTCGTCCGACGGGAGCCTGGTGACGTGGATGGAGGGTGTCCCTCACCCCAGGGCCTATGGCGCCTTCCCGAGGAAAATCCGGCAATACGTCCTGGAGGAGGGGGTCATCGATCTCGCTTTTGCCATCCGGAGCATGACCTCCCTCCCGGCCCAGGTCTATCGAATCCCGGATCGTGGAATCATCAAAGAGGGCATGGCCGCGGATGTAATCGTCTTCGACCTGGAGACCCTCCGCGACCATGCGACGTTCACCGAGCCTCATCAGCTTTCCGAGGGGATGGTCCACGTGTTCGTGAATGGAACGGCGGCGATCAAGGATCGGGAGTTCACCGGGGTGTTGGCCGGTGAAGTGTTGAGGAAGGGGATGGAGTAGAGGGCGCGTATGGAGAACATTCGCCGGTTCATGGAGGAGCAGTTCCTCCACTTCAACGCCCGGGAGGCTTTGGCGGCTGCGGAGGCATACGCGAGCCACACCATTTCCGGCGGTCGAATGTTGGTTTCCCTTGCCGGAGCCATGTCAACGGCTGAGATCGGGATCAGCCTCTCTCGCATGATCAGGTCCGGGAAAGTCCACGCCATCTCGTGCACAGGGGCCAATCTGGAAGAAGACGTTTTTAATCTCCTGGCCCACGACGACTACGAGGTGATCCCCGACTGGCGCGGCCTGGCCGCGGCCGATGAAGAGGAGCTTTACCGGCGGGGCATGAACCGGGTCACGGACACCTGCATCCCGGAGTCCGTAATGCGGCACTTTGAGGCCAGGATGTTGTCGCTGTGGTCCGCAGCATGCCGGGACGGAGTCCGGAAGTCCCCAGCCGAGTTCGTGTTTCAGGCGCTGGAAGGTCCCGAGCTGACCGAACACTTCCAGATCGATCCGGAACGATCATGGGTCCTGGCTGCGAAGGAGACGGGGATCCCCGTCTTTGTACCCGGATGGGAGGACTCGACTCTGGGCAACATGTTCGCAGCCCAGGTGATGTCGGGCCAACTCCCTCACCATGACTGCGTGGTGACGGGGACGGAGCAGTTCCACCGGCTCATGGACTGGTACCTGGTGAATCACGGAGCCGACGAGGGCCGTCCATCGGTGGGGTTCTTCCAGATCGGGGGTGGAATCGCCGGGGATTTCGCCATCTGCGCCGTCCCCTGCATCATCCAGGATCTGAAGAAGGAGGTGCCGTTCTGGGATTACTTCTGCCAGATCACCGATGCCGAGGTATCCTACGGCGGTTACTCCGGTGCGGTGCCCAATGAGAAAATCACGTGGGGTAAGCTGGCCTCCGGGACGCCCAAGTTCCTCATTAAATCCGACGCCACCATCGTCGTGCCCCTGGTGTTTGCCTACGTCCTCGGAGCTTGAGGCTGGGGAGATCCGTCCTCCCGGCCCTCGGCTTCCAGTCCCTGTACCAACCTGTCGACCCTCTCTTTCAACTCCTCCATCTGGTGTGCGCTCAAGCGCTGGCCGGTTGCCGACACACCGTAGAGGATCGCCAGGCCAGGGACCCCGAGCCAGAAGCCCCACAAACCCCATGGTTCCATCCCGGATTGCCACTGTACAAAGCCCAGCATCAGGCCGATGGTGGCTATGAACCCGACGGCCGTGTAGAGGAACATGAACAGGGTCCAGAGCTCGGGATGAGGTCCGAACCGGCCTCGGAGAAGTGAGCCCTCCTTTGTTGGCTCCACCTGCACGGACAAGTGGGGGGACCATACCCGGCGTTGGTCTTCATCAACAAAAAAGTCAGCACACCGACCCTTGGACCGGGTGCAGCCCTCGTAGTCCGTTCCCCTCAATCGGTCACGGAGCTCAGCCATGGCCTCATCGGCCTGGGGAGCCAAGAAGACCGAAAAGGTGGGGCGGATACGAGGCTTTTGCATGGGAGGTCCTGTTCCTCAACACATCCCGGCGGGGCCCGTTCCAGGGGCTTCGAGCCGGATCATCGCTGGGGTTGTTTGTGGGGTTGGAAAGCCGAATCAGGCTCACCACGTTAACGAAGAAAGGGTTAACTTAAAAGGCTATTTCCGAAAACAACTGTCCTCCCTCCCAGAAGATGGTGGGCGTCCTCGAGGCCGGTAGATGCAGATTCGAAACGTGGCTGTCATAGCCCATGTGGACCACGGGAAGACCACTTTGGTCGACCAGATGCTTCGTCAGGCTGGGATTTTCCGTGCCAATGAGGAGGTGGCCGATCGGGTAATGGATTCCAACCCGCTGGAGCGGGAGAGGGGGATCACCATTCTCTCAAAGAACACCGCGGTCCACTGGGGGGATGTGAAGATCAACATCGTCGACACTCCGGGACATGCCGACTTTGGAGGAGAGGTCGAGCGGATCCTCCGCATGGTGGAGGGCGTGTTGATTCTGGTGGATGCCGCGGAAGGGCCCATGCCCCAGACCCGGTTCGTTACCCGGAAGGCCCTGGAGATCGGACTCCTCCCCATTGTGGTCATCAACAAGGTAGATCGGCCCGATGCGCGGCCGAGCGAGGTCCACGATGAGGTCCTCGAGCTGTTCATGGAGTTGAACGCCAACGACGCACAGCTCGATGCGCCTTTTGTCTACGCTTCAGGGAGGGAGGGTTGGGCCACGACCGAGCTGGAGGAGGCGAGAAAGTGGATAGGCGACGCGGCGGGCGGAGAAGGGCAGCCCCCCCGTGACCTCACGCCCCTTTTCCAGTCGGTTTTGGGCCATCTGCATCCGCCGGCTGTGGATCCCGACGGCCCTTTCCAGATGCTCGTGTCCACCCTGGATTTCTCGTCTTACGTCGGCCGCATCGCCATCGGGCGGATCGAGCGGGGATTGGTGAGGGTGGGAGATCAGGTCGCCCTCCTCCCCCTGGGGCCTCCAGGGGAGGTCCTTGAGGATGACGCGCAGGAGAGCCGGGTCATGAAGCTGTACGAGTTCACCGGCCTTCGCCGGTTGGACTTGGAGGAGGCCCGGGCTGGTGACATCGTCGCCCTGGCGGGGGTGGAAGGAGTGGAGATTGGGACCACGCTGACCTCCCTCGATACGCGGGAGCGGCTCCAGGGAATCGCAGTAGAGGAGCCGACCCTTTCCGTGGACTTCTCCGTGAATAACTCTCCTTTTTCCGGGCGATCCGGGAAGTACGTCACCAGCCGCCAGCTTCGAGACAGGCTCTTCCGAGAGCTGGAGCGGAACCTGGCTCTTCGGGTAGAGGAGACCGACTCCCCGGATACGTTTGCAGTCTCCGGTCGCGGGGAACTACACCTGACGATCCTCATGGAGACCATGCGTCGCGAGGGGTACGAGTTCCAGGTGTCCCGTCCGCGGGTCATCATAAAAACCGGGGATAACGGCGGCCGGATGGAGCCTTACGAGGAGGTGGTCATCGAGGTGCCGGAGGCCACGGTCGGTGTGGTCATGGAGAAGATGGGTGGTCGGGGCGGGTCGGTCGAAGAGATGTTCCCCACCGATCGTGGCATGACCCGCATGAAGTTCAGGATCGCCACGAGGTGTCTTTTCGGGTACCGATCCGAGTTCCTCACCGACACCCGGGGAGAGGGAATAATGCACCATCGGTTCCTGGAGTACGGCCCGTGGACGGGGATCATGACGGGCAGGAAGCGGGGGGTTTTGGTGGCGGATCGGAAAGGGGTGGCGGTGGGCTACGCGCTGTTCAACCTTCAGGAGCGGGCCACAATGTTCGTGGCTCCTGGAGTCCCTGTATACGGTGGGATGATCGTGGGGGAGCATGTCCGTCCGGGGGACATGGACGTCAACGCCTGTAAAGAGAAGAAGGCGTCAAACATCCGAACCACCGCCTCAGACGAGAACATCCGGCTCGAGCCACCCAGAAAGCTCACGCTGGAATTGGCCATGGAGTTCATCGAAGAAGACGAGCTCATCGAAATCACTCCTGATGCGATTCGACTTCGAAAGCTCGAGTTGGATCTGAATAAAAGGAGGAAGGCGGTCCGGGCGGGAAAGGAAACCTAGACGGGGCCCGGCGGATTTTGTTGGAAGGGAATGGAAAAGCGCCGGGTCGGGGATGGCCCGTTTGAGATAGAAGAAGACCATGAAAGAGCGATTCCTGCAGGCTGAGACCTTCCAGGATTTCCTGGACTCCGTTCAATCACATCAAACTCTCTGGCATCAGATCTTCGAAAGGGCCAGCCTTTCCAGAGAAGCCGAGGAGCTGGCCTCCTCTATCCATGGCCAGTGGAATCTCCTGGTCCTGGCGGAAGACTGGTGTGGGGACGCCGTGCATACCCTTCCCTACCTGGCTCGCCTGGAGGAGGCTTTTCCCAAGTTTCGGCTGCGTATATTGTCCCGGGATGAAAACCCCGACCTCATGGCCGCTCACCTCACCAACGGCACGCTGTCCATTCCTGTAGTCATGGTGCTGGACGAGGAATTCCAGGAGGTGGCATGGTGGGGCCCCCGCCCGGCAGCTCTCCAGGAGCTCTTTCTGCGGGAGCTGAAGCCCCTTCCCAGGGAGGAAAGGTTCCCCAAAATCCGGGCCTGGTTCGCCAGAGATCGGGGCCGGAGCACGCTGAGAGAGATCCTGGGCCGCATCCCGGTCTCGGTTTGAGTGGGATTGTAACCACCTGTCATTAAAATACTTACAGGCCCTTCTGATGGAGGTCTGATTCCAGGCCTCCCACCTTCTGCCAATTCTGAGTCCGTTCTGAGATCCCCTCCTTAACGTGTGGGCAGGTTCACGGGGAGACACGGTCCCCATCTACTCAATAACCGAAGGAGGGCATCATGAAGAAGAACGAACATCCGAGGTTCGGGGAGCGGACGAGATGGGTCATGGGCGCTGTTGGGATCGTCCTGGCTTACTTCGGAGCCTTCGCGCTGCTCCTTTTTCCTGTGATCCGAGCTTCCTCAGGAATGGTGTGACTCGGCGTTTTCCAGCGGCGTCCCGGGCCAACCAGACCAGGGATACCTCGGGGCGTTCGGCCCCGGGGTACCCGGGTCGCTGAAAAAAGGCGGGACCTTAGAAAGGAGAGAACCATGTCCAGAATCCTATTATGCCTGCGGAGGCGGTGTCGTTGTTTTGCATTGCCTACCATCTTGTTATGAGAGGAGACGAAGAGGTTTTTGCCCAGGCATCGGGAGCCCGCCGCACCTGAATCCCGCCTCGGTCGTTGGCTCCCGGACTAGGGCTATCGAAGGCCGGATCGCGCTCCCCTTTCCCTCACCGACTCTCCTCCCCAGACTGTCATCGCAAACCCGAAGTCAGCGCAACCGTTCGTCCGTACCCCATTCGCGATTCCTTATCGGGCACGGAAAGCCACAGGAAACCCACGCATGCCCACTCTTCACAAAGACGGCATCCCAGAGAACACCCACTACCTGAACGTGGTCCCGGAAGTCTCGCAGGAGGAGGTAGACGGGCACGAGGTCGACCGGATCCCTCTCTATGAGGTCTATATGCGGATGGCCGATGAGTTGGCCAAAAGGAGTACCTGTGCGCGGCTGCAGGTCGGTACGGTCATAACCGACGGCGCTTTGGAACATGTGGTAGCTCTGGGTTACAACGGGAACGCCAGGGGTTTTCCCAACCGCTGCGACTCGGAGACTCCC
>JANQDZ010000009.1 GCA_028278645.1 Longimicrobiales bacterium | reverse complement strand
AATATCACTGTCGTCCAGACGCAAGCCAGCGCGGCACCGACCGTGGCTTCGGCCTTGGACGCCGCTTCCCTGGACGGTGTTCTTGGGACCGTCGCGGGGGACGACACCGTCCTCATTGTAAGCCAGGATCCCGAGGGAGGCCCGGCGCTGGCCCATCACCTCGGACAACTACTCAAGGGATAGAACTATGAAAGTGGTGCTCGCCTATTCCGGAGGTTTGGACACGTCCATCATCCTCCACTGGATCCGTGAACAATATGGCGCGGAGGTCATCGCATACACCGGGGACGTCGGACAGCGCGACGAGGACCTCGAGGCGGTTCGTGAGGCCGCGCTTCGCACTGGCGCCTCCGAGGCCATCGTCGAGGACCTACGCGGTGCTTTTGCCGGGGAGTGCATCCTCCCTGCCCTCCGGGCCAACGCCGTTTACGAAAGCTCGTATCTCATGGGCACGGCTTTGGCCCGGCCGGTCCTGGCAAAGGGCCTGGTATCGGCGGCCGAGCGATTAGGCGCCCAGGCCATCGCCCATGGGGCGACCGGGAAGGGGAATGACCAACTTCGGTTCGAATTGACGGCATACGCTTTGAAGCCGGACATACGGGTCATCGCGCCGTGGCGGGAGTGGAAGATGAGAGGCCGCTCCGACCTGGTGGAATACGCTCGGGAACACGGGATCACCATGGCGGCAGCCCCTAAGCCTGCCTACTCCATGGATGCCAACCTCATGCACGTCTCGTTCGAAGGAGGTGTTTTGGAGGACCCCTGGGCCGAGCCACCCGAGGACATGTATCGGATGACGACCGACCCTGAAAAGGCCCCAGACGAGCCGGAAGTCGTGACAGTGCGCTTCGCCGCTGGGGACCCTGTGGCCATCGACGGGGAAGAACTTCCACCGGTAGAGCTCATCGAACGCCTGAACGAGCTTGGCGGCCGCCACGGGGTGGGCCGGATCGACATCGTGGAAAACAGATCCCTGGGGATGAAAAGCCGAGGCGTCTACGAAACCCCGGGCCTCACGGTCCTTCACCTGGCACACCGCGCCGTAGAATCGCTCACGCTGGACCGGGAGGTCCAGCATCTTCGGGACGAATTGATTCCCCGGTACGCGGAGATGGCTTATGGGGGGTACTGGCACAGCCCGGAGCGGGAGGCGCTCCAGGCTTTTATGGACCGAGTCCAAGAGCGGGTATTTGGCGAAGCCCGGCTGAAGCTCTTCAAGGGGGGCGTCACAGTGATGGGACGTCGTTCCGACTCCCACACCCTGTACGACGAGAAGGTGGCCACCTTCGAGGCAGACGAGGTCTTCGACCAAGCCGATGCCACGGGCTTTATCCGTCTCGCCGCCCTCAGGCTTCGCACCTTTGGCTCGGCCCGAGTCTCGGAGGGCGAATGAGCGATCTTCGAAGTCGGATCGGTGGAGAGTTGGCACCCACGATGCGTCGGTTCGGGTCTTCGGTGGATCTGGATCAGCGCTTGGTGGAGGAAGACATCGCCGGGTCCATCGCTCATGCCACGATGCTGGGAGAGCAGGGGATCCTGGAAGCCGAGATCGCAGCAGCGCTGATTGGCGGTCTGGAAAAAATCCTGGAGGAATGGGGAGCGGGAAGCTTCACCCCGGGAGACGAGTTCGAGGACGTCCACATGGCGGTGGAAGCGCGGTTGTTGGAGTTGATCGGCCCAGAGGGTGGAGCCCTCCACACCGCACGATCCCGAAACGACCAGATCGCTACGGATCTCAGGCTTTGGATGAAACGGAAGCTCGAGGAGCTGGATTCAGCGGTCACGGCACTGATCGAGGCCCTCCTGGCCCGCGTGAAGGCGGACGGCCATGTCCTGATCCCTGGTTTTACACACCTCCAGCGTGGACAACCGATCCTCCTGGGCCATCAGCTCCTGGCTCACGCTTGGGGGTTGACCAGAGATCGGGAACGGCTTGCGGGTGCACGGAGCCGGGTAGACACATGTCCCCTGGGGTCTTGCGCCATGGCTGGGACTTCCTTCCCCATCGATCGTGATCGCACCGCTTCCTTACTGGGATTCGGATCGGTGATGGAGAACGCCATGGACGCGGTTTCGGCCCGGGACCATGTCATTGAGACGGTCTCTTCTTTGGCGATCCTCGCCATCCACCTGTCCCGCATGGCCGAGGAGCTGGTTCTCTGGTCAAGCAGCGAGTTCGAGTTGGTGGAACTGGATGCTGCGTATGCAACCAGTTCCAGTATCATGCCCCAAAAAAGAAATCCCGATGCCGCAGAGCTGGTACGGGGACATTCGGGCCGGAGCACCGGAGCCTTAATGGGCTTGCTGATCCTGCTAAAAGGCCTCCCATCGGCCTACAATCGAGACCTTCAGGAGGATCGGTTCCACCTCTACACCGCAGTCGACAGCACGTTGATCTGCCTGGAAGTGCTCCAGGGTGTCTACTCGACCCTAAGGGTCAACCAGGATCGGTATGAGGGAGCCCTCGTGGGGGACCCGAGCCTGGCGACGGAGTTGGCCGATCATCTGGTCTCCAAAGGATCGCCCTTCCGGGATGCCCACGACCGAGTCGCCCACTTGGTGGCGCGGTTGGAATCGGAAAGGAGGGGGTTGCATGAGCTCTCCGCCGATGAGATCTCTGCCCTCGATCCAGAACTCGGTCCTGCAGGTTTGGCAGGCATCCTGGACCCACGGGAGGCAACCAACCGGAAGCGCTCCCGGGGCGGGTCGGCTCCTGGGGAATTAGGCCGGCAGATAGCGTTGCTGAGGAAGAAGCTCGGCTCTGACCCAGCCGGTTTTATTTGACGAGTTCGACCTTCAGCGGCCAACCTTCCACGGCCACCTGCTCTCCGGCTTGATCCGTATAAACCCCTGCTTGACGAATGAGCTGGGGGAAGTGAAGAGATCTTGCCCTTTCCCCCTCCCCATCCTTCTCGCTGAAGTTCACCACCAGAGTTGCGTTCCCTTCCCTGGCGTCCGCCGGAACGGAGATTGTGCCGGAAAAACTCAGGCCGTCGCTCCAATCTTCGAGCCGGAACTCACGGCCCCGGGGCTCATCATGCTGGTTCGTGTAGAGCAAGGTAGCGAGGACCGGCTTCTGGAAAGCCTCGTTTTCGAAGGCCAGAACAAAGAAGTCCTCCGACAGATTACCGGTCAGGCAAACCAAACTCAGGGGCGCTTCCTCACCGATTTTGAACTGGGTCTTTTGTCCTTCGATGAAGAGCTGAGTGTCTTTGCTCTTGAACTCGGGCGCCGCCACGATCTCCGGTGTCATGTTCAGCGAGGGCATTTGGGTGAGCTCAGGGGAGAACCTCATCTCCCTACCGAACGGCCCCACCAAGGTGTATTCCAGGTCGCAAAACATCCGCTGTCGAGAGGTGGTTGAGAACCGAACCGCTGGGTCGAGATTGGCCTCCACTGTCAGCACCATTTCGTTGACCTCGAACCGGGGCTCTTCCCTGCTCCCGTCTACCCGGTAGAGATCGCCGACATCGAACCTCAGCATGGCTCCGTCCGGTGCCAACTCACCCTGGACACGTTCCCCTTCATCGGTCATGTCACCGTCCCGATAAGGTGTAACCCTCCTCTATTCCGGCCTCTTGCTTCTGCTCGGACTTCGAATCTCCGTCTCTCGTGGCGAACCAAATTCCACAGACGAGGACCGCCCCGAGCAGAGAGATCTTGGTCCCGATTCTCATCTTTTCACCTTTCGGGATAAGGACAACTGTGAGTCAGGAGACACCGAAATCCGAACTACCCAAGCCTTCGAATGAGAATGTCCCCAGACCGATCGGGAAAGCAAGCTGCAGGCGTGCTCCCGGATGGGCCCGGCCCCGTCCGGCTTCCGGCGTTCGCCCTCCTCCCGGCCTTCCTTGTGACCGGCCCGTTAGCCACCAATATTTCCCACACAGTCCGCCATCCCTCCGCCACCAGTCGGCGGATCTCTCTTTCAAAGGGGGGAGTATGAGGGGCCTGAGCTCGCCTGTATCCCGCCGCCGTTTCCTCGGCACAACCTTTTCGGCCGCAGCAGGAGGGCTGGCAGCCACGGCCGTCCCCCGGGCAGCATCCGCCGAGGAGATGCCATCTCTGGTGCCCCTTGATCCCCTGGGACCATCTAGCGATCCCGACGAGGCCTTTTGGTGGGAAGTCCGTTCCCAATTCAACATCCAGGACGGTCTCACGTTCATGAACAACGGCACATTCGGGCCCCCTCCTCGTGTCGTCATGGATGAACACATCAAGATCCAGCGTGAGCTCTCCGAAGATCCGCGAGGGAACTACCGGAGCGACGAGTTGCACGACAACAAAACCGTCTTCGCGGAGTTCTTTGGGGCCCATGCTGAAGACATCGCGTACATGCGGAGCACGACGGAGGGGATGAACAACTTCGCCAACGGAATCGACTTCCGTGAGGGCGATGTTGTGCTCATGTGCACGCACGAGCATCCCGGTGGTTACGGGGCGTACCGCTCCCTGGAGCAACACCTCGGCATCGAGATCCATGAAATCGAGATCCCGATCCTCCCCGAGTCGATTGACCAGGTGGTCGATCTCTACGAAAAGGCCATCACTCCCCGGACGAGGGTCATCGTCGTAAGCCACATCACTTTTATATCAGGCCTCCTGACTCCTGTGAAGGAGTTGTCCGAGATGGCCCACCGCAATGGCCTGATGATTTCCGTGGACGGAGCCCATCCCCCCGGGATGATGGACGTGAATTTCCACGACCTGGGGTGTGACCACTATGCCGCAGCCGGGCAGAAGTGGCTTCTGGCTGGGACAGGAACAGGTCTGGCATACTTCAGCCACGATGTTCAGGACAGGATCCATCCGCTCATGGGGGCCGACGGCCATGAAGAGGACGGCGTGTGGGTCATGCATGAAGACGCGGAGCGGTACGAACACTGTGGCCAGAGGAACATCCCCTCCGCCCTGGGGATGAGGACGGCCGTTGAGTTCCAAAGCAAAATCGGGAAGGCCAACATTGAAGCCCGGGTTCGACAGCTTTCCACCCGGCTGAAGGAAGGGCTCCAGGAGATTCCCGGAGTGAACCTCCAAACACCCATGGATCCTGAGATGAGCTGCGGTCTGACCCATTTCTCCGTCCACGGGGTCCCTCAAGACAACGTCAAACAGGGAATCTGGGACCTGGGCCGGATCCACATACGTACATCGAGCAGAGGTGATTGCTCTGGCTGTCGCGCTTCAACGCATTTCTACAACATGCCGGAAGAGGTCGACGAGCTCCTGTGCTGCGTCAGATACATCGCTGACCACCCGACGAAGTTCGCATAGATACTCACCAACACATCGGAAGGTAGCAGGGGCCAACGGTAAGCTGGATCTGCCGTCGGTCCCTAGCTCCCAACCTTCACCCATTTGTCGAACCACCCGATGAACCGGGCCCACATGTCGAGCTTGTTTTCGATGGCCCGCGGAGTATGGGATTCGAACGGGTACTCGTAGAGGACGGCCGTCTTCCCGAGGGTCGTGAGGGCGTGAATCATTCTCCTGGACTGGACCGGGAAGGTCCCTGTGTTGTTGTCGTCCCCCCCGTGGTACAAGAGCATGGGGGTGTCGATCTGGTCGGCCCGGAAAAACGGTGACATTTCGATATACGTATGGGGGGCGTCCCAGATGATGCGGCGCTCCGCCTGGAATCCGGATGGGGTGAGTGAGCGGTTGTAGGCGCCGTCTCCTGCGATCCCCGCCTTGAAGAACGGAGCGTTGGCCAGGATGTTGGCGGTGGCGAAGGCCCCATAGCTGTGCCCGCCATGGCCGATCCGGTCGATGTCGACGACACCCAGCCCGTCCACGGCTCGGATGGCTCCGTACATGGCGTCCACAAGATTGCCGATGTACGTGTCGTTGTAGTTCTCACCGATAATGGGAATCTCGGGATAGACCAGGGCGTACCCCTGGGTCAGCCAAAGATCGGACCACCTCAGCCAACTCATGTGGGTGAAGGCATTCTTATTCCTGGATCTTGCGACGGCGTTCTGGTATAGCTCCGGTCGCTCATACTCTCGGGGGTAGGTCCAGAAGATGGCCGGCACCTTCTCTCCCTCCATATACCCCACAGGTAGGGACACGCGACCGTGCACCTTTAATCCATCACGTCGTTCAAACTCAAAATCGATGCGCCGCACGGCGGTGACCTCGGGGAAGGGATCGACGTTGTTTGTGAGATTCTCCCACCGGCCGTTTTCCCACAGGTAGCTGTCAGGAAAGTCCGTCATGGATTCCCGACTGACGATCAATCGGTCACCGTCGGGATCGAGGATAGCGAGGGGCTGGTCGAACGAGTCGGTGGCTCCTTCAAAAACCCGTTCCGTGGAGCCATCCGAAAGGCTAACCCGGTCAAGGAAGGGCTGCGGTCGGAAGTCGTCTTTGTAGCCGGGTCCCCTCAGGTAAGCCGACTTCCCGTCGTCCGACACCGTCACAAAGGAGGTACCGTTCCCCGTGCGCTGGGTGGCAAGCTCACCCCGAAGTGTCAGCGGATCACCCGTGTCGTAGAAATCCACCAAAAGCCGCCGTGCCGGAGACCGTGCATTCAGGGTCCAGTAGGCGATCCCCTCGTCTCCGTCTTTTGAAACTGAGCCGAAGGCATGGTTCCCATCGATGGAGAAATCCACCGAACCGATGGGGTCTTCGCTTTCCGCCATCACCTCGCCGGCCTCCAGATCGAAGGGAGCGGAGACCCGCATGATCCGGTCCGGACGAGGAGCGTCGGGGTTCTCGTCATCCCTTTCGGCTCGCAATAAGTACACGAGCCCAGACCCGTCCGGGGCCCAGGCAAAACCCCTCGGGCCCTGACCTTCTCCGTTGCCTCGAAAGCCGCCCCCCTCGTTGAGGGGTCGATAATCCAACTCGGCGATTTCGGTCCCAGAACGGTCCAAAATCACGGTTCTCCGAGGAAACCCGCCGTAGCTGGTGATAAAGCTGAGAGGCCGCTCCACTCTGGTAGCCAGGATATGCTGACCGTCGGGGCTGAGAGAGATGGACTGGTACATGTCCGGTTCTCCCACGGTCCGGGCCTGGCCGCCGGGCCGGAGCTCGGTGATCTGGCTCCGGGTGTAGAATTCAAAAAGAACCTCGTCATGCGGATCCTCGAGAAGGTTCGGAAACGTCCGTGTGGACGTGGCTTCGTCCCGAGTCCGACGAGTAAGGGGCCCTGTGGGAATGGGATTCCGAATCGGCTCCGAGCCCCGGCCCCTGGGTACGAGGAGCGTGAGAACGGAACCCTCAGGCGTCCACTGAAGCATGCTGGAGGGTCCGTTCCCCTGCCCCCTGGCGGAGGTCCCTACGGTGGCGAGGACCCTACCCCCGCCGAGGCTCTCCGTCCTACCCGACGACGGGTCGGCGATCCACACCTCCGTATGGGACGGCAGGTGGGCGAGGAAGGCCATCTGAGATCCATCGGGAGACCAGGTAAAGTCGCTGGCGAAAGAACCGACAGGGAGATCGGCTTCGACAAAACGCCTCTCAGAAAGTGAATAAAAGCGGAAGCCATCGATGCCATAGGTATCGAGGTGCCAGAGGCGGTCCGTCTGGGGACGGATCTCCAGCTCCGCCAGTCGGTACGTCTCCCGGGCCATGAGCTCCAGGGTGGATAGCTCGTTGATACGGGGGACGAGGAAGTGGTCCCCGTCGGGGCTCATGTAACTGAGCGTGGCGTAGTTTTTGTCCGACTTCAGGATCCGTTCGATCTCAGCCGGCGGCCGGATATAGGTCGACGCGTCCGGGTTCTCCGTTGGGACATCCCGTTCCTGGGCGAAGGCCGGAGCCGCGCAGATCAGGACATAAAGGGCGCTGGAGACGAAGGAGCGAGAGAATCTGTTCATCATAAGAATCCGGGTTTTGGCAGTCCTGAAGTTGGGATACGTGGTCAGGACTCTATAGCGAGCCGGAAAGGTGGTCAAAGGGTTCAGGGGGGGTCATCCCCAGAAAAGGAGCCGTACCGCAAACAGAACGATGGTCACCGTGACCACGTTCCGGACCCAGGCATGACCCTTCAGGATTTGGAGCCGGACTCCCACCAACGCGCCGAGGAAGTTTCCCACCGCCAGAGATAGGCCCATTGCCCAATCCACCTTGCCATTCACGGCGAAAAGGGCCAACGCCACGGCGGTGAACGCTAGAATCAGGGGGATTTTTACTGCGTTCCCCCGAATGAGATTCAACCCCCCGGCGGTGGTCACCGCCAGGACGATGAAACCTACCCCGGCCTGGATGAACCCCCCGTAAACCCCCACCAGGAAGAAGAAAAGGGCGAACATCCATCGCTTACCACCAGCGGGGGGGGGCGCGTCACCCTCTTCCGGTGGTTTGACAGGCCGCCAGACGGTCCAGGCGGCAGCCCCTACGAGAACAACGGCCAGAATCCGTTGAAACGCCAGCTCCTCAACCCGGACGGCCCCCAGCGTGCCGATCACCACGCCCAGAAGGGCCGGTGGGATCGCCAGGACCAGCCACTCCCTCGAGATCAGCTTCTTGCGGTGGAAACTCCATGATGCGCCGACGTTCTGGATGAGGATGGCGACCCGATTGGTGCCGTTGGCCACGGTGGGCGGCAACCCCAGGAAGATCATGACCGGGAGGGTCAGCAGAGATCCTCCCCCGGCTATCACATTCAGGATCCCCGCTATGAAGCCGGCCAGAAAGAGGAGCAGTGGAGTGAACAGTTCGTCGGGCACAATCGCTGGGGTTCGGGTGACGAGGTCAAGGAACCATAAAATTGGCTGAGGTCCCTGGCCTACACCAGCCCGACCGGATCAGGGATTCAGGCGCTTTTCAGAAGAGTCGGAGAGGCTCTCCCTCGTACCTTTCAGTGACATTTCGGCCTTTGCCAAGGCCACCTCGGCCGTGAACTCCTCGGCGGCCAGAGCGTCTTGGCGCCGGAGACGAAAGACCAGCTCGGCCGGGTGCGCAAGCTTGAGCCCGCCCTCCCCGGCCACCGCATCGAAGGCTTGGAGATCGGCCGCAGTGAGGGCTAGCCGAAGCCCCATTCCGAACAGCCACCACGGCCGGCGAACCTTGGCCCCCGCCACAACTTCCAAGGGTAAGACCACCTCCTGGACGGGCTCCATCTCTTCGTCCGTCCTGATCTCGCTCCCCAGCGTTTGGGTCTTCCTGGTAAGGCGCCACTGGATGACCAGCCGGTCGTCTTCGAGGCGAAGGAGACCGTGGACCCGTTCGGTGGTGGTGGTCATCTCCGCGGCTCCGAGGACGTCTTGGCTGCGCCGGAGGTTGAACGGAAGTGCGGCTGAGTGGGCCATGGACAGACCTTTGCGTCAGTTGGTTTCCAGGAGCCGGAGGCTATTCCCGCTTTAGGAGGTGAGCTGCCCGCGCTGGGAATGTCGCATGTACAATACTTCCGACCCCGAGTTCCAGGGCTCGGAACCGGGCCCGGCTCACCACCGCGACCACCGGCGGGTTGGAATCGAGCTCGATTCGGTAGTGGCTTTCGGCAGGGACTGTCTTTGTGATTCGGCCGGTGATCAGGTTCGTCCCGAGGTTCTCGGATTCCCCTTCGGCCGGTCGAAGATCGATCTCGTCCGGCCGCACAGCGACCAACACCTCTTCATCTCCATCCCATTCCCCCTCCGCTCGAATGAGCACGCTGCCGAAGGCGACATCCGTGCTCCCCCCCTCCCTTCCGATCACCTTCCCAGGAAGGAGGGTTTCCACACCGACAAATCGGGCTACGTCCGCCTTGCGCGGGCGTGAAAACACCGCCTCAGCGGAGCCCACCTGGGCAATCCGGCCCTGAATCAAGACAGCCACTCTTCCTCCGAGTCCCAGCGCCTCCCCTCGGTCGTGCGTGGCGAAGACGGTCGTCACTCCACTCTCCGCCAACAGGGCAAGGAACTCCTGAAGCAGTTTCTGGCGAGTCGGTGCGTCGAGGGCGGCGAAGGGTTCGTCGAGGAAGAGCACATCGGGGTTGAGAGCCATGGCCCTGGCTAAACTGGCGCGTTGAGCCTCCCCACCCGAAAGCGTCGAGGCAGGTCGGTCCGCAAGGTTCGAGATGTTCAAACGCTCGAGCCACTCACCAACCCTCTCCGCGGCGGCGGCTTTGGGAATGCCCCTGAACCTGAGGCCGAGGGAAACGTTCTGCCTCACGGTCATTCGGCAAAGGAGCGGTTCCTGCATCACAGCAGCCATCCTGCGCCTCAGCTCCAGGATGCTCTTCGCGTCCCCATAGTCAACTTCTTCGCCGTCGAAAAGCACCCTACCCCGAGCAGGGCGAACGAGCAGTCCCAACAGCCTCAGCAAAGTGGTCTTCCCTGATCCGTTCTCCCCCAGAAGCGTCAGGACCTCGCCCCTCGACACTGCCAGGTTTGGTACGTCCAATACCGGAGAGTCGTCATAAACGACTGCGGCCTGGTGAAGCTCCATTGCGTTCACGGACGTCATCGAACCGTCGTCCGTTGCTGGAAGACGGTCAGCAACCAGGTGATGAGGAAGGTCAGAGCCAGGAGGATCAGGCTCAAAGCGATGGCGACTTCGAAGTTTCCTTTTCGGGTCTCGAGCACCGTCGCGGTCGTCAGGACGCGGGTTTGGCCAAGGATGTTCCCGCCCACCATCATCACGGCCCCAACCTCCGAGATCACCGCCCCGAAGCCTGCTATGACCGCTGCGAGCATGGGAAGGCGGGCTTCCCACAAGAGGACGGCCATGAGCTGAGGGCGAGAGGCTCCAATCCCCTTCAGCTGTAGAAGAAGCTTGGGATCGATCTGTTGCATAGCGGCCATCGTGAGTCCGGTTACCACCGGAAACGCAATGATGAACTGGGCCAGAACGATGGCTCCGGGAGTATAGAGGAGCTCCAGGAACCCGAGGGGACCGCTACGCCAGAGGATGATGCTGACGAACAACCCGACCACCACCGGCGGCACCCCCATGCCGGTGTTGATCAGACTCACTGTGAACCGCCGACCCGGGAACACTCTAAAAGCCAGGAGGGCTCCCATTGGAACACCAAAAACCAGGGCAACCAAAGTGGCGAGGCCTGACAGTTCGAGGGAAAGAACGGCGATCTCCAGGACCTGCGGATTCGCCGACAGGAGCAGCCGGATGGCTTCCGTGGTCCCCTCCCAGATCAGCTCCATGGCACCATCGTCTCAGGCCCCTTCCCCTCGACCCGTTCCCTGTCCGAGGGACTCTTCGTCCGATCCCGCGTCAGGGTAGAAGAGCGGCTGGCCGAACCGTTCCACACCGAACTCCCCGATGACGCGTTGAATCTCCTCGCTCAGCAGAAACTCACTGAAGGCGACCGCTCCGGCATGGTTGACCCTGGGGAATCGATCGGGATTCACTTCCATTATCGAGTAGATGTTCAGAAACCGGGGATCCCCCTCAACCAGGGGCACTAAGCCTATTCGATCCCGCAGGGCAAGGAAGGTCCCTCTGTCCGCAAGAATGTACGCACGCATCTCCCCCGCGATGATCAGGGTAGCCCCCATCCCCTGCCCCGTGGAGACATACCAAGATTCGTGGGGCTCGATTGCGGCCTCGGTCCAGAGGTTCCGTTCCTTGATATGGGTGCCCGAGTCGTCTCCTCGGCTCACGAACCGAGCACCAGCCTCGGCGATCCTCCGGACGGCCTCCACCCCATTCCCGAGACCACCAACTCCGGCAGGGTCCTCTGGCGGCCCGGCGATGAGAAAGTCGTTATGCATGACGATCCGGCGGTGGACCGCGTACCCTTCCGCCACCACTTCCTTTTCCCGTCTGGGCGCGTGGGCCAGAAGTACGTCCGCATCACCACGGCGTCCCATGGCCAGGGCCTCTCCGGTACCCACGGCGATTGTCTTGACGCGATAACCCGTTCTCTCTTCAAAGATGGGCAACAAGTCGTCCAAAAGGCCGGAATCCTGCGTACTGGTGGTAGTGGCCAGGATGATGTCTCGGCGTTCGGGGCCCCCTGCAGCACCCCCTCCATCTCCACAACCTCCCGAAAACAGGAGGCACACAAGGACAACGAGCGAGCCCATCGCCCAGGATTTGCCAGAATTGGTCATCGGAATAAGCACAGGCCAGTTGCCCTACTTGACGGAATGACGCGGTGGATCCTGTTCTACCTTGGATCCCACGCGTCAAACGAGAGCCGGGATTAGAAGGGTGTTGCGAAAAGGGAGTGCGGTCCCGCACGACCACTGCTTCGCAACACCCTTTTAGTGTACGGGCGAGGACGGGCTCCGACCAGAACCAAACATCTCTCACTGAAACCAAATTCCCGACGGCCCCGTCCAAGATTGGAGAGGCTTCAGCGTGAAGCCCCCCTTTCTCGGAGTTAGTCAAATGATCGGCCTCGGCCAGGACGCCCGGTACGCCCTCAGGTCAATCCTCAGGGACAAACGGTTTTTCGCTTTCGCCGCACTCATTATCGGTCTCGGTGTCGGCGCGAATACAGCTGTATTCAGCGTGATGAACCCCCTTCTGTTTCGGCCCCTTCCCTTCGAGGACCCGAACGAGCTGGTCTGGATCTCCTTATCCGAGTCTGGCGGCCTTTCTACTCGAACGTCCAGGACATCGAACCTCCGAGACTTCCGGGAGCTGAATCAGTCATTTGATGGCCTGACCGGGTACTTCGCGTTTTTTGAATACGAGAGCTACAACATGGTGGGGGTGGGGGACCCAGAGCGGTTGGTTGGGGTGGGGGTGGCCCGGGATTTCCTGGAGGTCTTGGGAATCCAACCGGCATTGGGGAGAAACTTCGTCGAGGAGGAGGGCGTGTGGGGGGGACGGCCCGCGGCAATACTGACCCATGGATTCTGGACCCAACGGTTTGGGGCCGATCCCGGAATCGTGGGGCGGTCAATCACGCTCAACGACCAGGTGACAGAGGTAGTCGGAGTCCTCCCTGACTATTTCGATTTTGCTTCGACCTTCTCCCCGGCCTCCAGAGTGGATTTCCTCAGGCCCTTCCCCATCAGTGACGAAACGGACCAGTGGGGGAACACACTTTTTATGATTGGGCGACTGAGGCCGGGAGCTTCCGTCCAGAGCGCTCAAGCCGAACTGGATCTGATCGTCGAGCAGCTTCAAGCGGCTGATCCGGGCCGATGGGGGCTTGGGGCGGTGGTCACGAAGCTTCAGGATAAGATCTCGGGCGGTTTCCGCTCAGCCCTCTTCCTCCTCGCCGCAGCCGCGGGATCGGTGATGCTGATCGCGTGCGCGAACCTCTCCAACCTCTTGCTTGCCAGGGGACCAAGTCGCCAGAAGGAGATGGCAGTACGAAGCGCCCTGGGAGCCAGCCGAAACAGACTCTTGAGCCAGCTCCTCCTGGAGAGCTTGATTCTGGCCTTGCTCGGGGGAGGGATCGGCGTGGCAATCGCATTTGGCGTCACGACGGCCGTCTCCGGCACCACCGCTGTGAAGATTCCGATGCTCCACGCGGTGAGCATCGATGGCACGGTTTTGCTTTTCACCCTGATCCTTGCTCTGGTGGCGGGGATTCTGATGGGTGTCATGCCGGCGCTCCAGGTGTCGGAGGGGCGGGAGTCCGCGGCGATGCGAGACGCTGGTCGAGGAACCAGCCAAGGAAAGAAGCACTCCGGATTGAGGGAAATACTCGTTGTCGGGGAGGTCGCTGCGGCGTGCATGCTTCTGGTCGGCGGCGGCCTACTCCTGAAAAGCTTCAGCAAGGTCCTCGATGTGGAGTTGGGGTTTCAACCGGCGGAAGTGACGGCGTGGAGGGTAGACACCAATCGGCCTTTCGAGAGCACCGCAGCCAGCTTGGCCTTTTATGAAGACCTCGTTTCCAACGTGGAGGCCATCCCGGGGGTGGAAGCCGTAGGGCTTTCGGATTGTTTGCCGCTGGGACGGAATCGATCCTGGGGAATCCGGGTCCAGGGGGTAGCATACGAGGAAGGATCATATCCGCCCTCGGCTTTCCCGCGGATCGTGGACCGTCGGTATATCGCTGCCATGGGTATCGACCTCCTGGACGGCCGTCACTTCACCGTTGACGATGACGAAGACTCCCCACCGGTGATCATCATCAACGAGTCTGGAGCCAGGATTCTTTTCGAAGGGGAGGATCCCCTGGGGCGAGTGTTGTTGACCGCAGGTCAGGAGTGGGAGGTAGTGGGCCTGGTGGCGGATACGCGGCACCAGTCCTTGGAAGAGGACGCTGGGATCGAAATGTATATCCCCATGGGCCAGGGAGGATGGCCAACCCTGGACATGGTGGTCCGGTCCCGCCTCCCGGTCGAGGCGCTGCGCCGGCCCGTGGAGGCCGCCATCGCCTCGACTGACCCATCTATGCCCAGGGGTGATTTCCGTACCCTGTCCTCCGTCGTGGATCGATCCGTCTCACCCCGTCGGTTTATCCTCCTTTTGTTGGGTGGGTTTGCCGGAACAGCCCTGCTCCTCGCAGCCCTGGGGGTCTACGGGGTGCTTTCCTACACGGTGACGCAACGAGTCCCGGAAATCGGAATCCGGATGGCGTTGGGAGAGTCGGCAGGAAAAGTCCTCGGCCGAGTGGTAACGCGGACCGTCACTCTCGCCGGAGTAGGAATTGTGGCGGGGGTGGTGGGATCCTTGGCTGCCTCCCGGCTCCTGGCATCCCTCCTGTTCGGCGTGGAAACCACCGACGTTTGGACGTTCCTCTCCATGGCCGGTCTTCTTCTTCTGGTTTCCGCCGTAGCAGGATACTTCCCGGCGAGACGGGCCTCCCGCACCGATCCAATGGTCGCTTTGAGGGTGGAGTAAGGGTTCCCAAAGCCTCGCTGGCTAACACCCGGCCTCCCGGGTATACTCGGCGAGAGACAAGACCACCACGTATCGGTTGAGGGCACACTGGCCTCGGCGTCACGACGCCGGGGAGGAGTGAGGATGGCTTACGGGAATTTCCACATCGGCATCATGGGGAACCTCTTCTCAGGGAAAACCACCCTGATGAATGCCCTTGCTGCGGATCCATACCGAGGGGAGTTGGAGGGAATCCTGGACGCTGGGGAAACCCATGCTTTTTCGGAGCGAGTGGAAAAAGGGTCCTTGACCGACCAGTGCCTCGCCCTCTTCTACCAGGATCGCGTGGCCAACATCTTCCCAACAGAGACGGCCTTCCTCCACATGCGGGTCCTCCAGCAGCGAGAAATCCGCCACCTCATGACCCGGAAAACGAGGAAAGGCGTCCTGGTCCTGGAGGACCGTCCTTTCCTGGATGGCCCTGAGGTCTTCGTCCAACGGATGATCGACTCGGGCGAGATGCCAACGGCCCACGCCAAGCTCTACCGGACCCTCCTCTTTCAGACGCTGGAACGGGAGAGAATCCGGCTTCCGGACCTCCTGGTATACCTCCGGACGGAACCCGAAGTCCTGGAAGAGAGGAGGGCTGCCCGGGCTGCCTCAGGCGACGAATACGCCGGCACGATCTCTCTCGATTACCTTCGGGAGATCCACCTGTGTTACGAGAACCTCATCGGGAACTGGCGTGAAACCCTTCGGAAATACCAGGAATTCGCCGTCGTCCCCCCGGACTCGGACATGCTGAATCTACCTGCCGAGATCGACATGCACGAACATCCGGACTACGTACATGTCGCGGCTGGTACCATTCGAGAAAAGGTGAGGCGGATGGTTTCGGCCCGGAAGCGGCGAGAGTAGGGCCGAAGCCCGCTCAGCCCCCCCGGGCCTCGGATCCCCAGGAATCGGGTCGCCCCCGCGGCTCAGGCCCCTGGCATCAAGTCGCGTCCGGCAGGTATTCTCTAGGGTCAGCGATCTTCCCTTCCAATGCGGAGGCGGCCACCGTGGCCGGGGAGGCCAGGTAGACCGATCCCGTTCCCGCCCGCCCCTTGAAGTTCCTGTTCGAGGCGAACACCCCCACCTCGCCGTCCTTCAAGGTCCCAGGGCCCATACCAAGGCAGGCTCCACAAGATGGAGGCACGACCTGCCCCCCCGCGTCCAGGAAAGCCCTCAAGTAACCCAGTTCCCCGGCTTTTTCCATGGTGCTGAGGGTGGCCGGAGAAACGATGAGGCGGACCCCCGGATCGACCCTGTGGCCCGAGACCACCTCCGCAGCAGCCGCAAGGTCCTCCAGCTTCCCGCCCGTGCAGCTTCCAATCCAGGCGACGTCCACGGCTGTCTCCTCCAGCTCCGTCACCGGGACCCCGTTGTCGGGTTTAAAGGGTGGAGCCACGAACGGCACGAGGTTCGAGAGGTTGAAGGACATGGTCGATCGGAAGGTGGCATCCTCGTCGGCCCGGACCGCACCCACCGGGAAGAGGCCACAAGTCCCCCCGCCTTCAACCACCATATTCGCGATGGTGGACCTGTCATCGTCGGTGAGGTGCTCCAGGGCTGGGCCAACAAACTCGACCACGGCGTCCGTGAACCCGTTCATGGTGACACGATGAAGAATGTGGAGGATGACGTCCTTTGCCTGTACACCGCGAGGCAGTCTGCCCGTCAACTCGATGCGGATGCTCTCGGGCACCTTCAGCCATATCCGCCCGGACGCCATCACTTCCGTAAGGTCGGTCGTTCCGACACCCACCGATAAGACCCCATATGCCCCATAGGTACACGTGTGGGAATCGGTACCGATGAGCAGGATATCCGGCTCCAGCAGGCCCTCTTCAGGGAAAAGGACATGACAAATCCCCTGACTCGTGAATGGAGCCAACGGTAGGAATGCGTGGGGCAGGTCCTGATCCTCCACAAAGCGGGCTACCCCTTCAGCCATCTCCCTCGAACGCTCGTCCTTCCGGATCAGCGGGATCTGGACCGTATGATCCACCGTGACGAGGAGTTTTTCTTTGTCCCAGATCTTGAAGCCCTCACCGTATTCCGCCTCCAATTGTCTGGCGGCCACGGGGAGGACCAGCTCGTGGGTTATGGCTTTGTCCACATCAGCGAACACCGTCATCCCGGGCTCCACGTAGTCCAACCCGGCTGCTTTTGCCAGAATCTTCTGCCCATGGGTCATGGGCCTGGCTTCGGCGCTGACCTGGGGGGCCTCCTTCCCGCTTTTGTTGAACGCCGTCAGGCCGCCCGTTTCGATGATGGTGCGGTGGATGGGAGCCAATCCCTCCCAGAAGGAGTCGTCGGACGGATCCAGGCTGAGCGTGTCCCCGGTGGAGACGCCTTCCACCAACTCCGGGTTCTGTGACAGGTGGAGGCCACAGTTCACCGCATTCCGGTAGAAGATCCGAGCAAACGACCTGGCCACGATCGCCCTGACCCCGGCGTGGATGAGAGCCACCGGAGCCACCTCCCTGGAGCTTCCACACCCGAAGTTTTCCCCGGCAACGACGATCCCATACCGGCCCGGCTCGAAGGGCACCTCCCCGGGGCTCTTGGATGGATGGAGATCTTCGAGGGCATACTGCCCGAGGCTTACGACGTCGGTGGTCGCACAATACCGAGCAGGGATGATCTCGTCCGT
>JANQDZ010000078.1 GCA_028278645.1 Longimicrobiales bacterium | reverse complement strand
CCCCGCATACTTCCTCTTCCACCGGTAGAACGTCTGCTCGGAGACTTGAAGCTTGCGGCAGATCTCCCGCACCGCCGTGCCCGCCTCCGCTTGCCTCAGAGCCATCACAATCTGCTCTTCCGTGTACCGACTCTTCCGCATCCGAATCCGCCTCCTCTGTGGCCCGAAAGGGGCCTTCGGCCCAGCCCTAAATCCTGCCCTAAAACGCTAGTCTAGGTGGACCCGTTTTCGGGGAGAAGACCAGTGTTCCTACATGAGACCGCTTACGAGGTTCTTAAGGATCTTCATGATTCCGGCCTTTTTTCGATACCCGAGGTCCTTTTTTCTGGCAGGAACCTCCAAGAGGCAAACCGGCTCCTTTCAGTGTTTCGAGATAGGAAGCCGGTGGCGGCGGATGAGGGGTTCGCGGCCTACATCCAAGCTGGGGGAAGGGGTACCCCGGAAGCCGTGAGGCTCTTCCGGATCGCGCTCCAGAAGGAGAGAGCCTCGGCCGAGGCCCAGTGGTATCTAGGTCTCTCGCTCTTTGACTTGGGGTATTACGCCGAAGCCATCCAAACCATGGAGGAGTTGGAGTCTCATGTGCCAGAAGACCCTGGGGAAAGGTGGTTGAGGGATTGGGCCAGGATTTGGATTGGGCACGGACACGATATGCTGGGTGAACGGGAGGCCGCCATCCGCTCTTACCGCGCGGTCCTACAGCGTGAGACGGATCCAACGGAGGTGACTATGACGCAATATAGGATTGGCCCAGTCAATGCCGAGGAATGGGCGACCCGACGGATGGATTCGCCGTACAAGCACCGAAGCTGATCCCACGAACGGGAGGAGCATCGTGGTAGTTTACCCTCCTTTCGGTTCGGGTCCTTTCCGAGCCTCGCCCATGCCGCCCTCCCGTTCAGGCTCGGAGAACACGAAGTCCATGTGCGCCCACCAAGGACGTTTCCCTACTCAGCCGCCAGCGCCTCCATGGGATCCGACCGGATTGCACGCAAAGCGGGTAGCAGTGAAGCCACTAGCGCCACGACGGTGGCGAGAGCGGCCGCACCTGCCAGAACGGCGGGATCGGAACCGCTCACTTCGAAAGCGAACCGATCTATAGCTCGCGATAGCGCGACGGCCAAGCCTACTCCCGCCACTGCTCCAAAGAGGCCGATCCTTAGCCCCGCGGCGAGAACTGACCGGACGATGGAAGGCGCGGACGCCCCCAGGGCCACCCGAATGCTGATTTCCCTGCGCCGCTGCTGAACAGAGTACACGGCCACACCAAAAATGCCGACGCAAGACAATGCCACGGCGGTAGAAGCGAAGAGCGACAGCAATATCAAGATGACTCGCCGGCCGGTAGTGGATTGGGAGATCGTTTCTTCCATTGACTGCAGACCTTCGACCAGTGCCCTGGAGTCGAAAGTGCGCAACTCACGGCGAACTGCCCCGATCAGGCTGCCCGGATCGACGGAGGTCCGTAACAGGAATGCGCGTTGCGCGCTAACGCCAAACCGTTCGCTGACGGAGGTCGTCTGAACATAGGGCCTGTAGACGATCAGCGGAGCATCTTGTTCCAGGCTCAACAGTTTCACATCGCCCACCACGCCGACCACCTCTACCGGAAAGCTCTCAAACCCGGTGCGGATCCGCTTCCCCAACGGGTCCTCTCCCGGAAAGAGGCGTTTAGCTGCCTGGGCTGAAATCACGGCAACCGGGTCGCCGCCAGCCACGTCCGTATCCGCCAGCAACCGGCCCTTGAGTAATGGGACCCCCAGGGTCGTGAAGTAGCTGGGTGTTGATCGCAGCCATCTTGCCAGTAGCCCTTCTTCGTCCGACTGGTTGGGCCGACCCTCCGCCCGCACATTGATCACATTGCCATCGGGGGCCATAGGGTTCCGTGTCGTGCGGGATACAGTTTCCACTCCCGGGAGCTGCCCCAAGCGCTGGGACACTTCCGTGAAGTAGTCGGTTGCCTCGGTTAACGAACCGAGCCTCCCAGGCGGCGCAATCATCTCGAATGTCAGCAGGCCCTCGGCCTGAAAGCCCGGATCGACGCGATGAACACGCCAGAAACTCTTGATCAGCACGCCGGACCCAGCCAGCAACGCCACCGCCAGAGCGACCTCTCCGGCGACAATGGCCGCCCTGAGATACGTCCGCCCTCCAGTGGAAGTCCTTCCGCCGCCGGCCAACCCCTCTCCGATACCGGTGCGGTGCGCCCGCAGGGCCGGCACCAAGCCGACCACCCATCCAACCGCTAAAGCGAGCGTCAAGGAGAAAAGGAGGACTGGAACGTCCACTTGCGCTTCAGCCAATCGAGGGGTATCTGGCGGGAGGAGCCTCATCACACCCTCGAGTCCAACGGCAGCGCCGGCAACGCCCAGGATCACACCGATCAGACCTAACACTGTGCACTCGGTGAGCATCTGGCGCACCAACCGGCCGCGACTGGCCCCGAGAGCCAGGCGCATCAAGACCTCCCGCTGTCGGGATAGGGCCCGGGCAAGGAGTAGATTCGCCAAATTCGCGGCGGTTATGAGCAAGAGCACGCCGACGGCACCGAAGAGTAGCAGTAACGTGGGGCGAACATCCCCGACCAAATAATCGCGCATAGGAACGACATCAGCATCCATCCCCCAATCTGCCGGGAGATTGTTCTCATCACGAATCCTGGTAGCAAGGAGTTGGAGCTCAGCGTTTGCCTGTGTACGTGACACCCCAGGCTTCAACCGGGCGATGACTTTATAGCTGGAGTCGTGATACCGGACTGACTCCGGATCCCTCACAGTGGGTAGCACGAGGTCGGTCCCGGCCCTTAGGAAGTCGAATCCAGGACGCATGACCCCAATTACCGTTCGCGACGCCCCGCGCAGGTCGATGCTCATCCCAATCACGTCCCGGTCTCCACCGAAGCGTCGTTGCCAAAGTCCATGGGAGATGACCACAACGTGGTCGTTTCCCGGCGTATCCTCACCCTGGATGAAGGTACGGCCGAGTATCGGGTTAGGGTCGAGCACGTTGAAGAAACCCGCTGTGGTCATGGGGCCCCACAACCGCGTCGCCCCACCGGGTCCGATATCCACGTGCCCTCGCCAGGTCACGCCGGCAATTGCCTCGTACGAATCCGTCTCACGTTCCACGTAGTCGAAGAGAGAGGGAGAGAACCATCGGTCGGGCCACACCGAGACCAGTCGTTCCGGGTCGGGAAAGGGAAGAGGCTTGAGTAGGATGCCGTTTACCAGGCTGAAGATCGTGGTGGTGACCGCTATACCCAGCCCCATGGTGAGCCCTGCGACCACGGCGAAGCCCGATTGTCGCCTCAGTGTGCGGACGGCAAAACGCACGTCATGGAACAGGTCTCGCAACATTCTGCCACGTCCCCCTTTGAAGCGCTGTTTGCCGAGTTTGCCGACGCCGTTTCGGCCTTCAAGCGCAGGACCCAGGCGACGGACGTGAACCGCATCCATGGCCGCTAGCAGCGATCGGTAGCCCTGTCGCGCAACTCCGGAGGCCCCCCGCTTTTGCTCCGGTTCCAGCTTTCCCCACCAGTGGGCCAACTCCGCAGCCCACTCCCCATGCCAGCGGCCACGCTGTGCGGGTTTCACCAACCGCGCGCACACCCGCAAGGCGAGATTGGCGAAGCGGGGAGTGTCTGGTGTACCTGGCATTGTGTCAGGCACGCTCCACTTCGGGCCCGTCTTTCGACGGGACTGACCACTCGAGCCGGGTGAACTTCGCTCGGGCCTCCCTCAACAATTCCTGACCACCCGGGGTCAACTCGTAGTAGCGTCGTTTGGGACGTTTCTCGGCTGTTGCTTCAGAGGGTTCCTCCCACGCCGAGATGAGGTATCCAGCCGCTTCGAGACGTCGCAGAGCCGGGTACACCGTGCCGTCGGCCAAACCTGACGCCTCCATAATGTCGAAGCCGTAGCGGTATCCCTCGGCGATTGCCTGCAGAACTATGCCGGTGGTGTATGTGAGATTGAGCGTTGGCATTGAGGTTCCTTCGTTGCGTTCCCGTGGTCAGATAATATAGGATACTATATAGGTAAATAGCAAGCTATATAGTGTTTGAAATCGACTCATTCCTGGATCGAGCGCCGTGGCTCAGTCACCCTTCTTTTCTTGGGATTGATCCGGTGACGGCAATTCGAGGGATGCTTACAAGGGCCCGCGGGTTGAGAAGACCGGAATTCCGGGGAAGAACCCCGACGACCGTGAGGAGACGGGCCGATGAGGTCGAAAAAGCGATCAACTCAATGATGAAAAAGAGGGAGGTGGAGAATCACGGGCTGGGAGGCCCGCTTGTGCTGCATTTGGCGGAAGGGGGAGCCGAGGTTTCCGCGTCCAGGTACCTTTCAGGTAGGTCTCGAATCCCATTCCCGGCCGGGCCAATTCGAAGAATTCGAGAAAGGTGTCATCACCGGTGATGATTATTGTTACCCTTGCCCGCCATCCGGCCGGCACGTTCTCCAAGGCCTCTGAGTTGAAGACCAAATGCTTTTTATCAGAGGATATGCTGTCCAAGACATATTGGTTCACGTAGGCTTCGTTGTGGAATTCCCGGAAGATGACCTTCTTCCGGATTTGGTCATAACTCAGAAAACCCCAATCCATGTGAACGTTTGGCGCCTCGGCAGTGTCGGCTGACGGTGTCTCGCTGTGGTTCCGGATGTGCACGAAGTTCCTGTCGAGTATCCATTCATAGCTGCGGGTGGCGGTTCCTACTCCGATACAATCTTCCTGCACACTTACCCAGTCTCCATTGAAGTACTCCGCCAAACTTTCCAGCGAAATCTCACTTCCCTGAATCCAGCTAAGGCCGGGCAATAACCATAGGAGCAGGAGTCGAGTTCTCATCGCTCTCTTGTGAGTCAGGTAAACACCAAGTTGATCAACTGAGACTTGATTTGATTGATTTCAAGCCGAAGACCCGATTCCAGGCCTCGTTCGGAATAACCATGCCTGTTTCCATCGGGAGTTTGGCTAGGTGTGTTTGCAGCCTGACCGAGTTAGGAAGGATATCTTCCCGTTTGGCAGATTTCTTGATCCATCTGAACTCCTCCCCGAAAAAATCCTCCAGCAGAACCCGGCGGACGTCCTGCTTGGCGATGGGCAGGTTCTTTTCCGGATCGGACAGGAACAACAGAGCGATGCGCAAGAAGTCGGTGCAACTCTCGTGCTCAAATGACCTCTCCCCCTTCCACTCCGTCAGCCCCTTTTCCCGGAGTTCCGTTGTCCATGCCAATACCTTTGGAACCCAGTAGTCAAACGTCAGACTGATCTTCTGGTAGAGAGTTGGCATGTCATGGGCGTAGGTCAGGGAACCTCTCTTCTTAGCCGGCTTCATGTGAATCTCAGGGTAGTCCTCCGGGAGTTCAACCGGATCAAAGTTCACCTTATGAGCGGCATTGAAGATGCGGCAGGCATTGGCGATTTGAAGAAAGATGAGTTTGGTGTCATTGGCCAGTTTCGTCGGCATCGCCTTCACCGTTCGCTCTGTGATGTTCTTGCACTCCTTGTCATCATCTCGGGCCGAGTGGTAAACATCCCGGAGTTTGGTGATGGTATCGTTGGTCCAGAGGATGTCGGCCGGATTGGCCATACGCTGGAATAGTGCATCGAAGGTGTTGGCTGCGATACTCCAGTCAGGCGTAGCTCTCACCGCGGCCAGTACTTCGTCTCTGTGGTCGTTGATCAAGTCGATCAGAATAGCGGTTCGTGTTCTCATGGCACCTTTTTATTTTGAGTCTCATCGAGAGTAAAACCACTAGGCCCATGAGGATTGTAAGAAATAGACAGGCTACATGTCGGCAAACTTCACGTCGTTGCGGGCGAAGAACTCCTTGGGCGTGAACCCGCTGAAGGCCCTGAATTCCTTGATGAAGTGGGCTTGGTCATAGTAGCCGCATTCGTAGCCCAACTCCGTAAGAGTCCTGTCCGTGAATTCGCTGAGATTGTGGCACACGTGCAGGAAGCGGGAAACCCGCGCGAGGACCTTAGGTGTTGTGCCAACTGCAGCCAGGAATTTCCGCTCCAACTGCTTAAAGGAGAGGCCCGTTCGGTCACAAAGTTCTTTTACCGAGAGCTGCCCTCTCGAATCACGTAGCAGTCTGACCGCCTCATCTATGGACCCGTCGGCGCCTACCTCTCCCATCCGTGCCAGAAGGAACCGCTGGAGCAGGTCCTTCCGTTCTCCGAGGTTCTGGGCCCTGCGCAAGTCGTGGAGCAGTCGTCCGCTGTGCTCTGGCCATAGTTTTTGCGAGTCGATCGTATCATCCAGGAAATTCCCGATAGGCTCGGTGAAGAAATGGTAAGCGCCCCACGGGAAACAACGAGCTGCAATAAAACCAACCGTTCCATTGGATTCTATCGCGATGTGTTGCCGCATTTGGGAAATGGCGAACCCCTTTGGCTGGAGGAACCTGTCACCGTTTGCTGTATAGGTGAAGAACGGGTCAGCATAATGAAACACCATTTCAACAATCCCATCAGGAAGGATCACCTCCTTTTCGAAATGGTCGTCAGTCCCATCGCCCTCCATCCCCCACAAAAGCTGGATGTAAGGAGAGAGTTCGGGCTCGGGTTCAAATTCCTGGTAGATCATTTCTTATGAATCAGTGCGTGCCGTGGTACGATAGATCACGAGTGCGGGAATTCCGGGTAGTCGACCCGGCCACTGTACACAAATTTGGTTTCTCTTGCGTGTAAGGCTCGAAGCCTCGGCGGGCCGGGGGTGAAGAAGGGGCCGACCCCTGCCCGGGGCGGTGTAGAACGCCAAAAACTACTGTGGGGCCTGACAGTGTGGTAGTCCAGCCGTCGTTACTCCCGGAGACGGTGTCGACCAGACGAAGGCGTCGCCCGAACGCCCCGGCGTGGAGCCTCAAAAGTCGTTTGGATTCTCCTTGCGGCATAGTCATGACACTACTATAGTAGTTAGCACTCTAGTTGTCTTTCAGTTATATAGAGTCACTGCACCTGATTCGGAGTGGAGGCGAGATGAGCGCGACCGGGCTAGACCCAACCCCATTCCTTCCTTTGAGCAATCTCTCGTTTCATATCCTCCTGGCGTTGGGTGACACCCCGGCCCACGGATACGCGATCGGAAAAGAAATCGAGCGCCGCTCGGACGGGAGACTCAACCCAACCACAGGGGGCCTCTACCAAGCGCTCAAGCGGCTCGTAGAGGATGGGCTGGTGGAGCACGCGCCGGAGCAGGACTCACGATCGTCCGATTCTCGGCGAAAGTACTTTCGTCTGACGGCGCTGGGGCGTCGGGTGGCAACGTTGGAGGCTCGTCGTCTCAACGAACTGGTTTCCGTCGCGCGGGAGCGGAAGCTGTTCGGTGATTCAGCGTAAGCTTGGGGTCGGAGGCATGGCGTGACATTCGTGACATGGCTTTACGAGCGTCTACTGAAGCTGTACCCGGCCAGCTTCCGGCGGACTTACGGTGGGGACATGGTGGAGATGTTCGGGGCACGCGCAGCGGACGCCTGGTCCCAGTTGAGTCCTCTGGGGTTGGCTTGGTTCACAGGCCGGGAGCTGTTGGGTTTGTTGGCCGGCGCGGCAGACCAGCGTATCCGTGGTGTTGTTTCCACAGAGGGGCGACAGAATCGGCGCCGGGAGGGAATCTGGAGCCGGCTCATGACGGGATGGTCCCAGGAGATCCGTCATGCCCTTGGCCGCCTCGCGAAAAACCCTGGCTTCACGCTGGCTACCGTGCTCACGTTGAGCCTCGGCATTGGGGCCAATACGGCCATCTTCAGTGTGGTGAACTCGGTCGTTCTGAGTGCGCTTCCCTATCCAGACTCAGAGGAACTGGTCTGGTTGGACCATGCGGCTCCGGGCCTCAATCCGGACACCCGTCTGCAGATGACCCCCGGTCTCTACGTTCATTACCGCGGGCGAAGCCAAACCCTTTCCGAGGTCGCCTTGTGGAGCGATCTGGAGGCGACCCTGACTGGCCACGGCGATCCGACACGGGTCACGGCCACCAGAGCCACATACACGCTCGGCACAGTGCTAGGCGTGCAGCCGTTCGCGGGCCGTTGGTTCACGGAGAACGATCGATACACGGACGGCACGGGCGTCGTGGTCCTCAGCTTTGGCCTTTGGACGTCCCACTTTGGAGGAGATCCCGCGGTTTTGGGTCGCACGATCCAGCTCAATGGCTTTCCCCTGGAAGTTGTGGGGATCATGCCCGCGTCCTTCACGTTTCCCAATGAGGCGATGAGGGCGCTAGCCCGGAGCAGCGCGAACACGAAGCTGTGGATCCCGAGCGTCATCGACCCTGCGACTCAAACACTTGGAAGCTTCACGACCCTCGGCATCGCGAGGCTGAAGCCGGGAGTCAGCGCCAAGGATGCCCAGAGAGAGTTGGACGGCCTGTTGTCCCTGCTTCCCGAGGCCTTTCCAGGGCAGATCGAACAGGCGCGCCAGATCCTGGACGACGCGAGGCTTTCCGCCATTGTACTACCGCTCAAGGAGCACGTCGTCGGCAACGTCCGCCAGACGCTCTGGATCCTATTGGGGACCGTGGGCTTCGTCCTTCTGATCGCATGCGCAAACGTTGCGAACCTACTCCTGGTGCGGGCGGAGAGCCGTCGACATGAGGTCGCGGTGCGCAGGGCGCTGGGAGCAGAACGCGCCGATCTCGTCCGTTTCTTCTTGACCGAAAGCAGCCTCTTGACGTTAGCCGGCGCAGGCCTCGGCCTGGGCCTTGCCTACTTGGGCGTCCGAACCCTCGTTGCGTTCGGCCCCGAGGACCTTCCGCGGTTGGGCGAGGTTTCCATCAACGGTCAGGTCCTAGCGTTCACTGGGGGAGTTTCAAGCGTCGTGAGCGCTCTCTTCACTGCCATTCCGCTCGTGCGGGGAACGCATGTGGTGAAGACCCTCACCGACGTCGGGCGCGGCTCGACCGCAGGACATGGACGACTCCTCGTCCGGAACACGCTGGTCACGACCCAGGTGGCCCTCACGCTGGTGCTGCTGGTCGGATCCGGGCTGATGCTGAGGAGCTTCTGGCGTCTCAAGAACGTGGATCCCGGCTTCACCGCCCGCGACGACGTGGTGACCTTTCAGACTGGGTTGCCTCAGGGCACCTATCCGGCAAACGCCGACGCTGCCGCCTTCTACCAAGAGCTCATCGAGCGACTGGGAACCCTCCCCGGCGTCGAGAGCGTCGGGGTCATCACTTGTATACCACTGGACGGGTGGTGTGCAGGCAACCCGTTACAGGTGGAGGGCAGGGTACTCAAGCCCGGGATCTTGCCCGAGGTCGTGGCCATCAGGAGAGCCAGCCCAGGGTACTTCGAGGCGATGGGGATACCCCTCCTTAGGGGACGAGTTCTGGAGCGAGCCGATCACGAAGAACGGACCGGATCGGTGGTGGTCAGTGCGGCTCTCGCCGAGACGTTCTTTCCAGGAGAGGACCCAATAGGGCGGCGTGTCTATCCGAGCTCGAACCCTGTTAGGTCAGGGTGGCACACCATCGTTGGGGTGGTGGGCAACGTACCCGCGAACTCAGTCTCCAGGCCAGCAGATCCTCTCATCTACCAAGCCATGGCCAGCCAGGATGAGCGTGGGATCTCCAGCCACTCGATGACGGTTCTCGTGCGAGCACCAGGGCAAGGAGTGAACCTCGTCGGACTTATTCGCGCCGAAGTCGGGGCGATGGACGGCTCCCTGGCGTTGGCACACATCCGTACAATGGGTGACGTCGTGGCGGACGCGCGAGCTCAGACTGCATTCACGATGGTTCTTATGGGAATATCGGCGCTCGTGGCACTGCTGCTCGGTGGTGTTGGCATCTACGGCGTGATCGCTTACGTGGTGAACCTTCGCAGGGGCGAGATCGGCATCAGAATGGCTCTCGGAGCCGATGCATCGACGGTCCACCGTATGGTTCTACGCCAGGGCGGCGCACTGACAACGATCGGTATCGGCCTTGGCCTGAGCGGGGCGTACGGGCTCACCCGACTGATGGACGCTCTCCTCTTCGACGTATCCCGGACGGACCCGATCACGTACGTCGGAGTCTCACTCCTGCTGGTGGCCGTGGCGGCCGTGGCCACCTCGTTTCCTGCGCGCAAAGCGGCGGCTATCGACCCAATCGAGGCGCTCCGGGGCGAGTAGGTGGGATGGTGTGGGTGAGGACCAGCGGATCGCCCACGGCCGCTTACTCGGCCCGCAAGGCACGAATCGGGTCTGCCGAGCTCGCGCGGCGTGCCGGAATCCAGGAGGCTAGGATTGCGACCAGGAGGAGAGTGGCGACGACCACGCAATAGGTGAGCGGGTCCAGAGCCGAGGTGCGGTACAGGAGGCGTTCGAGCGACCGACCAACCGCGAGGGCTCCCACTAATCCAACAGCGATCGCCAGGGCGACGAGGCCCATCCCCTGTCGCATGACCATGCGCCTCACGCGGCGGCGCCCTGCACCCAGGGCGATGCGAATCCCGATCTCGTTCGTGCGGCGCGCCACCGTGAATGCAAGCACCCCGTAGAGCCCCACCGCGGAAAGCGAGAGCGCCACGAGCGCGAAGAGGAGTTGGAGGAGCGCGGTGAAGCGCTCCGAGGCTGTGGTGTCAGCGAGGGCTTCCTCCATGGTGCGCACTTCGTAAACTGGAATGCTCGGGTCCAAGGCGGCGACCTCGGTTTGGATTGCGCTCACCAGCGAGGTGGGTTCGACGGACGACCGGACGGCAAGCGTCATCGATCGCCCCGGCGCCTGCGCATGCGGCAGAAACATTGTCCCGTGTTCGGGTGGACGGTCCAAGCGGTTTTGGCGCATGTCCGGCACCACGCCGACGATCTTGGCGAAGGGGAGGTCAGGGTCGTCCAATCGGAGCCGGCCGCCGAGCACACTCTTTCCCGGCCAGTAGCTCCGCGCGAACGACTCCGTTACGACGGCGACCGGAGTGGACCCATCCCGGTCGCCAGCGTCCAGAGCCCGGCCCTCGAGCACGGGGATCCCCATCGCCTCGAAGTATCCGGGAGTGGCGACCTGTATTACGGCGACGGGCGGAGAGGCATCGGGCAGTTCGACCCATCCTTCCACTTCGACGCTGCTCGGCCCGACCGGGCCCGAGAGCGGCGCATGGCGGACGGCTCCTGCAGCGGTAACACCAGGAAGCCCCCTCACGCGAGCCAGAAGCGACTCGTAGAACGCCACGGGGTCCTCCCACTCCGCGTAACGTTCATCGGGCAGGTCGAGGGTCGCCGTCAGCACCTGCTCCGTACTGTATCCGGGATCGACGCTCGAAACGCGCCGATAGCTTTGAAGTAGTAGCCCCGCCGAGATCAACAGCACGACCGCGAGGGCGGTCTCGGAGACCACGAGAGTATGGCGTAGGCGGGTTCGCGCCCTACCCGCCGTGGTGCTCCCACCTTCCTCGCGGAGCCTCCGCTGAACGTCGGTACGCCCGACCTGAAGGGCCGGGAGGACGCCGAACAGCAGGGCGGCGCTCAGCGTGATGAACACCGTGAGGGCGAGCACGATGCCATCGACCGAGATCTCCTCCAGGCGCGGTAGCCCCGGGGGGGCCATCGCGTGCAACACATCGACGCCGATCCAAGCGAGTATTACCCCGGCCAACCCTCCTGCCGACGTCATGACGAGACTTTCGGTGAGAAGCTGCAATAGAAGGCGGCCCCGTCCCGCGCCGAGCGCACTGCGCACTGCCATCTCCCGGGCCCGGTCCTCGGAACGTACCAACAGGAGGTTCGCGACGTTAGCACACGCGATCACCAGCACGAGGCCCACGGCGGCGAAAATCATCCAGAGCGCCTGCGAAACGTCCCCCACAATCTGAGCCCGCAAGGGGCGAAGGAAAGCCGGGTGCCAGTCGTGAAAATTGAAGGCCGGGTCGGCAGTTACGCGCTGCGTGACGGCAGCGAGCTCTGTCTCCGCGGAAGCGAGGGTGACGCCAGGTTGGAGCCGTCCCACCACAGAATACTGGTGAACGCCGCGCGCGGCGAGATGTTGCGACGAGATGGCCAGCGGCACCCAGAAGCGGACGTCGGTGTCTGGAAAGCCGAACCCCGCCGGCATCACACCGACGATCGTGCGCGTCCGACCCTCCAGGACGACGTCTTTGCCGACCACACCGGGATCTGCCCCGTAGCGGCTTTGCCAATAGCCGTAGCTGAGCAGGGCCACAGCATCCGATCCAGGCTGATCTTCATCTGAGGTAAACGTCCGCCCGTGGACCGCCTCTGCTCCGAGCGCCGCAAAGAGGTTCCGGGTGGTGACGGCGACATACACCCGCTCAGCGTAGCCGCCGCTTCCCGTGACCGTGGCCTCGAAAATGCGATACGCCGCGAGCTGCTCCCACGAGCGCAGCTGATCGCGGTAGGTTACGTATTCGGGTATTGAGGGGTGCCCTTCCGGATACCCAGCTCTCTCCATCCGGAGTAGGAGAACGGCCAAACGGTCGGCCTCCGGGAACGGAAGGGGTTGCAGGACTACCGACCGCACCACGCTAAAGACCGCAGTGTTCGCCCCGATTCCCAGCGCCAGCGTGAGAACCACCACGGCCGCGAATCCGGGCCTCCGCTTTAACGCCCTCAGGGCGGATCCCAAACTCGTTCTGAGCTCCTCCGTCTTTCCGGTCCCGTCAGGTCGTCTCCACCAGGCCAGCAGTCGACGCGGTGAATAGTGAATCACCGTGGATGCCACCTGCCGCAGATACCAGAGGGTGGCGGTGGCTCGGCCGGCTCGAAGCCGTTGCACATACAGCTCATCCAGATCCCCGACCAGGCCGTCCCGCGCGGGACCAGGTGTCAGCAGCCAGGCGAGGAGCCGCCGAAGGATCGAAGGGGGTGCGGATCTCATGCGTCCTCGAACCTAGCTTCCATCCCATTCCATACTCGGAGGAAGGCCTCACGCTGATCCGCAAGGGCACGCAACCCCTCAGGGGTCACCCGAACGAATCGTTTGGGACGGCCCCCCCGTTGCGGATCGGGCGGGCCCATCTCGCTGATCAAGTAGCCCTTCGACTCAAGCCGGTCGAGTGTCGCGTAGAGGGCGCCCCCTTGGACCTGCCGGCCCGTGCACGTTTCCAGCTCGCGGATCAATTCGGTTCCGTAGCCACGCCCGAGTCGGAGGGCGGTGGCGAGGACGAAGTGTTCGAACTCTCCTAGATACCGGCGCTCCGCCATATGAGGTCTTCCGGTCTGGGGTTCCCTACATTCTAGGGTTGCAACCTATGTAAGTAGGGATGCTAGTGCAATAGCCCTTCCTGACCTCTCACCCACGACCTGTGTGCTGACCGCGAGACGAGCGAGGGCCGTAGGCCCCCAGCTCAGTACCAGAGGGGCATCAGAGCGCGAGGACGTTCTCCTGTCCGTTCCATGAAGGCCTTTGTATAGGCTCGGACATGGCTCTTCGAGTGGAAGATCTCCACCAGATGCAGTTCCTGGGGTTGAACGGAGCGGAGGTAATCCAGGCCCCCAGGGGTAGGGAACTCATCGATGTACACGGTCACCGGTACGGTTTGACCTCGGACCCGGGCGCAGGTGTTCTCCAGGATTCTCCACGGGCAAGGAAACGGCCTGAGGAATGAGGTGGAGGCGATGAGTTCCACCAGGTCAGGGTAGGGAGACCGAGCCAGATCGTCGGCTTCGACGAGTTGGTGGGCATAGGGGTAGCTCAGCCGGCGGCGTTTGAAACGGTCCATGACCACCTGAATCCCTTCCATGAGGATTGGATCAGGAGTGAGGAGGAATTCGACCGTGCCTGAATCCCTCCCTACCTGAACTGTCTGAAGGATATCCACATACCCCAGCTGCTCGATGGAGATCGACACCTCCCCAGGGGAAAGGCCCTCGATGAGAAACAGGCCGTCATCGTTCGTGGTGACGCCCCATTTCTTTCCCTGGATCCCGACGAACGCGCCGAGGACGGGACTACCGGTCGTGGCATCGGTAACTTTCCCCAGCAACTTCGCTTCATCGGTTTCCGGTTCCTGTGCTCCGACTACAGAAGAACCCACCAGGAGACCAAAAACCGAGACCCACCCTAAGCGTTTTATCATGGGTATCTCCGGGTTTTATCCAAGCTCCACGCCCTCCCGAAACGTGCAACAAACCCGCTCAGCAGAGGACTTTAAAACACATCTTATCTGCAAGGATCATTCCTTCCGGCCTCAGGGGCCAAAACCCCATGATCGCAAGAGAAAGTGAGAAACCCCTTCCTTCTGAAAACCCGAGGGTGCCCACTCGTGGGGACGGATTGAGCGCCAGGTGTACTGGAAAGGAGACGGTTCTCGAATGCGGAGGTTTCCACCCGCGAACCGCTACGAAGCCACCTTCACCGCCTTGCCCGTCCCTTACCCCACCGACATTCTCACGCCTATGGTTGCCTCCAGTACCTTGGCGGTGTGGATCATTGGTCCCTCGGCTGGAACCAGGCCCCGGGCTAGGTGTCTTCTTTTCGTGGTAAGGCCTATTCCACCCCGACTAGAATCATGAGCCTAATCGATCATTTCTTGCGACCCAATCGGCCGGCGCCAGATGCGATGTCAGCCAAAGGTGCTTCCGAATGGGCTCAAGTCGATGAGGCCGGCCGGCTGGTGCTTCCGCCCGAGGTGGTGAGGAGGTTCGGCCTCCATCCCGGCGCGAAGGTCCGACTCGACGAGGGAGGGAACCATCTCCGCATGCATCGACCGGTCAGCCAGTTGACCAAGGTCTATGTGGAGCCGACGGTAGCGTGCAATCTGGATTGTATCACCTGCTTCCGAAACGAATGGGAGAAACCTTCAGGCCAGATGTCCGATGAGACTTTCGCGGCCATCCTGGGTGGGTTGAAGGAGATCGAACCGGTCCCAAGCGTCTACTTCGGGGGGATCGGGGAGCCCCTGCATCATCGGAAAATTCCGTCCTGGGTGGCACAGGCCAAAGCGCTGGGTTCGAAGGTCGAGTTGATCACCAACGGCACCCTTCTTACAGAGGGCCTGTCCATACAACTGATCGACGCAGGTTTGGACCTGCTGTGGGTCTCCCTCGACGGAGCGTCAACAGATGCCTTCGCCGATGTTCGCCTGGGAGCCAACCTCCCCCAGATTCAGGAAAACATGAAACGGTTCTCCCGCCTTCGGCCTGCCGATCACCACCCAAAGCCGGAGATCGGCGTTGCCTTCGTGGCCATGAGGCGGAACATGGCCGACCTGCCTCATGTCATCCGACTCGGGAGGTCCTTCAAGGCGAAGCACTTCTCAGTGAGCAACCTCCAGCCGGCCACGGCGGACATGCAGGCCGAGACCGTTTTTCGTCAAACCGTTCACGACATCGCCTACCTTGAGGCCCCCCACCTTCCCCGGCTCAAACTGCCCCGGATGGACTTCGACGAGTGGACCCGAGACGCCCTTTTCGAGGCATTCAACAGTCAGCTCAATATCGAGTTCGCCGGGAATAACTGGAGTGGGGCCAATGACACCTGCAACTTCGTAGAGAGCGGGACCACCTCCATCGCATGGAACGGGGACGTGAGCCCGTGCTGGCCCCTGATGCATACCCACACCAGTTTCTTTCATCAGAAGCCGCGTCTTTCCCGAAAACATGTCATCGGGAACGTGGCCGATCGCCCGCTCAGGGAACTTTGGCTGGATCCTGAGTATGTGGCTTATCGAGAGCGGCTCCACAACTTCGCCTTCGCCCCGTGTAGTTTTTGTGGAGGGTGTGACCTCTCCGAGGCCAACGAGGAGGACTGCATCGGGAATACGACATTCCCGGTTTGTGGTGGATGTCTTTGGGCACAAGGGATCATCCAATGTCCGTGATGACGATCAGATTCTACGCCACGCTGCGAGACTTGGTGGGGGGGCCGTCGTTGGATGTTGAAGTGGAATCGGGATCCAGCGCCCAGGATCTGATCGACCTGTTGGTCTCCCAGAACCCGGCCCTGAAGACGCCTCTGCTCGATGAACAAGGGCAGCTCCATAGCTACCTGAAGATGTTCATCAACGGGCGTGAGGTGGTCTACCTGGAAGACCAGTTTCAAAGCATTCTGGATCCGGCTGATACCGTGGACATTTTCCCACCGGTGGGCGGCGGATAGGGCAGGGGGGGACGGAGGCCGGCATGGGCGCGGAAGCAGGGGGTCGTCCCAAGCGAACCATCATCCGGGAGATTCGAGGGATTCCGTTCTTCCTCCTCAAGGAATACCTGGCGGAACTGGGCGGCTCGGTTTCCAGCGAGGGCCGAGTGGAAGGCCCAGGCTGGTGGGCGGAGCTGGAGAGGATGGAGCCCTTCCGGATCGGATCTCTATCTGTCGGACAAACGAAGGTGACGCTCGAGATCGACGAGCACCTCGCCGATGACTTCATGGACCGCTTCGCTCTCAAGACGCTCCGTGCCGGGGCATGAAGGAGAAGCTCCGGGCCTAAATAATCTCCAATTCCTTCAGCTTCGTTTCAGGCACGACCCCGTCCACCCATCCGCGCTTCTCGTAGTACTCACCCAGCATCAACTCCAACTCGCACACGTGACCTTCCGAGCCAGGTTGATCGGAGGGCTCCTCGGTGAACCGGGTGGGCAGAGTGTCGCTGCCTTCGGAAAAGCCGGCCAGGTTGTTGTAGTGCCTTTCGAGGTTGTACACGCGGTCCCCGGTCTGCAAAACATCCTCCCCTGTAAAGGGGACGCCCACCATGGCGGAGTACTGTTGGGCGTACTCTTCCACGCCCTGGGCGAAAGCGCTGAACTTGCAGAGGTTCAGGCTGTCCGAGAACGCATGGACGTTCTGGAAGATCATGACCAGCTCGCCTTTTCCTTCCCAGGCGAGGGGATCAACCTTCAGGGATCCGAACGGCATCACACCCAACTCGGCAGCCGGCGTGTACGCGCGGAGGTGACAGGCGCCCCGGTTGGACGTTGCGTAGCCGATCCCCATTCCTTTGAGTCCGCGGGGGTCGTAGGCCGGGATGGCCTGACCCTTCACGGTCATGGCGATTTCCGGATGCCCGAAGGATTCGGCGGCCCGGGCCGTGCCTTCGGCCAGCTGGTCTCCCATCCCTTCGCGGCTCCCGATCATGTCCAGGAGGGCCACCATGCCTTCGCCATCACCCCAGTCCAGCGATCCCCCGTCAGCATAGCCCTTTTGGCAGGCTTCCATGTAAACGGAAACGACGTTCCCAGCTTCGATGGTGTCGAATCCGTAGTCGTTGCACTGGTCGATGAGTTTGGCGATGGCATTGGCGTCGCTGTTTCCGCAGTTTGCACCGAAGGCCCAGGCGGATTCGTACTCCATGGATTCCATCCGTAGACCCTTCCACGGACCTTCTTTGACCTCCACTTCTTTTTTGCATGCGACCGGACAAGCGTGGCAGGTGGGATCGTTGACCAGGAGGTTCTCTTTTACGAACTCGCCGCTGGTGGGCTCCGCTCCATCGCCAAAGGCCGCCATCTGGCTGTTCTTGGTGGGCAGCGCCCCAATGCTGTTGGCGATGTTCATCAGGACATTGGTCCCGTAGACGGAGAGGCCGCCTTTCTTGGGGCTCGTGATGTTCTCTTCCGCCATGATCGTGGAGAGGGCCCGCCTGTGAGCTTCCTTCCAGGTGTCACGATCCAGGGTCGGTGGGAAAGCCTTCTCGGCCTTGATGACGATAGCCTTCAGGTTTTTGCTGCCGCCGACACATCCGGTTCCCCCGCGGCCGCTGGCTCGGTCGTCCTCGTTCATCCAGTTGGCGAATCGGCAAAGCTTCTCACCGGCCATCCCTATGGTGATGACGGACAGGTCCTTCTCGCCGTACCGGCCCTGGAGAATCTTCACCGTCTCGTGGACGTTCTTCCCCCAAAGGTCCGAAGCATCGCGGAGCTCGACCGTTTCCCCGGTGACGAACGCGTAAACCGGGGTCTCGGATTTCCCGCTGAAGATCAGCCCGTCGAACCCGGACCAGCGCAGCCTCGCAGCGCTCCAGCCACCGTGATGGCTATCCGTGACCGTGCCGGTTAGCGGAGACTTGGTGACCACCGCCATCCGTCCGCTCATGTTTGCTTCGGTGCCCGTCAGAGGCCCGTTCATGAAGCAGAGGAGGTTCTCCGGCGCCAGGGGATCAACGTCGGGGCCGTTCTCAAAGACATACTTCACTCCCAAGCCCCGCCCTCCGATGTACTTCCTTTTCCAATCTTCCGGTGAGTCTTGGTAGTCGACACTCCCAGCCGTCAGGTCGACAAAGCCGATCCTGTTCGCGTAACCCCCGAGCATGACGTCCTCCTTGGGATTTTGTTTCCAGCCTGGCCGCAATATACCGAGGGAGGTCCGAGCTAGACAGGAAAAAGGCGCCTACCCCCACGGCGCTTGCACCGTCCGTCGCCCCCGCGTCAATTGCCTGTCGGTTGTGGAATTCGAGACTCCATCGGAGCGACAATGATGAAGAGACTGATCGTCTTTCTGCTGTTCATCTCCCTGCCGGCGACGGTCCATGCCCAACAGGACCAGCTCATCGGTGCGCGGTATCCCGCCCTTTCACCTGATGGGACCCAGATTGCCTTCTCCTATATGGGCGATGTCTGGACCGTGCCAACTTCAGGAGGGAAGGCTGTCCGGCTGACGAACCATGACGCGTATGACATGCAGCCTCTCTGGTCCCCCGACGGGCAGAGCATCGTGTTCTCCTCGAACCGGTTCGGGGCCAACGACATCTTCATCATGCCCGTGAGGGGTGGGGAGGCCAGGCGCCTGACGTACCACTCCGGGAACGACGTCGCCACCGATCTCTCTGCCGACGGCGCTTGGGTGTATTTCACGTCCTCCCGAGCCTCGTCTTCTGGGATCTACAGGATCAAAACCGATGGCACCGGGAATGCGCTGCCCGTCCTCGACACCTATTGGAGCCGGCCGAACGACCCCAAGGTCAGCCCTGACGGTGAAAGTGTGCTCTTCTCGGAGGGTTGGGAAAACGGGTACAAATGGCGGCGCGGGTACAGGGGTGCGAACACGGCAAAGATCTGGGTGAAGCGGTTCGATTCCCCCCAAGCATCGAGGTTGGTGGCCGATAATGCGAACGCCTACTGGCCCGCGTGGGCCCACGACGGATCCCGTTTTTTCTTCGTGAGCGACGGACAGACCGGAACCAAGAACATCTGGTCGGCGAACCCTGATGGATCCGACGTAAGGGCCGTCACCGATTTCGCCGATGATGGGGACGTGATCGAGTTTTCGGTGGCGAGGAACGTCCCAAAAGCCGTTTTCCGGAGGGATTTCGGCCTTTGGGTGACGGACTTGGCCGATGGGACTTCGTCTCCCGTTCAGATCGATGCCCCTGCGGAGACAGAAGAAAACTCGGTGTTCTTCGTGGAGGACGGGACCGTCTCGGAGTTCCAGGTTTCGCCCGATGGGAAGAAGATCGCGGCGGTCGTCCGAGGCGAAATCTTCGTTCTTTCGGTTGAAGGAGGGTACGCCCGGAACATCACGAAGTCCCGCGAGAACGAGCGGGACCTGGCTTGGGATAAGGAAAGCGCGCGGATCATCTACGTGTCCGACGCCGGAGCGACCCCGGACCTTTACAGCATGTCCGCCCTGGGTGGCGAGGACCCGACCCGCCTGACAAACACGCCGGGCGATGTCCTCGAGCCGAAGCTGTCCCCCGATGGGGAGTGGATCGCCTACTACTCCGGGCCCCGGGAACTGAGGATCATCAAACCCGACGGTTCAGACGACCGTCTCGTTATCGAGGACGAGTTCGGCGGCCGGTTCGCGGACGGATTCTCCTGGTCTCCCGACAGCAAGTACATCGCCATCGTCACGCAGACGTCCAACCAAGACATCTTCGCCGTGGAGGTAGAGACAGGTGAGAAGACGGCTCTGACCAACACCGCATACGACGAACAGGATCCTGTTTGGTCCTCGGATGGGAAATTCCTGGCGTTCTCGTCGAACCGTTACGGCCACAGCTTCCCTGAGTTCACAGGGAAGTCGGATCTCTACAGCGTGCATTTCCATCCTGAACCACCACAGTTCGACGAGGACGAATTCGAAGGGCTCTTCGCCGTGGAAGAAGATGAGGGAGAGGATGACGACGAAGACGAAGAAGACGCGGAGGATAAAGGAGACGGGGAAGAGGCGGTTGTCGTCACGTTCAAGTTCGACAACATCGACAGGCAAACTCGACAGATTTTGAACTCCCTCACCAGCGAACGGAGTCCGCTCCTCTCACCGAAAGACTCCACAACCGTCTACTTCCTTTCCAGCAGGCACGGAACCAGCCACCTCTGGAGGTCGGAGTACGAGGACGGCCGATGGGGTCGGCCCGAGGCCTTTGCTGAGAGCGTGACGAACCCGAGGAACCTCCAGTTCGACGCCGAGGGGAAGTTCCTCTACTACTCCCAGACCAGTGGGCTCGGCAGGATCAACATGAGTTCCGGCAGGAGCGAATCCATCTCCTTCGACACCCGGATCGAGGTGGATAGAGTGGCCGACTACGAACAGGCCCTGTCCGAGGTTTACTACATTCTCGAACACTACTTCTATGACAGCAATCACCACGACACGGACTGGAAGGGAGTCTACGAGAGCTTCAAGCCGGTCCTGAGCCAGGTACGGGAAGAGAATGATTTCGCGGCATTCGCGAATGAGATGATCGGGTTCCTGAATTCCTCCCACACGGGATACAGGGGCGGAACCTCACGGCCCACTGAGAAGGCGAGCCCCCACTTTGGTATCGACCTCGACCTCTCTCAAACCCCCGTCACCATCACGAAGATCTGGAAGGACGGACCCCTCTGGTTGCACCGGGACTCGGTTTCCGAAGGCGACGCTCTGATCGAGATCGATGGTGAGCCTGTGAGTGCCGAGGAGAACATCTGGAAAGTCCTGGCTGGAAAGACCAACCGTCGGGTCCGAGTCACGATCCGAAGTGGGGCATTGGGGCGGGACATCACTCTGCCTCTGAGGGCCATCTCATCCGGAAACGAGAACGGGCTGAAACGGGAAACCTGGATCAGGGAGCGCCGTGAGACGGTCAAGCAGGAAACCAACGACCAGGTGGCGTACCTCTATATGTCCGCCATGGGGAGGGGTGATCTGGATCGGTTCCTCCTCGAGCTCCATCGCGACGCGGTCCCCCGGGAGGGCCTGATCCTGGACCTCAGGTACAACATGGGCGGGAATGTGCACGATAGGGTGCTCCAAGCATTGACCCAGCCGGTTTACGCGAAGTGGCAACAACGCGGACTGAGCGAAACCCAACAGTCCACCTTCGGATTCGCCGACAAACCGATCGTGGTCATCACCAATGAGGTCACGCTCTCCGATGGCGAGATGACGACAAGTGGGTTCAAGGCTCTGAATCGTGGGACGGTGGTTGGGAACACCACCTACGGATGGCTGATCTTCACCACCAGCGCTCGACTGATCAACGGCAACTCCATCCGTCTGCCATGGTGGAAGTGCCTGACCCTGGATGGTGAGAACCTCGAGACCAGCGGGGGTGTGGTGCCGGATATCTTCGTGATCAACGACCTCAATGATGACCTCAGCGGTGAAGACCCACAGCTCGACCGAGCTATCGAGGAGATCATGAAGATGATCGGAGGATAGGGACCTTCCATGAGCCTGCTTTTCTCGCCTTTTTCAATCGGGTCCCTGCAGACCGCCAACCGACTGGTGCGGTCGGCCACGGCAGAGAGGATGGCCGATCAGGACGGGCGGCCGCTTCCCACTTTAGAGGCTCTCTATGAGGACCTGGCTGAGGGTGGGGTGGGACTGATCATCACCGGCCACATGTATGTGCATGCGGCCGGGAAAGCCCACGACGAAATGACCGGGATCTACGACGACGATCTGATCCCCGACCTGGCCAGGCTGGCCCGAGCCGTCCACGATCTGGGCGGACGGGTCGTCCCGCAGATCAACCACGGCGGGATGAACTCCGTGGCTGAGTCGATCTCCGAGCCCATTGCACCTTCCGCTATCGACCAGCCCTTCCTTCCACGCCCAGCGAGGGAGATGACCGGTACGGAAATCGAGACAGCCATCCAAGCTTTTGCCCATGCCGCCCGAAGGTGCCGGGAGGCCGGGTTCGACGGGGTCCAAATCCATACCGCTCACGGGTACCTGATCAGCCAGTTCCTCTCACCGTTCGTGAATAAAAGGACGGACGAATGGGGAGGAACGGCCGAAAAGCGGATGCGTTTTCTGCGTGAAGTTTGTTCCGCCGTGAGAGATCAGGTGGGTGCCGACTACCCGGTTCTGATCAAGCTCGGAATGGAGGATGGCGTTGACGGCGGTTTGTCTCTCGGGGAAGGGGCCGAGATCGTTGCGGCTCTGGAAGGCATGGGCATCGATGGGGTGGAAATCAGCGGGGGCCTTGGGGGAATGAACAAGACCCTGAACGTTCGCAAAGGGATCAAGTCGGAAGCGAAGGAAGCCTACTTCCTCCACCTGGCTCAGGAGGCCCGACGTCAGACCGACCTCCCCATCATCCTGGTCGGAGGATTCCGCTCTCGGTCGGTTATGGAGAAGGTCCTGGCAGAAGGGGTGGCCGACCTTGTCTCCCTTTGTCGTCCTCTGATTTCCGAACCAGACCTGCCGAGGCAGTTCGAGTTGGGCCTGAAAGAGAAGTCACGGTGCCTTTCGGCCAATAACTGTTGGGCGGAAGGACCGGGGGTGGGGATTGCCTGCAAGTGCCCCCACGACAGGGTGGGGGAGACCGCATTTAGCTAGGAGAGAGGTGCGCCCTGTCGTTTTACTGGATCTGTAGGGTGCCCAGTTCTTCCTGAGCTGGAACGTAGGGAGGCGGGGGTGAAGAGTCTCTGGTCCTGATGGCGTCGATCTGGGACTGGTCGAGACTGTAGGTCAGGGGATCAAAAAGCTCTAGGTCGATCGACGGGGAGTCGGACTCGGCATGCTGGAGGAAGTGGAACGTCAGAAGTACCACCAGAAGGCTAAAGATGACGGCACCGCCCAATAGAATGAAACCCATGGGGGTATCTCCCCGGAGTAATCGATTTTCTGGCTTCCCAGAAGAATTCGGGGGAATATCCGGTGGCGACGCTAGATGCGCAAGAGGGTTAACTGTTTCCCTGGTGCGGGTTTGCTGCGGGGTGTGTTGGGCCTTGGGTGGGGCATGACCGGCCCATCCGAGGGTTCAAGGCTTCACCGAAGCTGCCTCCGAAGCTTCTGTGGTCATCCTGAGCACTGAAATCCAAATAACCTCGAAGTAGGGGAGGGGTCCGAACGCTGGGACGGAAGAAAAAAGGCCGACCCGTTTCAGGGTCGGCCGGTTCTTTTTGTGAGGGGTTCCTCGTTGGAACCCGAACTTTTCGGTACCGGATCAGTCCGTTCCAGGCACCGGCACCACAGCGCGGATGAGGTCCGACTCGCCAAAGTTCAGGTTTTCGGGTCCAAGCTTCAGGTCCGATTCCATCATCTGATCCCAGGTGACCTCCTGCCCCGTGTAACAGGAGATTCGGCCCATGATGGCTGTCAGGGTCGCCTCGGCGGTTCGTGCAGCCTCGTTCACCTGCTCTCCGGACCGGATGGCGGTCACGAGGTCGATGTGCTCCTGGAGGTAGGGTTGGGGTCCGATCCGATTCCCCTCTTCGTCCACCCCGTAGGGATACGTGAACCGCTCGGTCCCGTCCGGGCTCCATAACGTGTTCACGGCGTTGGTGTAGCCTGCAGTGCCCCGGATGAACTCGGAAACGTTGTTGGCGCACCCGGCAATCTGACGACACATGGAGTGGACGTGGATCTCGTCGTCGTATGTGTAGTCGATGCTGAAGAAGTCGTACTGGTCACCCGTGGGCCGGCGCCACCGGCCCCCGAACCCCACGGCCTTCTGGGGATGGGCGTCGCCCAGGTACCAGTTGGCAACGTCGATGTTGTGCACGTGTTGTTCGACAATGTGATCGCCGGAGAGCCACGTCCAGTTCACCCAGTCTCGCAGCATGTATTCCACATCCGTCCATCCGGGCTGGCGGTCCCTGTACCAAGGCACAACCCCGTTCCAGTAGACGTTCGCCCCGACGATGTCCCCGATGGCTCCCTCGGCCACCTGACGGAAAACATCCAGATAGTCTGCCTGGTGACGCCTCTGGGTCCCGGTGATAACACAAAGACCGGCCCCGTCAGCCTGCCGAGCCGAGGCCATGACGGACCGACACCCCACCGGGTCCACGGCCACCGGTTTTTCCATGAAGACGTGTTTCCTCGCCTCCACGCAGGCCTCGAAGTGCTCCGGGCGGAAGTAGGGAGGGGTGGCCATGAGGACCACGTCCAGGTCGACTTCCAGGAGTTGATGGTAGGAGTCGAACCCATTGAAGCAGTGCTCGTCGGGTATCTCCACCCCTTTTTGCTCCAGGAGCGTAGCCCGGCAGTTGTCTATGCGATCCTGGAAGTAGTCGGCCAAGGCGACGATCTCCAGGTTCGGGCCGGAATCAAGGAACTGCTGGGCCGCGCCGGTTCCCCGGCCTCCGCACCCGATTACGCCGGCTCTCAGCACGGGGCCATCCGGCGCCTGTTCCATCAGAGGTGGGTATGCGTAGTCCGGGTATAGCGCTTGTTGGCCGGGGCCACATCCGGCCACCACGGCGCCTACCGCTCCTGCCGCACCCATCACGCCGAGGGTTTCGATGAAGTCGCGCCTGCTCGGTCCCGCCTTCTCCTCGCTCATCCTTCGGCTCCTTGTTGTTCCGAGTTCTCGAATTCCCTGACCACGCGGAATCCGATGTCGTTGCAGTCCGAATACCACCAGATGCTCTTGGGAATCTGGGGGTCAGTCACCAAACATGCACCCGTTCGGGTGTGATCTCTTGCCGCGGCCCGCAAATCTGCCGGACCGCTGCGGAACGACCCGCCGCGGACCACGTGCTCCGTTCCGTTGGACGGACCCAGGGGATCCAAAACTGGTCCTGCGCCAACCCGGCCTCGGTAGGTATCCTCAGCATACCAGTCGGAGGTGAACTCCTTAACGTTCCCCAACATGTTCACGAGCCCGAACGGGTTCGGTTTGGACTCAGAGGGGATCTGGGTCCGGGCGCCACTGTTTCCGGCATGAACCGAGAAGCTGTCTAACACAATTGTGTTGCGACCAAACCAATTGTGAAAAAACCGATCCGAGGCATAGTCGGAGGGTTCTCCCTCGAAGAAGTAGGGAGTGACGGTCCCTCCCCGGGCCGCGTATTCCCACTCTGCTTCCGTCGGTAGACGGTACCTCTTCCCAGTCTGCTGGGAGAGCCACCGCGCGTACTGAGCCGCAGCGTGGTGGGTCATGGTTATGGCCGGACGGTCACCCTTACCCCATCCCTGGTCCGGCGGGACGTAAGGCGGGGTGGCGCCGGTGATGGCGTCGACGGCCGCTTCTCCTGCCAAACTCCTCGTGTCGGTTCTACCCTCTGCACGGGTAGCCCGATACCATGCTTCGAACTCGTCCCAGGTGGTCTCCACCCTGGCCATCCAAAAGGGGCTCACCGTGACTTGGTGCTGAGGTCCTTCGTCCTCCTTTCGGTACCCTTCCGTCTCCGGACTGCCCATTCGGAAACTGCCACCGGGAACCGCGATCATGTCGAAGCTCACCGAGGTGCCGGGGATCTGTTCTGTGTAGTCGACGAAGCCCTCGACCTGGGCGGGTTCGTTGAAAACCTCCTCTTCCGTCGATGCGACGATGCCGAAGTTGATCTCTTTGGTCGCGTTGGGATCGAAGTGGCCCACGTGGAGATGGCAGTTCAAGCAACGGACCTCATCGGCCTGTCGCTCATAATGGAAGTGAGCCTCCTCCCCTTCGTCGGAGAGTTGGAGAGGGAACAGATTCGGATGGCAATCCAGGCACGACTCCCGGAAGGTGAACGTCCGGGCGTGAGCCAGGTCAGAACGTGCCTCCCAGTCGAACGACTCGGGGTCCTTTGTGAGCTTTCCCCAAAGATCCCGTATCCCTAGTCGGGCCTTCTGAACCGCGTAGGGGAACCCGCCAGGGGGGAGGTGGCATTCGACGCAGTGAACCACCATGCCACTCTGGGTCGCATAATGGGTCGATTGTTTCCAGGAGGTGGTTGCTTGGGGGTGAACGTGACAGGACTCGCAGAACGAATCGGTGGACGTTACAGCGTTTCCTGTCCGGACAGCCAGGACAAAAAGGACTCCGGCGGCCAAGCCCCAGACGAATGGGAGCCGGGATGGGCGAAGCCAGGCCTTCAGGCCCGACATCAACCTCTTCCCGGCTTTCCGGATGAGCTTCAAGGTCAGCCTCCCGACCCGTTCAGTGCGATCATCCGACTCTGAAAGTCTCCTTCGCCCACGCCACGTTGGCCCGGGTGTCTTCCATGAACTGCCCTTCTCGGCCGCTGGTCTCCAGGACCAACCACTTGTCGTAGCCGATGTCGGCTAGAGCAGCGGCGGCGGCAGCATTGTCTACCATGCACCCTTCACTCCCCAGAAGGGGGGTGCTCCAGTCCTTCAGATGGACCTCACATATGCGGTCGTTCCCGATCTCCCGAACTTCGGTGGGAACGTCGTACCCGTACCCTGTGGAGTTCCCCAGGTCGTAGTAGACCTTTAGCCATTCCGATCCGACCCTCTCGATGATCTCCAGGTTTTGGGCCCCCGAGATGGTGTTCTCCAGGCCCAGGGCCACACCTGCGTCCATCGCCCTTGGGACGACCTGCTTCAGAGTGTCCACGACGCTTCCGACTTTCTCCTCGTCAAGCCGGAAGGATGCGAACTCACCTGCGGACTCATTTACGAACTCCCCCTGAGCATCCCTGTACCTCAGGTCGCCGTTACCGAAGAAAGCCATGAGGACGTTGGTAGCGCCCAGGGCAACGGCGGCGTCAATCGCATCAACGAGCCAGACGGCGCAGCGAGGCTCATCAGCCAACGGGTGTGTGTTGAACATGCCCAGAGCGATGGAATGAAAGCTGACTCCATGCTCCCTCCCCAGTTCCTGGTATCGCTCCTGGAGGGCCGGGTTTCGGAGAAGGATCTGGTCCGGGTCTCGGCCAAGGCTGACCTGGATCCCCGTGAGATCGGCGGCAGCCGCGTTCTGTATCTCTTCCGGATCGCACATGGGGCCAAGATTCCAGTCGCAAATCCCGATCCCCGGTTTCCCGACGAACGGTTCCTGGCCATGACCGCCCGATGAGGAGGCGAGGGAAGTGTCCGGAGGAGCCTCGGCGCACGCGCTCAACCCGGCCACACTCCCCAGGGAGGCAGCGGCCACGACACCGCTGGAAGTTTCCAGGAATCGCCTTCGGTTTATGGTCATTTCTCATCTCCATGCTCGCCGCCGGCCGGCAAGGGTTTTAGGAGGATCTTCCTGAACTGGGTCGGGTGGCTCTCGCTCTGGATGGCTATGTGTCCGCTGGTTAGGGGTTGTCCCTCGGCCTGGGCCAGCTCACCAAATTCCTCGACGGTGGCTCCGCCTACGACCATGGCGTTATAGGCCATTACCGTGTCACCGCCCATGACATGCACCACGGATTCCCCCCCTCGGACCACCATCTCAAAGGTGACCCACTCCTCGCCGTGAAAGGTGGGTGCCGTTGCCGAGATGCAATGCGCCTCCGCCATCTGCCCATCGATCAGGATGTCCGTGCCTGGTGTGCAGACGTTTCCGGTGGGTCGGTCGTCGGTCCCGTTCCCTCCCAGGAGTTGAGCTTCGATGGAGAGGGGGAAGCTCTGATCGAGGAGCATCGTTTCAGGCGCCTGGGCGTGGAACATGATCCCGTTGTTTTTGAACGCCCAGGCGGGCGCTCCGGAAACCTGCTCCCCGATGAACCTGTATTCGACCCGAAGCCGGTAGTGGGAATAGGGCTCGTGGTAGAAAAGGTGTCCGAAGCGGCCTTCCCACCCGTCATAGTTCTCGTATCCGACGGTTAGGAGGCCGTCCTCAACGCGGACTGTTCCCCACGGATCAACCCCCGGCTCCTGGCCGGCGATCTTCAGGGTCCAACCCGTGAGATCTTGACCGTTGAACAGCGCGATCCATCCCTCTTCACCCTGGTACGCTCCACCGGTTGAGCCGTCGCCCGCACCCTTTGACCGCCCCTCAACCTCGGAACCAGGCGTACAGCCGCAGAGGCCGGAACCCAGGAAGAGGAAAAAAAAGACGGTTCGGAGGGGGGAAAGGGCAGGTGGATTGGAGCGGCTCATCCGGATCTCCGGCATCGAGTCAGTTCGGTTCATCGCTCAGGGTCCGTTTTGAACTTTCAATCCTGACAACTCCCTGTTGCCAGGGTAGAGTGGCTGGTAGCGTTGGGCCCTGCAAGGGAAGGCCTGCCCGCTCCTTATCCGCAGCATCATGTTTCCTCTCGGAGCACTCCTGTAGGCTCCCGTGACGGAGCAGCGGCGGGAACCCAGATGTTTCTCCCGATCTACATTCTTGCCTTCCTCAAAGGCTCCCACCGGGTAGAGGACCTCGCCGGGATCTACGGCATGGTCGGTGAAGACGAGAAGGCGGCGGAAACATTGGCGTCGCTCCTCTCCGACCCAGGGCCATACACGAGGCGGATGTTGGAGAGGGATCCCAGGTTCGCTCACTTGGAGCAGCGTGCGGATTTCCAGGCGCTGTTGCCGCCGATCCTCAACCTCCCATAAACTGTCCGCGGGTGAGTATTGCGACGTCTCTATTCCTCTAGGGGGTCACGTCATGCAAAAGTCCCGCGTGATTTTGATAGCTATCCTTGCATCCATCGGCCTCACGTCCTGTGAACCGTCCTATACCTCCGACAATCCGGCCGATCTGATCCTCCTGAACGGCGACGTTTACACCATGGAGGAGGATCACCCTACGGCCTCTGCGGTGGTGGTCACCGGAAACACCATCACCGCCGTCCTGGCCACCGATGAGGAGGCCGACGCATACCGTGGCCCCGACACGGAGGTCATCGACCTCGAAGGAAAGTTCGTCGTTCCGGGCTTCATCGACGGCCACGTGCACTTCAACGGTGCAGGAGGCCTGATCAACGATGCCAACCTCATGGACGTGGCGGACAACCCGGGGTTAGTGGAGGAGATGGCTCGCCTGGTGACCATCCTGGAACCAGGGGAATGGATCACCGGTGGCCTCTGGGGCGCCTATGAAGAGTGGTCCCTGGGTGCCGAGTCGGCCGACGAGAAGAAAGACAGCCGCTGGGAGCCCGACCGTTGGGTCATCGACGACCTCACGGCGGACTACCCCTGCCTTCTGAACAGCTTCGACAGTCAGCTCTACCTGGCCAACACCGCAGCCCTCCAGGCCGCCGGCCTCGAAGAGGAGCCGGTGGAAGGGATGAAGTTGAACGATGAAGGTGCGCCCACCGGACTGATCTACCGGGGTTCAACGGCCCTGAGTCGGCTCAGGAGTGTCCAAAAGCCCAAATCCCACCAGCGGCTCCTGGATGAGAATCGCGCGGCGTTGAAGGCTCTCAGGGAAGCCGGGATCGTGGAGGTCCACGACATTGCCCGGCCCGACCAGACCGCCCGTTTTGCCGAGCTTCAGGAGAACGGGGAACTGACGGCCCGGGTGTGGCTCCGCCCCGACCTCTCACGGGGCGCGGATCTGGGCGCACAAGGGCTTACCATGGGGCTCCACCCTCAGACCAAGGCACCCGACAACTTCCTCCGGTACGGAGCGCTAAAGGGGTATATCGACGGAATCATGGGGACCCACGGTGCACTCTTCTTCGAGCCCTACGACGACCAACCGGGCAACTACGGTCACTATCGCAGGCACACCAGCAACGATTCCCAGATGATGATCGGGGACATGGAGAAGATGTACACCCTGATCAAAGCAGGCCTCGACGCGGGGTTTGTCCCCAACGTTCACGCCATTGGGACCAAGGGTGTGGCGTTGATGCTCGACATGTACGAGCGCCTCAAGAATGAAGGAATCGATCTGACCGGGTTCCGGGTCATCCATAACCAGGTGGTCCGCCCGGAGGATTTCCCACGTTTCAGCGAGCTAGGCGTCATCGCGGAGGTGAACCCCTATCACATCTCCGACGACATGCGGTGGATGGAAGAACGCATCGGCTATGAGCGGAGCAAGGGCGCATACGCCTTCGCTTCCATGCTGGAATACAACACGATGCTTTCATTCGGATCGGATTGGCCCGGCACGTCGGCAGCCGAATATCATATGCATCCGAAATATCTGATACACGCTGCCGTTAATCGGACGACCCTCAACCATACTCCGGACGGAGGGTGGTTCCCCGAGCAGAAGATATCGGTCCACGAGGCGCTGAAGGCATATACCATCAATAACGCCTTCGCAGCCTTCGAGGACGACATTCGGGGGTCCCTCAAGGCAGGGAAGCTCGCCGACATCACCGTTTGCGACCGGAACCTCCTGGAGATCGACCCGGCCGAGATCCTCGATATGGAGATTGAGTTCACCATCGTCGACGGGAAGATCGTCTACCGCAGAGGCGAGTAGGGAAGGGGACGGAACCGAGTCCTGGACCCCTCGTTCGACAAATAACTGGCCCTCTGTGATGGTGGGTTGATGATCGCCGGAGGAGCCATTGGGAGGGTGGCTGCTGAAGAAACCGCGTTTTCCCATCGATATTCCCGCGGGAATATGATGATAAATGTGGGTTGGTTTATGAACGATGATCCCACCAACCTCTTCCGGCTGAAAGCCGACATCGAACCGACAGTGTGGATAGAACAGGGTCGGCAACTTGTCGGCCTGCGGGGTAAGACATCGGGGTGGGCGATGACGCCCTCCCCGTTTCTTGATGGTTGGAACTGCTTCAGGAGCTCAACCGAACCAGAGGAGCCTCTAATGGACAAACCGGTGTCCATCGCCGTGGATGAGAAGAAGGACGTGGTTTACGTGGTCACCGAGGGGGGGCACGTGTACGTGACCAAGACCGAGGTTGGGGTGTGGAGGGACCTGGGGCCGGTCCCGGGTACTGCGGCCGCCAAAAAGCGGAGGTGACGGTGAGCTACTCTCGTCCCTCCTGTTCCAGAAGCCAATCGAATACCCTGAGTTGTCGATCCCGCTCAGTCTCAAACCCGTTAAACCCCTCCGGAGTTTCAAGGGTCAGCTTTTCCGGGACCTTGTGAAATGCAAAGGCGCTCCGGGATCGGTCGACCAAGGCACGGACCGAGTCGACCCGATGGTACCGGTCTTGTTCCGGGGCGATCACCAGAGTTGGCCGTGGAGCGATCATGGCGAGCACCTCATCATAGTCTACCGGAATGTCCTCAGGCCGGTCTTCATACCGTGCCAATCTCGGGAGGAGGCCATGTAGATCCGTGTAGTGGCTTAGGCCCTCTGTAGACTCGGACGCGTCGGGATCACGGAGGGATCCGAACCCGCTCACCGCCGCTACTCCCCGTACTCGGTCATCCATCGCTGCGTGGAAGAGTGCAGCCTTGGCACCCAGGCCTGAGCCGACGACATAGATGGAATCGTTCTTGACTTCCCGTAAGCCGTGTATGGCGGTGATCAGGGCTCTCAGATCTGTGACCATCCTGCCGAGAAGGGAGTGATCGGGGTATCGATCGTAAAACCCCTTTATCGCCTCGACTCGGGTCCCAGACCCGATCAAGTCAAGGCCGATCACTCCGAACCTCCTGGCCGTCAACTGCTCGAACGCCCACTGGCTGTACCGCGAGTAACCGATCGCATAGGCATACGGATGGAGCCAGATGACCGTCGGCAGGTCCCTATACCACTTCGGAAACCCGTCTTCTCTTTTGGACGCTAGATAAAGATCACCCTGTAATCGATCACCGAAGTTGAGGGTGGCAACGCCCATCACCCTGCTTCGGATCGGACGCTGGAAAAGGGTCCTTGGGTACACGATCGAGCGCCGCCGACTGGTGCCGGACCGGAAGTTCACCCAGTTGTCCAAGGGACGGCGGAGAGCTGGAGGGGTCTCTCCCAGGAGCCATTGGATCCTCCGCCGGCTTCGGGTTTTGATGGTCGCCCAAGGGACACCGGATTCCAGGTCCTGCAGCCAGCTTCTTCTCTGCAAAGGTGGCGCAGGGATTGAAGAGGCAGAGCGTTCTTGGGCGTCCTCCCACTGCTGGAACTCAAAACCGTTGATAAGATCATGGTGTTCCCGGAGTGGGGCCCGGCCAAAGATCCCGTCACAGAAGTCCATATAGAACTCGAGGACAGGACCCGCCACCGTGTGCTCTCCCGGCCTCTGGATGAGCCCCAGCTTTTCCCCAGCTCCCAAGAACTCATAAACCCTCTTCGCTGACCGGTAGGACCTCTCGATCGCCCAAGGGTTACCCTGGTGTTCTGTAAAGGCATGGGAGAGGAGTAAGCCCCTGGGAGCCACCAGCGACACCAGAAGGTTCTGGTCAACCGGTAGCCTGTCTTCGCGCCCGGTGAAGAACCTGAGGCGTGGGTGGAACCAGAACCGATTCAGTCGTGTCAACTCTTCAAGACTCTCGTTCACGAACATGCCCGTGGCGAACCGCCACGGAATCCCGCATCCGCAATTCCCCCTCGACGGGAGGGCAGCTCCAATCCTCTCATCAAATGCAGCGGCGATCAGCGTGGATTTCGCGTAACGCGAATTCCCACCAGTGGCTATCTGATCCGAGTTCACGTAGGGGAGGGTGACCAAGTGGTCTACCGCACGCATGACCGCCCAGGCCCACCGTGCGAGGCCGCTGAAATCATAATCTGGGTAGAGTTCGATCCAAGCATCGCTGTCGTCTCCTTGGTGCCGTATCGGATCAGCAGCTTTGACGATGCACACCACATATCCCCTACGAAACGGGATCCTCACCCAGTCGGTCCCTCTGTTTTGAGGGGTGACAAATGCGGGGAATGGACCTCTGCCTTTTGGGACATGGATATCAATCCGGAGGGTGCCTTGCATCTCCGGTCCGAACCGGAGAACGACTTCGTGGATTGTCGCTTCTCCGTGGGGTCTCGTCTCGATGATCTCTGCCTCGAGATTATCAGGAGCCGGCGGTAGCCGCCCGATAACCCATTTCTGGTATTCCTCCCGGATCCAGGCCTTCTGACGGTCCCAATCCTGAAGTGTTTCGATTGGTCCGCCTTTTAATCCGGTCAAGTCTTGAAGTGGGTCAGGAAGAAGCGGTTGAGACGGCATCTGCGAGAAGTCGGGCGGGAGCTCTCCGGATTGTTCTACCCACTCCTCCCATGAATCGGCGCTGCCGTTGATCCGCCCTTCGCGTCCCTCACCCGGGGGCGCACTCGGTCGCAACACTCGTTGAAGTAGGGCCAAGTACTCCCGTCGCCTCTCGAGCTCCGAGTCTGCTTGACCAAGAAGGAGAGGACTCCAAACCCCTGTGTCCCCGAAGAGGGACCCGCTGTCCAGATGCAGCCCTACCAGGGATCCGAAGCCATACCCGATAAACCGACGCCGACTCACCATATGCGGTTCGCTCGCATTGATTCTGTTGCTTGATTGAATGAAACGGTGGCGGGGCCACAGTATATGATGCAGGAAGGCAACAAGTGACGGTTTATCTCAACGATTGTCAAACTTGCCGACCTCCCTGACACGGCGGCTTTTCCCGCTACCTGGCGGTCAGGCCCGTATCTATGACCGGCGGCCGACGGCCGCAGTGTTTCCGGGAAGTCGCCAATTCCGTGCCATATAGCCCGAAAAGGCGGAGAAAAGGAACGAACGGGGGTCCTGCTGTTTTGTCCGAAAGGAACAGAGGGGCTTGGGGTTATCTACCGGATTTCTCTTCGAGCCAGTCCATGACCCGGATCCTCCGATCCCATTCCGATTCGAAACCGTTGAAACCCTCCGGAGTGTCCAGCACGAGACCAGACTCCCTTCCGTACACCCCGTAGGCGGGTCGGGCCTTCTCCACGACCGATCGAACGTCCTCCACCGGGATGGTACCGATCAAAGGTTCGTGCCACGACCAACGTCCCCCTTAGTGCAATGAGGGAGAAGAGGTCATCATAGTCAACAGGGGCGTCTTCCGGCCGGTCTACGAATTCTCCCAGGCGAGGGAGAATCCAGTGCAGATGGGAGTAGTGTCGGAGTGTACTTCTATATCTTCATTTTCCTCACGATATCCCGGTAGGTACTCCCTTTTTTCGGCCCGGGGAGTCCCTGGGAAAAAGCCAGAAGAAGGGATCGGACACAATCCTTCGGTGCCACCTTGTCTCCTCTGAGGATCCACAGGGCGCCGGCGATGAGCGTATCCAACACCCTTGCGAGCTTTTCTCGCTCTTCCAGTGAGAGGGGCTGACTACCGGGGCGAGCAAGGTCCAGGCGCCTCATACAGTCAAGGAAGGCCGCTTGTGAAATCGGATCGGTTGGGTCCCAAGCGGTGGGGGCGCTCTGCGGAAGCATCGCTACCCAATCGGGGGCCTCCATTCCAGCCTCTTTGGCTTCAGCCTCAGCAGAGGTTACTTCTCCGTCGCCGAACAGAAGCCACTCCAGCCGGACACCAAACACCCGACTGACCTGGGCGTAGTAGTCCACCGGCGCCTTCCGGGTTGTGTGGTAATTCCTCACCCCCGCATAGCTGATCTGGTAATCATCTGTTTTTGTGAGCAACCTGTGGAATTCTGCCAGCGGAATTCCGTCCAGGTAGTGTAATCTCAAGTGTTCTAACCGTTTAGCTTCGGGGATTACCGGATTCGCCGGTGTCACGATCGTCTCCCTTCACCTACACCCGTGGAAAACGCGGGTGGGTTGCGGCACCTCAGAAACATTCAGTGTTGAAAGACAAATGTACCGTTCTTCGTATAGGCCTCGCAACGGCTGTACGACACGTTCGGAAAAGGCCGCTGCCGGGAGGGATTTAGAGCGTGAACAGCGGGGTCCAGTCGGCGGCGGAGCTGTTGGGTAGGCGTGTGCCGCCCCTGGATCCGGGAACATCCGTTCCTCGGTTAGAAACAAAATCCGGGATCTGAAACGTTGCACTCAGGGGCTCTCAGAGAGGACTTTTTTGACGAAGGGAGGAGGTGTCCGGAAGTTCTCAGCGGAAATCCAAGCGTAACCAGCGGCCCAAAATCGTCTCGAGCGGCGCCCGTCTCGTATCGAGCGATCGGCGTGACAACCGGCCCTGATCTCGCCTCGAGCAGTTGGCGAGACGGTCGGAGTC
>JANQDZ010000088.1 GCA_028278645.1 Longimicrobiales bacterium | reverse complement strand
CACCCTCCTGGCCGGCGTCCGGATCGGGCGGATTCAGGGGAACTGGGTTCTGAATCCCACTTTCCAGCAGTTGGAATACTCCGACGTCGACATCGTGGTGGCGGGAACCGAGGACGCCCTTCTCATGGTCGAGGGCGGCGCGGTTGAGGTCCCGGAGGAGGAGCTCATCGAGGGTTTGGACATCGCCCACAAAGGCATTCAAGAGCTCATCGAGATCCAGAAGGCCTTTCTGGGGGACGAGCGGGTGCCGGAGATGGAGTGGACGCCCATCCTCCCTGACGAAGAGCTGAAAGCAAAGGTCGAAGGCCTGGCCAAAAGCCGAGTTGAGGAGGCCCTCCAGCTGACCGAGAAGCAGGAGCGGAACCAGGCCATCGCCGCGGTGAAGGAAGACGTCTTCGCCCGCCTCGTGGAGGAGAGCGAGGAGTACGAGGAGAGACAGGGTGACATCAAAGAGATCCTGAGGAGCATCGAGAAAAACACGATGCGCGAGCGGATTCTCAACTTGGGCGAGCGGGCGGATGGCCGGAAGGTCGAGGAGGTCCGCCCCATCACCTGTGAGGTTGGGATCCTCCCCCGGACTCACGGCTCGGCCCTCTTCACGCGGGGCCAAACCCAGGCGCTGGCGGTGACCACTCTTGGTACGGCCAGGGACGAACAGCGGATCGATTCCATCGATTCCACCGAGGAGATCACCAAGTCGTTCATGCTCCATTACAACTTCCCGCCGTTCGCCACCGGAGAGGCAAAGCCCTATCGGGGAACGAACCGGCGGGAGCAGGGGCATGGCGCCCTGGCAGAGAAGGCTATCCAGCCCCTCCTTCCGGCTTATGACGACTTCCCGTACACAATCCGGCTGGTCTCCGACGTGCTGGAATCCAACGGATCCTCGTCCATGGCGTCGGTTTGCGGTGCGTCCCTCTCCCTGATGGCCGCTGGAGTCCCCACGAGGGCAGCCTGCGCCGGAGTTGCCATGGGCCTCATCAAGGAAGGGGAGCGGGTGGCGGTGCTCACCGATATCCTCGGCCTTGAAGACGCCCTCGGGGACATGGACTTCAAGGTCGCCGGGACCCGAAAAGGCGTTACGGCGATCCAGATGGACATCAAGATCCAGGGCCTGACCCATGAAATTCTGAAGGAGGCTTTGGAGCGGGCGAACAAGGGCCGGATGCACATCCTGGATATCATGGACCAAACCCTGGCCAGGCCCATGGATGATCTTTCGGAGTACGCTCCCCGGATCGTCTCCATCCAAATCAATCCCGAGAAGATCGGTGACATCATCGGGCCCAAGGGCAAAACCATCCGGGCCATCCAGGAAGAGTCCGGAGCCACCATCGATGTGGACGACACAGGCTTGGTGAAGATCGCCGCCGTCTCTGGCGAAGCCGGGGACCGGGCCCGCGAGATGATCGAGGCCATCGTCCAGGAGCCCGAAGTCGGCCGCATCTACGAAGGCCCGGTGAAGAACACCACCACGTTCGGCGCTTTCATCGAAATCATGCCGGGTACCGAAGGCCTTTGCCACATCTCCGAGCTCCAAGACGCCCGAACCGAGAAGACCGAGGACGTCTTGAAGAAGGGCGACATCACCCGAGTCAAGCTCCTTGCCATCGACGAGCGAGGGCGCCTGAAGCTATCGAGGAAGGCCGCGCTGGCCGAGGAAGGCGAAGGAGGCGCATCTGGCTAGTAGCGCCAGGGTCACTTCCCTCACCGGGGAGATGAACCAGACCCGTTTGCCAAACGGGGTGCAGGTATTAACGGAGCGGATCCCTGGGGTCCGCTCTGCTGCCATCGGGGTCTGGGTACGACAGGGATCGGCCCATGAACCGGTGGACCTCATGGGGGCCAGCCACTTGCTGGAACACCTGGTGTTCAAAGGGACAGAGAACCGGACGGCCCGGCAAATCGCCCTGGCCTTGGAGAGCTTGGGGGGGTCCCTGGACGCGTTCACCTCCCGGGAACACACGAGTTTCCAAGCCAGGGTGTTGGACGAACACCTTCCCCTCGCCCTGGACGTCCTGGCCGACCTGGTCCTCTCGCCCCTCCTCCGGGACGAAGACCTGGAGTTGGAGCGGGAGGTCGTGCTGGAGGAGATCGCCACCGTCCTGGATACACCCGACGATCTGGTGTTCGACCTCCACGGATCCCGACTCTGGGGAACGCACCCCTACGGGAACAACATCCTGGGGACCAGGGAAACGGTGTCCAGTATTCCAGGGGATGTGTTGCGGGATCTCCACCGAACGAGGTACACCGGTCAGAACCTTGTGTTGGCCGCGGCTGGCCAGGTCCAGCACGCGGAGGTGGTGGATCAGGTAGAGAGATTGTTCGGCGGCTGTCCAGCGGGAGAGCCGGTCCCCTCCCTGCCGGATATCCCGGCGGGAGTGGCTGGCGAGGAATTGGAGGCCAAGCCAACCTCACAAACCCACCTCGTGTTTGGCCGAGCTATCCCGGGGCACTCGGATCCCCGTCGGTTCCCCCTGGCCCTCCTTTCCTCAGCTTTGGGCGGAGGAATGAGCTCGCGCTTGTTTCAGCGGGTCAGGGAGGAGCTAGGTTTGGCGTATTCCGTGTTCACGTTCCAGTCCTACTACTCCAAGGCGGGAATCTCCGGTGTGTACGTCGGCACTCGGCCGTCGACCGCCGAAAAAGCTGTAGCGGTGGTGCGGGAGGAGTTGGACTATGTGGCCCAGAATGGGATGGCTTCGGAAGAGTTGGAGCAGATCAAACAGCAGGTGAAGGGGCAAATCATGCTCTCCCTGGAATCTACCGGTGCCCGCCTCTATCGGTTGGCTGCTTTTTCCCTCCACGGTGAGCCGTTTGCCACCCTCGACGAACTGCTCGGGAAGATCGATGCCGTAACGGAAAAACAGGTATCCGACATCGCTGCGGAGTTCTTTTCCTCCGACCGGCAATTCCTTCTCAGGCTTGGTCCCGCGGGTGACCTACCGCCGGAGCCTGAACTCACCTAAGATGGTCCAGTTTTTGTAGTGGCAGGGGAGGTCCGACAGGACCGTGAAGAGATCAACCTTAGACGAGATTTGAGACATATGCGTATCGGCGTGCCGAAGGAAATCAAGACCAACGAGAACCGAATCGCTCTGGTTCCCGCTGGTGCCGAAGCCCTGATTGGCGAGGGCCATGAGGTATTCATCGAGAAGGGTGCCGGCATCGGCAGTGGCTTCCCGGACGCCCTGTACAAGGCTGTGGGCGCCAAGATCCTGCCGAACGCCGACAAGGTGTGGGCGAAGGCCGAGATGATCATGAAGGTCAAGGAGCCCATCAAGCCCGAGTGGCCGAAGATCCGCGAGGGTCAGGTCCTCTTCACCTACTTCCACTATGCCGCCGACCGGGCCCTGACGGTGGCCCTGAAGAAGACCAAGTCGGTGAGCATCGCTTACGAGACGGTGGAGCTGCCAACTGGTGAGCTTCCGCTTCTCACGCCCATGAGTGAGGTCGCTGGCCGGATGGCGACACAAGAGGGCGCCAAGTACCTGGAGAAGTATTTCGGCGGGCGCGGCGTGCTCCTGGGTGGCGTACCTGGGGTCCCCCCGGCAGAGGTCTTGGTGCTGGGCGGCGGGATCGTCGGAACCCACGCGGCCAAGATGGCCTGCGGTCTCGGTGCCCATGTGACCATCATGGACACCAATCTGCACCGGCTGCGTGACCTGTCCGACTTCATGCCGGCCAACTGTGACGTCATCTACTCCAACCGCCAGAACATCCTGGACCGGCTGCCTCTCACCGATCTCCTCATCGGTGGCGTGCTGCTCCCGGGTGCCAAGGCTCCGTACCTGGTCACGAAGAAAGACCTCAAACTCATGCAGCCCGGGTCGGTCATCGTCGACGTGTCAGTAGACCAGGGTGGCTGCGTCGAGACCACCAAGCCCACGACACACGAGAACCCGATCTACACGGTGGACGGCGTGATCCATTACGGCGTTGCCAACATGCCCGGCGCTGTGCCGAGGACCAGCACCCTGGCCCTCACCAACGCCACGCTGCCTTATGCCATCCAGCTTGCCAACAAAGGCTGGAAGCAGGCCTGCCTGGATGACGACGCCCTCGCTCTCGGTGTGAACATCGTGGACGGCAAGATCGTCTACCCGGCCGTGGCCGAGGCCTTCAGGATGAAGTGGGAAGACCTCGCACCTCATCTCGAATAGGAGAGGTAAGGTGAGAGGGAGGGGAAGGGGGTGGTATGTCTGACCCCTCAGAGGTCCGGTTTCTCCGGCTACCGGGGAACCCGGACCTTCCCCTTCCCAGCCGGGCCACGCCCCAGTCCGCCGGCTATGACGTCCGCTCGGCGGAAGCCGACCTCGAGCTCCAACCGGGAGAGATCCGGGCGGTCTCGACCGGGTTGGTAATGGAGCTCCCTGCCGGGGTGGAATGCCAAGTCAGGCCCCGGTCGGGATTGGCGGCCCGATATGGAATCACCCTCCCCAACAGTCCTGGGACCATCGATCCCGACTACCGGGGGGAGTTGAAGGTTCTCCTCCAGAACGGAGGAGGGGAGGCTGTGACGATCCGCAGAGGAGAAAGGATCGCCCAGCTGGTATTTGCCCGTTTTGTGGCCCCGGAAGTAGTCGAAACGGAGTCTCTTTCAGAGACCGAAAGGGGCGAAGGTGGGTTCGGGAGTACGGGCAGGGGCTAAAAACGGGGTTTGCGCCCTGATTTTCTTGCCTTTTGTGGGTTTTCTGGACATCATACGTTTACGTGGTCTGCCAGGGGCTCCAGGTCCGGTTCGGAGTCCGGCTGGGAGCCTTTTTCCTCTCACAAAGTCCTGACTTGCCCAACGAAACCTCCACCCTGTCCCGCTGGTTCAACACAGGCCGGCTGGTTCCGGTAAACGACATCGCTGTCGATCTCGGCACGGCGAACACTCTGGTCTATGTGAAGGGAGAGGGCATCGTTCTGAACGAGCCCTCCGTCGTGGCTGTGGAAAAGGGCTCCCGGCGCATCCTTGGTGTTGGGCTGGAAGCCAAGAGAATGTTGGGACGCACGCCGGAAGGAATCGAAGCCGTTCGGCCCCTCAAAGACGGGGTGATCGCCGACGTCGACATTACCGAGATGATGCTCCGCCATTTCCTGAAGCAGGTAACGGCGAAGCGGATCTTTCGAATCAAACCCCGTGTGGTCGTAGGCGTCCCGTCCGGGATCACGGAGCTGGAGCGGAGGGCCGTTCGATCCTCTGCCATGGCCGCCGGCGCCAAGGTGGTCTACATGGTGGCTGAGCCCATGGCCGCCGCCATCGGGGTGGGGCTCCCGGTGGAAACCCCCACCGGGAATATGGTGATCGATATCGGTGGGGGCACGACCGAAATCGCCGTTATCGCCCTTTCTGGAATCGTTTCCAACACGTCCATAAGAGTTGGTGGGGACGAGCTCGATTCGGCCATCGTGACTTTCCTGAGGAAGAACTACAACCTCCTCATTGGAGAGCCCACGGCGGAGGCGATCAAGATCCAGATCGGGTCGGCGTTCGATTTCGGGGAAGAGCGGGAGATGGAGGTGAAGGGGCGGGACCTGGTCAGCGGAATTCCGAAGACCGTTTCCGTCCATTCTCAGGAAGTCCGGGAGTGCATTCAGGAGCCGATCCAGTCCATCGTCGAAGCCGTGCGTCGATCGTTGGAAATCACTCCTCCCGAGTTGGCTTCCGATATCGTGGACCGTGGAATCGTCATGACGGGTGGAGGGGCCCTGATCCGTGGCCTGGACCGTCTCCTCCAACATGAAACGAATCTCCCCATTCATGTGGATGATGAACCCCTCACCTGTGTCGTCAGAGGGGCCGGGAGAATCCTGGACGACGTCCAGAAGTACAGGAACGTGCTCACCACCTAGGAGACCGAAGGGGGCAGGGCGTTCCGCCGTGTCTCCCGAGCCGTCCCCTTGTTCGTTCCCCTCGCCTCGGACCAGGCTGAAACACTCAGACGATGGCCAGCTACACCGATCCGCCCGAGGAGGGTCGAGGGCGCCGGGACCTCACCGTCGCCCTGGTTTTCCTCTTTTTTGCCGCCGTTGCGCTCTATTTGCCTGACCCTCTCCAGAGTCAGGTGGCCGAAGGTCTGCGACGGTCGGTTCTCCGCCCGTTTGTCGCCACGCAGGTGGCCCTCGCCCAAGCCCGCCTTCGGGCTGAAAACGCCCTCACATTGCAGGCCCAACTCGACTCCCTGGCATCCGTTGTAGCGGCCCAAGCAAGCCTCGTGGAGGAGAACCGACGGCTTCGTGAACACCTGGATCTGGATGACCGGTCCCCTGGGACTTTCATACATGCCAATCTGAGTCGGCCCCGGACCACCGGGTCCGAGAGCATGTTCCTCCTGGATGTCGGCTCGAATGACGGGATCCGGTCGGGAGACCCGGTCCTGATGCGGAATGGTGGAATCGGTCTTGTGGGTGTTATAAGGGAGGTCACGCCTGACGCCGCCATCGGCATCGACTGGAGCCATCCCGACTTCAGCGCCAGCGCAATGACGGCGGATGGAGAGGTGTTCGGGTTCGTCGAACCCCGACGAGGCGATTTCCGCGGCGGTGACCGCCTCCTCTTGAGCGCGATCCCCTATTATGAACCGCTAGAAGCCGGCACGCTCATCACCACGACGGGGCAGGGAGGAGTGTTCCCGAGGGGTATCCCCATCGGAGAGGTTCTGGAGCTCCATGAGGACTTCGGGGAGTATACCTCCGAGTATTGGCTCAAGCCGGTGGTGGAAACCGGGAGTGCCACCCACGTCCTCGTGGTGCGGGCCGATCCATCGGTAGAGCAGCTCATGCAATTGTTGGAGGGTGGTGAGGAGGATGCCCCCGCGGAGGGAGGTGGAGGCCCGTGACCAGAAAAAGCGTTCTTGGGGTCTTCGTTCCTCTCCTGGCCATTCTCCACTTCCTTCTCCATGTAGGCCTCGAGATCGAGGGAGCGGCCCCGGATTTCCTGACCCTTGCCGTGCTTCTGGGGGCCCGGGTCTCAGGAATGGGCCTGGCCGGGGCCCTGGGCTTCCTATTCGGGATCCTGGAAGATGCGTTTTCAGTTCTCGCCTTCGGTGCAAACACCCTGGCCCTCACAGTGGTGGGGATTCTTGGTGCCAGGACGCGAGACCTGTTCGTTGGTGACTCACTCCGTTTTTTCTTCGTCTACTTCTTCGGTGGGAAGCTGGTTCGGGATGTGATGTACTGGATCGTGGCCGGTGAAACCGTGAGGGAGCCGTTCGTGGCCGGTGTCCTGGTGGACGGTGGGCTGGGCGCTCTTTACGTGGCCGCTCTGGGCACCCTGATGGTCTTCCTGCTGGGTGGCACCCGGCCGATCCGATGAGGCTCGACCACCCCCTTTCCCGGAGGAGGCGAGCCCAAGGTGGGACTGCTTTGGTGGTGGTTCTCATGGGCCTCCTCATGGTGGCGTTTTTTCGGGCCCAGGTCCTCCGAAAAACCACGTGGGAACTGCAGGCCGAGAGCAACCCCCTGCGACAGCTCATCGTTCCGGCCCCCCGGGGCACCATCTTCGATCGGAACGACAGTCTGATCGCTGACAACGTACCCGGATGGGCTGTGGTCCTTTTGCCCGGAAGTCGGGATTCCATTCGGTCCCGCATCGAAAGCCTCAGGCCCCACTTGGGCCTCACTGACGGGCGCGTCGAGCGCTTGATGGAGACGGCCCGGACTTACCCACGGCAACCCCTGACCGTAAAAGTGAACGCCCCGTTCGACGAGGTGGCGGCCTTAGAGGAGAGGAAGGGGGAGTTCCCGGGCCTCTATCTGGAACGAAGGCCACGGCGCCGGTACCTGGCCGGGGAGGCCGTGGGCCACATCCTCGGCTATCTGGGGGAGGTCACCCAGGAGGAGCTGGACGAACCGGAGTTCGCGCAGGACTCCCTGGGTCGCTACGTACCGGGGGCCATCGTGGGAAAGGACGGGATCGAAAGGCAGTACGAGGGGCTCCTCCAGGGGAAGGCCGGATTCAGATATGTGGAAGTGGACGTCCTCGGACGGATCGTCGGCTCCCTGGACGGATTCCCGGGGGACACGGCCAGGGCCGGATTGGACATTCGGCTGAACATCGACCTGGAGCTCCAGGAATGGGTCCACGACATCTTCCCGGACACCCTGCGAGGGGCCGTGGTGGCCCTGAACGTGGACGACGGTGGAGTCCTGGCCCTCTACTCTGCCCCCAGCTTCGATCCGAACGCCTTCGTCGGCGGGATCGGGGGGGCGGAATGGGCGTCGCTGGTGGAGGACCCGGATCTTCCCCTCTACAACCGGTCCGTTCAGGGCACCTACGCCCCGGGCTCCACCTTTAAGCTGGCCACGGCGGCCATGGCCCTGGATCTCGGTCTAATCGAGGCAGACGAGATCATGCCCATCCCCTGCACCGGCGGGATGCCCTTCGGGAACAGGGTTTGGCATTGCTGGGAACGGGAAGGTCACGGAGACGTGGATCTACTGAAAGCCCTCCAGGGCTCCTGTGACGTGTACTTCTACCAGGTGGCTGCGCGTATCGGGCTCCGACGTTTCCTGGACGAGGGGGCCCGCCTCGGGTTCAACGAGCGATGTGGGATCGACCTTCCGTCCGAGGCACGGGGGACGTTTCCTGACACTACCTACTGGCAGCGGGTGTACGGGTATCGGCCCCGGGAGGGGGAAACCCTCAACCTGTCCATCGGCCAGGGACCCATCGACCAGACACCCCTGAAGATGGCCCAGTTCTATCTGGCCATTGCCCGGGATGGATCGGCCCCGCCGCCTCGACTCTTGAAGACGGAGGAGCCTCCCGAGGGGGGGTGGACCCTCGACCTCTCCCAGGAGGCGCTGGAGATCATGAGGGAGGGAATCCGGGCCGTGGTCCAGCCGGGAGGCACGGCGTATGGGTCATCCCTGGAACATTGGGACCTCATGGGGAAGACCGGAACGGTCCAGAACGACGGAAACCCCGACCATGCCTGGTTCGCCGGCATGGCCGGGCCCAGGGGGTCCGATCCGGAGATCGTGGTGGTGGTTTTCGTGGAGTTCGGCGAGAGCGGATCCCGGGTGGCGGCGCCCATCATGGCCAAGACCGCCGACTTCTTTCTTAGAAAGAAATACGGGATTCCCATCGACAGCATCCAAACGCTCACCGAGCATTGGATGACCGGGACCCCCGCCCCATGGGCCGAGCCGGTTCCTGCCGAGGCAGGCGGCGCCGGTGGCGGGGAGTGAGTGGGGCCGCTCTATGATCAGGCTTCTCCGAGCATGGGCCACGACACCTGCTCTGGTCTTCACGGTCCTCGCTCTCTCCGTGTTCGGCGTGGCCATGATCTACTCGGCCGGGGTGCTGAACCTTCCCAGCCCCGTCACCGAGGACATCTGGCAACGACAGGCGCAGTGGCTGGTCCTGGGACTGTTGGCATTTACAGTACTGGGGTCGGTTCCCTCCCGGTGGATCGAGTGGGCCGCTCTCCCCGCTTATGTCGGAGGGATCCTGGTCCTGATGGCTACCCTGGTCATCGGGACTGGAGCAGGGACCGCTGCCGGTGTTAAAAGCTGGATCTCCATCGCCGGGTTCCGCTTCCAGCCAGCCGAAGTGGCCAAAATCGCCACGATCCTGGCCGTGGCACGCCTCCTATCCACTCGTCGGGAGGCCTTCCAATACCTTAGGGAGCTTTTCCCGCCGGTCGCCCTGATAGGACTCCCCCTGGCTCTGGTGGTCCTCCAGCCCGACCTTGGAACCGCCCTGGCTTTCATCGGAATCCTCTTCACCATGCTATACTGGGGCGGAACACCCATCCCTCTCCTGGTCCTATTGGCCAGCCCCGGATTGGGCCTGATTCTCAGTTACGATATCTGGGTTTGGTCCGGCTATATCATCCTCCTGACCTTCTCCCTCTTCTTCTACCGGTACAGGCTCTACCTGGTGGAATCGGTGGCTGTGGTTCTGGCCAATCTGGCGGCTGGTACCATTGCCCTTCCGCTCTGGCGGTCGCTAGCCGACTACCAGAAAAACCGCCTCCTGGTTTTCCTCGATCAGACCGTCGATCCCCAGGGAGCCGGATGGCAGATCATTCAATCCAAGGTGGCTATCGGAAGTGGGGGACTCACCGGGAAAGGTTTCACAGCCGGGCCCCAGAAGCGTCTGGACTTCCTGCCCGAACAACACACGGACTTCATCTTCAGCGTCATCGGGGAGGAACTCGGGTTTTTGGGGACATCCCTGGTGATTCTTGCTTTTGGCTTCATTTTGGTTCGCTTGGTCCAGCTCGCCGCTAAGGTCACAGATCCCTTTGCCGGTCTTGTCATCTTCGGTATCTTCGGAGCCTGGATCACGCATGTTTTCGTAAACATCGGGATGACCGTCGGTTTGGTTCCCATCACGGGCATCCCGCTTCCATTTGTGAGTTATGGAGGGTCCTTCCTCCTGATGTCCTGGGTCGCTTTGGCGTTGGCAGTGCGGGTTTCACAGGACACCTGAGGGCGGTCGGTAATGTCGGCCCCTCCCGACGAAAGGGCATTGGATGGCCTGGTTTCGGAAGCCCAAACAACCCCTGAAATCCACTGACAAGCGGGACCTCCCGTCGGACGTATTCAATAAATGCAAGGGTTGTGGGGAGATTGTTTATGGGGAGCGGCTGGCGCAGAACGCCCAGGTGTGTCCGGAATGCGGTTTCCATTTCCGGGTTTCTCCCGACCTCTACCTAGGCCTCCTTCTCGACTCAGGGACGTTCCAGGAGAGCGATGAGGCTCTGAGGAGCAGAGACCCGCTGGAGTTCGAAGACCTCAAACCCTACCCTGCTCGGTTGGAAGCTGCGGAGGCGAAGCTCGGTACCCGGGATGGCGTTGTGGTGGGGGAGGGAACCCTGGACGGGATTCCTGTCTGCATCGGAATTATGGACTTCAGGTTCCTGGGTGGGTCCATGGGTTCGGTGGTGGGAGAGAAGGTGGCCCGGATTGGGCGAAGGGCCCTGGAGCTTCAATGCCCGTTGATCATTGTCAGCGCCTCTGGCGGTGCCCGGATGCAGGAGGGGATCTACTCCCTGATGCAGCTCGCCAAAACCTCGTCGGTCCTGGCGCGTATACACGACGAGGGCCTGCCATTCATCTCTGTCCTCACCGATCCCACCACCGGGGGCACCACCGCTTCCTTCGCCATGTTAGGGGACGTGAATCTGGCCGAGCCCAAAGCCCTCATCGGCTTCGCCGGTCCTCGCGTCATTGAGGAGACCATCAAACAGGGCCTTCCGGAGGGATTCCAGCGGTCGGAGTTCCTACTCGACCACGGAATGATCGACAAAGTGGTGGACCGCCGAGAGTTAAAAGGGACTATCGCGAGCCTTCTCAGACACATGTGGGCGGGCTGGATAGAAGAGTGAAGGCACCGCCCGATTCCGCGTTCTCGGGCAAGGGTGGAGTGCTCCAGGGCGGAGGCGATATCTCCCTCGACGACGTCTTCCCGCCTCTCCCGGTGGGGGTCGCTTGGGGTCTCGAGCGCACCGAGAATCTCCTCCAAGAGTGGGGGAATCCCGAAGCAGCTTATCCAACGCTTCATGTCGGAGGCACGAACGGAAAGGGGTCCCTGGCCGCTGTTTGGGCTCAGATCCTCAAGGAAGACGGGCGCAAGGTTGGCCTGTACACTTCCCCCCACCTCTGTTCTTTTCGCGAACGCTTTCAGATCAACGGAAAGCCGATTCCTGCCGATGTGCTCCTCGAGACGGCCGCTGAGCTGCGTGAAAGCATCGCCCGTCTGGGACTGACATTCTTCGAAGCGGCCACGGTTCTCGCTTTTCAGCTGTTTTCGAAAGTGGGTATCGAGGTAGGGTTGGTAGAGGTGGGGTTGGGCGGCCGCTTGGATTCCACCAACGTGATCACTCCTCAGGTCACGGCCATAACCAACGTCGCCCTGGACCACGCCGAGTACCTCGGGTACACGTTGGAGGAGATCGCAGGGGAAAAAGCCGGAATCATCAAGGCCGGGGTACCGGTCATCACGGCGGAACGGGACGCCGCCCTCAGGGAGATATTCCGGCTCAAGGCTCTCGAGGCGGGAGCACCTTTTAGCGCCATTAATCCGGTCGAGGACATAAGAGACCTCGAGGTGGCCCCGGACGGGAACTCATTCCGGCTGGAGACAGAAACGTGGGGGGGCCTATCGCTGACTTCACCCCTCCCGGGGCGACATCAGGCGGCGAACGCGGCTTTGGCCATCCGGAGTCTCGAGCTCCTTCCGGAGCGTCTACGCCCGACCAAGGAAGCCATCCGAAGGGGTGTTGCCGGCGTCCGGTGGCCCGGGCGACTCCAGATCCACCAGGGTCCTCGGGGCCTCTGGGTTTTCGACGTTGCCCACAACGTGGCGGGTGTCAGGGCGTTGGCCACCAGCCTTCGGCGCCTGGCCCTCCCGGAACCCATGATCCTCCTCGTGGGCATCCAGGGCGACAAAGACTGGCGGTCTATGTTACCTCCCCTCTTCACCATGGCCCCGGAAGCGGTCCTCACCCAACCGCCCACGGTACCTCCGGATCGGAGGTGGGACCCCTTGAAAGCAGCCGGGGCGGTGAAACCACGACCGAACCTGCACATCCTTCCAGATTTCCAGGAAGCGATGGACATGGCGCGTTCGGTGGCAGGGAAGGGGGGAACCGTAGTCGTGACGGGGTCCCACCATACGGTTGGGGACGCAATGAATGTCCTGGGACTCCTCCCCTACGGTCCGGACTGACCAGCCGGGAGTCCGTTTTTTCCGCTCCTGACCGACCCCCTCGGGGGTTCCCCTGCAAACGCCCCCTGGGTAGATTCGCCGCCATGGCAAAAGACAAAGCGTTTGCGAGACTTCCGGGGTTCCGGGACTTCCCTCCCGAGGAGCTCCAGATCCGGTCCCATGTCTTTGAGAGTTGGCGGCGGATCTCTCGCCGTTATGGCTTCCAGGAGTACGACGGGCCGCCCCTCGAAGCCCTCGAGCTCTATACCGAAAAGAGCGGTGAGGAGATCGTCGGGCAGCTTTATGCCTTCGAGGACAAGGGCGGGCGGGAGATTACCCTTCGGCCCGAAATGACCCCGTCACTGGCTCGAATCCTCGGTGAGCGAAGTCGGGCCATGCCGAAACCCATCCGCTGGTTCACGCTTCCCCAGCTCTTCCGATACGAGCGGCAGCAACGAGGCCGCCTCCGAGAGCATTTCCAGTGGAACGTGGACATCGTAGGGGAGGCAGGAGTCGGCGCCGACGCCGAGATTCTGGCGGTGGCCTTGGACGCCTTGAGGGATCTGGGTTTGAGCCAGGATGATATCGTTGCGAGGGTCTCCGATCGCCGACTGTTGACTGCCATCCTCACCTCTCTGGGTGTGTCCCCTGAGGCGCATCCGGAGGCGTTCGAGGTCGTCGACAAGGTGGAGCGGGAAGAACGAGGGAAGAGCCTCCTCCGGCTTCGTGACGGATGTGGTATGAGCGGGGCCAAGGCAGAAGACTTCCTGAGTTTGGTGGGAACCGGTGGGTTAGAGGACGTTCACCGCCTTTTCGGCCAGGATCCGGGAGTGGCGGAAGCCCTGACGGATATGCGGGACTACCAGGAGGTCCTCCGACGGCTGGGACTGGGCGATTTCATCCAGTTCGATCTGAGGATTGTCCGGGGCTTGGCCTACTATACCGGAATTGTCTTCGAGATCTTCGACCGGGATCGGGAATTCAGGGCTATTTGTGGCGGAGGCCGTTATGACCGGCTGTTGGAGCTGGTAGGCGGAGAACCCCTCCCGGCCACCGGCTTTGGCATGGGGGACGTTGTCCTCACGGAGCTCCTCACCGACCGGGGCCTCCTCCCCGACGTCTCCCGGGATGCGGATCTTTATCTGGTCAGCATCTCTCCCGAATTGCGTCCCCTGGTTCATGAGCTGGCTCGGGTCCACCGGGAAAAGGGCCGGAGGGTCCTCTATTCGCTTCGTTCCCAGTCGGTGAAGAAACAGTTCTCCTCGGCATCGACGGAGGGCGCAAGGTGGGTGATCATCCTGGGCCCCGACGAAGTGAAGAGGGGAGTGGCGGTGGTACGCGACATGGCCTCCGGGACGGAGGCGGAGGTGGCCCTCCAGGTCCTGAAGGCGGGAGAAGGTTTGGAAGGGAATGAGGGCTAAGAAGAAGAGGGATGAGGTCGAGGAAAAAGCCGAGGCGGCACGGGAAGCCGTGACTTGGGTCATGCGGCGGTTGGATGTCCTCGAGTACCTCATCCTTTTTTTCGCCCTGATCCTGGCCCTGGCTGGCGGCGCCCTGGTCGCCTGGGTGTTGGCTCCGCTGCTGGAAATGTCCTTCCGGGCGGTTTGGGCAGCTGGCGCCATCCTTCTCTTCATTATTCCAGGGGGATTCGTTTATCTTCGTGAGCTTCGGAAGAGGGGTAAGGGATCCCCTCCAGAACTGAAATCGGAACCGAAAGATCCTAATGGCTGACAACAAAGGGCTGACCCCGCGGGGTGATGACTTCAGCGCCTGGTATAACGAGGTGGTACAGGGAGCGGAATTGGCCGACTACTCCCCTGTCCGCGGGAGCATGGTCATCCGACCCTGGGGGTACGGCATTTGGGAGAATATGCAGAAGGGCCTGGATGGCCTTTTTAAGGACACTGGCCACGAAAACGCTTATTTCCCGCTCCTCATCCCAATGAGCTTCATCGAGCGTGAAAAGGAGCATGTGGAGGGGTTCGCGCCGGAGTTGGCGGTGGTAACCCAGGCTGGTGGGAAAGAGCTGGAGGAGCCTCTGGCCATACGCCCGACGTCGGAAACCATCATCTACCACATGTACGCCAAGTGGGTTCAGAGCTATCGGGACCTCCCAATTCTCATGAACCAGTGGTCCAACGTCATGCGGTGGGAACTCCGGACGCGTTTGTTCCTGCGCACGGCCGAGTTCCTCTGGCAGGAAGGACACACAGCCCACGCCACCGCCGAGGAGGCCCAGGCCGAAACCCTACAGATGTTGGGCGTCTATCGGACCTTCATGGAAGACTGGGTGGCCATGCCCCCGGTTACGGGATTTAAATCCGAGTCCGAAAAATTCGCCGGCGCGGTCCATAGCCTGGCGTGCGAGGCGCTGATGCAGGACAACAAGGCGCTTCAAGCGGGGACGTCCCACTTCCTGGGGCAGAACTTCTCCAAGCAGTTCGACCTGAAGTTTCAGTCTGAGGCCGGCCAGGAGGAGTATGCGTGGAATACCTCCTGGGGGGTGAGCACGCGCCTGGTAGGTGGTATGGTCATGACCCACGGCGACGACGTCGGCATCATTGTGCCGCCGCGGCTGGCACCGACCCAGGTGGTTATCGTCCCCATCTCCAGAAAAGAAGAGGAGAGGGTGGCGGTGAAGGAGAAGGCCGACCAACTGGCTGCCCAGCTGAAACACGACGGCGTTCGTGTGAGAGTGGACGCGCGGGACCACATGTCCCCGGGGGCGAAGTTCTGGGAATGGGAGAGGAAAGGGGTACCCTTCCGCCTGGAGATCGGTCCCAAGGACCTGGCCAACGAACAGGCCGTCCTGGTCAGGAGGAAGACCTTCGGGGATGAAGAACGCAAGGAATTCCTGCTCGAGTCGGAGGCTGTGGGGGGTATGTCGGACCGTCTCGAGCTCTTCCAGGCCAACCTTCTCAACGCTGCTCGGGAACGTCGCGAAGCCAACTCTCACCGGGGTGTGAACACGCTAGCGGAACTTCAGGAGATCATGGAGGGTGACGGCGGCTTGGTGTACGCCGGTTGGAACGGTGATCCGGCGGTAGAGGACATGGTCAAAGAAAAGACCAAAGCCACCATTCGCGTCATCCCCGACCAAGAGTTCAAGACGGGCGAACCCCCCCGGAGGTGCGTAGGGGGAGGCGACGCCAAGATGGAAGTGGTCTTCGCGAAGGCGTATTAGGGCTCAGAGGACCCATGCGTGCGGAAGCCCCCACTGGCCTTTCGGCTTTCCCGAGGGAGGGGAAGAGTCTCAGGTGCGGGTCGTTCAAACTCCGGGATCTGGCCGACCGGTTCGGTACGCCCCTCTACGTCTATTCCATGGACTTCGTCCGGGAGCGGTTCCGGCAGGTGGAGTCCGCCTTTGCCTCGGCGGACCCACTGCTGGCCTACTCGGTGAAGGCCAATGGGAACCTGGCGCTGTTGAACCGTCTGGCCGCCTTGGGATCCGGGGCCGATATCGTCAGCGGAGGGGAGCTATTCCGAGCCGTTAAGGCGGGGGTCACACCTGGAAAAATCCTCTTTGCAGGCGTCGGAAAGACGGACGAGGAGCTGAAGGCCGGTCTCGACGCCAGGATTTACTCCTTCAACGTCGAGACCATCGACGAGCTTCACCGTCTGGATGACTTCGCCACCGAGCTCGGGGCCCGGGCGCCCTTCGGCGTCCGGATCAACCCCGACATTCAGGCCCCTACCCCCCACCAATACACCCGGACCGGTCACGCAGAGACCAAGTTCGGGCTTCCGGTCCCGGTGGCCGTAGGACTCTACCGTTGGGCGAAGACCCGGCCCCACCTTCGGCCTCGCGGCATCGACGTCCACATCGGTTCCGAGATCGTGGACCCCGTCCCGTATAAAAAGGCCCTCCGACAGGTTCTGGAGGTGGTTCATCTCCTGAAGAAGGAGGACATTCACCTCGAGTACGTGGATATCGGAGGGGGCTTCGGGATCGGGGACGGATCCGGCGGGATGGACATGGGGGCGTTGTCTGACGAGCTCCTCTCGGTGTTCCAGGGATCAGGCTTACGGATGATCCTCGAACCCGGTCGGTTCCTCGTGGCGGAGGCCGGTGTGCTCCTGACCAGTGTCAGAGCCGTAAAGCGGTCGGGCGATCACGTGTTCGTGGTGACCGACGCCGGGATGAACGACCTCCTCCGGCCCAGCCACTACCGGAGCCATCATCCCGTCGAGGCTGCCGTCGTTCAAAAGGATCGGAAGGTGGAGGTGGTGGACGTGGTGGGCCCGGTCTGTGAGACGGGAGACTTTCTGGCCCTAGATCGGTCCATGCCTTTGCCGAGGGCTGGTGAGGTGTTGGCCGTTGGGAACGTGGGGGCTTATGGGTTCTCCATGGCCTCGAACTACAATGCCCGGCCGCGGCCGGCTGAGGTTTTGGTAGACGGGGACGAGGTCCTGCTGGTCAGGGAGCGGGAGAGCTTCGAGGATCTGATCCGGGGTGAGGTGATTCCCTGACCTTTCGGGTCCTGCCCTTCTGGCATTGTCTTCCACTCGGATTCTGTGGAATCGGGTTCCGCACCGCCCCTCTTCCTTCCAGCCTTCTTGCATGCCGCCGGGGGACGAACAAAAAGCCCGGCCGTCCTCGAATTCTCCGTGGAGAGATGCCCTCTCCGCCCCCAATTCCGGTCGGTTGCCCCCGGTCCCGGCCCGTTCCCTCGCGGCCCCGCTTCGCTACGGGCGGCGGGGCCGTTCGGCCCCTGACCGCCCGATGGCCGCTGTGGGAATCGCCCCGGCCCCGGGGTCTTCAGGTCCTTTCCGTCCTCGACTTGACAATCGCCGCGGGGGGGGTAGGGTAGGATATCTGCAACTCTGTGATCATCTGATTCGCCGAGGAGGAGCTGGATCGCCGAGCCAGGTTTGGGTGGGCTCCGTTGATGACTGTCGGGGAGATTCGGAGTCAAGCCGATTTCAGAGTTGCCGCTGATTTCTCCGTCCGCCCACTGGAAAAGAAAACCTGAAGGCTGGTCCCTCAGGCCAAAGATGCTGGCTTACCGATTTCCTAGGGATAAGGAAAAGCTACCGATGCGGCGGAGACCGAACCGGGTTTCTCATGGCATCATACAACGAGACATAAAGAGTCTTTTTCTCTTCAGGGCTGATGAGATGGACGTCGAAAGTGTCAACTATCCTTTGCGCAGAGGGAGTCCTCCCGTCTGTTCACTCCTCTTCCTTGCTTTGTGGGCGGGTGCCGGCAGCGCCCAAGATACCCTCGTGGTTCGCGCTGACAATCCTCCGGTTTGGGGGGGAGCGCCTGCCGTGGTGGAGGAAATCCGGATCGGCGGCGCGGAAGCCGAGGAGGCGTACAACTTCGGTCGGATCTTGGGTGTCGTGGTGCAGGATGATGGGGTCATCTGGGCTGCCGATGGGATCGCTATGAAGATCCGTCGGTTCACCGCAGAAGGAGTCCCGGTGGGGGACGTGGGACGGCGCGGAGAGGGGCCGGGAGAATTCGAGCGCCTTTCAGGCATCGCGAGACTGCCGGATGGCCGTGTTGCTGCGTGGGATCCTGCTCTCGGACGGATGAGCCTGTTCTCCTCAGCCGGCAAGTATCTCGGCGGATTCCGAGTAGCCGCCCCGGTGATTTCGGGACCAGAAACACTCCGGTCGGACAAAGCGGGTTTCTTGTACGTTAGAGATGCGATCGGAGCTTTTGGCCAGATCCGGGAAGCCTGGATCCGCGTTGCACTCGATGGCCAGGTCCAGGACACGATCTGGTCCCCGCCGATGGAAATCGAAGGACCTCAGACTGGCCAAAACTATCCAATCGGGAAAATGTACGCCTTTTCCCAAAGAACCATGAGTGAGCTGGACCCGGCCGGAAATCTGATCGTCGGAAGAAACGACACCTACGCTTTTGACCGGCTTCGAGGAGACGGCTGTACAGTGAGAGTTGAACGTTCCTGGGAACCACTTCCCGTGGGACGAAAGGAACGCCGGGCCTTTCAACGTCTGGAAGATCACTACGCCCTCCGAAACGGAAGAACAGCCCGAAAAGTTCCCTCCCAGAAGCCCCCTTTCTGGAGGCTTTGGATAGACCAAACTGGACGGCTCTGGGTCGCGAGGCATGGCGTGGCGAGTCGGATTCCCGAGACTCCCACTGAACAGGACCGGCGCGATCGCTTCGGGAACCCTCCACGCGAATGGTGGGAACCGCTCGTTTTCGACGTGATCGATCCGACCGGTCATTTCCTCGGGACAATTCAGTTCCCGAACCATCTCACCAAGCCGGTCGTGGCTAAGGGTTTTTCGGTTTGGGTGATCGAGGAAGGACAGTTCGGCGAGGAGTCCATTTTGAGGTACAGAATCGAAGCCGGCTGAGGGGGCTCGAGGCAACATCCATGCCTTCTTTTCTTCTCCGCTCGCGTGGCGGCAGGTCAAAAAAAACCACAGGGAGAGTATTCGTATGGTCAGAAGAATGGTCCGATTGTCCGTGACTTGTGTGGCGTTGGGTGTCTCTTTGCAGGCCTAGTCCAACGTCGCGATGGCTGATGAACCATGCATAGACATCTGCAGCCCCAACTGCCCTGTTGATATCGAGGAGCAGTGTCAGGAGCACTGTGACAGGGATTCTGCCAGATGCATATTCCCCAGCTCAAAATGCCCGGATTGGGAGATCGACTGCTTTAACGCGTAGACCTGGTGTGATCCAGGATCCGGAGTCGGGGTTCATACTGACCTGCTGCCACGCCAGCATCCTGAGATCTCCTCCATGAGGAGGCTCACACCGACTCCTTGAACCGGGTTTCCACCTGAGGGGCACTTGGTCATATGAGAGGTTCCCGCGAGGCTATAATCGATATTCTGACAGTCGCGATTGGAGCCGTTGCTCTGGCGGTCGCGCTGATTACGCTCCTGTCGCGCCACCAATCCGAAAACTTGATCATCGAGGAACAGGATCGCCAAGTTTCAGGGTGGCGAGAGTTCGCAAAGGCGGGCCAACTGACGGGTCCGGCCGACGCTCCAGTTACAATTATCGTCTTCGGTGAGTATGAGTGTTCGGGTTGTCGAAGCCTCCGCCCGGTTCTCGAAAAGGTGATGGATCGGTGGCCGAAGGAGGTAGAAATGGTGTACCGTCACTTTCCACTACCTTATCATCGATATGCCTACACGGCTGCGAGCGCTGCGCAGTGCGCCGCTAATCAAGGTCGGTTTTGGGGATTCCATGGACGACTCTTCGAAGAGGAGACCCGGCTTGGAAACTCCTTCCTTCGGTTCGCGGAGGAGGTTGGCGTGCCGAACGTCGAGAGATTCGAAAACTGTGTCTGACAAGAAGGACCTGTTGAGGAGATCGAGGCGGATATTGAGGCCGGCAGGAAGTTGGGCTTACTGGGGATTCCGACTTTGATCGTCAACGGTAGGCTTTTCGCTCGTCGGCCTTCTCTGGAGGAGTTTGATTAGATGATCATGGCGGAGCGCCGGGCAGACAGATCAACTCATTGAGTCGCCTCTGTCGCTTCGGCTCTAGCTTCAATCAGCAGTTCTCCGGATCCCGTTTCGCGTTGGTCGCGCCGGGCCTCCTTTCGCACCAGAGCGACTGCGCTTGGTCGGCGGGCGCTTCACGTTTAACTCCTTCCCTCGTCCGATCCGCCTGGCCGCACAGCGCTTCGCCTGTCTCCCAGCAGTCCTCGAATTCTCCGTGGATAGATGCCCTCTCCTTGCCGTACCACCGGGCTGCCCCCATCCTGTGAATTCAACTCCAGTCGGCCACTCGAGAAGCTCTGGGTGTCACCAGGGCCTGGGTGCCGAACTCCTCTTTTCTGGACGAAACCATGAAGCGGTTCGCAAGACTGTTCCCAGTGTTCGCAATCCTCCTCCCTGCATGGGCTACCCCCGTCTCATCCCAGTCCGTCCAGGCCGAGCTGGACGCTTTCTGGGCCGAGGTGTCTCGGACCGTTGGTGAGGGGGACTTCGAAGGCTACTCTGCTACCTATCATCCGGATGCGGTTCTTGTGTCCGGCCCGTCCGGGACCAGCTACCCCATCGCCCAGGCCTTGGACGGGTGGAAGCAGGGGTTTGACGACACAAAAGCTGGAAGGATGAAGGCGGTGGTGGAGTTCCGGTTCACCCAGCGCCTGTCGGACGAGAACACCGCCCACGAGACCGGCATTTTCCACTATTTCACCGTAGATTCGGAGGGTCGGCGAGCCGGCTCTCTTGTTCATTTCGAGGCTCTGCTGGTGAAAAAGGAGGGTTGGAAGATGGTGATGGAATATCAGAAGTCGCCGGCGACGGAAGAAGAATGGGAAGCTGCGGGCCGGGGTCGCTAGAGCGTCCTTCATTTTGTCTTCACCGCAACCGGAATCCTTCGGTTCAGGGAGATTACCAATGCGTGCTGTCAGGTCTTTGATGTTGGTTACGGTTGGCCTCTTGGTCTTTGTGCCCAGCCTTGTGGCCCAGGAGAAAGTAGACTGGCAAGCTGTCTCAAAGATCCGCGAAGAGGGTCTGGAACGATCCCAGGTGATGGATATCGTCGGCTATATGGCTGATGTCATCGGGCCACGTCTCACCGCCTCCCCGAGTATGAGGGATGCTCAGGAATGGGCCATGCAAAAGATGGCCGAGGTCGGCCTCGAGAACATCGTGATGGAGAGGGCCGGGGAGCACGGGGTCAATTGGGACAACGAGTATGTGTCGCTCCATATGATCGCCCCGGACTACCAACCGATCATCGGGTATGCGAAAGCGTTCACGGCCAGCACCGACGGGAAGATCGAAGCAGAGGCCGTCATCGTGCAGGTGGACACCGAAGCGGACTTCGCCCAGTACCGAGGGCAGTTGAACGGGAAGATCGCCCTCATCGCCCCGCCCTTCGAGACGCCGCCACCTTTTACGCCGGATGCGATCCGACACACCGATGAGTCCCTCGCGGCGCTATCCCGGACATCGGTCGGTGGCGGCCAGGGAGTGGCCACGATGACGGTGACCATGCAGCAGTTGGCCGCGATGCGCGCCGGCGGAACCGGAGTCCAACCGGTATCCCGGCCCGATCTGGACGCCTTTCTCAAAGCAGAGGGCGTGGCACTGGTCGTCGACATCGGAAGCGGAAGGGGTGACGACGGGATCCTTCTCGTGGGAAGCAGGCACGACAGTCGGGGCGACAGGAGCTATGAAGGGGTGATGAACAGCCTCCCGGAGGTGGACATCGCCACGGAACACTACAATCGCATGTATCGGATCCTCGAGAGAGGCATTCCGGTCACCATGGAAGCGGAGGTCAGAAACCGCATCGAGAACTCAGATCCCTACTACTACAACGTTGTGGGAGAGATACCTGGGACCGACCTGGCAGATGAGATCGTAATTGTTGGTGGTCACTACGATTCCTGGCATGGAGGAACGGGAGCCGTCGACAACGCTTCTGGTTGTGCAGTGGCCCTGGAAGCCGCTCGCATTCTAAAGGCCGTCGGGGTGCGACCTCGCCGAACGATTCGTGTGGCGTTCTGGTCGTATGAAGAGGGCGGATTAAACGGATCCCGCGAGTACGTGAACGAGCATTTCGGGAACCCGCGAAACGGGACCAAGCCGGACTACGACAGGTTCTCCGGGTACTTCAACATGGACAACGGCACCGGCCAGTTCCGTGGCGTCTACCTTCAAGAGAACATGTTCGTGAAGCCCATCTTCGAAGCGTGGATGGAGCCCCTCACCGATCTCGGTGTCGAGACGCTGGCTCCGGGGAACACCGGTGGTACCGACCACCTGTCTTTTGACAGGGCGGGGCTCAACGGATGGCAGTTCATCCAGGACCGGATCGACTACCGTCCCCGCAGACACCACACGAACATGGATGTCGTCGACGGGTTGGTGCCGGAGGACATGATGGTGAACGCGGTGGTTATGGCCACCTTCGCCTACCATGCGGCCATGCGGGATGAGCTGCTGCCACGGAAGGCTCCACCGTCCGGCCGGTGACCCGCAGCCGGCTTGCCGAGCAAAACCTTGGAAAGGGGACCTTCAAGTGGAGGGTCCCCTTTACTTCAACGCGTTGAAAGCGTCCATCACTTCCAGGAAGTCGTCGCTGGTGAAGGTGAATTCTCCCTCACCGGTCCTCTCCGCTCCCGGGAATTGTCCCCTCTCGCGCCAGACCTTCAGGACCATGGTGTAAGGTGGCTCCATCCGGTATGGCTCGAACCGCCCCAGATCACTGAGGGCCGCCTCGGTCTCCGACCGGATCAAGTCCTGGGCCGCCTTCGGATGCAGCCCCAATGCGGCCACGTCCATGCCGACCTTGGTTTCCACGGTCACCACGTTGCCAAAAAGATCCGTGGCCTGATCGCAAATCCAGTTGTCGCCGGCTACCAGGACCACCGGTACATCGAAGAGTCCGGCGATCACAGCGTTATAACCGGCTTCGGGGAACGAAACCCCGTTCACGGACAGGTCGATGACGTTTCCGGAAGATGTGTGGGCGAGGATCCCCTCCTCGGTCCCGGCTTTGGCGTGATACCCGATGAAGATGACCGCGTCGAAGCTCTCGTCGATCCCCAGCATCATGTTTTCGGGGCGATCGGTCACGCCTCGGAGTAGCTTTGCCTCGGTATGGAGCAGATGGGGAATGATGTTGTTTTTGGCACCGTGCCCGTCTCGGACGACGATCTCAGTGGCCCCGGCCGCCAGGGCACCCTCAACGGCGGCGTTGGCTTCTTGAGTAGTCAGCTCACGGAAGTACTGGTACTCGGGGGCTGAGCTGCTGACCTCGTTCCCCGTGATCACGCCGGCGATTCCCTCCATGTCCACCGAGATGAAGACCTTGAGGCCGTTTCCGGCCTGCCCGGCGGGCTCTTCAGAAGGTTGGTACCGACATCCCACGACGGCGACCAGCACCATCAATGCTCGGATAGCACCTTTCATGATGACACTCCAATCGGATCGGGGTAGGGAAACCGTTGAGAGGAGTATAGGCCGCAGATCGGCGTTGGGGGAGGAGGGAGGATCCTGGAACACCGCCTGGACCCAAAAAGAAGCCCCCCGGGCTGTCGGTATCCGTAAGGCCCGCGGGGGTGATCTCTCTTTTCGCCGCCTACCGGTTCTGAGCGGTAGCCTCCAGCACAATCTCACCATTGCCTTCAATACGGCGAGGGTGGTGTTGCCCTGGACCTACCTCACGGGCAGTGCGGTCCGATTCAGTCGCGGATCTTCCCCATGATCCAGAGCAGGATCAGAGCGCCGCCGGTGGCGATGAGGATCGACCAGAGGTTCAGGCCGGTCACACGCCCAATGCCGAGCATAGAGCCGATGAATCCTCCGATCATGGCGCCACCGATGCCGATAAACATGCTGTTGAGCCAGCCACCCTTGTCTTTGCCTGGCCGGATCCACTTCGCCAGGGCTCCAGCCAAGAGTCCAAGGATCATCCAGGACACTAAGCCCATTTTTCACCTCTCGATTGTTGGTGCTGTTGCCGATTCCGATGGCCTTAGCCTACGCCTCGCCCCCCCACACAAACACAACGAAACCCCCGGCCGAAGGTTTCAGTCCTCCCCTACCACTGCGTCCGCCTCGATTTCGATTAGCATGTCCGGGTGGATCAGGCGGGAGACCTCAACGAGGGTCGTTGTGGGCGGGTGTTCTCCAAAAACCTCGCGGTGGGCCTCTCCGTAGCTTCCCCACCGATCGATGTCGGTAGTGAACATCCGAGTTCTCACCACAGAGTCCATCCCCACTCCGATTTTCTCCAGAGACTCACGGATGATGGCAAGACACCGACGGGTTTGGGCCAGGGCGTCACCCGGGGCGTGCACGTCGCCATCCGGATCCACCGGAGCGGTCCCTGTTACGAAGACCAGATTCCCTGCCCGGAGGACCCTGCAATAGCCCACCGCCTCCTCCCAAGGAGCTCCGCTGAAGACACGCTCGAAGGTCATGAGGGGGTCTCCTCTCGGCCTTGCCCCGCGTCTCCCCCTGACTCCGGGCCATCCCAACGGGGATCAAGCCCTTCCTCGCTTAATCCCCCTTCTTCCCCCTGGGGGGTCCGAGCTTGGACGAGGAGGCTATCCACCTCCTCCCACACCGAGATCATCACTTCCCCGTCATCTCCCCACACTTCCGCGAACGTTATCAGATCTTCCTCGGTAAGCCCGAGCTCCGCTAGCACCGAATCTCTCGTGTCGAGGGTGATCTCCATACCCCTGGAACGGAGCCCGGCCTTCCTCAACTCGAAGTAGGCTTCGACGAACTGGTCCTTGGAGATGGTATCGGGAGCAGGAGAGTCGGAGGTGGCACCACCGCAAGCAAGGGCGGCGAAAGGGGTAAATCCGAGGATCAACAGAGTGACAAATCGCACGGCGGTCTTGTCCATGAGAGGGTCGAGGAGGATGGGGGCGCTTGCCCGGCCTCCGTCCTTGTTTCTAACTTTTTGGCATTCTCAAAGGCACCAGCCCCAACACGAGCGGTTCTACCATGCGCCTACCCGCGAAGGTCGGTTTGCCCGTTGTTCTACTCCTCTGGCTAGTCGGATGTGCCATCAACCCGGCCACCGGAAAGCGGCAGTTTTCTTTGATGAGCGAGGGCCAAGAAATCCAGATGGGCCGGGACGCAGACCCGGAGATCGTGGCCTCCATGGGCCTTTATCCGGATGAGTCCCTCCAAGCCTACGTCCAGGAGCTGGGTACCCAGTTGGCGGCCAGCTCCGAACGGCCTGATCTCCCCTGGACCTTCAGGGTTCTGGACGATCCCCTCATCAACGCGTTCGCCCTTCCCGGGGGATACATCTACGTCACCCGGGGGATCCTCGCACACTTCGAGTCGGAGGCCGAGCTGGCTGGGGTCCTGGGCCACGAGATCGGACACGTCACAGCCCGGCACTCCGTGAGCCAGATAAGCAAACAACAGATCGCCCAATTCGGCCTGGGGGTGGGCATGATCCTGAAGCCGGAGCTTCAAGAATATGCCGGCCTTGCCGGGGCGTCTTTGCAGCTCCTCTTTCTTAAGTTCGGTCGGGACGACGAGAGGCAGGCCGACGAACTGGGTGTCCGGTACATGAGCCGTGTTGGCTATGACCCGGTCCAGCTCAGCGGTGTCATGGCCATGCTCGGTCAGGTGACCTCGGACGCCGGAGGCGGGCCACCGGAATGGTTGTCAACTCATCCTAACCCGGCGAACCGGGAGCAGGATATCATCCGCCATGCGAATGACGCCGAAGTGGCCATGGACCCGGCCATGGTAAAACGGGGTGAGTATCTGCCTTGGTTGGACGGGATGACCTTCGGTGAGAATCCGAGAGAGGGATTCTTCGAAGGGTCCAATTTCTTCCACCCCGACATGGCCTTCCAGGTTAATTTCCCGGATGGATGGCAAACCCTCAACTCTAAACAGGCTGTGCAGGCCGGTTCCCCCGAGGGGGACGCACTCATGGGTCTGACTCTGGCCGAAGGAGCTACCCCTTCGGCAGCCCTGAGCACCTTCCTCTCCCAAGAGGGCCTGGAGTCGGGTCAACCCTCCAACGCCGCCATCAACGGAATACCGGCGGCCTCAGCCAATTTCCGGGCCGACACTCAGGACGGCGTGCTACAGGGCCGGGTGATCTTCTTGAACTACAATGGAACCATGCTTCGGTTTATTGGTTTTGGACCGGCTGATGCCTGGCAAAACCGCCGGGGGGCCGTCAATGCCTCTTTGGAGAGCTTTCGGCCCCTCCGGGACCGAACCAAGCTGGACGTAGAGCCCGTCCGGCTCCGGGTCGTGACGGTGTCGAGGGACATGGATCTCGCCACCCTTCTGAACCGGGAAGGGATCCCGGATCGGGCCGATGCAGTCCGTCTCCTGAACAGGATCGAGGGGAATCCGACCCTCCCTGCGGGGCGAGTGTTAAAACTCCCTGTGGGTGGGGTATGGCAAGGAGAGGATTAGGGATGGGTGTTTGGCGGCGGATGGGCGCACCCAGTCCAGAGTGAAGTCACCGACTGATAGGAAATCCAGACGGGCGTCTCCATTGCCAGGGGGCGCCCGCTTCTTGGTCCGGATCTTGTCTCTATAAAGGTGCTGAAGAGAAAAATACCAAGAAATCCGGCCTTTCTGGCGCCGGATCGGTGGTGCACAGGAAGAAAGGCTGCCAGTTTGGCAGGCATGGAAGGAAAACGACCAAGATGCTGAATCCCGACCGACTCACCGTCAAAGCCGCAGGGGCCATCCAGGCCGCCGCCCAGGAAAGCCGGCGACGGGAGCACCCCCAGATCGAGGGGGTCCATCTCCTCTTAGCTCTCCTGGAGCAGGAGGAGGGCATCGTGGTCCCGGTGCTTCAGAAGCTGGGCGCCGATCCTGCCCTGATTCGTGAAAGAACCAATGAGTCCCTGGGGACCCGGGCGAAGGTGTCCGGCGGCTCCGATCCGACCCTTTCTCGGGACCTGAATAAAGCCCTCGACGTGGCTGAGAAAGAGGCCCGGGATCTGGACGACGAGTACATCTCCACGGAGCACCTCCTCCTCGGGCTCACAGAGGAGAAAGGAGATTCCGGGAAGATTCTCAAAGACGCCGGGGCGACACGAAGGGAGCTTCGGGAAGCTTTGGAGAGCGTCCGAGGGTCCCACAGGGTGACCGACCAGACGCCGGAGGACACGTACCGGGCTCTCGCCCGATACAGCCGGGACCTGACGGAAGCCGCCCGCCTCGGGAAGCTGGACCCGGTCATCGGGAGGGACGAAGAGATTCGGCGGGTGGTCAAGGTCCTCGCCCGCCGTACCAAGAACAACCCGGTGCTCATTGGAGAGCCCGGGGTGGGGAAGACCGCCATCGTCGAAGGTCTGGCTCAGCGGATCGTGGCGGGGGACATCCCATCCACACTCGCCAACAAGAAGCTCGTGGCCCTGGACATCGGGTCCATGCTCGCCGGCGCCAAATACCGTGGGGAGTTTGAAGAGCGGATGAAGGCGGTCCTGAAAGAGATCGCCGAAGGGGAAGGGAAGTACATCGTCTTCCTGGACGAGCTTCACACGGTCGTCGGCGCCGGAGCGGCGGAGGGGGCGGTAGACGCGGGCAACATGCTGAAGCCCATGCTGGCCCGGGGCGAGCTTCGGATGGTTGGCGCCACCACTCTGGACGAGTACCGGAAGCACGTCGAGAAAGACCCGGCTCTGGAGCGGCGTTTTCAGCCGGTCTTCGTTGCCCCACCGTCGGTGGAGGACACCGTGGCAATTCTTCGGGGCCTCAAGGAACGGTATGAGGTCCACCACGGGGTCCGGATCAAAGACGACGCAATCATCGCGGCGGCCCGATTGTCCGACCGGTACATCGGCGGGCGCTTCCTACCCGACAAGGCCATCGACCTCATCGACGAGGCTGGGAGTCGTCTGCGAATCGAGATCGACTCCCTCCCACAGGAGATCGACGAAGTCGAGCGCCGGATCACACAGTTGGAGATCGAGAAGCAGGCCTTGTCTCAGGAAAAGGAAGCGGGTGCCAGGGATCGGCTTAAGGGGATCGAGGAGGAGCTGGCTGAGCTGAGGGAGGAAAGCGCAGGTATGAAGGCCGGGTGGCAGAGCGAGAAGGAGGCCATCACCCGGATTCAGAACCTGAAAGAGAAGATCGACGAGCTTCGCCTGGAAGCCGATCGAGCCACCCGGACCGGCGATCTCAACCAGGCGGCAGAGCTTCAGTACGGGGAGATACCCGGTACAGAACAGGCTCTCGAGGTGGCGGAAGCCCGTCTGACGGAGCTCCAGTCCGACGGCAGCTTCCTTAAAGAAGAAGTTGATGCCGACGATATCGCCGCCGTGGTGGGTGAATGGACCGGAATCCCCGTGAGTCGTCTCTTGGAATCCGAAAGGGAGCGGCTGGCCCATCTTGAGGAGCTACTCGGGCGGCGGGTTATCGGCCAGAGGGAAGCCCTGGACGCGGTTTCAAACGCCGTGCGGAGAGCCCGGACAGGCCTTCAGGACCCCAACCGACCGGTGGGATCGTTCATCTTCCTGGGACCCACAGGCGTCGGGAAGACCGAGACCGCTCGGGCCTTGGCGGAGTTCCTGTTCGATGACGAGCGGGCCATGGTCCGCATCGACATGTCGGAATACATGGAGAAGCATGCGGTCGCGAGACTGATCGGCGCACCCCCGGGGTACATCGGTTACGACGAGGGAGGCCAGCTCACCGAGGCCGTCCGAAGGCGGCCGCATGCGGTCATCCTATTCGACGAAATCGAAAAGGCTCATCCCGAGGTCTTCAACGTCCTTTTGCAGATCATGGACGAGGGCCGCCTTACCGACTCCCACGGGCGCACAGTGGACTTCCGGAACGCTGTGGTCATCATGACATCGAACATCGGGAGTCAGTTCATACTTGAACGGGCAAAAGAGTCCGAATGGGAACTGGTCGAAGGATTCGTTTCCGGGGAGCTTCACAATCATTTCCGACCGGAGTTCCTGAACCGTGTGGACGACGTGATTCTCTTCCGGCCGCTGGGGGAGGGCGACCTGAGAGCAATCGTGGAACTCCAGCTTGAGCGTGTGGCCGCTCTTGCATCCGAGCTGGGAATCACCCTCGTCGTATCTCCTGAAGCGAAGGAGCAAATCTCACGGGAGGGGCATGATCCGGCCTACGGGGCCAGACCCCTCAAGCGGGCGATCCAGCGAATGGTCCAAGACCCCCTGGCCCTGAAGCTGTTGGAAGCGGAGATTCCGGAGGGAACGGTGGTCGAAGTTTTCCCCTCTGAGGGATCGGGAAGCCTGGATTTCCGACTCGGTCGGCCGATAGGAAACGAGGAACCGTCGACTGACGGTGACGGCCGTTGACGACCGACCCGTAAGCTGCCAGTGTCGATATGTGAGGTTAATGCACATCCCGAACCCGGCCTAGAAATGAAACGCCTACTTATCGCAGCAATCCCGCTCCTTTTCTCGGCGGGATGTACCACAACTCAGGTCATCTCCTCAGGCGAGATGGCTACAGTCGCACCCAGGCTTTCGGTGGAGAGGTTCCTTCAGGCCAGTAACGGGAGGGATCTGCATGGCATGGCGAGCCTCTTCGGGACCGTAGACGGGGCGGCCATCGACACTGGCGGGGCCTTCGGTTGCATGTTCAAGAGGATCGGTTCCTGGATCGGTCTCGGCGACCGGTGCACGACGCTCCAGGAGGTGGAGCTTCGAATGGACGCCATCGCCGAGATCCTCCAGCATGAGGACTACACGATCGTCACCGATGAAAGGGTGCCGGGAAGAGTGGAGCCCACCACCCGAGTGGGCGTGAACATGCGGATCCGTGGGCGGGACATATCAGACGTCCCCTTTTTGGTGGTTCAGACGAGTAAGGGACGCTGGTTGATTGAGGAGATAGGCCTGGAGAGGATCACGGGAGTGTAGCTCGCCACGGGAAGCAGGGTGGTCCTCTACTCGGATGTAGTGGCCTGAACCAGCTCGATGAGGACTCCGCCCGTGCTCCTGGGATGAAGGAAGGCGACTTGGTGGCCACGGGCGCCTGGGCGAGGGGTTTCGTCGATGAGTTCGACGCCTTCATGTTTCAGCCGGGAGAGGGCTTTCGGAAGGTTCGGTACCCGGTAGGCGATGTGATGGAGACCTTGGCCCCGTTTTTGAAGGAAGCGTCCAACAGTCGTTTCAGGATCCAGGGGTTCCAGGAGCTCGATAGAGCCCACGAAGAGCACGCGAACGCCTTGTTCCGGGAGCTCCTCGACGGGGGAACTGGAGTCTCCGGCTACGAGTTGGAACAGGGAAGCAGCCTCCTCCAGGGAGGTCACGGCTACGGCGACGTGGTCGAGCGGATAGGAAAACATGATTTTTATGGTGCCTGGGTGAGAGCGTTTGGGACTCCCGATGGTGCCTGAACCCGGCGGCATGGTATCCAGAGCCGCGTAAATGAACAAGGAGCAGGTTTGATGGCCGATAGTGAACTGGTTTTCGAAGTTACCGATACGAACTTCGGAGATGAAATCGAAAACAGCTCGGGGCTCACCATCGTGGACTTCTGGGCAGCATGGTGTGGGCCGTGCCGTATGGTGGCTCCCATTGTGGCGGATCTGGCGGAGGAGTACTCGACACAGGGCCTTCGGGTCGGGAAGCTGGACGTGGACCAGAACCCGCAGACGGCCAGCAAGTTCGGGATCCGCTCCATCCCCAGCATCCTGTTCTTCAAAGACGGGGCCCACGTCGACACCGTGGTCGGCGCCGTGCCAAAGCCGTTCCTGGAGGCGAAGGTCAACGAGCACATTCAGTAGCCGTCCTCCTCCGGAACAGCTCTTCTTCGAAGAAGAGAGCCCGGCCCCCAGGCTTTATGCCTGTGGGGCCGGTTCTTCGTCCGAACCGGTCCTTTACCTCATCTGACACGATGTTTTGCCCCACCTGGCACTGGCCACACGTGAACGCCGGCCCCATCCTAATTGTATGGCGAAGCTATTCCTTGTCAGCACACCCATCGGGAACCTCGGGGACCTGTCTCCCAGGGCCGGTGTGGTACTGGGTTCAGTTAGCCGTGTGCTTGCCGAGGATACCCGTCGGACCCGCACGCTCCTGAATCATCTGGGGGTAAAGGTTCCGTTGGTCTCCTTACACTCCCACAACGAGGCGTCCAGGCTGGAGATGATCTTGGGCTGGCTTCGTGGGGGGGATGATTTGGCGTTGGTCTCCGACGCGGGGACACCCTTGGTGTCGGATCCCGGAAAAAGAGTGGTTGACGCTGTCCTAGAGGCTGGGGTCACGGTCGTCCCCGTCCCGGGCCCGTCGGCGGTGCTTGCCGCCCTGGTGGGGTCGGGTTTCTCCGGAGATCGGTTCTCCTTTTTTGGCTTTCTCCCTCGGAAAGGTGCTGATAGGACCGAGTTGTTGGACCGGATCTCCCGCTCTCCGGATACCGTGGTCCTCTTTGAATCTCCCGAGCGGGTCCATGACCTGCTCACCGCTTTAACCGGGGCATGCGGTCCGGACCGTCTGGTCGCGGTAGCCAGGGAGCTCACGAAACTCCACGAAGAGTTCGTGAGGGGCAGTCTGGCCCAGGTGGGGACCCGCTTCCAGGACAATCGGCCCCGGGGCGAGTTCGTGGTGGTGGTCTCAGGGGCCCCGGAACCCGACGGTGTGACGGAGGTGGATGGCGAGGCCGCCAAGGCCTTGGCGGCGGCCTTGCTCGGGGAGGGCTCGTCGCCTTCAAGGGCAGCACAGGAGGTGGCCAGGCGGCTCAAGATCCCCAGGAACCTCTCCTACGACATCGTACAGGGCGTGGCCAAGGCCGATACCTCCGCGGACGACTAGCCGGATTATGCCCAAGGCCTCTGGAATCTCTCCTCCTCCGCTCCGTCTGAGTGAAGAAGCCTCCGCCGCCATCCGAGATGAGATCGGCAAGGCCGGGGGGCGGGAAGTGACCTTTCTCCTGGAAGTGGGGGAAGATCGCACCTTGCAGAACCCCCGGGCAGTTGCACGAGGGAACCGGGGGGCGGTGTTGGCCGTGGCCCGCGATGCCCCGGAAGGCTCGGTGATGATCCACAACCATCCGTCCGGGGATCTGGAACCCTCCGGCGCGGACCTGGCTGTGGCCGCCGTTCTCCACGAGGGTGGATTGGGCTCCGCCATCGTGAACAACGAGGCTTCGGAGATTTACGTGGTGGTGGAGCCGCCACCGCCGAGGGTAGTAGAGCCCCTCGATCTCGGGGAGATCCAGCGGTTCCTTGGACCCACCGGACCGCTGGCCCGGGCGCACCCGGCCTTCGAGGACCGACCCGGGCAAAAAGACATGGCCCTCCTGGTGGCCCGCCGGTACAACCAGGGCGGGGTCGGGCTGGTAGAGGCCGGGACCGGAACCGGAAAGTCCCTGGCCTATCTTCTACCGGCAGCCCTCTGGGCTCTCCGGAACGGAGAGCGCACGGTGATTTCCACCAACACCATCAACCTTCAGGAGCAGTTGGTGGGGAAGGACCTGCCCCTTCTCCAAGCGTCGCTTGAGCTGGAGGAGGCCGTGCGGGAGGCCACCGGGGAACCGGCACGGGCCCTCCGGTGGGCGTTGGTAAAGGGTCGGGGAAACTACGTGTCCATCCGAAGGGCTCACCTCGCCGCTGCAACCGCGCCGTCCTTGTTCGACGAGGACAGATCCCAGGAGATGGACGGGCTGCTCGAGTGGATCGAGACCACCGAGGACGGGTCCCTATCCGACCTCCTCTCCCCACCTTCCCCTGAGGTTTGGGAAGAGGTTCAATCCGATGCCGACATTTGCCTCAGGACCAGATGCCCTCACTTCCAGGAGTGTTTTTTTCAGAGAGCCCGGCGAGACGCTGCGTCGGCTGAACTCCTGATCGTGAATCATCACCTCCTTTTTACGGACCTGGCGGTCAGGAGGGCCTCCAACAACTTCACCCAGGCGGCGGTCCTGCCTCCCTTCCGCCACCTCGTCCTGGACGAGGCCCACAACGCCGAGGAGGCCGCCACGGACCACCTGGGTGTGGAAGTCACTCGGCGGGGCCTGTTCCGGGTGCTCTCCCGCCTCGACCGGCGAGGAAAGGGAGTCCTGGCGGATATTCAGGAACAGCTAGCCGCCGATCCGGACCGGGGTGGGGCCGAAGAGCTCCTGGACAGGATCAAAAAGCGAGTCCGGCCGGCTCTGGACGAGGCAAGGGGCCGCATTGAACCCTTCCTGTCTGCCCTCACCGACGTCTTGCAGGACGGGGAAAGCCAAAGCCTGAGACTCGGAGGCCCCGACAGGCTCGAACCAAGAGAGCGTGCACCGGTTCGGGAATCCAGCGACGGATTGGTGTTCGCCCTCGGTCGCTTGGGCCGGGAGGTGGGGGAGCTTCGGGCCCGAATCCAGGACGACGAGGCCTGGGCCGAAGCTCTGGAGGGCCGGACGCTGGACCTTTTCAGCGCCCAAAGCCGGCTTGATTCCCATGCCCGGGGGCTACAGAGGGTGCTGGATCCTGGTGACGAAGGATCGGCTCTGGTGCGTTGGATCGAGAGGCGGGGAAAAAGTCCCGGGTGGAACCTGGCTCTGGCCGCCGCACCCATCGAGGTGGGGTCTCAGCTCAGGGAAGACCTCTTTCGGCGGTTGGATACGTCAGTACTGACGTCGGCAACCCTGACCACCCAGTCGGGCTTCGACTACCTGCGGGAACGGTTGGGGCTGGCCGGATCGATCCTTGAGGAGGAGGGCGGCGGGCTGGAACTGGAGGAGAAGGTCGTCCCGTCCCCGTTCGACTTCCCAACACAGGCCCTCCTGGCCATTCCTACCGACCTGGGGGCCCCCCAGGATCCCGGAGACGCGTTTCTGGAGGGGACGGCCCAGGTAGCCCTCGATCTGGCTCAGATGACCAACGGAGGCCTCTTCGTCCTTTTTACGTCCCACGGTGCGCTGGGGAGAGTCGCTGCATTGCTCCGGGAAAGGGAAGGTGAGCCGGGCGGTTTGTCCTGGCCCCTTTTTGTTCAGGGCGAAGCTCCCCGGATCCACCTCCTCCATGAGTTCACCAACTCCGGCAGTGGCATCCTTCTGGGCACGGCCTCCTTTTGGGAGGGCGTTGATGTGCCCGGCGAACCTCTGCGCGGTCTGATCATCCAGAAGTTGCCGTTCCAGGTACCCACGGAGCCCATCGTAGCGGCTCGCTTGGAGGCCATCGAAGCCAGGGGCGAGGATTCCTTTTGGCGCTTCAGCCTGCCAGGGGCGGCGCTGAGGCTGAAGCAGGGTTTTGGCCGCCTGATCCGTACCCGGGACGATCATGGCGCCGTCCTGCTCCTGGACAACCGCATCCTTACCAGGAAGTACGGATCCTACCTACGGCAATCGTTGCCACCGGCACCCATGGTCAAAGGCTTGTGGACGGACCTCCAGCGTGCACTGGAGGAGTTCTACCGTCACCCCTAGATTATTCCACTATGAATAGAATCCTTGGTATCGCTATCTGCGTCATCTACGCGGCCCTCGCGGCTTTGGCCTTCACGAGCTCTGCTCGGAACTGGTCTTTGGAGAATTCGGACCTTGGACTCTGGTGGGCCGTTATCGGAACTCTCCTGGGAATCGCCAGCCTCGGCGCGTTCTTCGGGACGATGTTCCATACCCGTCCCGCAGAAGACTGACGCTCCCCCCATGGGGACCGCCGGTGCTGACGGCGCTTCACTCCTGACCCAGGGGACTCACTCCCCTCTCTGGAGTGGGCGCTTCTTTTCTTGGCAGCCATTCCGGGAAAGGACACGATGAACTCTCATCCACGGCCGTCGAAGATCGTTTGTGTCGGGCGAAACTATGTGGCCCATGCAGCAGAGATGGGGAACGAGGTCCCATCTGAGCCCCTTCTGTTCCTCAAGCCTCCGTCAGCTTTGATCTCGGTGGGGGAGCCAATCCTCTTGCCGCCTGATGTCGGCCGTGTGGACTACGAGGGAGAGATCGGCGTGGTCATCGGTCGGAGGGCTTCCCAGATCTCGGAGTTCGACGCCTGGGAATTCGTCGATGGGATCGCCCCGGTGAACGACGTCACGGCCCGGGAGCTCCAGCGAAAAGACAGCCAGTGGAGTCGGGCCAAAGGTTTCGACACGTTCTGCCCTGTCGGCGAGATGGTACCGATCCTGGATATTGATCTCGAGCGGCTGGGAGTCACTACACGGGTAAACGGCGAGGAACGGCAACGAGGGTCCGTTGATCAGCTCGTGTTCTCCATCCCTTTCCTCATTTCATATGTCTCGAAGATCATGACTCTAGAGCCCGGTGACCTGCTGGCCACCGGGACGCCGGAAGGGGTAGGTCCCTTGAGCCCCGGCGACGTTGTGGAAATCGAAATTCCCAGCCTGGGTACGCTGACGAACCCGGTCATGGCACGGTCGGAGGCCTGAAGAATGCATCCCGAAACGAGTGATCGATATCAGGGACTTCCCCCCTATCCCCTAGCCGGAATCCCGGAGACCCGAAAGCGGCTTCTGGAGGAAGGTGTGGACGTCATCGACCTGAGCGCAGGCGATGCGGATTTGGCTCCGCCTCCGGCTGCGATCCGTGGCCTGCAGGAGGCGGTGGAAGACCCGGCCATGTCCCGGTATCCGTTCAACCTCGGCCTCGCAGACTTTCGTCACGAGGTGGTGGCTTGGATGAAGAAGAGGTTTGGAGTCGATGTGGATCCGAGCACGGAGCTCCTCCCGCTCATTGGATCGAAGGACGGTATCGCTCACCTACCTTTCGGCTTCCTGGATCCTGGGGACGCCGCGTTGATCCCCGACCCAGGATATCAGCCTTACAAAGGGGGTGTATGGCTGGCCGGCGGGGAGCCGATCCTGGTACCACTCCGGCGTGAGAACGACTTCCTGATCGCGTTGGAGGACCTTTCCACCGAGGACGTGAAGCGGTCGAAGATTCTCTACCTCAATTACCCCAATAACCCTACCACCGCCTTGGCCCCCCGGGAGTATCTGAAAGAAGCCGTGGAGTTCTGTCACGGCAACGACCTGCTCCTAGTCTACGACAACGCGTACAGCGAGATTGCCTTCGACGGGTATCGTCCACCCAGCATCCTCGAAATTGATGGGGGTAGGGAAACGAGCTTGGAGTTCCACTCTTTCTCCAAGACCTTCAATATGACCGGCTGGCGAATGGGCTGGGCTGTTGGCGATCCTGCCCTCATCGGCATCCTGGCGAAAGTGAAGAGCTTCATGGACACCGGCGCGTTCCTGGGGGTCCAGGCCGCCTGTGCCGCCACCCTCCGGTCGTGGGACGAGTGGGTTCCCGGGAACATCGAGATTTTCCAGAAGCGCCGGGACGCAGCGGTGGAGGGTATGCTGGAACAGGGGTTCGAGGCTCGAAAGCCCAAAGCAACCATGTACCTCTGGGTCCCAGTCCCAACCAATGAGACGTCCATGGACTTTTGCCGCCGAGCTCTCGAGCAGGAGGGCGTGATTGTCCTTCCGGGGAGTTCCATGGGGAAGGGGGGGGAGGGATTTTTCCGAATTGCCCTCACGACCACCGAGGATCGACTGCGCTTGGCCGCGTCCCGGCTGGGGCGCCTTCTGGACTAAGCATCCGAGCGAAACGACCTGGGAACCGGCGTAGCAGGTGGGGTTAGATTCTAAGAGACGATGAATGACTGGCCGACCCCCCCTGGAACGCCCCGATCGGGGCTACCTGCCTGGTTTGATCCGCGAACCCGGTATCGTGGGGCTCGTAGGGTGGCGTTTGGCCTCAGTATCGCAGCCCACCTTATCCTCGTGGCTCTCTACCCCAGCTTTTTCTCGGGAATCCCTGAAGCCGACATGGAAGCCGGCGGATTTGTTCAAACCCTCACGCCCACCGGTACAGAGTTGGTGAACCTCGTGGAACTTCGGGCGGACCAGGAGCCACCTCCGCCAGAAGAGGTCCCGGAGGCCGAAGTCGAGGTGATTTCGGTTCAGGTCCAGCCAACGGGGGTTGTTGCTCCGCCCGGCCCCGAACCCCCCGAGTTCGGCCCACCGGGCCCCACCGCGGCCGAGCGGATCCGCCCAAAGAGGGGCGATCTGCGGTACTGGGCGCCGGTGGACCCGTCCCGATCGGCCCCCACCCGGGAAGAAGTCATGCGGCTTCAGCTCGCCGCCGAGTTAGAGGCCCTCAACGACTCAGCGGCCATCGCGGCCGAGCTGGAACGACGGGCTACCGACTGGACCTTCACCGACGAGGAAGGGAAGCGTTGGGGGGTATCGCCGGGCAAGATCCATTTGGGAGATCTTACCCTCCCCATGCCCTTCGCGTTCGGTACTTCGTCATTCGACCGAGAACGTGCTGAAGACCGCTTGTGGCTGTGGGAGGAGGTCGAGCGTGGTGCTGCCACGGGTGCAGTCATCCAGACCTGGAGGGAGAGGGACAGGGCCATTCGGGAACGGATGAACGCCGAGCGAAAGCCCGATACCACCCGGACCGGCGGAGGCGGTTCGTAACCCTACGAATCACCCAGCCGGTAGGACTCCAGGTCGAGCCGACCGGAACGCCAAATTGACGCCCCTAAGGGCGCAGGTCATCTTTACTATTCTCCGCTCTTTCCGGGGGGTCCCCGGGGGGAGCGAATCCATTTCCCGACGAGTTCCGCCTACCAGGCCGACATTGGAGAAACCGTGCCCACCGAGATGGATCCCCGGCTGAATCCCAACAGTATCGAACCGCCCCTCTACTCCCGATGGATGGAGGCAGGGGAGTTCAGCGTCGATCCCGCCAGCGTTCTGGAAGGAGGCCGGGATCCCTTCGTCATTGTGATCCCTCCCCCCAACGTGACCGCGGTCCTCCACATGGGCCACGGCCTCAACAACACCATCCAGGATGTTCTCATCCGCTGGCGGCGGATGCAGGGGAAGGCATCTCTCTGGGCTCCCGGAACCGACCACGCGGGGATCGCGACGCAGAACGTGGTGGAGCGTCTCATAGCCAAGGAGGGGAAGACACGGGAGGACCTGGGCCGTGAGGCTTTTGTGGACCGAACCTGGGAATTCGTTCGGGAAACGGGTGGGGCTATCCTGGACCAGCTGAAGGCCATTGGGTGCACCTGTGACTGGGATCGGACCCGCTTCACACTGGATCCAGGCCTCAGTCGGGCGGTCAGGGAGGTTTTTGTCCGCCTCTATCAGAAAGGCCTCATCTATCGAGGGGAATACATCATCAACTGGTGTCCCCGCTGCCTCACCGCCCTTTCCAACGAGGAAGCGGAGGGGGATGAGGTCGAGGGGCGTCTGTATCACCTCCGGTATCCCCTGGCTCCCGAAATGACCGATGCGGCCGCATCGGCTTTTGATGGGGTCCAAGCTGCAGCTGAGGCCATCGGCCAACTCCCCGACGGCCGCTGGTACCTCACCGTGTCCACTACCCGCCCGGAAACCATGCTGGGCGACACGGCGGTGGCGGTGAATCCGGCTGACGACCGCTATAAGAGCCTTATCGGCGGGGAGGTCGACCTGCCGCTAACGGGCCGTAGGATTCCCATCATCGCCGACGAATACGTAGACCGGGAGTTCGGGACGGGCATGGTCAAAGTGACCCCAGCCCATGATCCCAATGACTTCGAGATGGCGCAGCGGAGCGGAGTCCCGCCGTTGGACGTCATGACCCCGGAAGCCGTGATGAGTGAGAACGCCCCGGAGGCGTTCCAGGGGATGGACCGATTTGATGCCCGGAAGGCAGTGGTTAAGGCTTTCCAGGAGGAAGGTCTGTTCGGCGGGGAGGATCCCCACACCCACAATATCCCCCGGTGCTACCGATGTGACACGGTGGTGGAGCCCCGACTCAGCGAACAGTGGTTTGTGAAGATGAAACCGCTGGCCGAGCCCGCTCTGAAGGCATCCCAGGATGGCACGGTCACTTTTGTCCCGGATCGGTGGAAAAAGGTCTACGAACACTGGATGGAAAACATCCGGGATTGGTGCATCTCCAGGCAGCTTTGGTGGGGGCACCGAATCCCGGTTTGGTACTGCCAGGGATGTGGTGAGACCATCGTGGCCAGGGAGGATCCCGACTCCTGCAGGTCGTGCGGCAGCGACGACCTCCAGCAAGATCCCGATGTTTTGGACACCTGGTTCTCTTCCTGGCTATGGCCGTTCTCCATTTTCGGCTGGCCGGAGAATACGGAGGATCTGAAGGCTTTCTACCCGGGCCATGTCCTCTCCACGGCTCCGGAGATCCTTTTCTTCTGGGTCGCACGGATGATCATGGCCGGGTACGAATTCATGGGTGAGGCTCCGTTCAGCACGGTCTACCTCCATGCGACGGTCCGGGACACTAAAGGCAGGAAGATGTCCAAGTCCCTGGGGAACGGAATCGATCCCTTGGAGGTCGTGGACCAGTTCGGTGCCGACGCTCTCCGATTCACGGTGATTTCTGCGGCGGCGGTGGGAACCGATATCCAGCTGAATCCCGACGACCTGGAGGCTTCCTTCGCTCCCGGACGGAACTTTGCCAACAAGGTGTGGAACGCCGGCCGGTTTACGCTGATGACAGTGGGTGACGATCCTATCCGACCTCTCTCCGAAGTAAGGGATGATCTGGAGCTTTCCGACCGGTGGATCCTCTCCAGACTGTCGGTTACGGCCGAAAGCCTTACCCAGGAGCTGGAAAAGTTCCGGCTCCACGACGTGGCGGAAAAAGCCTACCACTTCTTCTGGGGTGAGTTGGCCGACTGGTACCTCGAGTTGGTGAAGCCGAGGCTCAGGGAGGACGCCGATGCCCGGAGCAGGGAGGCGGCCCGGACCACTCTGGTCTTGGCCTTCGACGGGATCCTCCGATTGCTCCATCCCATCACCCCCTTCGTCACGGAGGAGCTCTGGCAGAAGCTGCCATGGCCGGCCGGTTCGCCGCGGCCCGAGTCCCTCATCTCGGCCCAGTGGCCAGTGAAAGACCCGGCATTGGAAGACCAAGAAGCTGAAGCCCAGCTGGGAGCGGTTCAGGATCTCATAACGCAGGTGCGGAGCCTGAGGAAGGAATACGGTGTACCTGAAGGGGCGGAGGTGGACGTCGTACTCACCGGGGCGCCGACCTCCTTCAAGAATGCATTGGCGTCAGAGGACTCCTCCATCAGGAGGCTGGCCCGGGTCGGCTCCTTGACGATGGAGAGCAGCCTGAACGAGGGCGGGGCCGGAGCCCATGGAGTTCTCCGGAACGGAACGGAGCTGTTCCTCCCGCTGGAAGGGGTCATCGACTTGGAGAAGGAGAGGGTGCGCCTTTCCGAAGAGATCGAGAGACTGGCGGGGCAGTTGAAGGGTGTACGGGCCAAGCTCCAGAACGAGAACTTCGTGAGTAGGGCCCCGGCCGAGGTGGTGGAGAGGGAGAGGAACAAGGAGAGCAATTTCCAGGAACAGATGACGAAGCTTCAGGAGAAACTGAAGGTTTTCCAAGGGCCATGACGAACCCACAATCATGAATCTACCCAGTCGGTGGTTGGCGTGGCCGAGCAGGTTCGTCCTCTTCGGTGGGGTGGTCCTGTTTGCCGCCTGCGCCCGGCCGTCGGCTCCCTCGGGGGGGCCTCGGGATGTGATCCCGCCCATGATCGCCTCGACCTGGCCCGATACCTTCGCGACCATCGAGGCCACACGCGATCCGGTGAAGATCATTTTCAGTGAACGGATCAGTGAAACTCCCACCGACGGTAGGTTGGACAACGCGGTTCTGGTATCCCCGGTAACGGGAGAACATAGGGTCAAACACACCCGTTCGGGCTTGGAGATCGATGTTATCGGAGGCTTCCAACCCGACCTGGTGTACCGGGTCCGTGTGCTCCCCACCGTGAAGGACCTTTTCAATAACAGGCTGGAGGGGCCCTTCGAGCTCGTGTTCTCCACTGGTCCCGTTTTTGAGACAAATGTGGTGGCCGGGATCGTCACCGAGAGAATCACCGCTGAACCGGCCGAAGGCGTACGTGTGGAGGCGAGGGAGCAGGGCCGGGTGGACCCACCCGTTTACGTGGCCGTGTCCGATTCGGCGGGCGTTTTTGCCCTTCGGTATCTCCCCGCCGGGTCCTACGAGTTGACCCTCTATCAAGACATCAACCGAAACTCGGAGCCGGACTACCGGGAGCTTCAGGGGATGGCCGATTCTTTGGGCTTGGGGTTGGGGACCGCCCCCGCTGACACGATCCTGCTTCCCGAAGTCACCCTCCTGACGCCGGACACCGTTCCATCGCGGGTCATCGAGGTGGCAGCGGTGGATTCCCTACTGGTCAGGGTGACCTTTGACGACTACATGGACGCCGAAGCTTCGCTGGACTCTGTCCGGGTACTGATCGCACCCGAGGGGGGTGAGGCCCTACCGGTCGCGCGGCTCCTGTGGCCGCGGCAAGTGGACTCCTTGCAGGCCGTAGCCGATTCCGTGGCCTTTGAGGAGCAACGCCTTGCCCGGATCGATTCGCTACGGATGGTTGTCGAAACTCTGGGCGACCAACTCATCGAACTCCAGACGGCGGGCGACACGTTGGCCGCCGATTCCGTAAGCGCCCAGATCGAACAAGCATCGGATCAGCTTGCCACCGCCGAGGAACCCCCGGAGCCCCCGGCCATGGAACCGCCTGCAGGGGAACCCGTTCAAACCCCGCCCATTCTTCCACAGCAAGAGTTTTTTGTCCGCATGGAGGCTGGATTGCCCCCGGATGAGCTCCTGCAGGCTGTCATCGACAGGGTGGTCAACATCAATGGGTTGGGGGGAGGTGGTGGAGAAGCGTCCTTCACCTGGGAGCCTCCCGAGCCCCCGCCGGAGGAGGTGGCGGACACAGCGGGTGCCGTCCCCGATACGGCCGGGGTGACCCCCCCGGATACGGCTGGGAGTGTGCCGCCTGATACGGGTGTGGTGGCCCCGCAGGCCAGGGCGGGCACGGCCCCAGAGGCCTGGGCGGGCACGGCCCCAGAGGCAATCAGACCGGTCCAAGCGTTGCGCAGGAAACCCCATCAAGCTCCCCTCCGGCGTCCCAGGCGGGTTGAGCCCCCCGCCGGCCTCCGGGACCCCGGGCCGTGGGTTCTCCGGCGAAGACCGTGACCGACCCTCGGAGGAACCTCCCGGGTGTGGATGTCCTGCTGGCATCTGGAGCTTTCCAGGGGATCCTGGAAGCCTACCCCAGGGGCCGCGTAGTGGAGGCTGCCCGGGACACGTTGGTTCTGGCCCGGGGCGAGATCGCTACCAGGGGTGAGGCGGCGGTTCCGTCCGACGAGGCGGAGTGGGCCCGGCGAGTAGAAGACCTCCTCTCGGTTCGAGACCTTCCTTCACTGAGGGGTGTCATAAATGCCACTGGGGTGGTCCTCCATACGAACCTCGGGCGTGCGCCTCTCTCGGAGGCGGCCCGTGCCGCCATGGCCGGGGCAGGATGGGGGTATTCCAACCTCGAGTTCGACCTGGACAGGGGAGAACGGGGGTCCCGGTATGTCCATTGTGTGGACCTCCTGAAAGAGCTGACCGGGGCTCAAGACGCCCTGGTGGTGAACAACAACGCCGCCGCGGTGGTTCTGGGGTTGAACTCCATGGCGACGGGGAGGGAGGTCCTGGTCTCCAGGGGAGAGTTGGTGGAGATCGGCGGGGGATTTCGCATTCCCGACATGTTGTCGCGCTCAGGGGCGGTGTTGAAGGAAGTCGGAACCACCAACCGAACCCGCGTGGAAGACTACCGAGGGGCGGCGGAGACCGGGGACGTTGGGGCCATCCTGAAAGTCCACCGGTCCAACTTCCGGATCTCGGGCTTCACCGAGGAGGTCCAGATCTCCGATCTGGCCACCTTAGCCCAGGAGCTGGGGCTTTTCCTCTTCCACGACCTGGGGTCGGGCCTTCTCGCCGATCCGGAGCGGCTCGGATTGCCTCGGGAACCAAGAGCTATCGAAAGCCTCAAAGCCGGCGCAACGGCCGTGGCCATCTCCGGGGACAAGCTCCTGGGCGGCCCCCAGGCCGGGATTATCCTGGGAGACCCGGAGGTTGTTGGGGCTATGCGGAAGAACCCTCTCTGCCGTGCCTTCCGCGTGGATAAAGTCACCCTGGCCGGTCTTGAGGCGACCCTCAAGCACTACCTGGATCCGGAGGAAGCGTTGCGGGAGATTCCCACCCTTCGGATGCTGGCCGCCCCTTTGGGTGTTTTGGAGGAAAGGGCCCACCGGTTGTCCAGGGAACTCCACCGGAGCTTCCCCGGGAACAGGGTCGCCGAAGGGATTGGAGTGGTGGGTGGGGGTACCTGTCCTGGGGTCGATCTGCCGACCTGGACGGTGCGCATAAAGCCTTCCGGTTCTTCCCCCCGGGCCCTCGCCATGGAGCTTCGGAGCCTGCCTCGGCCGGTGGTCATCCGGGTGGAGGACGAGGAGGTGGTCATCGACTTGAGAACCGTGGACCCCGATGAGGATCCAGCCCTCGCATCCGCCCTCTCCGAAGCCGTGGACGCCGGTGACTGAGTCCCGTGTTTCCGGAACCAACGAACCGGGACCCGACGGCCCCGGATCCAACGGTGCGTCCGGTCTCAGGCCGGCGGTATTCCTGGACCGGGACGGAACCATCATCGAAGAAGCCGACTACCTTTCGGATCCCGAAGGAGTCAGGCTAATCCCGGGCGCGGTGGAAGCCCTCTCCCTTCTCAGGGATGCCGGGTTTGCCCTCGTGGTGGTCACGAACCAGTCGGGGATCGCCCGGGGACGTCTCACGGTGGAGGATTACAAAGCGGTTGCCCTCCGTCTGGATGAGGACCTTGCCTCCCACGGCCTCACCCTGGATGCCACCTATTTTTGCTCCCACCACCCGGACTTCACCGGCGACTGCCCGTGCAGAAAACCGGCTACCGGAATGCACAGGGAAGCGTCCGAGGCGTTAGGGTTGGACCCGGAAGCCTCCTATTTCGTCGGTGACAAAAAAAGGGACCTCCTTCCCGCCTTGGAGATGGGCGGGCAGGGAATCCTGGTCCGAACCGGATATGGTGCCGACCAAGAAGACGGCCTCCCAGCGGTCTTTCAGATTGCCGACGATCTGCTTCACGCCGCAGGCTTGATTCTGAGCAGGTAGTCCCCCGTGCTATTGGCATTTCGAGATCGAACCCGGGCCGGTGCCTGCCAAAAAGGCCGACTCTTCGGCCCCAATCTTGCACTAACGAAAAAGTGTCCTGACCGCAGGCATCTTGACCCTTCGGGGGCTCCCAAATAGCTTGAAAGGTCTTGGTTTTCACCCAAATTCGCATCGGAACTGGCAAAGGGAGCGTCGGGTAGGAATAAGCCCCTGTTGTCGAGGTGAACGGAACTATTGGAGGAAGTTGGACAATGCAGATCAATGTGACCCCCACGGCTGTAAGCACGATTCAGCAGTTCATCGAGGATCAGGGCGCAGCCGAGGGAGCCGGGCTCCGGGTAGCCGTTCTTCCCGGTGGGTGTTCCGGGTTCCAGTATGGCTTGAATATCGAGGATGCCCCCGAGAACGACGACGAGATCTTCGAGCTCGAGGGCCTGAAGGTCTTCGTGGATCCCTTCAGCGCCCAGTACCTGGAAGGTGTTGAGATCGATTACGTTACGACAATGATGGGGTCCGGGTTCACCTTCAAGAACCCCAACGCTGCGGGAGGTTGTGGCTGCGGAAGTTCCTTCACCGTTTGATCGGCGAAGGATCTTTTCTTTAGCAGTCCAGAGGTAAAATGATCGAAGCTGCCCATCCCCTCCTGAGCACCGTCCGGGAGTACGCCTCTCTCTCAAGAGAGGAGCTCGTAGCACGGATTCAGGAGCGGAAGAAGGAACTGAACGCTGTTATCCTGGGCCACAACTATCAGGTCGTGGACATTCAGGATGTCAGCGATTTTGTTGGAGATTCCCTGGCTCTTTCCCAGGAGGCGGCTGACACCGACGCCGATATCATCGTTTTCTGCGGTGTCCATTTCATGGCCGAAACCGCCAAGATCCTCTCCCCCCAAAAGAAAGTCTTGATGCCGGACCCTGGGGCAGGATGTCCCATGGCCGATTTTGTCACGGGGGAGGGTTTGAGGGCTCTGAAGGCCAAACACCCCGACGCAGCGGTGGTGACCTACGTCAATTCATCCGCTGAGGTGAAGGCGGAATCGGATATCTGCTGCACCTCTGCCAACGCCGTGCAGGTAGTCGAGACCATCCCTGAAGACCAACCCATCATATTTGTCCCCGATCGAAACCTGGCTCAATGGGTCATTGACCAGACCGGCCGGGACAACATCATCCCATGGGAAGGCTACTGCCACGTCCACGACGACATGGTGCTGGATGAGTTGGAATTCGCAAAGGAAGACCACCCCAATGCTCTCGTGGTCATCCATCCTGAGGCTCGCCAAGAGCTCCTTGACCAGGCCGATGTCGTGACCTCTACGTCGGGTATGGTCGATATGGCGGCGGATCACGATGAGCTGATCATCGGCACGGAACGGGGCCTGATCGACAAACTTCAGAAGGAGTACCCCGAGAAGACCTTCGTTCCCCTCTCCAAGGCTGCGATCTGCGGGAACATGAAGGCCAATACGCTGGCCAAGCTCGCCTGGTCCCTGGACCACCTCAGGTTCGAGGTAACCATGTCGGAGGATATCAGGGTCAGGGCTGAGACCGCCCTTCAGAGGATGTTGGCCGTGTCTGGCGGATGGCAGGACGCCACGCCTGAGCAGGAGAGGTTGGAGATGGCCGGTGTCCGATCAAAAAGCTGCGGATGCGCCTAACCAACAAGAGCTTACGACAATGATCCGGATACAGGCGTTCTCCGGAGGTGATTTTGCAGAGAACGGTTATCTGGTCGTGTGTGGAGACAAAGGCCCCGGGATCGTAATCGACCCCGGGGCTTCTGCTTCCTCCATGGTCAGGACCATCGAAGACGAACAGATCCAACTGGACGCCATCATCCTCACCCACGCACACCTGGACCACGTCGAAGGCGTTCCGACGATCCGTACTCTCGCCCCTGAAACCCCCATCTATCTGCATGCCGACGACGGACCCCTTTACCAGTCGGTGGGGATGCAGGCAAAGGCATTCAACCTTCCGTCCGTCGGTGCACTCCCGTCACCGACCCACACGATGGTTCATGGGGACGAGCTGACCTTCGGGGACTGTCGGTTCCAGATCCGCCATGCCCCGGGGCACGCCCCTGGCCACATAATCCTCTACTCCGAAGAAGAACAAGCAGCTTTCGTGGGCGATGTCGTCTTTCTCGGAGCCATTGGGCGGGCCGACCTGCCCGGGGGGAATTTCCACCAGCTCATGGAGTCCATCCGGACTCAAGTCCTCTCTCTACCCGATGAAACCCGGCTCCTCACTGGCCATGGGCCCGAGACTACAGTAGGCTGGGAGCGGAGAACCAATCCCTTCTTGGTTGGACAGTACGGAGGGGAGCTGGTCTAGCCCATAATCTCGGGGGATCCAGCAGGAACAGCTGACCCAGGAGGTCCAAATGAGCGTGTCGGTGGCGGTCTTTGCGTCTGGCGGAGGCTCAAACTTCCAGTCTCTTCTGGACTACCTGCCCGACGACGGCCCCGGCCAAATCGAGCTCCTCGTCAGCGACCGGACCTCCGCCGGGGCGTTGCAACGAGCAGAGAAGGCCGGTGTCGCCTCCCAGATCATCCCGGTTAAGGGTCGGTCCTTGGATGCTGTGGCCCTCGAGACTCTGGAGGTTCTGGAGGAATACGAAATCGACGTTGTCCTCCTTGCCGGATACCTGAGGCTGATCCCGCCGGTTGTGGTTCAGGCTTTCCCGAAGCTGATCCTGAACATTCATCCGGCTCTCCTCCCGTCGTTCGGAGGGAAGGGGATGTGGGGACACCATGTCCATGAAGCGGTGCTCGCTTCGGGAGCCACCTTCTCGGGTCCCACCATCCACTTTGTGGATGAGGAATACGACACCGGCGCCATCCTGGCCCAATGGCCCGTACCAGTGCTACCCGACGACACGGCGGACACCCTCGCTGCCCGGGTGCTGAAGGTCGAGCACATCCTTTACCCCCTGGCTGCAGACCACCTGTGCAGGGCGGTGGAAAAGGGAGAGCCGGTGACCCGTCTCGGTCTTCCGGGAGAGGGGATCGGAGTTTTGAAGACCTTTTCCTCGGAAGAAGCAAGGGATCAAATCGACGCTGCGTTCCGGGCTCTAAGGCCGTAAGATTCCCTGTCCGGATAGTGACCCTGTGCGGGGAGCCCTCCGAGGTTGCTCCTCCGATGAACCTCTACACGTGGTGAGCCAAACTTATGAAGAAGCGCGCCCTCCTCAGTGTCTCCGATAAAACTGGGATTCAGGAGTTTGCCTCCGGCCTCGTGGACCGAGGGTGGGAATTGCTATCGACGGGAGGGACCGCAAAAGCTCTCCGGGAAGCCGACCTGCCGGTCACCGAGGTGGCCGAGGTCACCGGGCACCCGGAGATGATGGACGGTCGGGTGAAGACTCTCCATCCTGCAGTCCACGCCGGGCTCCTGGCCCGGAGGGAAAACCTGGACGATCTGGCTGCCCTGGGAGCCCAAGGGTACGGCCTTATCGATCTTGTGGCGGTGAACCTCTACCCCTTCCGGGAGACGGTGGCCAAGCCCGACGTGACCCTGGAGGAGGCCGTCGAAAAGATCGATATCGGTGGCCCCACCATGATCCGGTCAGCTGCCAAGAACTACCGGAGTGTGTGGGTGGTGGTGGATCCCGCTGACTACGGAGCGGT
>JANQDZ010000071.1 GCA_028278645.1 Longimicrobiales bacterium | reverse complement strand
GCCGAGGTGGACGCGTTGACCGGGGCCCAGGCCCGATAGCATTGCACGCTCCCTGCGCGAAGGCCAGCCGACACCGGATTCACTCTGGAACGCGGTCGGTTATACGAACCCGGGCCTGTCCGCCACCATCGAAGGCTTCCGGGATCTCCGGGATGCTACTCCCTCCGACGTGTTCCTGATGGCCCAGATCGGTGAGAGCAATGAAGAGGCATTCACTCATTGCGTTGCCGAGTTCGAAGCTGCCGGGGACATCGCCGATGGATACGAGGTGAACGTCTCCTGTCCCCATGCGGACAAGGGGGGGATCCTGATCGGTTCCGATCCCGACAGCGTTCGAAGCATCACCGCCGCGACGCGGAAAGCCACAACAAAGCCGGTCATCGTCAAACTGAACGCCGGAGTTTGCGGGCTTGAGAAGATCGCCGTGGCGGCGGTGGAAGGTGGTGCGGACGCCCTCTCGGCGATCAACACCATCGGCGGCCCGAACCCCGAACTCAGTAACCAGTTTGGTGGCCTCTCGGGTGCTCCCATCTTCCCCACCACCCTAGACGCCATCGCCAGACTCCGGAAGGTCGCTTCGGTTCCGATTATCGCCATGGGGGGGATCCGGGGTGCCGGTGACATCCGCCGGTTGGAAACCATCGACCCCACGATGTTCTATGCCATCGGAACGGCCCTTGGGGGGCTGACCTCTGACGAGATCAGGGAATACTTCGAGGTTCTCGAGAAGGATCTGGCTTCAGGCACCGACGACGCGACCGGAATGACGTTGAACCGGATGCTCATGGAGTATCATCCCTTCGTGGTTTCCGAGATCGACGTCTACAGCGATACCGTTAGGGTGATCAAGTTCCACGAACGCCTCGAAGCCGACGTGGATGTAGGCCAGTTTGTCTTCTTCAAGGTCGGCAACACCGACTCCAAACCGTTTTCCGTGGCAGCGAACGACGATCGACTCGAACTCCTGGTTCGGGACGTGGGTCCCATGACCCACCGGGCGTGTCAGCTCAACGTCAACGATGTCGTTCGCATCAGAGGACCCTACGGCCACCCGTTTTCCCTCCCGGATGACCGGCTGGTGGTCTTTGCAGGTGCCGGGGTTGGGATTGCCCCCGTACACTATGCGGCCCAGGTCCACAAAGGTCCGAAGAGGATATTCATCGGAGCGGTGACAGCTGACGAGTTGGTCTACCTCGACTCATTCCGCTCTTTGGGTGAGACCTCGGTATCAACCGACGACGGCTCCGCCGGTTTCCAAGGATACATTGCCCAGCTCGTGGAGAAGGCCTTGGGTGAGGAGGACCTGGCTAACCCGATCTTCCTGTTCTGCGGCCCCGAACCCGCCATGCGGGCTCTCGATGAGGTCGCCCGGAAGTATGCGCCTCCCGAGGACATCTTCCATGTGGTGGAGCGTTACACCAGCTGCGGAATCGGCATCTGCGGGAAATGCTCCATCGAGTCCGGGGAGCGCACCTGTGTTGATGGGCCTGTCCACAGCGCCGCCACGTTCTCTCCGGGGATCTCCCACAGGGACCTGACGGGCAAGAAGGTCAGGTACGACTGAGACCAAACGGGGCCGGTCTGGCCTGGACCGGCCCCGGTAGTCCCCCTCGCTCCTCCGCTTCGCTACGACCGCCGGGTCCTTTCGGCCCCGGCGGCCGAGAGTCGCTGAGGGGATCTCCCGGGCCCGATCCTATCTTCCGGCCATTGCTTTGATCTGGTCGTCTCTCCCCGTGATCTCCCAGCGGATGAGAGACATGGGGATCAGCCCTGAGGCTTCAATCTCGTCCATGAGTCCTTTCATGGTATAGGCCTCGCCGAGGTCGTCCGCCCGTTCGGCCATGAACTCCTCGATCTGGTGCTTTCCGCCCAGGTAGCTGGCTCCATAGTACGGCTGTTGGAGGTAGAAGAACTGTTCTCCCCAGACCGTCCCGCTGTCCTCCGGCATGTACCCACGCGGCGTCCACTTTGCTGCGAATTCCACAGCCTCATCCATGGTGAATTCGTTGGCGTGGAGGAGGAGGCCGGAGATGCCCCGGGCTGCCCGCTGAGCCACCAGGATGTAGATGAGCTCTCTGGAGCGGGGATTATCGTCGAAGAGACCCGCGTTCATCATCCATTCCTCCATCCCGGTGGCCATGCCCTCTGCCCTGCTGTCCCAGATGTTGTAGAGCGTCGGTGTGGCCCTGATTGGGCTGGGATGAGGATGGTCGGCCATCATGGCAAGGTCGAACCAGTGGTGGCCGTGGGTCCTCATGGTCAGTGGATCGCGGTAGCTCACCTCAGAGAAGAACCCACGGAGATCGTCGGGCGATTCCACCGGCTGGAAGCTGCCGATCCTCTCCCGGAGCGACGGCGCCAGGTAAGGCCGGTCACTGATGATCTCATTGTCCACCAGGAACGCCACGTAATCGTCCACGGCCTGGTTAAAAAGCCGGTCGTACTCTGCGGCAGAGGTGATCCGGGCCTGAAGGGGGAGGTTCCGATTCCGGTGCTCCTCCAGCTTCAACGCCGCTAGGGACCGGGCCAGCTCCCTCCGATGGATGCCGATCAGCTCTGTCCAGGTGTAGGGGACCAGGTGCACGTTCTTCAAATACCAATTGTGGTTTTCGATTCCTACGCCGGAGGGGCCGTTTTTGGTGGGCAACTCTTCCTCCAGCCAAGCCAGGAACTCTTCAGTGGCCTGAGTGGCATCGGCGAGAGCCTGGTCAAGATCGGCGCTGGTTCCCGCCACCCGGCCAGCGTAAGACGTCAGGTCTCTGATCTGCCCTTGCATGGAGCTGATTCCGGCTCTCCAAAGGTCTCGGGCGTCCCCCACCAGGTTTCCCCGCGCGTGTTCCAACAGGCTCGGGATCACACCAACTCGCGTGGCCAGCTCCGCGGCGTCCTCAGGGGAGAGAGGGTAGTCGTAGGTCCAGGTATCGATCCACCCGTGGATCACCGGTCCCTCGTGGGCTGGAACGTCACTCTGGGCCGTGAAGATCATCATGTAGAACGCCGGGTTCCTCTCCCAGGGGAGGGCCACCCTGTGGTCGAAATCGAGGCCGTTCATCTCGGCCCTGATGATGTGGACGTCGATCTGCTCAGTCACCGACCACCCGGTGGTGTCAAAGGCGGCCAAACGGGCCTGCCAATCCGCCAGCTCCCGGTGTTGGGCTTCCATCGCTTCAACCGAATAGTCGGGAACGCCGTCCACCCATGTCGGTGCCTGGAACTCCCTCCACTCACGGAAGAAGCTGGCGAGCTCCTCGTGGGTAGAGCCGGAACTCTCCCGGGTTCCTGTGACCACCTCGCCGACGCTGTCCTGCGACGGCCCCGGCCGGTCACATCCGCCCAGGACCGTGGCGCAGACGAGTAGAAAGAGGAGGGGGAAGCCGGAAACGGCCGCAGGGGCAGAAAAAAGTCGGTGTGGGAAAGGAGGAACAGGCCCGAGACGAGGGAGGAAACGCAGCATCGTTCGACTCCTCAGTCAGAGAGGGACATTGCCGTTTCGGCGGCAAGGCCAGGTTTTCTCGGCAGACACCGCATTCTACTGCGCTCCGCCGCCTCAGCCAACGCCGAGCAGGGCGACCCGCTTCAGGGTGATCCCGCTCTTTCTACTCCGAGGTGCTTGCCGGCTGAAGCGCCGCCCTCGCCAGCGGAACGAACTGCCGCAAAATCCCGTTTCCCCTCGACTGGGTGAAAATCAGGGCGGTCGCATTTAACTCGGGCATGGCTACGGCCAGGGTGCCATCGGACCCTCCGTGCCCAAAGGCTGGAAGGGCCCCGTCGGCTGGAAGGGGGGAGAAGATCTCCCAATGGAGGCCGTACTCTGGAGTGGCGGCCGGCTTGAGGGCCTCCACGACCACCTCCGGGGAAAGGAAGGGTCCAGCTTCCGAAGCTCCCCGGTCCATCCATAAATGAAGCCACCTGGCGTAGTCAAAGACTGTCGTGTACAAACCGCCGCTGGCCCGGAAAAAGGGAAACTGTTGGTCCCGGGTGGGATTCCAGTACTGGAACCACGAAGCTTGGGGAGTCGCCTTCACATAGGTAGGATTCATGCGCACTGCCCACCAAGCCTCGGGGGTGAAGGTCGTATAGGTGTCCTGGAAGCCGAGCGGTTCCAGGATCCGGGTTTGGATGAATTCCTCTGCCGGCATGCCAGAAACCTCGGCCACAATGGCCCCGAGGGTGGCGGAGCCGACGTCGCTGCATTCGTACCGCTCACCCGGGGTGTTCTGGGGCCCCGCTTCTCCAACGGCATCCACCGCAGTCCTGAGGTCCGGATACTCTGCGAAGGGTCCCGGAAACCCGCCCTGAACGAACCCGCCTGAATGAGACAGCAGCTGCCGTATGGTGATTCCGCCAGACAGTTCGTTTCTCCAGGAGGGCAGGTATGTCGAAACCGCATCGTCCAATGAGAGGAGGCCCTCTTCTGAAAGCAGGAGAACGGATGTGCCGGTGAAGGGCTTCGTCATGGACCGAATGCGGTAGAGAGTGTTCCGCTGGAGTGGTGTGCCAGCGGCTTTGTCGCTCCACCCAATGGCCTCGTGGAGAACCACCTGTCCGTCCTTGACCAGTAGGACCTCGGCACCGACGATCAGCTCATCTCTCACCCATTTTTCCACGGCCGCTGTTACCTCGCCGAGCTTCTCGACCGAGAGTCCCGCCTTTTCTGCCGACGCGTAGGGGAACGGTGCCGCCTGAACGCCGGGGTGAGTCCCAGTCCGTGGAATCTCGGTCTGGGCTCCGAGATGGGCCGTTCCCGATGCCAAAACAAAGGTCAGGAACAACGAAGTCCTGGGAGAGGACCATCGGAGGTTCCGCATGATGTGGGCTCCTAACGTGGCTGGAGAGAGGGCCTGGAGCAGCCGGGACCGTATCTTGTCAGGATATACGGGTCAGGTCGTCGGAAGGTTCACCGTGCCTGCGGTTTTTCCGGACCCTCCTTGCCCGCTCCTTTACCCTATTCACATTATCATCCCCTGATTCCGACCGCTGACCACCCCAGGAACTCCTACCCAAGGGGGATCGAAATGAACAGGTGGCCCCACATCACGGTGGCGCTCACGATTGCCGGATTACTCATCCCAAGTTCGGCCCAGGCCCAAGGCCCTGACCTGCGGTTCGATCACAACCACACCTTCAGCGAGGTAGTGGACTACCTGGAGGCGGTTGTTGAAGCCTACCCGTCCATCACCAAACTCCACAACATCGGAAAGAGCTACCAGGGCCGGGACTTGTTGGTTCTGGAAATCACCAGCCAGGCCACAGGCGACGGCCTCACCAAGCCCGGGTTTTGGATCGATGGGAATCTCCACGCCAGCGAGGTCATGGGAGCCGAGGTCTGCTTGAAGAACATCGACACCCTGGTGAAAGAGTATGGGAACGATCCGTTCATCACGGACCTGGTCGATACCCGAACGATCTACATCATGCCGAAACTGAACCCGGATGGCTCGGACCATTACCTGACCAAGCCCGACGGCATGAGGAGTTCGGTCCGGCCCCACGATTCCGACCGGGACGGCGCCCTGGACGAGGACCCGCCGGAGGACCTGGACGGAGACGGGTATATCCTTCAGATGCGCGTGCGGGACGAGCTGGGCACCATGAAGACCTCTTCGGAAGACCCACGCCTCATGACCAGGGTTGGTGTGGGAGAGAAAGGCGAGTGGAGGACGTATTCCGAAGGCATCGACAACGACGGGGACGGCCGGTTCAATGAGGACGGAACCGGCGGTCTGGACATCAACAGAAACTGGCCGGGCCAATGGCAGCAGGAATACGTGCAAAACGGCTCAGGTCGCTACCCCCTGTCCGAGCCCGAAACCCGGGCGGTTGCGGAATTCCTCTTTGCGCACCGGAACGTCACGGGCATCGTCAACCACCACATGGCTGGCAACTTCGTCTATCGGCCCCCTACCGCCCTGCACTTCGATCCGGTGACCGGCGAAGAGCAGCCGCAGTCCCAGGCCGACCTGGCGATCTTCAACTTCTTCGGGGAGAAATACTCCGAGCTCATCAACGGTCAGAACGTGACTCCAGTATTCGGCCGCGGCGGCCCGCCCCGGTACGGAGCCATCTGGGGGGTAATGATCGGGTGGGGATACGACCACTATGGCGTGCCTAGCTGGGTGCCGGAGATGGGCTCCTATGCGCCATTCTGCGACTACGACGGGGACGGCAATGCCTCCGAGATGGAGCGTCTCCGTTGGAACGACGAGGAGCTGGACGGGAAGATCTTCGTGGACTGGAAGCCCTTCGATCATCCGCAACTAGGCCCGGTAGAGATCGGTGGATGGGTGTCGAAGGTCTACGACCCCGACCGTGGTAGCTATACCAATGTCATGACCACGCCCGGTCCGGTGTTCGAAGAGTTCCTGGATGAGCACACGGCCTGGAACAACTGGATGGCTTCCATGTCCCCGCTCGTACGGGTCACGGACGTCACGGCAGAGCGGGTGGAAGCAGGAATCTACAAAGTCACCGCGAAGGTCCAGAACCAGGGGTACCTCCCGACGAACGTCACCGACCAGGCCATCTTCAACCGCACCGCCAAACCCGTGAAGGTGAGCATCACGGTTCGTCCGGGTGAGGTGGTATTCGGGGACGAGACGGTGGATATCGGCCATCTCCAAGGGAACCGGTCCCTCCCGGTGACGGTCGAGTGGATGGTGAGATCCGGCGGGGGTGGGCCTCCCCGGGTCATGGTCACGGCCGTGTCCGAGAAAGGTGGAACCCACCAAAAGGCCTGGGTCGCTGACCCGAGGCCTTTCGTTCCTCGAGCTTAGGAGCCTTGGGGGCCGGAGCGGTTGGCCCCCAAGGCTTTTCGCATGCGTAGGCAGAAGGCCGAACACTGAGGTCGAAACCTCCGGCGCAGCCCTCTCGTCAGAATAGATATGGATCGCCAGACCGAAGCGAAGCTCCGGTACGAACGACTCAGAAAGGCTCTGGCCGATGATCAGAAGGTTCGGAGGAAGACCAGCCGAGCCCGGGTCATTGGTCTGGCTGTTGTTGGCGCGTGGGCCATCGCTCCGGTTGCGGCTTGGCGAGTGGATGTGGATTCGGCCCGCCAGCCAGAGTTTTTCCGTACTCCAACTCCCTACGAGGCCCATCTTCTCTCGCTACCTCGAGGCATCGCCGACGGTGCCGAATTCGCCAGGGACTGGAAGGCGGCCGGGTTGCAGGCCATCGACGAACCCCTTGCCCCGGGGTTGGCTTACCGAGAGGTCGGCCTTTTCCCGGAAGATGCTTCTCAAGCACTGGGTTTAAGGGTTCGAGTCCCTCGAGGCCAAAGGCTTCATCTGGACGTACAGCCGGGCCGAGAACAGGCGGCGCCCCTTTTTGTGGATCTTTTCCGCGCTGCTCCAGAAAACGTCCTGGCGGAGGGGTCCGACGGAACCCGTCGGCCCGCTTTTGTGAAAGGCGAGGAACTCTCCGAAGGGAAATGGAGTTTCGATCCGGACGAAACCGGTGAGTACGTGGTTCGGCTCCAACCCAGGGTCGGAGAGGGCGGCCGGTACCGGATTAGCGTGCGCGTCGGGGCTCCATGGCGGTTCCCGGTTGCCGGCGCCGGAGAGATCGACATAGGTAGCGTCTTTGGGGATTCGAGGGACGGAGGCCGCAGGGAGCATCATGGCGTGGACATCTTCATGCCACGGGGGACCCCGGTGTTGGCTGCTGCGGATGGCCGGGTGACGTCTGTGGATACGACGGAAATAGGGGGCCGGGTGGTCTGGCAGAGAGAAGCCGGCGGCCGCCACGCCATCTACTACGCCCACCTCGATCAAGCTTTGGTCGAGGATGGCCAGCAGCTGGAAGCCGGGGACACTGTAGGGCTGGTTGGGAACACCGGAAATGCCCGCACGACCCCGCCACATCTTCACTTCGGTGCCTACCGGCGAGGTGCGGTGGATCCGTGGAACCTCATCCTCCCGATTCCGCCTGACGCCCCGGACGTTGCGGTTGATCTGGGTGGTTTGGGGACGGACGGGAGGGTGAGCGAGGAGGGCGTTCGGCTGAGGAGGGGACCCTCGACCCGAGGGAGCATCCTCGGCGAGTTGGGCACCGACACAAGCTTCCGTGTCTTGGGAGGGGCAGGGGAGTGGTACCGGGTGGCCCTGAATGGGGGTGAGTCGGGTTTTTTACACAGTCGGTATGCCGTGCTTGCAACACCTGGGGGAACCCGTCCGTCCAATCAACAGTAGGTGGATGAGGGTGGATGCCCTTATTCTGGAGTAGCATCCCGTTCTTGAAGGATCTGGTGGCGAAGAAACGAAGCATCCTGTCCCGGCTGGCTCCAGTGCTGGCTCTTTCGGCCGACCTCTTCATGCAGGGGGGCTCGGTCCTGGACAGGGGTCCGTCCCAGCTTTCCTTGGAAGCGGCCATGGCCGCCCAGGCCCAGATCACTCAGGATTGGATCGACCGGCCGGGCGTGGTGGGGACGGCGGTGGGCAGAGGCCCGGGTGGCCAGGCGGTCGTGAAGGTGTACGTCACAGCCCTGGGTACGGCGGCCCTTCCCCAGTCCGTGGCCGGCGTGCCGGTGAATGTCGAGTTGACCAATCGGTTCGTGAGCTTCGCCGATCCTCCGTTGGACTTCCCTGCCATACCGACCGGGAGGGGTTTCGGCGCCCGGGACATTGATCCAAAAGCCTCGTTTCCGAGGCCCGTCCCTATCGGTGTAAGCACGGGTCACCCGGACATCACGGCCGGGACAATAGGTGCCCGCGTAACCGACGGGAGCCAGATTTTCGCGTTGAGCAACAACCATGTTTTTGCCAACAACAATCTTGCGAAAGCTGGCGACAACCTGCTCCAACCGGGGGTCACTGACGGGGGCCGAAACCCAGACGACGTCCTGGCGACCCTCTACGACTTCGAACCGATCCAGTTCTGCGGAGGGATCACCTGCCCCCTCAACCGCCTCGACGCAGCCCTGGCTCTGACCACTGCGGAGAACCTCGGTACCAGGACTCCGGAGGACGGTTACGGGAGGCCTCGTTCCCGGACCATGGAAGCCACGCTTGGGATGAAGGTCCAGAAGTATGGGAGGACCACGGGTCATACGGTCGGGCGGGTCACGGGGATCAACGCCATAATCGACGTTGACTACCGCACGGGCTCGGCTCGGTTCGAGGGCCAGATCATCATTACCGACGGCAGTTTCAGCACTGGTGGCGACTCAGGGTCCCTTATCGTCACCAAGGGCCTCCTGGCGGGGGACCGGCGTCCCGTCGGTCTCCTCTTCGCTGGAAGCTCCACCAACACCATCGCCAACCCTATCGACCTGGTCCTGGACCGGTTCGGCGTCCATGTGGACGGAGGGTGAACTTGGACCCGAAACTCGAAGCTGCGCAGCGGAAGCTCACGGCCCGGGTCATGGGTCGACCGGGGGTGACCGGGACGGCCATCGGGGAGAGAGGCGGGAAACCCTGCCTGAAGGTTTACGTGACCGAGATGGATGCGGGAAAAGCCCTGCCGCGGACTGTGGACGGGTTCGGGGTAGTTGTGGAGGTCACCGGGAGAATCAGGCGTCTCTGAGTTCGTCTGGCAAATCTCAAGACGAGCGGCGCCAAACCGCGTTATTGGAAGGAAAGCTCGTCATCGTTCGCTCGTCACAGCCGGCAGGTTTCCCAAACCTGCTTTGAAAACCTCCTGCACCATATTCTGCATGGCTTGATCGTCTTCGCCCGGCTTGGGGACCTCGTCAGGTCGCTGGAACTGGGCCGACCACAGCACCACCGAACCCCCACCGTCGGCTGGCACGACCTGCATCTCACCCACATACCCTCGGATCGGAATGCTGGATTTGATAATGCGGTATTTGAACCACATTGCGGTCTCGTCATACTCCAATAGCTCGCTGATCACAAAGCCGCCATCGACGGTCTGAAACTCGCGAACAGCCAGCGGCTTGCCGTTCTCGCCAACCAGGAGTTCCGTGCTTTCGGCCGCCGGATGCCAAGTGTGAATGCTGTCGAACCCCTTGATCGTGTCCCAGACCTTCTGTGGAGGCGCATTTAGAGCGATCTGATCTTTGTGGTGCAAGACCGAACGATCCGAAGTGTACATGGATAGGCTCCTCGTCGGCAGCGCAAAGAAGTGGACCTCGAGTTTTTTTGATCCGCATTAACCGCTGAGAATCCGCCGTAAAATCGGAGGGGGAGCGCGACCGGCTACCCCGAACTGCCGGCCGACCCCCCCCGCCAGCCGATCGAGTTTTTTTCATAGCGCCTAAGGTGGGTTCCTGTCAAGAATTTTTCTTTTCGAAACTATTTTCACATAGATGGAAATCGTCCTCAGCGTAGCCACCTAGTTCCCTAAGTTGAAGGCTCGGCTGGGAGCCCTACGATGCCCTCTGCCGCCAGACGGTCCACATCCCCACCGCCGTAACCCAAAAGATCCTCCAGGACTTCCCTGGTGTGGGCGCCTAGGGAAGGAGCGGCTTCGAGGGGGATCTCCGGCGCGTCCGATAGATGCGGGACGCTCCGGGCGAAGGTGAACGGCCCCACCTCGGGATCGTCCACTTCAGCCAGCATCCCCCGTACCCTGAAGTGATCGTCCGCAAAAACGTCATCCGCCGTATAGACCGGACCGGTCGGCATCCCAGCCGCGTTGAAGCTGTCCACAACCTCTTTCCGCGTCTTGTCGGCCATCCAACCTTCCAAGATGGGCTGGAGGAGCTCGGCGTTGGAGGCTCGAGCGGGTCCCTTTGCACTCCGGGGATCTGCCACCAGGTCGGGCCGCCCGATGGTAGTGGCGAGCCTGGCCCAGATTCCGTCGTCCGGTACATTCAGGGCCACGTATCCGTCGGAGCATTTGAAGGCGCCCCGGGGCCATAGGTGTTCCAGCTTTCCCCTCTTGGGAGCGGTCCCACCTACCGAGTAGAGAGCCACCATTCGCTCGTTGAGAGCAAGCATGTTGTCCAGAAGGGACACGTCCACGAGTTGACCCTTTCCGGTTCTTTCCCGCATGAACAGCGCCTGCATGATGCCAAAAGCTCCGACCATGCCGGAGTACACGTCTGCCAGGCCGTAGAGCGTGAAGGTGGGGGGGCGGTCTTCGAATCCGATGAGGTCCATGACCCCGCTCATGGCCTCGGCCACGATGTCGAAGGCTGGCCGCTTGGCATACTCGCTCTCCAGGCCCGGCATCCGGCCGAACCCTGAGATCATGGCGTAAATGATCCGAGGATTGACGGCCTTCATCCCGGCATATCCGATCCCGACCTTTTCCATGGCTCCCGGCCGGAGGTTTTCAACAACCACGTCCGACACCCCGACGAGTCTGTTCAAGACCTCCTTGCCGGCTTCCTCTCGAACATTCAGGGCCAAGCTTTTCTTGTTTCGGTTATAACCCATGAACCCGCCGGCCTTCTTAGTCCCTCCCTTTTCCGCAAAAGGTGGAATTCCACGCCTGGGATCCCCGGTCCCTGGGCGCTCGATCTTGATAACCTCAGCTCCAGCGTCGGCCAGAAGCATTGTGCAGTACGGGCCGGCCATGTACTGCTCGAGGCCGATCACTCGGACACCATCGAGAGGTCGGTCAGGTTCACGGCTCACGGTTCCACTCTCATTCTGTGGCCCACCGGTGGACAGGGTGGCAGGAACAGCTTTGCCCCCCCGGAAATGGTCTCGATGCCCGGACGGCGAAAGAATGCATCCCTGGGCCTGAAACGGCCAGTGTCTGGAAAGCCGGGCGGGCGGACCGCGGGGGGGACACCGCCTGGAGTGGCGGTTGCTGAGGTCGGCGGTTAATTCTCAGGACCAGACGGCGTTGACAGCGGACCAGACGATTGGAGTTGGCCATGACCAGGACGACGGTGGCCTTACGGGCGGGATTCGCTCTCTTTCTAGTTTTCCTCCTTGCCGGTTTGAGGGGGCCTTCTGTTCAAGCCCAGGTCAGCATCCGCCAGCAGTGGCAGGCCTCTCCCCATGCTCGCTCAATGGACACGCCAGAGGAGCGGGAGCGGATGAACACTGCTGGGTGCGCCCGGTGTCACACGGCCCAAGGGTACCAGCACGAGATCCTTGCGGGACTGGAATCGGCTGCTCCCTATCCTGAAGCCACCGGTCTGACGTGCATGGCCTGCCACGCGGAGGGTGAGGGGCGGAGACGGGTTGGGCCGATTCGGGCCGGAGCCGCCAGGGACGCCTGCCGTGGCTGCCATGACGAGCTGGTCACGAACCGGCCGAACTCTCTCTCCTGGTGTTCCCAGTGGGGGATCTTCGAGGGGACCGGAGGACGAGCCCAGACCACCTCGGCTTCAGCTCACTCCCAGATGGAAAACGGGTGCATCACCTGCCACATGGCTCCGGCTGGTGACGGGACCGACCCGAGCCTGGTGGGTGGCCACACTTTCAGGGTGAAGACAAAAGGGGACCTTCCCCGGGCCTTTAACGCCGGCTCGTGCCTCTCTTGCCACAAGATCATGACCGGAGAGATCCTGGCCGACAGCCAGGCACAGCTTCAGGAGCTTCTTGACGAGCTGGGAGCCATGCTTCCCCAGCGACCCGACCCAGAGGACCCGTCCCGGACCGTCCCGCGTTTCCCTGCGGATCCCTCGCTCTCCGCCCTCCAGGCAAGGGCTTCCCACAACTATTGGTTGGTGGAAAAGGACGGAAGCCTCGGCGTCCACAACCCAGGCTACACCCGAAACCTCCTCCTCGAGACCATCGGTGAACTGAAAACCGGGGAACCGGACCTCGCTGAGAAGATCGCCGCCGAAAGTAGTGGCCGGTGAGGACCCGCGGATCATCGTTTCGATGCGGTCGGAGACGGGCTCATCGTTCAAACTGACGAGCGGGAAAAGCCTCCTTGCTTACTACGCCGCCCGGAGCACGAAAAACATCAAGTAGGTTATCTAATTCGCATGTCCCCATGGGCATGATCTCTGCACACAAAAAGGGGCAGATTCCACCCATAAGGAAGGCCGATGGATCACAAAACCGATACCCTGGTTCGGCATTGGGGGCTTGTTGTTGGAACCGACAGGCACTTCCGGTGGCTGTATGGTATCGCCAAGTGGATCCTGCTCTTAAACCTGCTGGATGCGGTATTCACTCTGATCTGGGTGGAGCACTTCGGCGCCGGCGAGAAGAACATCATGATGAGTGATCTGGTTCACTCCAGCGCCCTCATGTTCATGCTGGTGAAGCTCACGCTGGTATCGCTCGGGACACTCTTTTTGTGGCGTTACCGCAGCAACTCCCTGGCCGTCATATCCCTCTTTTTTGCCTTTTTCAGCTACTTTCTGGTCCTGCTCTACCACCTACAGTACTCAGCGACTGTTTTCCTCTGAGATCCGCCGGACTCACTCAAGGAACATTTGCCGCGCGAGTCGCTCTCCCTTTTTGGTCCTGAAGATCTCGCTTATGGCCGCTTCCTTCTCGGCCATGGTTTTGTCGCGGTGACGGCCGGGGAAGTTCACCAGCCAGTCGGCGTCCCAAAGGATCTTGAACTCGATGGTCTCGACGATCTCCGGATCGTGGGCCGTGTGATGGTTCGCTACGATCCCGCAAATGTGGTCAACCCGCTCCTGTGAGACGCCGTGTTCTGTCAGGATCGCCCGGGCGATGGGCGGGCCTTCCGTTTCCTGATGGGGACCGGCGCTGGATCCGTGGACCTTTCTCGCCTTCGGGATTCCGATGTCGTGGAGGATGGCAGAGGCTTCCACTACCGTTGGATCCCCGCCCTCTTCCGCCATGATCTCCAGTGCGTGGCCCCGGACCGTCATGGTGTGATTGATCATCCCTCGGGTTTCCGCGAAGACCTCCTCCATGTCGGCGATGAGACCCGCGCTCAGCTCTGACATCTGTTCTTCGGGGTGCTCCTGGGAATGGATGGGACCGGGGGATTCCGAGACGATCCCCAACGCCAGAAGGACGATCATGCGGGACCGGGATGGGGTTGTTCCGGCGGAGTTTTTTTGTTTCGGCATCGTTCGGTTATTTCCCGTTCAAGTTTTTTCCGGCTGACTGAAGGGCCCCGAGGGTTTTGGTGAGCTGCTTCCCGAAGGCCAGGCGAAAAAGAGGGCCTAGGATGGAGCGAGGAAATGGTTTCGATCGATAGTGGACTTCGGCGCACACTCTGGTTCCCCCGTCCGCTTCTTCAAGGATGTAATAGAGCGTGGGCTCATCCACCGGTGTTTCCCCGAGGATCCGTTCCCCGTATACGAGCCGGTCCGCTCCGAAATCCCCGGAAACCGTCTCGAAATCGAGGAGGTTCCCGTCGATGACGCATTGATGTCGGGTACCAATTCGATTGACCCGGTCCCGGTCGTAGACGAGCTCATCCACCCCCGGGGTCCAGGACAGCCGGTGTTCGAAGTTCGAGACCAACTCGAAGGTCTCCTCCAGGGGAAGCGGTACGACCGTTTCCCTGGTAAGGGGACGGGACGACCTGCCGGGCCGGACCGGGGCTGGGGGATCCGGTACCGATTCTCTCAGTGGACCGAGGGGTATGTGATGGTACGAGACCTCGCCAATGCTCTCATAGGAGCTGGAGCCAGGTACCAGGTCCACCCAGTCCGGGAGGTCCCCTCCAGATTGCACCAAGCCGTTGGTAACCAGGGCGTACTCCCGCGTGGCCACGTCGTTTTTCAGGAGCCTGTGGGCGAGGATCACATCAGGCCCGTAGGGCTTCTCGAACTCCCTGACGACGATCGTGTCAATGGGACCACTATGTGCGACGACCTTCAGGGTGAGCTCGTGAGCGGTTCGACAGGCACCGCACGGGCAAATGCGGTCCTGCTCATAACGCTTCAGGTGGGAGTGGAAAGCATGGAAGGTCCTCCGGACCTGGGCCACGACCTCAGGCAGGGAAGGGGTTTTTCCCTGGAGGAAGAAGACCACAGCGTCGCCTTCGAGTTCGGACACCGACATTCCCAGCTCGTCGGACGCCATGATCACTTCCAAAAGCTCGGAAATCACATGGCGGCTGTGCGAGATCTCCGTGTCCTTCACAAATTCCGTGAACCCGCTGATGTCCGGGATGAAGAGGAGTGAGTTGCCGTTCATATCCTCTGAATCAAAGCGTTGTGAATCATAAGAGGGTTTTCCTGGAGAGCTCGGTTACCCGGTCTGGATCGCCGGGAGGATCCTGCTCTGGAGAGCTCGCCAGGTAGAAGCCCTGGCGCCCCCATGGATGTTCCACCCGTTGAAGACCGCCACGATGTCCCAGTCGGGGGCCACCAGCAAGAACTGCCCTCCGTAACCGTTGCCAGCAAAGATCAGGGTTCTCTCTCCGTCGTGATCCGGAACCCACCATTGGTATCCGTAACCCGGGTCGGAACCGCTGTTGTCTGGGTTGATATCGAGTACAACCGGGGCGGTTGAGGTGGCGATCCATTCCTCGGACAGGATCCGCTCCCCTTCCCACATGCCACCTCTCAGGAATAGGTACCCGATCCGCGCCAGGTCGTGTGCCGAAAGATAGAGTCCACCTTCCGTATCCACCTCGCCGGCGGGGGTGATCTTCCAGTAGAATTCATCAATTCCGATGGGTTGGAAGAGGTTCTCCCGGGCCCAATCATCGATGCGCTGTCCGGTAGCGACCTGGACAATCTTCCCCAGGAGAACCGACGCGCCGCTGTTGTACTCCCAGACGGTGCCGGGATCGGCGTCCATGGGATGGCCCAGGACGAAGGGGACCCATTCGTCACTTGCTTCCATGAGGATGCAGCTGTTGTTCGGATCGGTGTACGGGGTGTCCTCAGCCCACTCGATACCGCTCCTCATCGTAAGCAGGTCTTCCAGGACCATGTCCGCCTTCCAGGGATCGGATAGGTCCGGATCGTAGTCTTCGAAAAAAGACAACGCCGGCACCTCAACGCTTGGGATGGTTCCCCTATCCACAGCGATGCCCAGGGCCGCCGAGGTGATGCTCTTTGTCACCGACTGCAGCGTGTGGAGGTCGGTGTCTCGATAGTACGGGTGCCAGTCGGGGTGGTCGTAGTTGTACTGGTGGTTGGTGGTGTCGTAGGCGGCTGCGATGGTTTCGTAGTCCTGCTCGAAGTGGTAATCGGCCACCATTCGGCCGTGGCGGACAAGGGTGAAGTGATCGATGAGCCCGTAGGTGCCGGCCTCGATGTCGGCCACGAGGGCTTCGATGGCCTCGGGATCGATTCCCACCTCCGAAGAGGTGGCGGTGGGCCATTCCTCACCAGGCCACCCCGGGCCGGTTTGGGGAGACCCGTTGGCTGCGCAGCCTGAAAGGGAAAAGGCAAAGAAAGTCGAAAGGACAAGTGCTTTCGCGGCGACGCGTCGAAGCATGGCTGGTTCTCCTTACGCTTGAGACAACTTCACCCACTCAGGACCCGACCAGGACGGCGAGGAGAAAGATCTGTTTCGTCGTCCGCATCATGCCGTCGATGTCGGCCCACTCTTCCGGTTGGCCCCGGGCGCCACCGCGAGATCCTCCTAGACCGATGGCCAGGGTCCCGCTCCCGACGGCGATGTTCATGTTTGACGAGCCGGAGTTGGAGAGGGAGGGCTCGTATCCAAGGTCCCGAGAGATCTCTGTGGCCGCCTTCACCAGCTTCGAGTCCTCGGCTCCCGGGATTTGGCCGCCCGGTGTGAGCTGGAAGGGCTCCATTTCGAGCTGAATCCCTGTCTCTTCCGTGACCCGGGCCAGGATCCTCCGGACATCTCCCTCGATGGAAGAGATGACGTCACCATCCATGGATCGAATGTCAAGGGAGAACCACCCCGACTCCGGCTTGTGGTTGAAGACTCGGCCGCTCTCCAGGATGGAAATGTTCACGCGGGTCCGGGACGCGTCAGAGAGTCCGGCCTCCGGGAGGGAGAGAATCCGGTCAACCGCCCGCCCAATCCCCTGGTTCACATTGGGTAGGCCGCCACCCAGGGTGTGGCCTCCAGGGCCCGAGGCCGACACCCTCCACCAGTGGATTCCCAGAGCGCCGTACGAGATGGAATGCCCGTCACCGAGCACGTCTACAAAACCGTCGGCTCGGTCTCGGTATTCCTCATACAAGTGCTTCATCCCCACCAGGCCCGTCTCCTCCTGAGCCACCGCAGCAAAAACCAGCGTCAACTCCGGACGTAGGCCGGTTCTCAGGTAGGCCTCAGCGGCTGCCAGAAGGGCGGCTGAGGTCAGGGATGTCTTGGTTCCTGGGCCGATGACCCGAGCCCCTTCAATCCGGGGTGGGGTTCCTGCCGCCCGCTGATTTTCGGCGACCGTGGCCAGGTCGTCGAGGGTTGAGACAAAGACCAGGGCCCGGTCTGTTCGTCCAGGGATGATTCCGATTGCGTTGGGGCTGGAGGTGACTCGAACTTCGCTGAGTCCGATCGCCAGCATGCGCTCGGCTACCGCGGCGGCCCGTTCGTGCTCTTCGCCAGAGGGGGAGATGATGCCCCCGATCGCCTGAAGGAACTCAGCCGTTCCTTGTCGGCTCGCGTCGATGTGCTGGAGTCCGGCCGACACGGCAGGATCGGCGAGAACCTCTCTCAGGCCGATACCCTGTGCTGCGAGCGGTTGGGAGGCCGGGAAGACTAGAAGAGCGACCGAGACCAGGGTGTCAAGACCCCACCGGGGTTTGGGAAAGGTGCGGTCAGGGCAGGTGGATCGAGCGGGACGAAAGGCTCGGTCGGGACGGAAGAATCGTCTCATCGGTAAGAACTGCCTCTCCTCAAAGTGCTTCGGACCAGAGCCCAGGTATGGGGATCGAGCTCTACGTCGGCCGGGGCTGTCTCCATCGGGATTTGGAAGCTCTGGCTTTTCTCGGTCATCTCGATGACCTCTGTCCGGGCCGACCCCTCGCCGGATGCGGTAATTCCAACTTCCAGGGCCAGGGTGTACGGGTCTCCCCGTTGGGTTTGGGCCAACTCGATCTTCAATTGCCTGGATGCCCCATCATAGACCCAGCTACCCTCCACCGACGGGGACGGGGTCCTGTGTAGCCACTGGTCGAAGAACCAATTCAACTCCTGGCCGGAGACCTCTTCCATCACCCTTATCAGATCCGCTGTGCTCGCGGTGCTGTCTCGGTAGCGCCGGTAGTATTCGCGGAGGCCATCCCAGAAGTTGTCGGTCCCGATCTTCCACCTGAGCATGTGCAGGATCCAGGCTCCCTTCTGGTACTGGAGACCGCTGAGCACCTCGCTCATGTCCGAGAGGTTGTCATGGACCACCGTCTCCGTTGGGTCTCTGGCCTCCATGCTCCAGACCTGCTCTCGGCTTCTTTTCAGCCCAGCAACAAATGCGTCCCGCCCGCGGTAGTGTTCGGTTGAAAGGAGGGTCAGGTAGGTGGCGAAACCTTCGCTCAGCCAAACGTCGTCCCAATCGCTTTCTGTAACTGAATTCCCGAACCACTGGTGGGCGATTTCGTGGGTCACCAATCCAGTGGCAGGCTCCATGGCTACGGACCTCGCACCGTAGAAGATCACGCTTGCATGCTCCATCCCTCCGCCCATTCCGGCGGCCTCCACGTTGGCCAGCTTCTCGTAGGGGTACGGCCCGATGGCCTCGGAGAAAAAGGCCATGGCCTCCTTGACCGGGACCTCGAAGGTGGCTATCCCCTCCGCCCGGTCTTGGTGGAAGACCCAGGTCTGAAGAGGGATCCCGTTCACGGATCCAAAGTGCCGGGACGCGAACCGGGCCACGCCCAGTGCGTTCAACCAGGACGGAATCGGGACAGACTGTTTCCAGTGGGTCAGCCGCATCCCGTTCGGAAGCTCCGTCTCCTCTTGAAGGAGCCCGTTGGCCACGACCTGATAGTGGTTTGGTGCCGTGACGAGGAACTCGCTAGTGGCTTTGTCGTAGGGGTGGTCGATCATTGGGAGCCACTGGCGGGCTCGGTTGGGCCAGTTCACGCTGAAAAAGGTGCGCTCGCCGTACTTGTTGGGACCAATGTTCAGCCCGGTGGCCGGTACGCCCCCGTAGGTGACCGTGAAGCTGACCAACTCTCCTGTTTTCGGACCGTCATGCAGGGTAATTCGGATCCGATCGCCCTGGTGGGTCCACTCCACAGGGAGGCCCCCGGCGCTCACCTCCGAAACCGTCATCCCCGTTCCGTTGGTCCCGGAGGAAACCGAAGCCAGGTCCAGCCACAACTCCGTGACGCCCGGCTGCCGAAACCGGAAGTCCACCACGGTCTCCCCTTCGATCCGGTCGGTGTCGTCTCGTAGCGTGAGATGGAAACGGTAGTGCTCGGCGTCGATGCCCGGCTGTCTGGGGTAGGTGTCCCCCGGCGGACCCGCGCTGGAGGGCGCGAGGAGGGCAGGGGAGAGGGATAAGATGCTCAGAATTCCGACTCTATGGATCATCGCTACGTCGCACCTTCCGGATGGACTGCAGATCGATCGGCCCGAAACCGTAAGGTAATGAGGTGGGGGAATAAACGCCCCACTCAGCATGCCGCGCTACCAACGCATTGCTTTCGCGGCTACCTTTAATGGCTGAGGGGCCATAGCTCAGTTGGGAGAGCGCTGGCTTTGCAAGCCAGAGGTCGCCGGTTCGAGCCCGGCTGGCTCCACTCCTCTAACATCTTGTGATGCGGTTGGTTACACGGACCCCTCGTCGCTCAACGCGGTGAGGGGTCTACATGTAAGTGTACATGTTCGGCGTATTCAATCGGGGGGATTCGCGGTTCAGAGGCAGGCAGGCAATGCTTTGCTCTGTCTGTCTACGTCAGAGAAAGAACGTGGAGTTGCCCCCAAACAGTGGACACCTGATCTCTTAGGAGAGAGGAGTCCACGATGCAGAGATACAGAGCCGGCCTTCACCGGACCTACATCGGTGGTGTGGAGCGAGGGGAGAGGAATCCCACACTGAGGGTAATTGAGAAACTGGCAGCTTCTCTGGCGGTTGAACCGAAGGATTTACTCTGACCTGCTGATAAACTGCTTGCCGCCCTAGCTTAACGCCGTTAAACTCCCTTCATATCCAAAACAGAAGGACCAGCCCCCCCAGCCGGCACGCTGAGATGCGTGACGGTAGGCCTTCGGTGCCTGAATGGACCTGAATGGAGGGGTATCATGTTCTCCCGACGAAGGGCCCCGCCCAAAACCGTACCTACGGTGCTTATCCGCACTTTTTGGTGTACGACGATCGCAATCCTCATCGGCTCCCAGCCCGGCCTGGCTCAAACGTACGAAGTTGCGGACAGCGTGCAGCTTGTTGAGCGGGACATCGACATTCCAGCCCATCCCGGCCCCAACGACCATCAAGTTCCTTTTCGATTTGCGAGCGGATCCACGGCGGTCATCTTGTCGAAGGATCCCGGCTCTGGATGGCTACAGATCCAGGGCGAAAAGGTGACGGGATACGAAGCAGTGGGCTGGATCACTCCCACCTATATTGCAGGCCCGATCAATCCTACTGCACCAGATCCCGTGCCGGCTCCGGAACTGGCGTGGTGTCCCGAGAAAGGGTCTTCCGATCCCCACCCAAGCGGGCGACTAAGACTCGCGACGTGGAACCTTGGAAACCTCCACGCCGAAGACGGGCAATCCACCTATGGCGGAAGTCAGCCATCGGTGAAGCGGTATTCGGTCGACTATATGAGGATCCGCTGCTATGTCCGGTCGATTGATCCGGACATCCTCGCGGTCCAGGAGGTCGATGGGGAGGAGCCCCTTCTCCGCGTCGTAGATCCAGACGTGTACGATGTCCATGTCTCCCAGAGGCCCCAACCGGGTGGCCTAAACGGAGGCCAGAATACCGGCTTCTCCTATAAGAAGGGTCTCGAAGTCACAGAGCGGCCAGACCTGACCGAACTCGATGTGAGTGCCGGGTCCCTCCGATATGGGGCCAGGATTGATCTTTCCCACAATGGGCACCAGTACCAACTCTTGAGCGTGCACCTCAAGAGTGGTTGTTTTGACAACCAGAACAGCGGATCATCATGTAACAAGCTCTTCCAACAACCCCCCCTGCTGGAGGACTGGGTGGATTCTGCGGCATCCGCTCCGGATCCGCCGATATTCCTGGGCGAATTCAACCGGCGCCTGAACCACCCGAACGGCATCTTCTGGACCAACCTGGATGACGCCGCCCCCGCGAACTCTGACCTGACCTCGGTGACTGATGAAAAGCCCATCAGCTGTCGAGACAACCAATATACGTCCTTCATTGACCACATCGTTTTTGACCGCCGAGGGATTGAGCACGTGGATCTGAGCTCTTTCCGACATATGACGTTCAGGCAGGCGGACAAAGAATCCTGGGACCGGATTTCGGATCACTGTCCGGTGATCGTGGAAATGTGGGTTTCGTCGTCGGGATGAGATGGACTTGGGAGAGATCGGGCTCAATCGCCCCCCTTGGGGGATTTCAACGCCGGAGACGACCATGGAGCAACAATCTAAACCGGTTGCTGGTTCCCTTTGGACCCAGAGTCTTGAGCTCAGGTGCCTGCTCTGCTTGATCCTACTTCACCTCTTTTGCGCCCGAACCGCAGATGGGCAGGTTCAGGCCGGAGTGCGACCGCCGGTGCCCGAAGGGCGGCTCCTCGTGGAGATCGCCTTTGAGGGAGACTATCTCCAGTTGGAACAAATTACAGGACGGCTCCAAGCCCAGGTGGTCCGCCTTGAACATTCCCGCCTCTTCCTGATCGTAGATCAGCAGTCCGTTCTGAGCCTCCGGCAGGAAGGACTCAATCCACGGATGGTCAATCAGGAGGGATTCTTCCAGCAGTATGTGCGCGTCGAACCTCCGACAGACAGTCTCATCGCAAGGCTTCGAGAGGTCGGTGGCCAGTTAGTCCAGCGTGAGGATTCCTTTGCCGTCTTCCGGGTCACGCTTAGGCAGTTGAATCTGGTACAAAGAGAGGGGATCCAAGCGCGAAAAATCGAGGATGGGGAACTCCTCCCCCGGTTCATCGAGATCAACGCGTCCGACGATCAGGCGGTTGCCCTGATCATTTCGGAAGGTGTGTACATCTTTGAAGCCCGCGATGGGACCTTTCTCGGCCAAGCTTTTGATTACCAAATCGATGCCCTCTCCCAGCACGGGCTCGAGATAACCGTCATCTCCCCTCCCTTCGACGAATTTGATCAACCTCGGCCAGAGGGGATCAAAAAGACAGGGAGGCCGTGATGGCGTCTTTGATGAGACTCCGAATACGGACCCTCATTTGTACCGGCGTTCTCCTGACATCAGTGGGACCGGGACAACAGGTTTTGGCCCAATATCACTTTTATTCCACGATGCAGGATGAACTCCATGGGCTGGCGATGGCACACCCCACGCTTGCCCAACTCATCAGTATTGGACACGGATGGGAAATCGTTGATGAAGTTAACAATCGCCAAATATGGGCACTGAAAATCAGCGACAACGTTTCTGAGGAAGAACACGAGCCCGAGGTGGTGTTCGTAGGAGCACACCACGCGAACGAGTGGATCTCGGTTGAGGTCCCGCTCGGGATTGCCAACCACTTACTGGACAACTATGCGAACGACCCATCGATCCGTGAATTGGTGGACAACAAAGTGGTTTGGGTGATCCCTATGTTGAACCCCGATGGCCATGAATTCTCACTGCCCACCAATTCGTGTTGGCGAAAGAACCGAAGGGACAATGGAGATGGAACCTTCGGGGTAGACCTCAACCGGAACTACGGATACAAGTGGGGCGTCAGCGGTTCCAGCGGGAATACAAATGAGAAGACCTATAAAGGACCGGCACCTTTCTCCGAACCCGAAACCCGAGCTATGAGGGATTTCTTACGGTCACGCCCGAACGTCCGTGCCCTGGTATCCTATCACAGCTATAGTCAAGCCGTTTTGCGGCCCTGGTCATATACTCTGAATTTTACCGCCGCTGAACCGCCCCCATCAGCCGAATTGATGTTGAAAGACTTAAGCGACCAACTAAGAGAACGCATTAGTGCCGTCCACGGAGAGACGTATAAAGACTGTTTGTTCCAAACCGACCGGCTCCCAAGCGGTCGCTGTGGCCCTGGGCATTATGCAGCAAGTGGGGAGCTTACCGATTGGGTTTACCACGAGTTGAACATTCCGGCCTTCACGGTTGAGTTACGGCCCAAGGAGGGTGGAGGCAGTTGCCGAGGATTTGAACTCCCTGGTGCCGAGGTGAAACCGACGATCGAGGAAAACATCCCGGCTGCACTAGCCCTCATACACCACACGCAAAAAGGCAACAGCTTGATCAGGGATTATGAGGGTGACACCGGGGAAGTGCCGTCGGCAAGCTTAAGTCCCTCAGGATGGGACCGGGTTTTCTGGGCCAGCCCGGACATACGTAGCGATCCCGCCGTGCCGATTCGTGGCCAGGAAGCAACTATCACTGCGCGAGTCCACAACCTTCGGCAAGTGCCGGTGAACAACGTGACCGTTCAGATCTGGTATACCGATCCCCGTATCACTTTGGAACTCCCATCGCCCAAGGCTGTGAAGATAGATGAGGGCACGATCTCGCTCCCTGCAAACGGTTCAGCCGAGTTCAGTGCTTCCTGGTCCGTACCAACAACGCCGAATATTTGGGGTGAGTACCATTGGTGCGTTGGGGTGGTGATCAAGCATCCAGATGATTTGCCGGTGAGCACTCACCCTGTGTTTTCCAACAACATCGCCATCCGAAACTTCCAACCCGCCTCGATAACCTTCGGGTCATCCGCTCTGCGGTTCGAGGCAGTGAATCACTTCAGCATAGATGCGGATCTCGATGTCTTCGTGTCCACAGAGGGAATGCCGGAGGGCTGGAGGGTCCGGCTTGATCCAGACCGGCCACGATTCCTCCGGCCCGGCGAGCGCTTTCTAGGTTATGCAGAGGTGGTCGTTCCCCAAGATGCGGAGGCTGGAGAAGCCCTGGTGCGGATTCAAGGAGCTTTGACGCCGCGTCGGCCAGGGGCTGTAAACCCTGTGGGCAGCGGAATCGACTACCGGGTCACCTTTCAACCAGCACCCGCTGAACGAGCACGGAGAGGATTGCAGCACAGTTTCTACCTTGGCTTTGCTTTCCCGGCGGGTTCGTTTGCTGAGGATCACAATCCGGGTTCGGGCGTTGGAGGCGGCCTGGAATACATGATCACCAATGGTGTTTCGGTCCGAACCCTTGTTGAGCATCACCACTTTCACGGAGATGGATCCGGTGACTTCTCTTACACGGATCTCCTGTTAAACGCCAGGGCCTATCCTGCGAACACGACCTGGCAATGGTTTGCGCAGGGAGGGTTTGGGTATCACTGGGGTGATCCAGGGGCTAATGATTTTGGTTTGAACCTGGGACTTGGGCTAGGGTTCCCGTTTCATTCGAAGTCTAGCCTCGAACTGGGTGTGGACGGGTATTGGATCGGTCCGGGCGGGGCTGATCGCTTCTTCCTCGCTCCAAAGCTCGGAGTGGTTTTTCAGCGGTAAGATTGAAGTGGCCGAGGAGTTTTGCGGACGTCGGGGCATGGCCTAGAGGCTCGTCGGAACTATCGGGGAGGGGAGGTGGCTTCCTTTCTGGGGCGGGTCGGTCCAGAACGGGGTTTCCCGAAGTTAGCCAATGTGACCAGGGCACCGAGTTCACCTCCAGGGCCATGGACCACTGGGCTTACTGGAACCAGGTGAAGCTGGCCTTCAGCCGACCGGGTAGGCCAAAGGGCAACGCCGTCGCCGAGTCGTTCTTGGCCAGTCTCAGGCGTGAGTGTCTCACGTTACACTGGTTCAGAGACCTCGAAGAGGCCCAAAACCGGTTGGAGGAGTGGCGGGAAGACTACAACAACGTTCGACCGCACAGCAGCTTAGGTGATTTACCACCGGCCCACTTCGGGGCTGGTGGCCACTTCACCCCCGGTCCGCAAAGGCTCCAAGTCTCACCTTCGAGTGGACGAGTTTTGGGAAGGAGATCAGAATCAAAACGTGTTGATAAGCATGTTGGTCTCAGGCCTGGAAGGAGACAGTGCTGCGCTGTCGGTAGTCGCCCTTCAACACTTCTTCGCGGTGACACTGACGCACGACTTGGGAAAGTTCGCTGATATGCTGCCTCGAAGCCGGGCAGGTATCATAGTTGGGAGCGAATCCGCATCGAGGTGGAAAGAGGAACAAGGGTCAGGCCAACCCAAAGCTCCCCTGATATTTGTGAAAACGTCTCCAAATTGGGACGGCCGTTCCGAAAACGCGGGGGAGGATATTCCCCGCTACGGCGTGCGGGCGAACGAAGCCGAAATCCTTCTCCCCAACGTGGTTGCCCGCGCAGTTGTCGAGGAACTCCTTCATCAAGCTCGGAGAGCAGTTCTGTCAAGTTCCGTTTTTCTTTCTCTTCCAAAACTACGGAAAGCAGGATGGGCAGTTTTTTCCCCTGACGGAGCAGCTATCCGGAGTGTACAGGCCTTGGCCCGGAAGGTGGAATGCAGTCCGCGAAAATTGGAGAAAGATTGGCGTTCGGTTCGTGGATGTGCCCGCCCGCAACTGACACTGAAAGACCTTCTCACAGCAGGACTCTTCTGGAGAGCCGTTCTCATGTTCCTGGGAGAACCCGAAAGTGATTGGTCAACGGTCGCCGAAACGGTTGGCGTGTCTCCCCCAACACTTTCGCGCTATTTCCGGCGTTGGTCCGCAGACACGCCGGCGGAATTCACGCTTTCCGCCTTACCGGCAGCCATCATGCGTTTCGAAACCCAGGTCCTCCAAATCCTAGCGAACCCAGTCAACGGCCTTGGCCACTCTTCTGAGGAAACCAGAGAGCGATCTCCAGCTTAAAGTTGTCAGTATGGGAGTGGGGCGGATTTTGGCACTGCGATGCGGACAAAGGCCCCGAGGGTCGCATTTCGGTCCTTGCGAGCCCAGCCGCCTTCTTCAAGGATTTCATCGATGCACAGATCCCCTCTGGGAGCCCTCTGCCGGTCGAATGCTATCCGGGTGGTTCTCAGATCACTTCAAGGAGCGTGAATCGTGAAAAGAATCCTTTGGCAAAGCCTTGCGGTAGTGGCAATGAGCCTATGTTTGGTGATGGTGTCATCACAGCGGGGGCGGGCGGATCCTGGAACCTGCGTTTGTACATCTCTTGTATGCTCCAAGGACATCATTGAAGGTGAATGTGAGACTGGTGAAGGGGTCTGTTGGGAAGACTATTTCCAATGTTCCCCCGAAGAGCCGAATTGCATAATCTGCCGCGACGCTTAAAGGCCCCGGAGGCGGCGCAGCTGGCTGGATTCGAAGGTGGTGCTGCGGTGGCCTGAAGGATAGTGGCGCGCGGCACCTCGTGGTACTCTCGGGTTCCTTTCGAATCGAGGTTTGCAGAGGTTCGAATGACGGAGGTGGACCGCATCCGCACAACTATTGAACTCTGCATTTCCTCAACGACCCTCGCCTTAAAGGCGAGCGGTTCATGGGTTGGCAATTGGAAGGCGACTATGGCCGGCGATCTGCTCGCTATCCTGTTCATATATGTATTCGGGGATCATCCTGTGCGTGATGGTCCCCGAACTCACGGCCAGGTATTCTCGAGCCGAAAGATGTCGATCCTATAGCGAAGGTTTCGATGCCACAGGCGTCGAGCTGGTCGGCCGGGCCGTTGGATCCGGGGTAGAACTCTTGAAATCACGCACCGCTTCGTCGTCGCGATCCTCGGGGACGGCAACACAGTGGTTGGCCGAGCCAATGTCGATTCCTTCCGCGCTGAGGTGGATCTCCTCGAGGGACTTTTCTTTTTGCTTCTGTCGGTTCCAATGATTCTTCCTCTGGGGGTTGGGCCTGCACTTCATGTCTCGCTCTCTGGCTTATTGACAACTGACGAAGGAGCATCGAAGGACAGGGATGCGTCTCGGTTACACTCTCCTGAACGGGATCACGCCATGCGTGTCAAACATGATGTGTTCGCGCCACCTCATAGACCATGCTAGCAGACGGGGACGTGCCACCAAGGATAAATCGGTCTCAGACCTCAGATGCCGGGCGTAGGGATACAGGCACTCGGACGTGGGCCAGTGCACAGTTCCTCTCTCATACCACCATCCCCCCGGGGAGCCGGCGCGGTGCTGACAAGCAACAAAAGGCTAGAAGGTGAACAGGCGACTAGAGCTCATATTCTCAGCGGTTTTGACCCTATGTGCTGTTGGAGTCGCCTCTACGGCGGTTTATCAACAGTTGCGGGGGGTGGGTGCAGATACAACCAAGGTTAGCTACACGGAAGGGTGGGATCGGTTGCTTTCCAACGGATCGAGAATCGGCGAGGCATCGGCTCCTGTACAAATAGCCGAATTCACTGATTTTGAATGTCCGTTTTGCCAGAGGTTTCACCGCACCTTGGAACAGGTGGCAGAGGAGCTTCCAGGTCAAGTTTCCACTACCTTTTTCCATTTTCCCCTTGAAATGCATGAGTTTGCGAAAGACGCCTCGATCGCTGCGGAATGTGCTCGCCGACAAGGGCATTTTCCTGAGATGGTGTCGGAGCTGTTCGCCAGGCGGGATTCTTTTGGGGTCAGACCGTGGGCCGCGTACGCGGAAGCTTCAGGGGTGTCCGATACGGCAGCCTTTCGCCGATGTATGATCGAGGATGAAGTAAAGAGCAGGATTGAAGCCGATATGGCTTTCGGAAGGGAGATAGGGGTAACGGGTACGCCCACGATCATTATCAATGGATGGCGTTTACCTTTTCCCGTCGGCGCAGATTCACTGATGTATCTGAGTCGCGAGTTCATTGCGGGTCGATCACCATTTAAAGAACGTGACTGATGCCTGGGACTGGTGGGTGGTGATTGCTTTTCCGCCTGGATCGACACGGAGAGAAAAAACGTGGAATGCGCATCTCGGAACCACGCTTCAATGGTGGCTGGCGATTTGACCGGTTTATTGAGGAGGAAAGGCACTCTAAGGACTCTACGAGCCGATTGGGTTATGGGGGAGCTACCGAGAAAGGTGGGCGGAACCCCGCCGGGACCCTCAAGGTCGATATTCCGACAACGCGGCTACATATGGTGGACATGGACAGGACACTGAGAGCTGGGAGTAAGAAGATCAGCGAGCTCCCGAACGCATACGATCCAACGAATGCCTATGACGCTGTCGCACGGGTATTCGCTTAACAGCGGTCATGCCGCGCTCACTTCGTTCGTGGCCCTTTGGGTAAGCACCTGACGGTGCTTTGGGCTGCCCGTGAGGCGTTATAGGGCTCTGCATTCTCTTCGGGAGTTTGTGGGGAGGGAACCTTCATTCCTACGCCTGGTAGGGAACACAGAGTGGTCCCTACCTTAAAGGAAGACGGGAGCACCGCCAGTGCCCTGCCAACACCTGAGCCATCCAACGATGCTCCGGCCTCTGACCCGGTTTGGGATCGCCTTCCTCGCCATTGCACTGGCCATACCTCTTCCTGCTAACTCACAGATCATCCAAGGTCGGCTGGTGGAACGGGAAACCGGAATTCCGATTGACGGTGCCTTGGTGGTCCTCGTCGGAGAGCATGACAAGGAAATCGATGGGTATCTGACCAATCCGGCTGGCCGATTCCGGCTGTGGGCTGGAACGGCTGGGCAGTACACGGTCCGGGCCGACCGCATCGGGTTCGAAACCGTGATGTCCGAATCCCTCCAACTGGAGAATGGCCAGGTTCTCACCCTTCTCCTGGAAACGGAACAGGTCCCGATCTCTCTGGCGGAGCTTACAGTTCGGGGTGAACAGGAGTGCCGCGTCCGGCCGGAAGAGGGCCTCGAATTGTCCAGAGTGTGGGATGAGGCCCGTAAAGCCTTGGCCGTTCAGGACTGGACCGAGCGGGAGAACCTCTACGAGTACCTGGTCACCAACTATGAACGGGAGACGGATTACCAGACGCAGTTGGTTCTCTCTGAGAAACGGGAATCCACGACGAAGGTGGCCAGGATCCCCATCCGGAGCCTTCCAGCCAGGGACCTGATGGAGGAAGGGTTCATTCGGGAGCTTGAGGAAGGGGGGTTCCAGTATTACGGCCCGGATGCATCTGTTCTCCTTTCCGACATCTTCCTCGACTCCCACTGCTTCCGATTGACCAATCGGGAAGGGGACCCCTCCTCAATTGGCCTCCGGTTCGAACCGGCCGAGGCGGGTGGTTTACCGGACATCGCGGGCACTCTCTGGCTCGATCGCACCACCTCTGAGTTGCAAACCCTGGAATTCTGGTACACATGGGCACCCTACCCCGAAGGGGCTGGGTACGGACGAGGATTGATCGAGTTCGAACGAATGCCCAACGGGGCCTGGATCGTCCGAAAGTGGTGGATACGGATGCCCAATGTGACTCCCTGGCGGAATCCAGTGAACAGGCGACCCACGGAGTACAGGCTAAGCACGCTCACCGAGGCGGGCGGGGAAACTCGACAGGCCTTCTCCGTGAATCGGCCACTGCTGGAAGAGGCTGCCACCGGTTTCGTATCGGGTGTGGTATGGGACAGTATCGCGGGCCTGCCGCTGGAAGGAGCCACCGTGTTCCTCTCAGGTACGTCCCTTTTTGCAGCAACGGATAGCCTGGGGCGGTTTCTCATGGAAGACGTTCCCGAGGGTTTATTCCAGGCCGTCTTCACTCATCCACAGTTGGACTTCCTGGGCATCGTTGTTCCCGGCATTGAGGTTAAGGTCACGCTGGACAAGCCCGCATCCGTCCAATTGGGCACTCCTTCCGTCGAGACGATCCTCGCGGGGCGGTGCGGCGAGTCAGAAGAGGATCATAGGGCGGTTGCAGGAACCGTCCTTATGTCAGGAACTGAGAACCCAATCCCTGAGGCGACCGTAGAAGCGAAGTGGCGGGGCCTGAACAACCAGGGGATACCGACCGTGGAGTCCGTGCGGACCGTGACGGATGTGGAGGGCCGCTTCGTACTGTGCCAATTGCCTCGACAGAAGAGGATGGAGATCCATGCCTCCCTCATGGACCGGGAGGGGGATCCGGTGCAGATCAGCGCCGACGTGGATCCGCCGTTCGGGTTGGATCTCGGGCTCGACCTTCCTCCTGGGACTCTCAACATCCGTGCGTCGGTTGCGGACACTGAGGGACTTAGGGGTGCCCAGGGCATCCAGGGACGAATCCTGGAACCCACCACGGGGAACCCGGTGCGTAACGCCGAGATCATCGTTCGACGGCCTTTCGGCAACAGGGTGGAGACAACGGTCACAAACGCACAGGGGTTCTTCCGGGTATCGACCCTTCAACCGGGCGTCTACGCTGTACGTGCGACGGCGCTCGGGTACCAAGAGGTCCAAGCACCTGACCTGGAGGTAACCGTGGGGCGAATGGTGGTACTCGAAATCGAGATGCCTCCCGAACCTCTCGATCTCGAGCCTATCATCGTGGTCGCAGAACCTCGAGAATACCACCTTGAGGTCCAGGGATTCTACGAAAGGGAAGAGCAAGGGTTTGGACACTTCTTCACGCCGGAGGAACTGGAAGAACGCCAACCTCTCGATTGGGAGGATCTGCTCCGGCCGATTCCCAACATTCACATAACCAGGACTGCATACGGTTCGGGTTTTATGGTGCGAAAGCCTCTGTTTGGAACAGGCAGTCCTGGCCTCTGCGAACCGAGGTTGGTCGTGGATGGTTTCCCGGTGCCGCCGACGCGAAGACGGCCCGGTGCCGCGCCGCAAGGCATTCATCTGGATCGGTTCGTCTCCGTTTCCAACATAGCTGGTATTGAGGTCCACCTTCGGGCCACGTCTGTGCCTTTGCAGTACGGCGGCTCAAGCGGGAGTTGTGGCGTGATCCTCGTTTGGACGAAGGGAGGGTGACGGGTGAGGGCCAGCCAGTACCCCCGGTATCTCGGACTGACCGCCCTTGCATTCTTCATTGTGGGCCCATTGGGCTGTGCCTCGGTCGGAGAATCAGGCAACGGAGAGGATGGTGGTTGGTTAGCCGAAAAGGGGTTCTACGACCGGAGTTCCTGGACTTCGACTGCTCTCCATCTGGAAAGGGCGGACATAGTGTCGGCCGAAGGGGTCACCGACCTGGTCTTGGAAGCCTCGGGGATTACCCTGCAGCCAGGACCTAGGTATACGTGGAGCTTGGTTCGCACGATGGGATCCCCCGGGGATACCTGCTCCCTGCCCGTGTACCTGAACGGGTACGTTCTCGAAATGAGAGGCTCCGAGTATCGGTTTGGGCTGGATTCTTTCCTGGATGTTCGCGAGGTGGACGCAATTGAACTCCACTTTGGACCGAACGGTCCGGTGTTCGATCAACGGGAATGCGGGTGCATCCTACTATGGAGCCTGGACCGAAGGACGCGTAACGACCCTCCGTTCAGGGGCAGTATTCGAGGTGTGGTGAAGAGCTCAGCGCCGGATAGCGTAGTCGATGTCCGTTTGGACCCAGGTGGCTTTTCCACGGTCCCTGGACCAAAGGGCGAATTCTCCTTCTCGAATCTCCGCCCCGATGCCTACCGTCTGAACCTCACCACAATCAATGGACCAGTCGCTCAGCACTGGGTGAGGGTATTCGCCTACGAAGAATCCCATGTTGAGTTGAACCTCGGCCGGCGTGGGCCGCTCTAACACTCCTTTAGTTCAGGGTCCTGGATCGGTTTCGTGCATTGTTTTGACGTGAGATCCAACCGTTCTTCTCAGATTCGATGCAGAGCCCAGTCACGCCCGACTCCCGCTCGGGCCCTCGGTTTGGAATTCCCATGGTTTGGTGGACACGTGGGGTCTAGAATTCTAGACCAACCCAGGAGGTGTCATGAGCCATCGGATTTACACGCCAGAGTTCAAGGA
>JANQDZ010000038.1 GCA_028278645.1 Longimicrobiales bacterium | reverse complement strand
ACCTTGCACTCCAGGAGCTGAAGTCCCGGAAGATCAGGGGTGCCAAGGTTTTGCGGATTAGCTGAAAAACCTCGGACCTCTCCTGGCCCCCAACCCACCGAAAAAACTCCCCGCCCGGGCCCTCGCCTGCATGCCTCCGATCCACTAGTCTGCCTTTCGTCTTCTCAGGTTAGGGAACGAACACCAACCCGATGTGTGAGGTACCACGATGACATCAGCTCCAAGCCGATCGACAACCGGATGGCTTTTAGGCCATCCCCTGCTCCTCCCCCTCATGGGAATCGCCCTGGTCCTGGTCGCGGCGAGCTCCCCTCAACCCCTGGCCGCCCAGTATCAAGAGGCGGTCGAACAAGCCTACAGCCCTGACGATGGCATGGATAACCGCGTCTTCGGCGCCAACTTCCAGTTGGCCGGCCGTTGGGCGCCGTACAAGGCTCGTGACCTCGTGCACAGCACCTCCGTGTCGCCCCGCTGGATCGGAGGGACCGACCGCTTCTGGTACCAATGGGAAAACTCCGATGGTCGCTTCTTTCGCATCGTGGATCCCGCCAGGGGCACCAAGCGGGACATCTTCGACCGGGACCGCATCGCTGCAGAGCTGACCCGCATCATGCGGGACCCCTTCGACGCCAAGCACCTCCCCATCACCTCCTTCTCTTTTATTGATGAAAATACCATCCAATTCACCCTCACCGGGACGCAGGACGTTGAGGTAGAAGAGGAAGATGAAGAGGTAGAGGAGGAACAGGAGCAGGAGGAGGAAGAGAGCCGGCCCCGGCGGCCCCGGACCGAAAAGGAGAAGTTCCACTTCGAGTACGACGTCCAGACCCAAACCCTCCGGCGTCTGGAGGATTACGAAGAGCCCCGGAGTCATCCCGGCTGGGCCAGCGTGTCACCCGACTCCTCCATGGTCGTCTACACCAAGCAGTGCAACCTGTACACGATGGGCTGGGACGACTACATGGAGATCGTGGAGGCCCGTCACGAAAAGACAGGTGAGAAGGCCGATTCCGCCGAGATGAACGTCGAGGTGGAGGAGACCCAGCTCACCGAGGACGGGGAGAAGTGGTACTGCTACGGATCGTACGGCCGAGGGCAGAACGACGAAGTGACTGAGAAGAACTGGGACAAGCGCCAGGGAGCCGGCATTATCTGGTCCCACGACTCCCGCTACTTCGCCATGACCCGCCGGGATCAGCGCGCTGTCAAGGAGCTTTGGGTGATCCACGTGGCCGGAAACGAACGGCCGAAGCTGGAGACCTACAAGTACGCAATGGCCGGGGACTCGGCTGTTGACCAGACCGAGCTCCTGGTCTACGACACCGAGGCCCGGGAGATGAGGAAGATCGAGGACGACGGCTGGCAAGATCAGTCCATGGGAATCTGGTCCGATCCCACCCCGTACGGAGACCGGTACGCCGCCCGGAGTGGTGAGGACAACGAGCCGCGGGTACGCCGATGGTGGTCACCCAATGCGGAGCTCTACTTTTACCGGGCCAGCCGGGATCTGCACCGCATCGACATCATGAGGGCCGATCCCGCCACCGGGGAGGTGGAGGTCCTGGTGGAGGAGCGGCTTAACACCTACCAGGAGCAACAGCAGCCCAGGCGGATGGCCAATGGGGACTTCGTGTGGTGGTCCGAACGTGACGGCTGGGCCCACCTCTACCTCTACGACGCCGACGGAGATCTGAAGGCTCGCCTCACCGAGGGTCCTTGGCACGTGGACGGGGTCCTGGACATCGATGAGAACCGAGGCCTTGTCTTCTTCAGAGGCAACGGCCGGGAAGAGGGTGAGGACCCCTACTACTTCCACACCTACCGGGTCGGTCTGGACGGCTCAGGCCTGACCCTCCTGGACCCAGGGGACTTCAACCATATGTCGTCCATGAGCGAGTCGGCCGGCTTCTTCGTGGACAACTACTCACGGGTAAATTCGGTCCCGGCCTCGGCGCTATTCGACGCCAATGGCCGTAAGGTCATGGATCTGGAGGAAGCGGACTTCGCCGCACTTGAGGCGGCGGGCTACCAGTTCCCAGAACCCTATAAGGTGAAAGCCGACGACGGAGCCACGGACATCTACGGGGTCATGTACAAACCCTTCAACTTCGATCCGTCGAAGAAGTACCCTATCGTGGCCTATGTCTACCCCGGGCCCCAAACCGAAGCGGTGTCAAAAGCCTGGTCTGGGAACCCGCACGAAGTGGGGCTGGCCCAGATGGGATTCATCGTCATCACCATCGGGAACCGTGGCGGGCATCCCGACCGTTCAAAGTGGTACCACAACTACAGCTACGGGAATCTCAGGGACTACGGGTTAGCCGATAAGAAAGCTGGAATCGAGCAGCTGGCTGACCGCCACTCTTTCATCGACATCAACCGCGTGGGCATCTACGGCCACTCCGGCGGAGGCTTCATGTCCACCGCCGCCATGCTGGTCTATCCAGACTTCTTCAAAGCTGCAGTGTCCTCCTCAGGTAACCACGACAACTCCGTCTACAACCGGTGGTGGTCCGAGACCCACCACGGCGTGAAGGAGGAGACGGACGACGAGGGGAACGGCACTTTTGAGTATGACATCGACAAAAACCAGGAGGTCGCCGGAAACCTGAAAGGACATCTCCTCCTTACCACCGGCGACGTGGACAACAATGTGCACCACGCCGGGACGTTCCGGGTCGCTGAGGCCCTGATCCGGGCCAATAAGCGCTTCGACATGTTCGTCTTCCCCGGAGCTCGTCACGGGTATGGTGGGACCCAGGGGAATTACTGGTTCTGGCTCCGGGCCGAGTACTTCGCCCAACACCTCCTCGGCGACGACCGGAAGGCCGTGGACATCATGGAGCTGAACAACGAGCAGGAGCAATCCGGCGGCAGATGACCTGAAGCAGGTGTGGCCCCGTCGTAAGCAGGCCAAGAAACTGGGGGGTGGGCTGTCAGCCCACCCCCCTTTTTCAGGCAGGCCCCCCTGCCCCACGATCGCTCCGTATTCAGCCCCTCGCTTCCCCGACAGAGATGCAGTAATCTGCCCGTCGCTAAACCTGATTCATCGATCGATCAGTCTGACTCATCAAGGGAGGGCTCCCTATGGTCTCGCCGTCCGACCCGCTCCGAGGTGCACTCAGGACGACTCGTTCCGTTCTGGCACCACTGTTGGGATTAACCTTGGCCCTGGTCCTGGTCCCGAAGTCACTTTCCGCCCAGCACGCTGATGCTGCCCTTATGCAGGCCCATCATCCGACAGTGGAAGGCCCCGTCCCGGTGTGGGGTGCTAACTGGCAACTTGCCGCCCGATTCGCCCCCTACAAAGCCCGAAGCCTCAGCTATAGCACCTCCGTCTCCCCTCAGTGGATCGGAGAAACCAATCGATTCTGGTATTCGTTCGAGAATTCCGACGGGACCTTCTATCACCTCGTCGATCCCGCAAGGGCCACCAAAAGACTTCTCTGGGACAACGATTGGTTGGCCGCCGAGCTGACCAGGATCATCAAGGATCCGTACGACGGCAAACACCTCCCGGTCCGCAACATCTCCTTCGTGGATGAGAACACCCTCCAGTTCGAGGTTCAGTCCACCGTAGACGAGGAGATACCGGAGGACGAAGCAGAGGCCGAGGAAGGAGAAGAAGAGGAGGGTGAGGAGCGCCCACGTTCTCGCCGCCCCCGCACCCGGAAAAAAGTCTTCCACTTCGAATACAACGTGGACACTCAAAGCCTGACCGAGGTTGAAGACTATGAAGAGCCACGGAGCCACATCGGATGGGCCAGCGTATCGCCAGATAGCTCCAAGGTGGTCTTCAGTCGTGAGTGCAATCTCTTTTCCATGGGCTGGGACGACTACATGAAGATCGTCCAAGCTCGACATAAGAAGACCGGCGAGAGGGCCGACTCAGCCGAGGCAGGGATCGAGGTGGATGAAACCCAGCTGACCACGGATGGAGAGAGGTACTACTGCTACGGGTCCTCAGGGCGGGGTCAGACGGACAAAGAGAAAGAAAAGCAGTGGGGCAAACGCCAGGGAGCCGGAATCACCTGGTCCCACGACTCCAGGTACTTCGCCATGACCCGGCAGGACTCCAGAGAGGTGGAGGAGCTTTGGGTGGTCCACGCGGTGGGTAACAAACGCCCCGAGTTGGAGACCTACAAGTACGCCATGCCCGGCGAAGAAAATGTCGGGATCATGGAACTACAGGTCTACGACTTCCAAGCCGGGGAAATGAGGAAGATCGACGACGATCCCTGGAAAGACCAACGGATGGGGGTTTACTCCGATCCGACCCCCAGGGGTGACGGGTTCGCCGCCCGCAGCGGAGAGGACAGGGAACCCTCCATTCGCAGGTGGCTCTCCCCGAACTCGAATGAACTCTATTTCTATCGGCGAAGCCGGAACCAACACAGGGTCGACGTCATGGTGGCCGATCCCGGTACCGGGGAAGTGCGTGCGGTCATCGAAGAACGCCTAAATACCTATGTCGAGAGCCAGTCACCGCGGCGCCTGGAGAATGGTGACTTGATTTGGTGGTCGGAGCGCGACGGTTGGGCTCACCTGTATCGGTACGGACCCGATGGCACGGTCAAAGCCCGGCTCACCGAGGGACCCTGGCACGTAAGCGGGGTTTCTGGAGTCGATGAGGCGAGAGGGCAGGTGTTCCTACGGGGCAACGCCCGAGAGGAAGGGGAAGACCCTTACTATGAGCACTTCTACAGGGTGAACCTCGACGGGAGCGGGCTGACGCTCCTGAACCCGGGGAACTTCAGCCACAGAGCGTCCATCAACCGTGCCAACCGGTATTTCGTCGATACCTACTCCCGGGTAAACACGGTCCCGGTCTCGGCCCTCTTCAACTCCAACGGCCAGAAGGTCATGGATCTGGAGACGGCCGACATCTCACTCCTGGAAACGGCTGGCTTCCAGCTCCCAGAGCCTTTTGTCGTCAAGTCTGCCGACGGGGTGACGGACATCTACGGTGTCATGTACAAGCCCTTCGATTTCGATCCTAACAAGAAGTACCCCATCGTGGCCTACGTCTATCCAGGCCCCCAAACCGAGTCGGTATCCAAAACTTTCTCCGGTCCGAGCACGACGACGGCTTTGGCTCAAATGGGGATGATCGTCATAACCATCGGAAACCGTGGAGGAAGCCCGTCACGCTCCAAGTGGTACCATAACTACGGATATGGAAACCTCCGTGACTACGGGTTGGCCGACAAAAAGTTCGGGATCGAGCAGCTGGCCGACCGGCATGATTTCATTGATATCACCCGGGTAGGGATCTACGGCCATTCGGGGGGCGGGTTCATGTCCACCGCCGCCATGCTGGTCTATCCCGACTTCTTCAAGGTGGCGGTCTCGTCGTCGGGCAACCACAACAATGACGTGTACAATCTCAACTGGTCCGAGAAGCACGACGGTGTGAAGGAAGTAACGGACGCCGAGGGAGAAGTGAGCTTCGAGTACGACATCGACAAGAACTCTGAGTTGGCCGCAAACCTGAAAGGACACCTCCTCCTGACCACCGGGGACGTGGATAACAACGTCCACCATGCCGGCACCTTCCGGATGGCCCAAGCCCTGATTCGGGAGAACAAGCGGTTCGACATGTTCGTCTTCCCGGGAGCCCGCCACGGGTACGGCAGCTCCGGAAGCTACTGGTTCTGGATGCAGGCGGAGTACTTCGCCAAGCACCTGCTGGGCGATGAACGGACCGCAGCCGACATTTGGGAGATCAACAACGAGCAGGAGCAATCCGGCGGGAGGTAGCCGAAGACTGGCGTTTCCCACCCGTTCGGGGCTAGTCCGCCTCCCTTCCCGGCGGAGGCCAGAGGTGGCGGAGGAATCGTTGGGGGGCCTGGAGGAAGTCTTTCACGAGAGAGACGGACTCCAGGTCTTCAAAAGCCGCCTGGCGGACCCGGCCCCCGTCGAATAGGAAGATCCTCGCACCGGGAATGGCCATGAGGATGGGTGAGTGGGTGGCAATGACGAACTGGCCTCCTGCATCCACCGCGTCGCGGATCATGGCGATGAAGGCGAGTTGGCTCTGAGGGGAAAGGGCCGCCTCCGGCTCATCCATCAGGTACAACCCCTCAGGCACCAAACGGGCCTTAAAAAGGTCCAGAAAGGCTTCTCCATGGGATCGAGCGTCAGGGTCTTCGCCGTACCGCCTCTCGAGGGCCTGTATCGAGCCCCGGTGGACTCCCATGGCGAGATTCCGAGCCAGGGGGCTGGCATCCATGAGCTCCTCGTCCAACCGGTTCAGCTCGGCTTCGTGCTCGACTCGATCGGCGGCAATCCTCTTCTGAAACCCGAAGAAATCCTCGGCCCTGAGGAAAAAACCCCGGTGATTCCGGCCTCGCCAGACCAGGCGCAGGGCCCTCGCCAGGCGCCGTTGGGCTTCCAGCGATGGATCTACCGCCAGGTTTCCACTTCCCACGGCCGGGAGGTCGCAGGCCACTGCCAAACCCTCGAGGAGTGTTGACTTCCCGGATCCGTTCTCTCCCACGAAGAGATTGACCGGGCCCTCCAGGTCCATGCTGCCGAGAGACTCGATGGCAGGCACGGAAAAGGGGAAGCCCGGCGGGTGTTCGGTATCCTTCAGGGAAACGGAAAGAAGTTGGTTCATCTCAAAAACTAACCATAAAAGAAGAGCCCCGAGGGATTACCCTCGGGGCCTTCGCCCTTTGGCGTGGGCCGGCGGGCACGAGCTACATCTCGATCAGCCCTGCGGCTTCCAGCACTACCAGGTAGTTCAGGACGGCTTGAAGGTCGTTCAGCTCCGAATCCTGGGCGTCGAGCATAACCTTGATGTCCAGAGCCGAGTGCCGGCCGTCTATAAGGAGCTGGAGCTCACCGGTACTGATGCCCTGGTACGGATTTTCGGTGCGGACGCTGGCAGGAACCGCCTGGAGGTGCTGGCGCCAACCGGTATAACCGTCCCTCTTCACCAGAGCCGTTTGCCGCGGCACGATCCGGGAAGCGCGCCGTTCCAAGTCGGTTTGTTGGACCCTGACCGGTGAGGTGCCTAGCCTAGCGGCTGTGACAGCCATGTGGGCGGCCAGACCGGCGCGATGCGCGTCCCCTACTGCGTCGATGGCGCCTTGCATCTCTTCCACATAACCGCCGACCCGGCCTTGATCCTCCGCCAACTGCAGGACGCTCTCGATGGTCTCCTTCTCCGCCATGACCGTTCCCGCGATGTGAGCCCTGGCCAGCTCATAAGCGTCAGCGAGGGTCTCGGCCGTTGCGGCGTTGAGGAAACCCTGGGCCACAACAAGCTGGTGCCCCAATCGGCGGGTCCCGTTGCTGGCGATCTCCCCGGCAAGACGGATAGCCATGTCATCGTCGGCCGAAGCCACGGTATACGCCGCCGCTGCTCCAATCACGGCCACGCGTTTCATCTGCGTCGGGTCTGATTTGTCGATACGGTCGCCGGAGGTGTGGTACCACTGGTCAGGCCAGACGATCATCATGATCCCAGGCACCTGGACCCCCCAATCGTTGAAGACCATATGGTCAGAGGCGCCGTAGTGGGTCTCGATGCTGTAGTAGAAAGGCTCGTCAGCGCCGGTGGGGGCCACGATCCGACGAGGCACTTTATAGAAACCGCTCCGATTTTGAATCCGCTCGTTGTTCGCTTCACCCACGTACCGGTAATAGTTCTCCATCACATCGTTGATGAAGTGGGCCTGCCCATAGGTGGTGCGCATGAGCCTCATATAGGCTTTGTTCAGCGTAAGCCACTCCCCGACCATGTCCATGTTTATGTTGGCCAGGGTTTTCTCCATCAGCTCCTTGTTCTCCCGAACCCACGGGCCGGTGCCGGAGAACTCCGGTCCCCAGAGGAATCGGATCGTGCGCTTTGGCCTCGGAATCCGGCCTTCGTCGATGAGCGTATGAAGGACCCGCGCCACTTCCAGGATGCCGGCACTCCCCGACTTGTTGTCATTTGCGCCCTGCTTCGTGTAGCCCTCGAAAAGGTGGGCCGACAGAATGATCTCCCCAGCGTCAGGATCGGTACCGGGGATATAGGCCACCGGGTCCTGAAGCTCATAGGGCTGGGTGGTGGCTTCGACCTGGGCATGGACGGTGATTTCTTCACCGGCCAGGAGGCGCCGCTTCAGCACCTCCGCCTCTCTCGGTGGAATGAAGAACCCGAACTTTGCTTGGGCCCCTCCTCCTCCCCGGCTTCGGATCCCGCTCCATGGGATCTGGAGGGGATCGAAGTTCGGGCGGCTATTCGAAATACTCACGACACCCAGGGCGCCACGTTCGATGCAGGCAGCCTGGTGGATGCCGCTGATGGATCCTTCCGCAACGACGATCTTCCCGGCGACATCGATGCGATCCAGCTCCTCTGCGGTTCCCCTACCACCCCATACCAGGGGCGCGGTGACGTCGGCATTCTGGCTTCCGCTGGCCAGCATGGCCGTCATGTCCTGGTAGGACGCCAGCTTCTGTCGAATGGGAGAGACCTCCCACAGCTCCCCTTTGATCCCGTCCCAGGTCTCACCCCCCGGGAACCGAACCAGATCGGCTCCGGGCAAGCCGTATTCAACTAGACGGTCATAGATGTACTGGGCTTCATAGAAGGTCCCGGTTCCGTATTGGGACGCCGGACGGTTCATGTTATAGCCGCCGGTTTCCATGATCGTATTGTATGCAGTTTCACCGGAGGCCTCGCCGATGATCTCGTCCATCACGGCTGGTTCCAAGAGGGTCCAATAATGCCAGGGGGTGTACTGGCCTTGAGCTTGGCCGGCCACCGTGGCGAGGACAACGAGGGAAACGAAGAGGGGGGCGAGGAGTCGTTTCGACATGATCGGTCTCCCGATGGGGAGGACGTGGGGGTGGTCCTCCGCCGATCCCGGGCGGAAGAACCACTGCTTAACCAGGGATCATATGGGGGATCGACGCCTCTGGGGCAAGGTGGGTTCGGTTAAGAAAGCGTAAGTACGGCAGGGATTACTTCTGGATGGCGAACTCAGAGATGGGTGATGGTGCCCCGGCCCTTGGTGATGCCCGCCACCCTTTCCGACACCAAATCTCTGTGCTCCACGGGTATAGCCACCTGTAGCTGGACCAATTCGCCGAAATCCTCGCCCGCCACGATGGCTTCGAGCTCCGGGAGCATTCTCTGGAGCGCGTCGAGAGCGCTGTATTCGACCGTGATCAGGACGGAAACCCGGTCGACGCGCTGTTCTGTGGGAAGGGATTCCAGGAGGAGCTTCACGCCCCCGGAATAGGCCCTACTGAGGCCTCCGGTCCCGAGTTTGGTGCCACCGTAGTATCGGACACAGACAGCGACGATCTCGCCGACCCCGCTATGGAGAAGGGCAGTAAGCATGGGTCGACCCGCCGTGCCGTGGGGCTCCCCATCGTCGCTCATTCCGATGGACGCGGTATCCTCGGGAGGGCCGGCAACAAAGGCCCAACAGTGGTGCGTGGCGTCAGGGTATTCCCGCCTCACGTTTCTTATGAAATCCTGGGCTTCGTCAGCGGAAGGAGCGTGAGCGCCAACCGTGATAAAACGGCTTTTCTGGATTACCTCTTCCACCCGGAAAGTCCCGGATGGAATCAGGTAGCGGGTGATGGGATCTGGCATGGCACCCAACCTACCGACGCGGTGTTTCCATGCAAGGAAGGTGGAAAGCCCCGCGCCAGTCGGGCGATACGTCCCATGTCTGCCGCAACCGAGGTTAGCGTGATCCCTTTCTCCCTTGTCTGATGACCCCTCAGATCATACCCTCATGGACTGTTTCTTGCTGGTCCGGAAGCGGACCACCAAAACCGATAAAACGGCAACGGAATCAATACCCAGCACTCTAGACGGGGAAACGATAGCACCATGGCAAAACTCGATCCGACCAAGATGGCCGACTGGCAGATCGCCGCAGCGGCGGAAGAGAACATGAAGACGGTGTACGAGCTCGGTGAGGAGCTCGGCCTCGACAAGATGGAACTCCTGCCCTACGGCCACTACGTGGCGAAGTTGGATTACCTCAATATCCTCGAACGACTCAAGGACAAACCCGACGGGAAGTACATCGAGGTGACGGCCGTGACCCCGACGCCTCTGGGTGAAGGGAAATCCACCACGACCATGGGACTCACCCAAGGCCTGGGCCGCCTGGGCAAGAAGGTCATCGCCGCCATTCGGCAACCTTCCAGTGGCCCCACCTTCAACATCAAGGGCTCGGCCGCAGGTGGCGGGTTGGCTCAGTGCATCCCCCTTACCGACTTCAGCCTGGGGCTCACCGGTGACATCGACGCCATCAACAACGCCCACAACCTGGCCATGGTGGCGGCCACCAGCCGAATGCAGCACGAGTTCAACTACGGGGACGACATCCTGGAGAAGAAAAATCTCCGTCGCCTCGATATCAACCCGAGGAATATGAACATCGGGTGGTCCATGGACTTCTGCGCCCAGGCCTTGAGGGACATCGTCATCGGCATCGGCGGGAAGATGGACGGCTTCATGATGAAGAGCTACTTCCAGATCACCGTCTCCTCGGAGGTGATGGCGATTCTGGCGGTGGCGACGAGCCTGGCCGACATGCGGGAGCGCATGAACAAGATCGTGGTCGGGTGGGACAAGCAGGGGAACGAAGTCACCACGGGCGACCTGGAGGTGGGCGGAGCCATGACGGCTCTCATGGCCCGGGCCATCAACCCGAACCTGCTCCAAAGCGTCGAGGGGCAACCGGTCCTGGTGCATGCCGGCCCCTTCGCCAACATCGCTATCGGTCAATCCTCCATCATCGCCGATAAGGTCGGTCTGAAGCTGGCGGACTACCACATCACCGAGTCCGGCTTCGGCGCCGACATCGGGTTCGAAAAGTTCTGGAACCTGAAGTGCCGGTTCAGTGGGCTGACCCCCAACGTCTCCGTGGTGGTGGCCACCATCCGGGCCCTCAAGTCCCACGGTGGCGGTCCTGCCGTATTTCCGGGACGGCCCCTGGACGCCGCCTACACCGAGTCCCACCCCGAATTCGTCGAAGCGGGTGTGGAGAACCTGGTCCACCACATCGAAACCGTTCGGAAAGCCGGTGTGAATCCGGTGGTGTGTCTCAATCACTTCTACACCGATTCGGACGATGAGGTGGAAGTGGTGCGGAAAGCCGCTGAGGCCGCCGGCGCTCGGTTCACGGTGTCCAAGCACTGGGAGCTGGGCGGCGAGGGAGCGGAGGACTTCGCCAACGTGGTGGTGGAAGCCTGCGATGACAAGCCGGACTTCAAGTTCCTGTACCCCGACTCCGATCCTCTCAAGGCCAAGATCGAGAAGATCGCGACGGAGGTGTACGGAGCCGACGGAGTGACGTACTCCCAGCAGGCCGAGCAAAAGATCAAGACGGTGGAGGCCGACGATGAGCTCAGCAAGCTAGGCGTGTGCATGGTGAAGACTCACTTGAGCCTGTCCCATGATCCCACCCTCAAGGGCCGTCCCACGGGCTGGACGCTGCCGATCTCCGACGTCCTTACCTATCGAGGCGCCGGGTTTGTGGTGCCGGTGGCCGGGGACATCCGACTCATGCCGGGTACAGCTTCCGACGCAGCTTACAGGCGCATCGACGTGGATCCGGAAACCGGGAAGGTGGTCGGTCTGTTCTAGAGGTCAGGGGCCCTCGGGGGCCGCCCTAACCAGGGCAGGAGAGATGAAGCAGGGGGCCGAGGCCCCCTGCTTTTTTTTCCCATGGACTCGAGGGTCCCCCCGGGGAAAACGAACGTGTCACGGCATCTCCCGTCCCGAAACGTTCTTGCCGAGTCGGCGGCCCGAGTCCATTCATTGAGGGACAGGCTGGACCTCAGTCTCTAAACCCCCAGGGGATCCATCAAACCAAGAACTCCGCAAGCCCTTGTGGATGGCAAACCGGTCATGAACCACCGCGGCACCTCAGGAGAGATGCCGTCAGGAAGGCGCATCGCCCTCGCCGCGTTCTTCGGGGGACTCGCTGTCGCGGTCTCACTCCAACTCCTGCTGGCCGCCGACAGCGCCTGGCTTGGAGCAACCGGGGAGTTCCTCGGACCTGACTCCTATATGCGCCTCAGTCGCGTGTTGGAATGCCGAGGGGGCTTTGGATGCCTGGACGGTTTGTACCCGAGGGCGAATGCTCCCTTCGGGGACGTTCTCCATTGGCCGTGGATGATGGATTGGCTCCTGTTGTTGGTTGCCCTTCCCCTGACGCCATTCATCGGGTTTCCATCGGCCGTCTCGGCTTCGGGTTACCTCCTGAGCCCCCTCCTCGAGATCGTGGCCATCGGGCTGTTGATCCTGGGCGCGAGGTCCCTACTCACTCGGGGGCTTCCCTTTGTCGGGATCCTGGCAGCCTCCCAACTCTGGTTCGTCTTTGCTTTTTTCTCCGTCCGCCCCGACCACCACGGCCTGCAACTCGCCATCTTCGCAGGATTCCTGGCATTCCTCATACGAACCCTCTTGCGACCGGACGAGAGATCGTCTGCAAACGCTGCGGGGGTCTTCGCGGGGCTGGCGATTTGGGCAAGCACGGAGGCGCTGATCACACTCCCCCCCCTCTTTGCGGTGCTTGCCGGCTTCTGGCTTGTCAGAGGGGGATCGGAGGCGGCCGTGATTAACCGCCGACTGATGCTCTCCGCTACGGCCACCCTTTGCATGGCGCTTCTCTTCGATGGTCCTCAGCCTGACCGCTGGTCCCCTGACTTCGACCGATTCTCCGTCGTACACCTCACTCTCTTCGGCCTCCTTACGGCGCTCTGGTTCGGTTTGGAGCGCGTACGCGCCCAATCCGCATACCGCCGATTCGGCGTGTCGGCGTTTTTGTTAGCCCTGATTGCCGGAATCATGGTGAGCTTGTATCCAGGGGTTCATGGCGGGCCCATGGCGGGGTTGCCCCCGGAACTTTGGACCCTATGGTTGGACCATACAGCGGAGTTCCTCCCATTGTTGGGGGAAGATCAGCCTCGGCTCGCAACCGTGTCCATGGTCCGGCTCCTCCTGGCCCTGCCGGTAGCCGGCTACCTCATGGTTCGAGGACCAAAAAGACACCGATGGGTGTGGGCCCTTTTTGTAATCACCCTCATTTGGTTCGGGATACTCGCTTCGATCGTTCAGATGCGGTGGTCCTACTACCTTCATGTGTTGTACCCAATCCCCCTATCCTGGGCGTTGGGAGCCCTGATTCATCGATTCAATTCCCTTTCGGTTCGATCTCTCCGGCCCGCTCTGATTGCGGTCTCGATTTTTGTCTTCACCTTCGGGCCTGCAGCAGGGACTGCGTTTGCTTTCAGAGGTGAAGACCCCGGAGAAGACCCGACCCTGGAATGCCGGGCCCGGGACATTCTGCCCGTACTCCAATCCCTCTCTCGGGGCGAAGATTCGACCGGGATCATCCTGAGTCAGATATTTTGGGGGCCCGAAATCCTCTACCGGTCGGAGCTGGATGTGGTGGCGACCCCATACCACCGGAATGCATCGGGCATCATGGACAGTCATCGGATCATGGCGACCCCCCCAAGCTCGGCCTTCGACTTGATCGATCGACGGGGGATCCAATGGATCGCCGTGTGTATCGGACAGGATTGGCTCCCACTGGTGGGTGCCCATGAGGAGGGAACTTTTTATCAGGTGCTTCAGCAGGGTGGGGCCCTCGACCGACTACACCCAGTTCCCCTTCCGGAGACTCTTGTTGGGAAGTACCGGCTCTGGGAAGTCGAACCGAAAGCCGGGCCAAACTGAGGCAAAGGGGTGATCTCCCTTGAAAACTCGGAGGACTTCGAATGGGCAATGACTCGTCCACCATGAGTGCCGCCGCACATCGTCTGACCATCGTGATCCCCGCCTTGAACGAAGCCGATGCAATAGGCGACACCATCCAGCGGTGCCTGGACGCCCGAGATCATATCCGGGAAAGGAGCGGGATCGAGTCGGTCGAGATCATTGTGGTCTCGGACGGATCCACCGACGAGACTCCGACGATCGCAAGGGGTTTCTCCGATGTGACCCTCATCGAGTTTCAGGAGAACCGAGGATACGGGGCAGCCATCAAGTACGGGATCCGGACGGGAACGGGTGATCTGGTGGGCTTCCTGGACGCGGACGGGACCTGTGACCCCCTTTTCTTCGCCGACCTCTGCCGGGCCGTACTCGAAGACGGCGCGGAGATCGCCCTGGGATCCCGGATGTCCTCGGAAAGCCAGATGCCATTTGTGCGGACCGTGGGGAACCGCGCCTACGCCATTCTCCTCAGCCTCCTCTCGAACCGAAAAGTCGCGGACACCGCGAGCGGGATGCGCGTGATGAAACGGGCCTCACTCCAAGCTCTCGGGCCCCTCCCCGACGGCCTCCACTACACCCCGGCCATGAGCGCTCGGGCCGTTATGAAGGGGATGAAGGTGTCCGAGATCCCCATGTCTTACGATGACCGAATCGGCGAGAGCAAGCTTCGAGTTTCCCGGGACGGGTGGCTCTTCCTCCAGGCCATCTTCGATGGTGTACTGCTGTTCCGCCCGGAACGCATGCTGATCCTCCTGGCTCTGATCGCATTGGGGGCGGCTGCCTTCCTCAGTATCTCCCCAATCGAGTTTTACATCTCCAATCGACAGGTCGAGGAGTGGATGATTTACCGATTTGTTGTCGGATTCCTATTCGGATCGGCCGGAATCCTGGCGCTGACCGCCACGGCACTCATCAGCCGGATGTCTGAGCTGACTCTGCGCCGGGGGAGGCCGTCCTTCTGGATGTCGCTCCTTGTTGGATCTTTCCGAGGCCTCAGACTCCTCATCCTGGTAGGAGCGGTAGCGGGAGTGTCAGTAGCCCTTGTTTGGCCTGGCATCTTGGAATATGCAAACACTGGACAGGTGAGCCTGCACTGGTCCCGTGTCATTGTGGCCGCCTTTGGATTGTTGATGGCATTCCAGGCGGTGACAACAGCGGTGCTTCTCCGCATTACCGATTTGTGGCTGGAGTTCGCCTCCACCCACCGGACAGTTCAAGCCGACTGACCTGACAGGTCGGGAGCTTCTCGCATGGAGCCTGGGAATCATCTCTTCGATAGAGCAGCCGAATATGATGCCATGCTCAATCGTGGCTTGCGGCTTACGGGAGAGGGGAAGGAATTCTACCTCGAGGGCCGCTTGAGCTTGCTCTTGGAATACCTTCCAGCGGGATATCGGCCAGCTCGAATCCTCGATTATGGGTGTGGCACCGGAGAGTCCACCGCAGCGTTGGCAGGTTCTTTCCCGGGTGCCGAGATAACTGGAGTGGACACCTCGACCGGAGCATTGGACTTCGCTCGTCATAGGAATGAGGGAGAGAGGGTGGGATTTCGATCACCCGCCGAGATAGCCGGGGGGCCACTCTTTGATCTCTGCTACGTGAATGGCGTGTTCCACCACATTGCTCCGGCGGACCGGGATGGGGTCCTGGGCCTCATCCGAGATTCGATGGCGCCGGGTGGCCTCTTTGCATGGTTCGAGAACAATCCACTGAACCCCGGGACACGGTGGGTAATGAGCAGAATCCCGTTCGATCGTGACGCCAGGCTCATCTCCCCTCATCATGCGCGCAGACTTCTCGGGAGGAACGGATTCAATGTCGAGAACGGGGCCCGACATCTCTTCTTCTTTCCGGCCCCACTCCGAGCTTTGAGGCGTGTGGAGCAGTACCTCAGATGGCTCCCCTTCGGCGGACAATACATGCTCTTGGGGACCATGACCGGTTCATTCGAACGGTCCGACGACTAGCCGTGTCTTCCATTCCCCGCCGCCGCCATCCTCGTTCCCGTCCGCCTCCGGGCCGCCGGATCCTGAACTCGACGCCACCGGTCGGGATGCTCACGGTCTTTCTTCTTTCTCTCGTGGGGGCCGCATCAGTAACGATGGTCACCGGGTTCCCTCGACCCTCTGTCCATGACGAGTTCAGCTACCTGTTGGCGGCGGACACGTATTCCAGAGGTAGGATCGCAAACAGCCCCCATCCGATGTGGCAACACTTCGAGAGCCCACACGTCCTACAGCAACCGACCTACGCGTCAAAATACCAACCGGGACAGGGATTGGTTCTGGCCTCGGGAAGCCGAATCGGGCACGCGGTAGTGGGGGTCTGGTTGAGCGCCGCTCTGCTGGCTGTTGCGGTGATGTGGATGCTCCTGGGGTGGCTCCGATATCGGTGGGCCCTCCTTGGGGGGGTTCTCTCGGCGCTTCAGTTCGGGATGGCCGGGTCGTGGGCCCAGAGTTACTGGGGAGGGGCGGTTGCCGGCATCGGTGGAGCCCTGATCTTCGGAGCGGCCCAGCGCTTGGATCAACGAGCGGAATGGTCGCTCGGAATCCCGCTGGGCATCGGATGTTCCGTCCTGGTCTTCAGCCGGCCTTTCGAAGGCCTGGTAGTGTTCTTGATGACCCTGGGTTATTTGGCCTTCCGGAGGTTCCGTCGTCGTGGCGGTCTCGGGTTGGGGAAGGCCTTGGCCTCATCTGCCATGGCCGGCCTCGTTTGCTTTCCATTGCTCGCGGCCTATAACGCCCGGGTCACGGGGGATCCATTAACAACTCCCTACCAACTCCACACTCTTCAAAACGACGCAGCGCCCCTGTTTCATTTCCAGCCTTCGCCTGCGACGCCTACATACCGGCATGAGCGTCTGGAACGGTTCCATACCGAATGGGAGTACGGGTTCTACGATGAACAACAGAACCTGAGCGGGTGGTTGACCTTCCTCGCCGCCCGGCCGGTGATCGCCATCGCTCAGTATGGTTTCGGGCCGCCAAGGGCTTCGATGGAAAGGTGTTGGCTCCCTGGCTTATTGGTGCTACCGTTTTTTCTTATTGTTCCGCTTGCCCGGCGTCCGAGGTCCAGGCAGGCCCTGGGCGTTGTCCTTCTGTTCTTCCTTGCCCTCTCATCCCTGACCTATTTCGTAGCACACTATCTGGCGGTTCTCACTGGTTTCTGGATGCTCCTCGTCGTCGAATCCCTCCGGGTTACCAGGGCCGGACTCCGACGACATGGAGCGGCACGGAAAGTGATCCCACTGGCAATCGGCTACTCAGCAGTGTTGGTATGCCTGGTGGCCCACCAGGAGAAAGGGAAGAATTCCGATCCCGACTTCTGGACCGTGGAAAGGGAGACGGTCGAAGATGAACTGGCCGGCCGCGGGGACAGCCACCTGGTCCTGGTCAGGTACTCCGCCGGCTATCCCCTCCATTCAGAATGGGTTTACAACTCGGCGGAGATAGACGAGCAGACCGTGGTTTGGGCGAGGGATATGGGTGAGGTACAGAACAGGGGAATAGTCCAGTACTACGCAGACCGGGATATCTGGCGTTTGGACCTCTCCCCTGGCGTCCCCCCGTCCCTTTCCGGTTATTGACCAAACACCGCCGCTCCAGACCTAGAAGGCCTGATGCTTCCCACTAGATTGTTGGAACTCGAACCTAACCCTTCCAGGAAGCGAAAGAGCTCCATGAAGCCCATCGGATGGTATCTCACCCCCCTTCTCCTGGCGTTGCCTGCAACCCCGGGTGAGGCTCAGGAAACCCAGACCTATCCGTCAAACTTCACGGCGGAGATTCCCCAAAGCGGGTCCGTCCGGGATGCTCTCGCCTGGCTGGAATCCAACTTCGACAGCCAGGTGGAGGAGTGGATTCGGATAACCGAGATCCCCGCAAAATCAGGATCCGAGAGGGAGAGGGCGTTGTTCCTCCAGGGGGAACTGGAGGTGGAGGACGTCGAGGTATCCATCGATCCAGCCGGGAACCTGGTGGCACGTCTTCCCGGGACTGGTGATGGCCCAACGGTGGTGTTCGGGGCCCACATGGACACCGTGCATCCCTTGGACACCGACCTGAAGGTGGTCCGTGACGGGGACATCCTCCGAGCCCCTGGGATCTTCGACAACAGCGCCTCGGTCGCCAACATGATGGCAACCATCCGTGCCCTGGTGAGGGCCGGAGTTCAGACCCGTGGAGACCTGATCTTCGTGGGGACCGTGGAGGAAGAGCTGGGCTTCAATGGGATGGAAGATTGGCTGGACGCCAACCCCGGAGTGGCGGACGTGGTAGTGGCCCTGGACGGGGGCCTGGGCGGGGTGGCTTACGGAGCTCTCTGGTTCGGTGAGAGACGATATGCCTTCCACGCCGAGGGATCCCACACACTCTCCTCCCGGGGTAAGCCCCATCCCGCACAGGCTCTCTCTGCTGCCATCTCATCCATCTACGAGATTCCCCTTCCCGAGGGAGGGCCATTTGCGGTCTATAACGTCGGCATGTTGGGGGGTGGGCTGGTGACCAACGCTATCCCGCAGGAGGCTTGGTTCACCGTGGATCTCCGGTCGGTCTCCCCTTCCCTTTTGGATGAGTTGGATGTGGAGCTGGACAGACGCGTGGCGGAAGTGGCGGAGGAACACCGAGTGGAGTGGTCCCGAGACCCGGTCACGAGCCCCTCGGCCGTGGAAGCTTCCGGCTCCATGCTCTCAGAAGAGGTTCGCCGCTCCCATCCCATCGTCCAAACCGCCCTCGATGTCTATGAGTATCTAGGAGTCCGAGCTAGGGCTCAGGACAGTGGATCCACGGATGCTGTGGCCGCCGTGGTGAGAGGGATCCCGGCCATTGCCATCGGTAGGGGCCGCGGAGGGGAGCAACACACCCTCTCCGAGTGGGCCAATGCTCCCAGTGCCCTTGATGCGACCAAGGCAGTTCTGCTGATCGCCGTGTCGATGGCGGGGGTTGGGGGCTAACCCCCACCCCCTCCCACGACCGGCACTCCCTTCGCCAGCAGGAGGTCGTTGAATTCCCGGAGATCTTCCTGGACGAAGGCCTCCAAGGCATCTAAGTGTTCCTCCACGGCCCGGTGCAAGATCCCCTGAACTTCCACCTCCTGATCGGTTGGTCGGAAGTCGGCCTGCGACAAACCTCCCGTGAGGTAGGACAATTTCGAGATGAGCTTCGCCTCGAACCGGACCGCATCCTGCCCCTGACCCGTTTGCCGAAGGTCCACTAGCCCCATCTCCAACTCGACGAGCTTCTCCTCCAACGCTTCTGCCGCCTCCGAGACCTCCGTGTCGCCTGAGAACTGGGCGAGGGTCCGGAGTTGAGCTCTCATGGCCTCAATTCGATTCACCGCTCCCACGGCTGCCTCCAGGTCCGCCTTCACGGCGTAGAGCAGTTGGACCTGGGCGGCGATATCGGCTTCGGTGCCGCCTGAATTCGGATCCTTGCGGACCTCGAGACTCTGGCTGAAGTCCTCACCGTCGACCGAGAGTACCACCGTATAGGTGCCAGGAGGCTGGAGGACGCTCAAGCGACCGGTCCCAGGAGCCGACCGGCCTTCGGGGCCTACGGTTAGGTGTTCGGCATACATGGGCGGAGAATGGAGCGTGGCTGCTGAGGTCGACTCGTCTCGGAGGTCCCAGTAAAGACGGTTCACGCCCGCTTCGTTGGGTCCGTTCAGGGTACGCACCACTCGGCCCTGCCCGTCCCGGATCTCCAGAGTGGGGCTCGACTCAGCCGGGCTGGCCAGCCAGTAGTTGATGGACGCGCCGTACTGGGGATCCTCCCCCGTGGTAGGGTCGTCGTAGGTGGTCGAGGGCCGGGTAATGGTTCGGAACCGGTAGGCCGGCCGCGGCGCAAAGAGATGGGCGTTCTCGGCCATCACTTCCGGGGTCAGCTGTTGTAGCGGCGTAAGATCGTCCAGGATCCAGAACCCCCTCCCGTAGGTGGAGATTACCAGATCGTTGAAGTGTTCCTGAATGACGATGCCCGATACCGGAGCATGCGGCAGGTCGTTTTGGATCGGTTGCCAGTTCTCTCCATCGTCGAATGAGGCATAAATGGCGTTTTCAGTCCCCAGGTACAGGAGCCCCTGCCGGACCGGGTCCTCGGCGATGACCTTCGTGAAGCTGAGAACACTCTCAGGAATGCCGGAGGTAATTTTCTCCCAGCTCTCGCCATAATCCCGGGTCCGGTAGACATGAGGTTCCAGGACATTCACCTGGTGGCCATCCGCAGCAACATAGGCGGTACCCCCGTCGTACCGTGAGGGCGCGATGCTCCTGACGGCAATCCACTCAGGGAACCCGGGTATGTTCCTCGTCACGTCGGTCCAGGAAGCACCTCCGTCCCGTGTGATTTGAAGAAGGCCATCATTGGTTCCTGCCCAAATCAGCCCCTCCTCGATCGGTGACTCGGCTATTCCGAAGACCGTTCCCGCATACTCCACACCGATGTTGTCCCCGGTCAGGCCTCCAGACAGTCCCATCCGACTCCGGTCGTTGAGGGTCAGGTCCGGGCTTATGACCTCCCAACTCTGGCCGCCGTTTCGGGTCCGATGCACGTGCTGACTTCCCACATAAACCGTGTTGTGGTCATGGGGGGAGATGTGAAGCGGGCTATCCCAGATGAAGCGGAATCTGACCCCGGAGGCCGCTCCACGACTCTGTTCCGGCCAAACCTCTACTTGCCGATACTGGCGCCGGTCTTCTTCGTAGCGCACTACGATGCCGCCGACCATTCCGGACCCTGAAGCCGAAGACCAGACGATGTTGGGATCCACCGGGTCGGGTGTCGCCCATCCGCTTTCGCCGCCCCCTACATGGTGCCACATGCCCCGGGCAATTCCTCTACCGGTCCGTCCGTTACTGGGCCCCCGGTAGGTCGGCTCGTCCTGTTTGTTACCGAGGACGTTGTAGGGGACCATGTTGTCCACGGTAACGTGATACATCTGGGCGTTGGTGAGTCGCTGCCGGAACCACGTCTCCCCACGGTTGATGGAGATGGAGAGCCCCTGGTCATGGGCCACGATCATCCTGTCACCGTTGGTCGGATCGATCCACATGTCATGGTGGTCGCCGCCGGGCGCGTTCCCCCTGGAGATGGTTCGAAGAGTCCGGCCGCCGTCCAATGAGACGGCGTAAGAAGCGGTCAGGAAATACAGCTCGTTTTCGTCATCCGGGTTCACCGCCACCCTCGAGTAATAGTGGGGGCGCCCCATGGCGTTCCGGTTTCTGGAGACGAGCGTCCAAAAGCGACCTCCATCGCTGGAACTCCAGACCTGACCGTCCTCGGTGGGTTTACCATCCCAGGGAATGCCGTCCCCGGTCTCGAACATCGCATACACCTTCTGGGGATTCGATGGAGAAACGGCCACCGCCACCTTACCAACGGGTTTTGTAGGCAATCCCCTTCCCTCCAACCGGGTCCAGGTGGAACCCCCGTCCCTGGAGACGTGAAGGGCGCCGCCTGGTCCTCCGCTGAACCGACCCCAGGTATGGATTTCCAGCTGCCAGGTACCGGCGAAAACGACGTTCGGGTTGGACGGGTCCATGGCCAGGTCGGAGCAGCCCGTGTTCTCATCCACAAAAAGGACATGGTCCCAGGTGTCCCCGCCGTTGTCGGTCCGGAAGACACCCCGCTCCCGCTGGGGCCCGTATGAGTGCCCCAGGGCGCAAACCAAAACGACGTCCGGGTCGGTGGGGTGGATCACGATCCGTGGAATCCGGCCCGTCTCCACCAAACCCACGAGCTCCCACGTCTCACCGGCATCGACTGACTTGTAGACTCCTTCGCCAAGGGAGATATGGCTTCTGATCTTTCCTTCCCCGGTCCCGGCCCAGATCACGTTTGGATCGGTTTCGGAGACAGCGAGGGCACCGATGGACTGGACCGGTTGGTCATCGAAGACCTCCACCCAGTTCACCCCCCCGTCGGTGGTCTTATAAATCCCCCCGGACGCCGCTCCCACATAGTAGGTATACGGATCGCCAGGAATCCCGGCTGCTGCGCTGAACCGGTTCCCTTCTGGACCGATGTTTCTCCAATGGAGTGTTTGGTAAAGGTTCGGGTCGGGGTTCGCCTGGGCCGCCAGCTGATCGCACGGAATCAGGAAGCTCACAAGAAGGATTGGGACAAGGAACGAGCGGAGCGCGGTACGCATGGGTGCCTCCCCCTGGAATGGTAGCCGTCTGTCCGGGAATAATGACCTATACTCCGGCCGAGTTCAGGCCGTCAAGTTCGGGTCAGGGAGGGGAGTCTGCCAACAGGAGATACCCGACCCGAGCCTCCATCCCGGCCCCGTACTTGTAGGGGAAGGTCAGGTAGGTTGGCGGGACCGTGCCGGGATTTAACCCGAACCGCTCTCTAAGGTCGTTTTTGACCTCCTCCGGCAGCGTCTCGCTCCGCATCGCATCCCACACCACCAACACCGGCGCCATACCGTCCGGTTCTGGTAGGACGTAGCCCGGCACGTACCCTCGGGTTCCGGGGAGGCGTTTCACGAGGTTCCCGGCGAACCAGGTGTTGTGGGCGAGGATGTACTGTCCCTCTGGCGCGACATCCGACAGGGCCGCGACCAGATCGTCAAAGGGGTAATTCACGCGGGTGGTGGCTCCCAGGGTG
>JANQDZ010000036.1 GCA_028278645.1 Longimicrobiales bacterium | reverse complement strand
CGGTCGCTTCAACAAGCAAGATCCCGCGGCACCTTCGGTGCCGAGGGATCTGCAAAGCGGGCGACCGGATTCGAACCGGCGACCCTCAGCTTGGGAAGCCTAGTAGGGTCAACCGTGGGCAATCGCCAATCCCGAGAAAACCCTTGTAGTTCCTACCTTTTCCCCATTCCCTTCAAGTTCCAGTCAACCGCCAACAACCGCCAGAATCCGTGGGCTATGGCACAAATATGGGCACAACGGGGGCCTCCGGCCTCAAGGGCTGCAGCCCCCCCAGCCTCCGCGACCCCGCTGACCTAGACCTCACGTGAGATCCCTGCATTTGGTCCCATCGTCGAGCACCCAATACTTGTCCACTGCCGGTGCTACCCAATGTTCTGAGGAGAAGAAGAAAGGGCGGAGTTCGGAGGCCGAGGGGGGGATCGTGCTCCCCGTCCGGGATTCGAACCGGACTATCGTCTGGCCTTCACAGGGAACACCCGCTGTATGGTCATACCACGCTCGTGTATAGGGCGCCGGGAAACTATTGTACCACGTGCCGGTAGGGGCATTTTCAGGGGACTTGTAGTTGTTTTTGAGATCGAAGCCCGTCCATCTTCCGGGATACCGATATTCCAAGGCGACGGCCGGTCTGCTGCACCCCTGAAGCACCTCGGAGGGTTCGGGGCCACGTTGAGCGAGTTTCTCCAGAATCGGGCTATCCCGGCTACATCCTCCCTTCTCCCCCGGCCCAAGGGGTTCCATCTCGACGGTGTACGAGAGGTCGTTCGCGTTTAAGTCCAATGCGCTCGATCCATTATTCCAGATCGGATGACCTCCGGCGTCCTTGTTGGCAAGGCGTATCGAGTACTCTCCCCTCAGATTGAGGCCAGGTTCAGGATCGGGCAGCCGCAGATAAAGATGGTAGTCTCCCGTTGGCATGCCCGGGAGGGGGCAGATCCTTCCGTTGATCGTCGTCTTGGTCTGAGGCATCCAGAGCCGTGGATCAGCATTCCTAAGAGACCTATCGGGGCCATCAAGCGTCGCACGATAAACCGCTGGATTCGAACCGATCCCCTGTAACAACAACTCCACAGGCCGTTCATTGAACGGCGCTGCCCACCCGACATTCTCAACCTCGATTCTAATATCGAACTCAGTATTCTGTTTGATCGTGGTGGGGTACTCACCGGTCAGAAGTTGGAAGCGGTATCCCAACCCTCGCTCGATCTCATCCACACATTGGCCTGCCCAGTATTGGTTGTACACGGAAGTGTCCGGGATTTCCCAGGGTCCTATGTGTTTGTAGTCGCTGGTTCCCTTGTTCAGATATGACCAGTGGAACCGTTTCATGTCCGCCAGTGCGTATGGGCAAATAAAGCGGTTCTGGCCCGAACTGTAACAGACCTCGCCCCCCATCGGCACGCCCGTCTCTGTATCATTTTTGAGATAGAACTGGTCCTTTCTGATCTTGGAGATCGAGGTCGCCGAGGGATTAATGGAAGGGAAGGCACCGAACGTGCCCGCGTCTGACTCGTTCGCCAGGAAGCAATCATTATGGTGCCCAACTCGGCTAGCGTCGCGGCCCAGCGAATCGTCCATGTTGTACTTGTAGTAAGGCGTTCGCACCAGCACGCTGCGATCTGGCAGTGTTTCGAGGATTGCATCAAGAACGTTAAACCGTTTCACGAAGAAGGTGTCGGCGATTACCAGGGGAGTGTCCGGGTTTTCAACGAAATGCTCTGTATAGAACCATTCGCCCCACTTTCCAATGAAGCCAGCCTCGATAAGGGCAATCACATCCCTGTTCCTTATCAGGATATCCTTCAAGTCCTTCAGGTGCGCTAGCGCTTCCGCCATGGTGGCATCTAGGTATGGTCGCTCCAAAGGTTGATTGTCATAGGCGAACCTGACTATGGCTTTCAATCCCGCTCCCCGTAGATCGTCAAAGTCTTGTTGCATAAGGTTTAGAAACGCCTCGTCGATTGGACATTGTGCGGGGATTCCCGGGCCGGGGGTTCCGGGTCGATAAGGTGTTTGTGGGTTGCCACACCTTCTGGAGACCGTCGTATCGTTTGGCCGATAGAGGAAATCTCTCAAATAATATCTGCGCTTAACCAGTGTGACCCCCTCCAACCGATAGCCCATGAGGCTGTCGGGGGGATAATGGACGGCTTGGTCTTTAATGGACCGAAGGTCGTCGGAGATGGTCTCATGCCGGTATAGAAACCCACGCTCTGGATTGGCCAAAACTGAGGTGTTGTCAGGAGTATATGTGATGATTGTTGCGGAATTTTGGGGCCAGGCGAAAAGGAGAGGGAGAGCAAAAAGAAGGAATGGGGCGAGTTTCATGGTCACACCTCCTCTATGGGACTGTTCTCACAACCTCATCCGACCATGAGCCTACTGGCCCACCGTTTCATGTCTGTCTGGAGGGGACCGGTTTTATTAGTGAGGTTAAGAATCGGGGCCCGGGAGGCTATTCGCAAGGGAATCCGTCCCATTCCGCCATGGAAACGCCCCCCTGAGGGGTAACCGCCAAACTCAGAACTGGGAACTCCAGTTCTGAGACTTCGGTGACACAGGGCCAGCAGCCGCCAAAAACCGTGGCTTATGGCACGGATTTCGGCACGACTGGGTACCCAAGGAGCTCTACGAGCGATCCGGCCCGTGCCCGGGGTCGATGGTGCCCCACAAGTGACCCTAAGAAGTTAACACGCGACGTTCGACCACAATCCAACTCTCACCGACCCTGTGAAGTTGAAGGACATAGGATTCGGTGACATGCGGCCGGTGGTGGCCATTGACCGTCCAGGTCTTTCTCAAGATTATTCGGGCCTCATTGCCCCGGACTGTTGGCTCGGAAAGGCGAATAAGCAGGAATGGCTCGGGCGGGAGACATTCCTCAGCTGTTTTCGTACAGAGCTCCAGGTCCTCGGGAAGGGTTCTTCCAAGCTTCCTCCGGTCCACCTCTAACAGCCGGGTCCTGGTTGATTGTCGGAAGTCTGGTTTGGAAACCGATCCGGTTAAGGCAGGGGTTAACTCCGTGAAGTTTTCCAGGATCACCACATTGTACTTCTGGTCAGGCTCGGAATGGTTGGAGAGCGCCACCTCGTGCCTGATAGCGCCTAACCACACTTCTGGCGTCAACTCTGACCGTTGTGCTGAAACTGGCATTGGACCTAGGCCACCAACTGCGAGAGAAACCCAAGCAGCCGGGATCCAGACCATTCTACTCGGAACCTTCGACATCATGAGAGACCTCCTAACTGGCTGCATCATTTGCATTCGTCATATGCTGCTTGGAAGTGGGCTTGCGTGTCGGGGTTCCCGTGGCCCGTCTGTGGGTTTCCAAACCAAGCGTGAATCACCTCATGGAGAAGGGTGTCCACTAACTCGTCATGGTCCAAAAGGAACCCCTCTTCGTCCCAGATCATATTCGGCCGAGTCGTAAGGTAAATTGTGCCGTCTCCTCCCCATTGTTCACCCCAAACGTTTATGTCCAGTTCCCATAGGCGAATCCGTCCCTCCCCGAGTTTTTCGTTTAGCAGAGATTGGAGTTGGGGGCACTTCGTGATCTCTCTAATGGCCATCTGAATCTCCGCTCTCTGCATGCCAGCCGCAGCCGACGACCCTGGATACAGGGTCCCGGGGTCTTGAAAACTCGAACCCGACCCATTCCACTCCTCCCCCCAAACCACTGGGGGATCACCGGGTTCGGGGTCCTCCGGGAAGCATCCCCCCTGTAAAGAGGTACAAGGTGTCCAGGTTGTGTCGGGTGGCGGCCCAGGAGAAACCCCGCCCACAATCACGAAGATGCCGCCAACCTTACATGGATTTGAGTAGGTTCCACAGTCCAGGGGAACATAGAATTGTGGATCCACCTCCGAGCGCCTTGGGAAGGGCGCGTGAGGGCGGCCCCGGGGACCGTGTTCAGAGAACTCAACCCATTAGAAGCGAAGGGCCGTCATGGCCGTTGATGGAACGTGTCGCCCCACACTTCGACAACGTTCGTGGCATTGGAATCCGCGTCCAACACAATTGCCCTTACCTGGTATTCCCACTTGTACCCTGTGCCCTCGCTCTCGACGAGAATGTCGTAATCCGGGTATGAGGTCGACGAGGTTGTGCCGACCGGCCCCCAGGTTCCCCCGTCCACCCTTCGTTCCACGGAATAATGATCCGGAGATGGGGAAGTGGCCGTCCACGAGAGGGTCGGCCAAAGCCCTAGCGGAGCAGCAGACACCCACAAGCTATCGGGTGTTGGAGGCTTTTGGATTGTGATCGAGAGATCCTTGGTCGACCCCCGTCCGCTAGCACCGTCCACCCGCGCTGTGAAAGACCACGTGCTGTCCTTTGATGGGGTACCGTAAATCACACCAGTAGACTCACCGAGCGACAAGCCGGACGGTAAAGCCCCCGCGACAATAGACCAGGAGTAGGGTTCGGATCCCCCGTTTGCTTCCAAGTCCTCGCTGTAGCTCTCCCCAGGATCTCCGGCTGGCAGGGATGTAGTCTGAATGGTGGGGGCACCGAAATCCACAGAGTCAACCGCTGTAAAGGTCCTCAAAAGCTCGATTTGGTACCGAAAGTCGTTTTTGTCCGTGGGATCGCAGACCTCGACCCGAGCCCTGCATTCAACCTCCACATTGACGGTGAGGGGTCCGGAGGGCCGAACCCACTCAAACGCGAAAGCCTCAATGTTGCCGTAGTCCTTAAGGGACAGCGAATCTACGGTCGGTTCGCCCTCTATCCAATCAATGGAATCCCCCCAGGACACATCGTTAGACCACCCCTCGCAAATCAAGTGGAGTTTCAAGACGTCCGTGTCTTCTGGGTCGCAAGGCGGGCAGCTTAGTTCCAGGTCTCCTTTGTACTCAGCCGTGAGCGTGTCTCCTGACACGGTGAAAAGAAACGGGGAGGTCGCTACGGATGACGACTCCTCCCAGATGATCTTTCCGAAGCTTTCACTCAAAGGCGGAGTGTACTGAGTTGTGTCCTTTGTTACCCATCCCCCACCGCTAGCGTACGGGGGTAAGCCGATGGGTATTTGGATCTCGGGGCCTGCCTCATCTGACTGAGCCTCGTTCGGTTGAACCACCTGGTCAGAGCATGCGGTTAGGGCAACTAGGAGCCCAGCCGACGCTATGGCGGAGGTGTTTCTTAGGAATGGAAGTGTGAGAAACCCTCGGATCGTACTCCCGCCAACCCCTACCCCGTGATGAAGACACAGTCCAACCATGGAGCGAACCTCCTTCGGTAAGGACGAGATGGAAAAAGAGTGCTTCTTTGGGGGGGTGGGTAACCAAGTTACAGGGTTAAGAGCACGTCCGCAAAAACGGGAAAGGATTCAGATCACTTCCCCCAACCCCCATGGGCCACCGGAAACCGTGGCCCATGGCACGTTTTTTGGCACAGGGTTTTGGCATAGAGAAGGCCCCGTAAGCACTCACAGCTTGCGGGGCCTTCTCTTTTGTCCAAGCGGGCGACCGGATGGAGCTGCGTCGGGCGACCCACGCGTTCCGCGCGGGTGCCCCGCCCTCCTCGCTCGTCTCGCGGGTCAGCGACTTGGCTCTTCCAGACCCTTGAAGCCGCTCGGCTCGAACCTGCGGTTCTCATCCGGTCGAATCACAACGTAGAAAACCCCGGACACGGTGTGTGTCCGGGGTTTCCTACCAGAGCGGGCGTCCGGATTTTCCTGCGTCACTGCGTTCCTCGGAGATCCGGTCGCTTCAACAAGCAAGATCCCGCGGCACCTTCGGTGCCGAGGGATCTGCAAAGCGGGC
>JANQDZ010000012.1 GCA_028278645.1 Longimicrobiales bacterium | reverse complement strand
AGACGCAGGCGATGCCCCAAGCCACGTAAGTGGGGAAGATCTCCACCACCCGCGCGTAAGCCGGTTGCTGGGGGTAGCAGGGTTGGCCGGGAACGGCGTTTGGGCATTTGGGTTGGGACCTGGCAGCTCTCCACGGCTGGTCATGGACCGGGGTGAAATGGAAGCAGAGGCTCGGTCCGCGTTGGAAGCGAGGGGAATCACTCTGGGAGAGGAGTGGACCCCCTTGTTCTCGGTTGCTTCCGATAGACCTCTCTCCCACAGGTTCGTCTGGGAGGAGGGTACGGAAGAGGACTACCGCGCGCTGCTGGGTGAGTTTCTGAATACGCCGAACTGGCGTGTCAGGTTTGTGAGTTTCGAACTGCCTCCCGAGGAACGGGCTGAAGTCTTCACCATCGGTTTCTACCAATCGGGGCAATCCCCCAGGGTAACCCACGACCTTCCGGAGGGGAGGCCGGGCGCGAACCTCTCCGAAGATGAAGCAAGATCTTTGGCCCTGGACGCCGTGGAGCGCCAACTCGGGGCAAACCCTGACGCGATTCGAGAGATCTCGGCCGATGAGAATGTTCTCCCTGAGCGAACCGATTGGACCTTCACCTTTGCCGCAACGGAGGGGTTCCCTCTCGCCGTGGGGGAAGGACGCTTCGTCGTCAGAATCTCAGGTGACGAAGTCGCGGGGGCGGGACGGCTCGTCCATGTGCCCGAGGAGTGGGCTCGCGAGTGGCAGGCCGAGGAGAGCAAGCGACAGCTACCCAGCCTCATTCCCATCGCTCTTCTCATCTTCCTCGTAATCGGAGCCGGGATCCTGGGCATCGTCATGTGGGCCCGAGGCACCCTCGATACTCGCCCACTGCGGCTTCTGGCCGTCCCCGTTGCGCTCCTCTTCATCCTGAGTGGCATCAACGAGTGGCCCAATGCTATTGGAGTCTTCTCGACCTCCCTCTCATTCGGGAATCAAGCCGCCATGGTCCTGCTCGGGGTGGGGCTGGGTTCCATTCTCCTCGGCACGGCTCTGAGCCTGCTGGCTTCCTTGGGACACACGTGGCTCCGAAAGCCGGCCAAAGGGGTTTCGTCACCGGCTTTGGTCGGAGGGGTGGTGGCCGTGGCGTTTATCGGGGCTTCCCAGGCATTCTCCAGGCTGGGTCCCGAAGGACTGCCCTCCTGGCCCGATTTCTCCGGGGCGGTGACGTTCGTCCCCTGGTCCGCCATCGGTCTGGGCGCCCTGATCCAGTACCTCACTCTGACCTCAGTGGTCATGTTGTTGTTCGGGTCCTTGGAGAGGATCCGCGATACAAGGTGGGCCTGGACCTCCGCCCTTCTGCTCTTCCTTTTGGGGTTGTCCGTAGCTCCCTATCCACCAGGTACCAGCTGGTTGTTCTGGATCGGTGGATCCGTCGCCATAGCTGCCGGAATTGGGGGTTTCTGGATGATCTGTCGGAGGCTGGGATGGGCGGTGCTACCAGGCGCCGCGGCGGCAATGGTGTTGCTGGGCCTGGTGGAAACCGGCCTCCGAAATCCGTTCCCCGGATCCGTCCTCGGAGCCGTGTTGGGCATGGCTGCCGTGATCTTTGTGACAATCCGTTGGACCAGAGAGTTTTGATGTCCCTCGCGGGTGCCACCCGGACGAAGCTATACTCCGGGGCTTTCGCCTTACCAAACGAACCATGGAGAACCAGGAAAAATGTTCGCCCGTGACACCTACATAGCTCGCCGTGAGGCTCTCCGGTCCCAGTTTGATGGTGGTCTCCTCCTGTTCTTGGGCAACAACGACAGCCCGATGAACTATGTCGATAATCCGTATCATTTTCGGCAAGACAGCAGCTTCCTCTATTACTTCGGGCTGAATCAGGCCGAGCTGGCAGCCATCATCGACGTGGACGCGGGGACCACGACGATCTTCGGCGATGAGCTGACCATCGACTACATCGTGTGGATGGGGGACCTACCTACCATAGCTTCGCGGGCGGACAGCGTAGGGGTAACGGACACCCAACCCAGGGCCGCACTGGCCGAGATCCTCGGGCGAGCGGCCTCGGCCGGCCGTGCAGTCCACTTCCTGCCCCCGTACCGTGCCGATACCAAGCTTCAACTCATGGACCTCCTGGAAATCTCCCCGGAGGATGCAGCGACCGAAGCTTCCACACAGCTGATCCAGGCGGTGGTGGACCAGCGGAACTCCAAGACCGAGGAAGAGGTCGTGGAGCTTGAAAAAGCCGTCACTACTTCGGTGTCCATGCATAAAGCGGCCATCCAGATGGCCCGCCCCGGTATGAAAGAGATGGAGATATCCGCTGAAGTGGAACGCATCGCCATGGCCGCCGGTGGGTCGGTGGCTTTTCCAGTCATCGCAACAATCAATGGACAAACCCTCCACAACCACTTCCATGGAAACACCATCTCGGAGGGCGACCTTTTCCTTCTCGACACGGGGGCCCAAACGGCCTCCGGTTATGCCGGAGACCTTACCACCACCTTCCCGGTGAGCCCCAGGTTCACCGATCAGCAGAAAGCTATCTACGAGATCATGCTCTCGGCCTATGACACTGCGGTGTCGTCTCTGGCACCGGGCGTCCCGAACAAGGACGTCCACTTCACCGCGTGCCGGGTGATCTTCGAGGGGATGAAGAGCTTGGGAATCATGAAGGGCGACACCGACGAAGCCCTTGCTGCCGGAGCCCACGCCATGGTCATGCCTCATGGGATCGGCCATATGATGGGCATGGACGTTCACGACATGGAGAACCTTGGGGAATCCTACGTGGGATATGCGGGAGATGAGCGGAGCACCCAGTTCGGCTTGAAGTCCCTACGCCTCACGCGACCGCTGGAACCAGGGTTCGTCATCACCATTGAACCCGGCATCTATTTCATCCCGCAGCTCATCGATGTGTGGGCAGAAGAAGGCAGGCTGGCCGAGTTCATCGATTACGCTGAGTTGAACAAGTGGCGGGACTTCGGCGGAGTCCGGAACGAAGAGGATTACCTGATCACCTCTGACGGAGCCAGGAGATTGGGCCCCAGGAAGCCCCAGACCGTGGACGAGTTGGAGGCACTCCGCCAGTCATGACAAGCGAGCCTTCTCGGTTCTTCCTCCTCGCGCTTTTTTTTGCCCCCCTCCTGACCGGCTGCGGGGACGACAAGGAGATCACGGGGCTCGAGGGCAGCTCCCTCGTCAGCCTTTCCTTCACCGGACTGGCTCCTCTTGGCGGGGGCCTCAACTATCAGGCCTGGATCGTGGCTGGAACCCCGACAGAACCTTGGGGCCTCCCCGTTGTCATTTTTAACGTGGACGAGAGTGGCCAGATGGTGGATCCGGTGGCGGACACCGTCCTGACCGGCCCCTTCCAGGCCAAGTTGGATCCACCTGATATCCATAGCGTCGGTGTTTCCCTGGAGGTTTCGGACACTCTCCTCTCCTATTCCTCGTTCACCTTCATCCTGGCCGGGGATCTGGCTCAGGGTTCAGCGAGCCTGACCCCAGGCCATTGGCTCGCTCTAGACGATCCCATGTCGGATATCAGCGGTCGCTACATCTTGGCCACGCCCACCGATGAGGACCCCGAGAACGAGCTGGGTGGAGTGTGGTTCATGGACACCGGATCGACCCCGGCAGGCCCGGGACTGACCCTTCCCGCAGCTCCGGAGGGTTGGACCTACGAGGGCTGGGTCGCCCTAGGAGAGGAGATCCTATCCACCGGGAAATTCGTTGGGCCCACCGGACCGGACTCGGCGGCTACCTACAGCGGACCTGTTACCGGCCCGGCGTTCCCGGGGGAAGACTTCCTGACGAATCCGCCGACAGGCCTCACCTTCCCACCGGACCTGTCAGGGGCCACCGTGTTTATCACCCTGGAGCCCTGGATGGAGTGGGATACGGAGCCGGGCCTTCCGTTTTTCCTCCGACTCCTGGACGGCCAGGTACCTGCCGACGCCGCTTCCGTCACGCCTTACGATCTGACCTCGCTGGGAAGTCAGCTCCCCACCGGGACGGCCACGGTTCAGGGGTCCTAGGGGGGCCGCGCCCCTCAGCTGCCACCGCCTCCCCCACTGCCGCTTCCACCGCCACTCCCACCACCGCCCCTCGCCAGATTCCTGAAGTACTCCTCCACCATTCGTCGGAATCCCGCCGGGACCTCGTCCGTTCCGGTCAGGGCGGCCCGGCCGGCGCTCTCCCCCTCCACCTCACGGCGCAGTAAGAACTCCACTCGCTTCAAGCTCTCCCGGATCTGCTCCTGGAGGAGCTCGATCTGAGGGAGGTCCCCATACACCCTGGAGTCCTGGAGGGCTTCGAAGGCTTCTATGGCGTCCTCCAGCTCCGGGACCTCCCGACCGGCCTCCTCGAGGGTCCCCTGCAGCTCCCGGGCCTGAGCGAGGCGTTGAGCGAATTCTCGGGTGTACTGACGGACCTCCTCATCACTGAATGGCTCGGGGTCGCCCCTGGTGGCCCCACCGAAGGGCGAGCCTTGAGTCCTTTGGTCCCCAACCTGGCGCTCTTCTGACCGATCACCCTGGCGCCCGCCGCCCTGGCCACCCGGCTCACCGGTCTGCTCACCCGTGGGGTTCCTGCCCTGCCCCCCCTGCTGGCCTTCCTGACCCTGCTGGCCTTGCTGACCCTGTTGGCCTTGTTGACCCTGTTGGCCTTGTTGACCCTGTTGGCCTTGTTGATCCTGCTGGCCCTGTTGGCGTTGTTGATCCTGCTGGCCTTCCTGACCCTGCTGGCCTTCCTGACCTTGCTGACCCTGGCCAGACCTCCTCAGAGCACCCCGGTTCTCGAGACGCCGACCGAGAGATTCTGCGCCTCGTGCCAACTCTCTGGCCTCATCCAAGGCTTCCTCCATATCCCTGGACGGAGTCCCTTGGTTGAACGCTCTGAGGGCTCCCTTCACACCCTCACGGACGGACTCGATATCCGAGGAGATCTGGTCCTCCCACTCCAGCGCGAAGTCCCGTTCTCTCTGCTCCACCACGCCCTTGGTATACGCAAGCTTCTCGTCAATTCTGCCTGCTTGGACGGACTCCACGGCTTCATTTAACCTCGAGGCCACCTCAGGGTCTTCAGCCCGAGCCGACTGCTGCATCCGCATCAGGTCTTCTTCCAGGGCCCGGGCGTCCTGAACCATCTCGTCCTTCTGATCTTGAATCCGCTGGACTTCGGCTCGTCGATCCATTGGATCGTCGGGAAGCCCGGCGACCTCCTCTCGAACCTGTTCCTGGTCCGCCGCCAGCTGATTCACCCGATCGAGGGTTCCCTGGATTCCCTCGCCCAAGCGGCTTTCCTGGTTCCGGTTCAGACGCCGCTGGGCCTCTTCCAGTTCATCCAAAGCCGATGTGGCGTCGGCCAGCCCCTGGCTCTGTCCCGACCCGGCCGCGGACCGTCTCATGGTCTCCGCCGCATCCCGGAGGCTTCGGGCCGTCTCGGCCAGTTCCTGATCCCCGGTTCTCCGGGACAACTCTTCCAGCTGCCGAGCGGTCTCCTCGGCTTCTTCAGCCAACTCCCTTTGGCTATCCCCCCCTGTTCCCCCGCCGGCCCCTTGCTGAGCCTCGGCCCGGCGCCGTTGCCTTTCGAGCTCCTGCTGCTGTCTGCGGGCGAGCTCTTTGAGCTTCTCCATCAGCTCGTCCACTTGTTCGTCCGCCTGCTGTCGCTCCCCGCGCTGAACGGTCTCGTATTGGTTCTGAAGCCGGTCGAGCTCCATCTCGAAGAGGTCCGCCAACTCCTCGGCGCTGGCACCACCACCACCCCCACCGCCACCACCACCCTGTTGCTGCCCGACAACCCGTTCGTAGGTCTCCTCGGCCTTCTGGAGGACCCGTAGTGCCCGCTGTTCCGGCGGCAGGGCGTCGGTGGTGTTCTCTTCCCGGAGGAGAGCCTCTGCGGATTCCATGTCCCGAGTGGCTTCAGGCAGTAGGTTCGCGATCTCCTGGAAATGGGGATCAGATTCGGAGATACCCCGGGTATTCATCTGGACCAGGAGTGATGCCACCTCGTCCCGGACCCTACTCTGGGCCAGGGCCACGCTAACCGTGTTTTCGCTGAACTCCTCGGGCGAATACCTCTCCTTGTCCCTCAGAAGGTTGAAGGTCGCTGCGATGACCTCCCGCTGTAGCTCAGAGAGGCTTCCACCGGCACCCTGGCCGGCCCCCTGCTGCTCGCCTCCCATTTGCCCCTGCTGCTGAGCCTGAGGCTGCTCATCGGCCTGACGGAAATCCCGGCGGAAGGGCCGGACGTTGATGAAGTAGATGTCACTGAGGGCCTCTTCGGGCTGGCCGCTCCGATTGTCTTTGGCTACCGCGTAGTAGGAGATGACGTCGCCGGTTTCCAGGGGCCACTCTTCCAGAAAAAAGGTGTGTCCGGCCGTCACCTCAGTCAGGGGTGTGCCTCCGCCGCGGAACAGAGGGACAGCCTCCTCTGGGCCACCATTAACCGAGAAGACCAGCCTCAGGTCCGACAAACCGTAGTCATCATCTGCCTTGGCTTCGACGAAAATCTCTTCGATGGCGCTCGCCTGGGCGTCCCTGCCCGGATCCGAGATGATCACCGAAGGGGGAAGGTCATCGAGCACGTCGATGGTGTACTCCGGAGAGGCCGGGACCAGGTTACCGTCGGCCCGGGCCAGATCGATCCGGTACACACCGTCGCCCCTCACAATGAGCCGGGTGGATAGAGTGCCATCCGGCAACAGTGACAGGTCCCCGACGATTGAGTCATCGACCAGCAAAGCCCCGCCGGGAGTCGGCAACGTCGAGCGGATAGCCATCCTCACGGTGGTACCGGCGAGAGCAGCAATGCTCCCGCCACCTTCGACCTCTCGGGGATCGAGGCCCGTGTAGGACGGAAAGACGTAGGTGTGGTCCATCCCGTCCACATAAGGAAGATCTTCAACTTCGATGGTATGAACGGCGGACCGGATTCCGTCCGCCTCCACGAAGTATTCGGTCTCCTCCCCGAGGTTGAGAAGCAGGATCTCGAACTGTCCGCTGTCCGCCGGAAGCATGGAGAGGCGTTGATACTGATCGTCCTCCCCGGCCCGGGAGAATACGGAAACGTCGTCCGATTCAAATCCCCGGAGCTCGGCGCCGATCATCTGGTCTGAGCCACGAGCCACCGTCACGTCACCTGGGGACACAGAGATGCTATATGGGCTTACCTCGGCGGCTTCGGTGGTCGGCAGGACCAGGGAGGTCAGCCCGTACCGTACGCCGGTTGGGCCGAGCAGCATGAACAGGAAGACAGCCAAGGAGATAGCCGCCAGGATCCCGGCTCCACGGTATAGCCCTCTCCTATCGATTCTCCTCCCGAAGTCCACCGCCCTCGCTTTGTCCACAGCTCGTTCCACAAGGCGATCGAGGAGCTCCGGCGAAGCACCATGCGTTGCTTGTGGGTTCTCCTTCTCCGCCTCCACAGCTCCCAGGATGGCAGACTCCAGCGAAGGTTCCCGCTCCTCGAGGTAGAGGGCGACCTGGTCGTCGGTGACCCTTCGAAACATGGGCCGGACCAGGAAGAAGAGCGTGAGGAGGATCACTGACGACCACGCGACCACCCGCATGGCCACGACGGCACCCGGGGAAAAACGAGCAGCCTCCAATCCGTAGGCGGACAACAGGAAGGCAAGGAAGCCGGCCCCCAGAACGACGCTCATCCCCCGGAGGAAGAGGCGGAGCCTCCACCGCGTTCGAACGCTGCGGATGATAGGTAAAACGCGGATCTTCCTCGGGGACTTAAGCTCCGGCATGGGATCCTCTCCTCCCTCCAGCCCGGGAAATACGGTTGGAGATGACCGTCTCCAACCCCAGCAAAACAAAGGCGATCAGCAATAGGAATCGCCACAATGACTGCCGGCGTTCCTGGTCTTCTAGGCGAAGCCGGGAGGCCCTGGCGCTCTCCAGCCGGGGTGCGCTCTCGTCTCCCATCCTCGATGCGATAGAGGCTACAACCTCTTCCACGTCCAGGGGATTCAAGTCGGCTTCGGCCAGGTCCACATTCACAGCCACGGAAAGGGGCCTCATGTCAGAATCCCCTGGGTTGCGAATGTCGTAGATCCCCTGTTCGTCCAGGTTGAGGAATTGAGGCCCATCCCCAGGCGGGAGCGCCTTCGTCCCGCCCGAAGGAGTGAAAGCCACCCGCTCTTCCAAGCCGGCCAAAGCCTCGGCGACCTCACCCAACCCGGCCGTCGCCATGGCCGTGGCATCGCTCACGTCAAGAACCTGCCCGGCCGTAAAAGCCTCAACCGTCTCGGTCCGCCCAGAGGCGTACCTCACCATCTGGTGGATGAACGGGAGGAAGACCGGTTGCTGTGCCAGGTCGTTCCAGAATGCATCGAGTGTGGAGGTCCACAGGAGAACCCGCCCCTCGCCCACCTGTTTCTCCGCCAGCGCCACGGTCCCGTCGTCGAACCTGGCTAGAACAGAGCCGAACTCGGGATCAATCCCCTGGACATCCCGGGACCGGAAAAATCGAGCCCCGGTGAAGTCCCCCGATCGTGGCCCCCTGAAGATCTCGAAGATCGGATGATCGTAATCCAGGAATCCGAGGCGGCCGACCCGGCCCGGTGAACGATCCGCCGGTTCCGTCAGGCCACCGGGAAGGAGCTCTGCCAATTCCCCCGGCCATCGAACTCGCTCTCCGGTCACCACAAGGAGACCGCCTCCCTCCTGCACAAAAGACCGAAGTGCCGTGCCACTGTTCCCAGCCGGTACGGATCGATCGTTCACCACGACCACCGAGACATCATCCAGATCTGCTTGTGTCAGGCCACCACCGGTCCGGAGGTCGACATCGAAGATGTTGTCTTCAGAGATCTCGAGGGCCCTCCGGAGGAATAGACTGGACGCAGCACCCCTTGCTGCGTCGTCCAGCACCAAAACGGAGATGTTCCGACCGGGACTCAATACGAAGTACTGAACGTCGTCAGGTCCGAGGGCGTCGGTTTCCGAAAACCGGACGGCGCCCTGGGTAAAATCTTGCGAGAGGTTGAAGGGCTCGAAGATCACGCCGGTGGCCCCGTTCGCCGACAGAGCCACACGCTGCCGCTGGACCTCTCGCCCCTCCAACTCCAGGACGACCTCAGCTGAATCCTCTTCCTCGCCCCCCACACGCGTCAGCCGCGCCGCGGGAGTCACCCGGTCTCGATCCTCGAGTCGTTGACGGGGAAGGGTAACCCTGGCCACGGCTCGGTTCTCCGGCACCTCACCTCCCAACACCACCGGGGTCACCACAGTCCCTGCGGGCAACCGGACCCCTTCGTCCCCCGTCCAACCGGCCCTTTGGAAGTCCCCGACAAGGACCAGCTCACCGGCCGGGAGGTCCGTCTCTTCCAGAATCGTCTGGGCCAGCTTCAGACCGGGACCGTATGAGGTGGACTCATCGCTTACCTGGAGCGTATCGACAGCCGAGAGCAGCCTTTCCCGATCGGAGGTCGAACGAACCAAGACCCCGGCGTTCCTACCGAAGACCGCCAAGCTCGCCCGATCCAGAGGACCCAACCCCTGGAATGTCTCCCTCGCCGCCTCCAACGCCCGGTCCCATCGGTCCCCGATGCTCATGCTGTACGACCGATCCAGAAGAACAACGATTTCCCTGGGGCCTGGGCCGGCTCCGGCGGCCACGGCGGGATTGGTGAAAAACGGCCGCGCGAAGGCCGCTACAACGAGGGCCACAGCGAGAGCCCTAAGGAGCAGCAGGAGCCAGTGGTGGATTCGGCGTTTGCTTTCCGCTCGGAAAGGGACCCTCTCCAGAAACATGAGCGACGGGAATTCCACCACCTTCGCCCTCTGTCTCCTGGTGAGATGGATCAGGATCGGGATCGCCAAAGCGGCTAGCCCCAGGAGGAACGCCGGAACGAGGAACTGGAAAGGCATTACCGGACGCGACTCCTTTTCTCCCTATGGAGCAGGAGATGAAAGAGTGCGTGGTCCAGGGGTTTTGACGTATCGAGGAAGGTGTAGTCCACCTCGGCTGCCGTGAACCGCTCCTTCAATTCCTCCCGATGGTCGGAGAGGAGGCCTTGGTATCCCTCCTTTACCTTCACCGGGACCAGGGGGATTTCCTCCCCGGTCTCCATATCCCGGAAATTGGACGGCCCCTCGAACGGAAACTCCAGCTCGGACGGATCAAGGACATGGAAGACGATCACGTCATGTCCAGGGCTCTGGAGGAGGCGAACGGCGTCCATCACCTCGTCGGGATCCTGATAGAAGTCGCTGATCAGCACTAGGATCCCCTTTCGCTGAAGGCTCTCCGTGGCTTTCAGAAGGGGCTTCCTCAGGTCCCCGGCCCGGGTCGCTTCAGCTCGGTGGAGGGTGTGGAGACAGAGATCCAGGTTCCTTGCGGAAGCCGGGATATAGTCCACCACGTCCTGGTCGAGAGTGATCAGCCCTACCCGGTCTCGCTGGTGCCGCGAGAAATACGTGAGACAGGCAGCCAGATACTTTGCGTATTCGAGCTTCGTGACCGAATGAGTCCCATAGCTCATGGAGCGAGACACATCCAGCAGAACGACGAAATTTGCGTTAGTTTCGGCCTCGAAGAGTTTGATATAATGGCGGTCCGTCCTGCCGTAGAGCCTCCAGTCTATGCGTCTGATGTCATCCCCGGGCATATAGGGACGATGTTCGGCGAAGTCCAAAGAGAGGCCCAGGTAGATGGACCGGTGGAGTCCGTTAAGGAATCCCTCCACGACCGTCCTGGCCAGGAGGTCGAGGTTGTCGATCCTGGCCAGAACCTCCGGGAGAAGGAGTTGGGCCCCGGAAGAACCACGGGAAGAGAGGGCCCTCACCGCCTACATCCCCGACTTGGGAACCGGGACGGCCTCGAGGAGTTGATCCACGAGCTGGCCGGTGGTGATCCCCTCGCTCTCCGCGTGGAAATTCGTGAGGATCCGGTGCCGAAGGACGGGTTGGGCCAGGGCACGGATATCCTCGAACCCAGGGGTATACCTACCCGCGGTAAGGGCCCTGGCTTTCGCACCGAGAATGAGGTACTGGGCCGCTCGGACGCTGGCGCCATAGGCCACCCATTTCTTCACAAAGTCAGGGGAGTTGCCGTTCGGGCTCGGACGGCTAGCTCTCGCCAGGGCCACGGCATACTGGAGGACCGGTTCCGGGGCCATCATACGTCTGACCAGCCTCTGGAACGCCACCAGGTCAGGACCCGTGACTGCGTGACTGAACTCGGGCTCCTGGATTCCGGTGGTTTCGCGGACGACCTGGAGCTCTTCGTCTTCCGATAGGTGATCCAGGAGGATCTTGAACATGAACCTGTCCAACTGGGCCTCCGGCAGGGGATAGGTCCCCTCCAGTTCGATGGGGTTCTGCGTCGCGAAGACGTAGAAGGGTTCGTCCAGGACGTACGTGGTTCCCTGGACCGTAACCCTGTGCTCCTGCATCGCCTCCAAGAGAGCAGCCTGGGTTTTTGGAGGAGTCCGGTTGATCTCGTCTGCCAGTACGATGTTGGCGAAGATTGGACCCGGCTCGAACTTCAGGTGCCGGGAACCCGTATCAGGGTCTTCCTGGATGATGTCGGTGCCGGTGATGTCCGACGGCATCAGGTCCGGGGTGAACTGGATCCTGGAGAAGCTCAGGTCCAGAACTTCCGCTACCGTGTGGATGAGCAGGGTTTTGGCCAATCCGGGCACCCCCAAAAGGAGGCTGTTCCCGCCCACAAAAAGGGTAAGGAGCACCTGATCTACGACCTCGTCCTGGCCGACGATGAGCTTCCTGATCTCCCGGATGATGGTCTCCCGCCCTTCCTTCATCCGGTCCACAAGGGCGACATCATCAGCGGTTTCCAAGCGTTGGGGCCCTGGGCTTTGGGGCTCCTGGCCCTGATGCTCTCCTTGGGTGGCCTGCTCCAGATCCTGCTTCATGGTTTTCCCTTTTGCCTTGGGGTGTGCAGCAAGAGACCCTTGCCGCCCGGTCAGTGAGTGAATGCGTAGATCATATAGTTGATCCCGTACTTGTAAGCCTCATTCGAGAGGTCAATGGGGTAGTACCCGCGGTCCGAAAACTCCCAGTATTCCTGGATATCCTGGTTACCGTTCATGATGACCATTAGGCGGCCATTCACAGGATCGTTGTCTTCAAAAATCCCGAGGTAGATCGGGGCCGGAGTGTTCCATCGACCGTAAGGAAGAGCCAAGCTCCTCGGTTCCGGAATGCTGAAGAAGGTGTTGAAGATCTCGTGGTCGTCTGGAACGAGTTGGAACTGGTACTCAGGCAATACCAATCGCATGTGGGAAAAGAACCTATCGAACTCAAAACGCCGCTCGTCCCGGATATCGTCCGCGATCAAAAACCCACCTTTGAGGAGATAGGCTCTCAGGTTGGCGATGTCCTCGTCGGACGGGGTCCAGTACCCGGCCTCGATGATGGTGGCAATGGGGTAGTTGAAGAGCTCCGGATCGTCCAGGGTGAGAACGCGACCTCCTCGGGGGCCCATGTAGGCGTCGATGAAGGTGGTGGCGTTGACGATCTTCGAGAAGTTGATTTCGGCGTCGGGATAGTCATGTGCCCACATCGGACCTCCCCTACCCCACCCTCTTCCTCCGAAGTCACGCGCACTAAAATCCCTCAGCTCCCCCCCATACCGAATCCGGATATAGGTGAATTGGCCGTTGTAGGCTGGGCCATCATTTTCCTGGAGAGAGGCAGGGCCGCCGGTGAAGGGGCTTGCCGTTAGACCAGGGGCCAGGAAGGCCTCGTCGGTAACCAACACCGATCCACCGTCGGCCAAACCAACTGCCCCGACCACCGAAGCCAAGCCCAACAGCAGGATTCCACGGCTCATAATCCCGCCCCCATCAGCTCCGTTTCTCTCTTCTTCTCCCCTTCTTGCACCGGCTCACCCTCTCCGTCTTCCGCCTGCTCACCTCGCCTCAACTCCAGCAGGAGCTCCAGGGCCGCCTCGAAAGTTGGGGCGATCTCCAGTGCCCTCAGCACCTGGGTCCGGGCCTCGGAGCGATCCCCGGTTCCAGCCAGTGCTACCGCCAACCGGTAGTGCGCTTCAGCTCTGTTCGGCGGGTCCAGGGCCAGAAGGGCACGTCGCTCCCGGACGGCCCTTCCCCATTCCTCCAGTTCCTCGTAAATGGCCGCTAGATCTTGGTGAGCATCTAGGTCGAACGGGTTGATCTCGACGACGTTCTCGAGGGCTTCGGCAGCCGCGCCCTTCTCTCCCAACTCCACCCACAACCCGGCTGCCTCGGCATGAGCCAGGAGGAGTGTCTCGGAGAGTGCCCCCATCCGAGTGAGGGCTTCCGCTGCCCGTCTCAGCTCGCCTTTGTGGATGTGGACCTGAGCTAGATACTTCAAAGGTCCGTCCTTTCCTCCGTACTCCGGGAAAAGCGCCAGTGCAGCCAGGAGTTCCGGTTCGGCTTCGTCATATCGGCCTTCTTCGACGAGCGCACGTCCAAGGGAAAGGCGGGCCTGGAAGTTCCCGGGATCCTCCGGGGCCTCCGGCGGGGTCACAGCATTCAGTTCATCAACCCACCGATCCCGGACGAAGTGGTCGAAGCGGTCGTCGAATGCTCCTGGGGAAGTTCCCAGAACCTCCCGCATCACTTGGTCGGTCGTGTATCCGTTCCTATAACCCTCCAACATGGCCAGGATGGCTTCCTGGCCCCACTCCTCCTCGATAAGCTCAAAAACCAGAGAGGCCTGGTAGTAGCTGTGGACGACCTGTTCGGGGTACTCAGGCCGAATGAACCCTTGGTTCAAATGACTCACAGGGTGGAGGCGCCCGTCCTGGTAAGCCCGCAGCCAGGTCGGAGACGCTTTATGACCCCACCGCTCACGGGCCAGGTGCTGCTCGTGGACCGCCAGTCCTTCGGTGAACCATCTGGGTACCCGGTGGTCGCTCATTGCCAGGTGGAAGGCGTGAGCGGTTTCGTGCCAGATCGTCGAGGCCCAGTTGAAACTTCCGGGGTCGAGGGCCGACGGCGAGTCCATGACGAGGGTGCTTCCGAAGCTCACTCCAAGGGCACCCAAACCGGTAAGCCCCAGCGTGCGCACCGAGAAGTCAGGATGGCTCGGGTAGATCTCCAACCGGATGGGAGTCGGAGGCGTCGCACCGTAGCGGGCCTGGAGGGCAACGAACGCCTCCTCGGCCACCTCTGCGGCCAAGGGCCCGAGAAGCTCCGCCTCACGTTCATGAACGAAGATCTCGAAGTGGGGCGTTGATACCTTTTCGTAATGCTCGAAGGTGTCCAGAAGATCCAGGGTGTTCAGGTACCAAGGGTTATGCGGGTCCCCGGCCCAAGCCTTCTCCAGGTTCTGGCGCCCCTCCTCCACCGCCCCGGTCCGGAGTTGGTTCATGCCCATTACTCCGTAGCCCCGCCAGGAAGACGGATCCAACTCAACCGCTCTGCCCGCCATGTCCACCGCCGTCTGATACTGCCGCTGGGTGACGGCTGCCTCAGCCACGATGATATAGAGGTCCGGATAGGTGGGATTAAGAGCATGGACCTCGGCGCGAGTTCGTTCATACGCCTCCTGATTCCCGTCAAGGAATTCAGCCGCCGCCACCACGGAAAGAGCCCCGAGGTGGGCCGGGTTGGTTTTTAGCGCCTCCCGAGCCTGGCGTCTCGCTTGCCCGTAGTCTTCCGTCTTCAGAAAAAGGGAGGCGAGGAAAGTATGGGCATCCGCGTACCGGGGATTCACCTCCAGCGCCAGGCGCACCAGCTCCACCGACCCTCCGGCCCCCTCCAAATCCAAGATTCTCGCCTGCCCAAGCAGAGCCCTGGGATGGCGGGGGTTCCTTTCCAAGACCGGCCTCAGCGATTCCCGGGCGTCCGTGGCTCTGGACTTTTCAATGAACAACTCCCCGGCCAGCAAATCCGGGAGGGAGTATTCCGGATCCAGCTCTACCGCATCGTCGAAGGCCATGAGGGCATCTTGATAGAGCCCCGAGTTCGTGACGCCCAAGTACCAGACGGCGACACCCACCGCAGTCAGTTCTTCCGGAGACAGCCTCTGCCTGGACCGGTTGTAGAGGTCGATGAAGGAGTCGAACAGGGCCAGGGCCTCTTCGCGATCACCTCGATCCCAGTTCACGATGCCCAGGTTCAACCGGGCCAGGTGGTAGTCCGGCGCGTTTCCGTCGATGGCGCGGCGGAATGCGTCCTCCGCCTCAGGAAGCTGACCCACGGTGTAGTAAAGCTCCCCGAGGGTGTTCTCCAGATCCGGGTGGGTCGCCCCACCGCCGCGCCCTTCCAGGACCCTCCGGGCGTCGTCATACCGTCCCACTTCCATGAGGGCCCGGCCATAGGTCCTCAGAGTGAGCGGGGAAGCATCGGAAGCCCGGGCAAGTCGTTGGAGGGCCGGGAGAGCCTCGTCGTAGTTCCCCTGCCGGAGTTGGTTCACGGCGCCGGCCAAAGGTCCAGACGCCGGAGAGAAAAGCGGTCTCTCCAGCGAGGGCTCCTGCCCCTTGGTACAGGACGGCCAGCCCAGGACGACCACAAAGCTGCAGATCAGAAGAGACGTGCACGTCCTCATCGGAGCCCCCCCTTTTCCCGGATCTCCCGGTTTTTCAGGGCCAAGTCAACCAGGAGGGCTTCCAACTCCCGCTCGTATTGGGCTTCCTCCATCTGCCCCCGTAGGGACCTCAACTGCACCACCCGGCGCTCCAGGTCCGCCTTCTCCCGATACAGTCGGATCAGCACCGGGTCCGTCACTCCCTCCGGCACGTCCCCTACCTCGGCCCCCTGGCCCGAAGAGCCCAACCAGAAGGCTGCAGCCAACCGACCATCGGTGGCGTCCTCACCCAAGTCCCGGGATCCTTCACCATCCCCGTCATCGTCCAGTTGTGCGTGTTCGGTAGCCAGAAGGTTCAGGGACTCGTAATACCGATCCACCTCTCCCGTCGCGTATTGGAAGGCCTCCAGGAGAGACACTCGGCCATCCATGTCCATGTCGGACCCGTCTTCCCGAATGGCCTCCACGAAGAAGCCCCCGAACTGGGTCTCATTCCTCTCCTGGGCGGATCGGGTGGCCGTGAGGATGACTCGGTTGGACCCCGAAAGCACCGGGAGGAACGGTCCACTGGATGGAGTGGTGTTCACCACCGCCACCGTCTGTGTGGGGAACCCGATCAACATCCCGTCCAGGGCTTCCGGGGTAAGGTCCGGCCCGGGTAGGTTGAACTCCACCTCACTACCGTGTCCGGTCCCGTGGCCGATGAGGACGATGAGAATCCGATCCTCCGGGCCGGCGGCCGCGGCAATCCGGGTCAAGGCCCCGGCCATGTTTTCTACCGTGGATCTTTCAGCGGGACTCGTCGGATCGCCGTCTATGTGTTCACCCAGATAAACGATTCTCCCGGGGGTAACCCCGAACTTCTCCGCAGCTGCGGTGGTCAAATCCACCGCCCACCCGTGGAAGAGTTCTCGGTATTCCGAGTCCCCGCTCAGGCCTACGGCAACCAATAGGTGGCTGTCCTGGGCGGCTGCCGGACTTCCTACCCCCAACCAGCCGAAGGCCAGCGCTGAAACGGAAAGCAGAGGGCGAATCCTCATACTAGCCCTCGGCTTCTTCTGAACGCCCACTCTCCACCCACGAAGACCACCAGAAGGAAGAAAAGAAAGGGCATATCCCAGAGGTCCCTCTCTTCCGTGAGGGTCACGCCTCCTCCGGTGAACTGTATGTCCTCGGCCAAACTCCCAACCTCTTCCGGTTCGTAGTATTCGCCGCCTGTTTCGGCCGACAGCCTCTCGAGGAGGGATCGCCGGAGGCTCGCGTCAAAATACTCCTCCTGGCTCGGCCCAACTCGGAGGTGGACCACGTCGGCGCCCAAAAACTCGTCAGCCCCTCGAGTGGCTCGGACGCTGACCTCGTAGTCACCCTCCAAAGCCGGTTGGAATGTGGCGGAGTACTCGCCGTCCTGGTCTACCGTCCAATCCATGGGCAGGACTTGTATCGATCCGTCGGGTGCAGTCAGTGTGGCCTCGACCGAGGCGTCGTTGACCTCCACGTAGGCCGAGTCTCTCAGCTCCGTCAGAATCCTTGCCGCCTCTCCCACCTCCACGGACTCATACTCGGTCCTTGCGTCCACATGCTCGGGGACCCCATCCACCAACCACCGAAGGAGTTGCTGCCAGAAGGTCTCGTGGGTGGGATCGTCTACCGGAATGTCGGCGTGGAGCTGCCAAATCCAGGAGTCAACAACCGGCAGCGCCGCGGCCTTTCCCCGACCGTATCTCTGGTATGCCAGCACCACCTGATCCCCCCTAGGGCCCGCTCCTGAGAGAAGTGTGGTGGCCCCGGGCTTTACGTCGGTGATGTGGTTCATGACGGAAAGTGGGGGAAGGCTGTCCCAGACACCGGCCGCAGCTTCCGCCTCGGGCCGGATCTGGGCGGCGACATGACCCAGCCCTGCTACCGTCGGTCTGACCTTCACCTGGGCAAAGACAGCATGAGGATCCAAAGCCGGGTCGCCCAGGACGACAGGAAGAGCTTCGGCCACAGGCGTCCCTCCATACCCGCCTTCGGCGAAGGACCACCGCCCCCCCAGCATGAGGAGGCCGCCGCCCCGCCGACTGACAAAATCGGCGATCATGGCCAACTGGTCATGCGTGAAATAGCTGGCTTCGACGCTTCCAATGATGAGGGCCCGGAACTTGAACAAATCCTCCCTCGTCCTCGGGAATCCCCCCACCAACTCCTCGGCGTCGTCCACGTTGATGCGGTAGAACTTGTCCTCCGCCGTGCGCTGGAGAACCACCACCTGGATGTTCTCATCCTCGGACAGCGCCCGCCTGAGAAAGCTCACTTCGAACCGAGGTTCACCTTCGAAGTAGAGAACCTTCTCCTCGTCCTCCCGGACTTCCACCTCGATGCTCCGCTGGTTGTTCTGCGTGACCTGCTCTCCTTCCTGTACCGGCACGCTGAGGCGAATCCGACGGGCACCCACGTCGTCCAACGTGAACCGAACCCTGGTCACCGTCGGCTCCCCGTCGTCCCCGAATTGGACCTCGCTTTCCGTGAGTATCCGGTCTTCGTCCTCGACCACGAGTGGAAGGGTCCGGCCGGCAAAGCCCCGCTGTGAGATCACCACGTCCAGGAGCAGGGAGGTTCCCTCCAGGACGCTACGGGGCGCGGAGAGGCGTCCGACCTGGATATCGGGTTCGAGGGCGTCTTCCCCCAGTCCGACCGTGAAGACGGGAACGGACGCGGCCTGAAGGGGGACGATGGATTCTCCCAGGGATTTCCCAGAGTTGTCAGCGCCGTCGGAGACCACCACTACCCCGGACAACGGGACGCTGGAGAGCTCTTCACGCACCCGGTCGAGGGCTCCGACCAGGTCGGTCCGTGTCCCGTCGTAATTGAGGTCCGACGCGACCTCCACCCGATCCGACGACGCGGAGTACCGAAAGACTCGAACCGCGAACTTCTCCTCCAGGGCGCTCAGCAGAGTCCCGGTTTCCGATCCCAGCTGATCCTGGATGAAGGCGTTCCTGGGCCGACCGTCAGTGCCAGGGAGGGTCATGCTCCGGGAATCGTCCAGCAGCACCGCAACGAAGTTTCTTTGAGGGACGGTGGAGGAGTTGACCAGGGTGGGCCGGAGGAGCGCAAAGAGAAGGACTGCGAAGGCCCCCAGACGGAGGGAAGCCATAATGGCCCGATCCAGGGTTTCCGCCTTCCCTTTCGGCCGCCGGTAGCTCGTGACCGCCAGGAGCCCACCACCCACCGCCAACAGGAGGAGGACAACCAACGGCCAAGAAGACCGAAATACCAGCTCTCCCTCGGAAAAGAGGAGCGGCCGGTATTTGAAGAAGAAGGAGAAGAGGAGGTCCAAGGTGGAGCCTGCCTATTCCTTCTCGGCCCGCTGCCGGGAAAAGAAAAACCGCGGTGCCCGCATCAGGACTCCGTTTGAAGTTGGGGAAGTGTCGGGTTTGCCCCGAGGGACACGTCTATCGAGCCGTTCGTTGAGGAATGCGGCCCCGGTCCCTGGGAGTGGGTTTTGTCTACTTCGGACCTCTGGAAAGGTTCCGAATCCCGGCGTCAGGGATTTGTCAGGATCTTCCGTAGCGGCCCGCCCCAGCGCTCATATGGCAGAACACGCCGGTTTCAGGGCCCGGTTCCCCATGCTATGTTGCGGCCAATTCTCCACATCTGGATTCAGCCAATGACAAAAAGTCGATTCAAGGTCCCCCACACCCTCGTCCTTCTCTTCGGGATGGTGGTCCTTGCTCAGATCCTCACGTACCTCCTCCCGGCGGGCGCCTTTGATAGGATCGAGAACGCGGCAGGCAGACTTCAGGTAGTCCCGGGCAGTTTTCACTACACGCCGGAGGCAGGCGGGCTCTCACCCCTGGCCTTCCTCACCGCGATTCCCGAAGGGTTCAGCGCCGCCCACGAGATCATCTTCTTTGTCTTTATCATCGGTGGGGCTTTTGCGGTCCTCAGGGCGTCCGGAGCCGTGGACGCCGCGCTGGGAGCTCTCCTTAACCGGCTGGGGAATCGGCCGTTTTGGCTGGTGACGGGGGGAATTCTGATTTTTGCGGTGGGATCGAGCACAATCGGCATGGCAGAGGAGTATCTCCCCTTCGTGCCCGTCCTCATCGTCCTTGCCCATGCTTTGGGATACGATGCCATCGTCGCAGTGGGCATCATGGCCGTGGGATACGGGATCGGATACGGCACGGCCGCGATCAATCCTTTCACGGTGATGATCGCACAGGACGTGGCCGGAGTGGAGCCGGCCTCGGGCCTCTGGTATCGCCTGGTCCTGCTCGGCGTGTTCCTTCCCATCGGCATTCATCATGTCTGGTCCTACGCCAAGAAAGTTGGGAGAAACCCGGCCACGAGTCTCCTGGCTGATGTCGCGGAGGCGGACTCCGCTCCTTCAAAATCCGCTCAGTCCGACAACCGAAACATGACCGCCACCCACAAGCGGGTCCTGGGAGTAGTAGTCCTGGCACTGGTCGTGTTGATCTACGGACTGAGCCAATGGCACTGGTATCTGGTGGAGATGGGCGCCCTGTTCGTGGCCCTGGCAATCGTGCTGGCGGTCATTGCCCGCATGAGTCCGGACAGAACGGCCATCGAGTTCGGCAAGGGAGCGGCGGAGCTCACCACCACAGCTCTCATGATCGGGGTGGCCCGAGGGATCCAGGTGGTGTTGGACAATGGGGGGGTGGTAGACACCATCGTCCACGGCATCAGCGTACCTCTCCAACAACTGCCGGGGACCCTGTCAGCGGTGGGAATGTTCTTCGTCCAAAGCCTGGCGAACTTCTTCATCCCCTCAGGGAGCGGACAGGCCTACGTGACCATGCCCATCATGGCCCCGTTGGCGGACCTGGTGGGGGTCAGCCGACAGGTAGCGGTCCTGGCCTATCAGTTCGGGGACGGGTTCACGAACATCCTCGTTCCCACAAACGCCGTCATCGTCGGGATTCTGGCCATGGCCGCGATTCCCTTCGACCGATGGTTTCGGTTCATCATCCCGTTCATGATCAAGATCTGGATCGTGGGATCGGTGGCCTTGGCGGTGGCGGTCCTGCTGGGATACGCGTAAAGCGCTACGCAGGTAGCGCGATTTTTAAGCCCACCCCCGGTGGGAATCAACCGAATCTCTCCGACCCCCGGAGGTGGATCGAGAAAATGTCCCCAGCCCCACCTCGCCAAGTACCCCCAGGACCCCCTATCATCCCCCGGTTCAGCCGCCGCCCGATCCGCGGGGCTCTCCCGATCGGGAGAATGGGGACATCAAAAACGGACGTTATGCCATGAAGAGGCTTTTTCTTCTCCTGTTCGCTGCCGGGCTTCAGATGCCTCAACCGCTCCCCGCCCAGGAGCGTGGGACGTACGACTACTGGGGTTTCAACCGAGAGATGATCCAGAGGGGTCAGCAGGCCATCCTCACCTGCAACGGCCTTTTCACCTCCAACCGGACCTTGGAGGACGTTTATCGCCAAGAGCTGGCCTACCTCCGAAACCCCATAGGTTCTCCCGCAGGGGGAGACTATGTGGTCGACAGGGTCCGGAAGGCAGTAGCAATTGGCGCTGACGGCTATGTGCCCACCATGCGCGCGGCGTTCCGAGAGGGCCTGGGCTGCGTAGTCATGGCCCCAGACCAGGGATTTGAGGACATAGAGACCCTCCCGATCCTGGACCTTCCACCACCGCCGGGGGATCCGGCCAAAATCCCGTGGCCAAACGGCGACCTGCTCGAGGAGGTCACTCTATCAGCCGACGTGGATTGGACGGCCTTGCAGGCGGCTTCCGATTGGGCCTTCGACAGGGAATCCCCCGAGCAGGTCACCCTCAGCCTTTTGGTCGTCCACAAAGGGGAGATCGTCCACGAGCGGTACGCTCCGGGCGTGGACATGTTCACCAAAACCAGGACCTGGTCGACAGCGAAAAGCATCGCCGTCACCCTCATCGGCCAGCTGGCGGACCAGGGGAAGATGGCGTTGGACCAGCCTCTGGGCTTCGAGTGGCTCCCACGGGCTTCTTCAGCACACGCGGATCCCCGATCCGAGATCACGCTGCGACACGTTCTGAACATGGCCAGCGGCCTCTACCCAGTGGACAACGCCGGCTTAGAGTATGCCACCGGATCCGGAATGGCGTACTGGGCCGGAGCCAGCTCCGTCCGGGGTGCGCTGCACCGGGCCCTGTTCCGTGAACCCGGCACCTACTGGGATTACGAGAACTACGAAACTCTCCTGGCTGTTTACGCCATGAAGCAGGCTCTCGGGGACCCCCAGGCCTACCTCGAGTTCCCGCGAAAAGCCCTCCTGGATCGAATCGGGATGCGGAACACGCTTCTGAGTGTCGACCGGTTTGGTGACTTCATCTTGAGCAGCCAGGTGTACACCTCCGCCCGGGACCTCGCCCGATTCGGCCTCCTTTATTTGCAGGGAGGCGTGTGGGACGGCGAGAGGCTTCTGTCG
>JANQDZ010000060.1 GCA_028278645.1 Longimicrobiales bacterium | reverse complement strand
CCAACCGTTGAGCGATGGCCCAGCCGTGCATCGGCTCGAGGGAGAGGGCTTTGAGGATGAGGAGATCTAGGGTACCGCGCACCACATCGTGGGAGTGGGGTTGGCTCTTGGATGGGGAAGGGGACATGAGTGCCTCCGAGTCTTTGCTGTCGAATACCGACACCAATATGAAAAGAGGTATTGTCGAAAGTCAACAACAGTTGAATCAGTTGCCTGTTGGGATCACCCTCGGTGATGAAATCCCTCCTTCTCAGAATACCCAGGTTGCCTTCAGGAAGAGAGTGTTCCGTTGCTCCGAGCGGTCCCCAGACTCCGCCGTTCCCGGCTGGGAATCGGCGACGAAGTTCCTCCCGAAACGGTTGGTCCCGACAACCCGACTCCCAACGTGCTACTTGCCAGATAGATGCCGTATGACTATAGTCTATTAACATCTAGTCTTCGGGCATCTACTTTCAGGATCTCCGCCATGTCCATGCCTCATCGAACCTTCCTCGTTCTCCTGGCGCTGGAAGGTGAGCCCCTGTATGGGTACGCACTCCGAAAGAGAGTTCTGGTTCTGAGCGGGGGGCGCTTCGAATTGGAGCCTGGGGGCCTCTACAGGTTGATCGGTCGGCTCCAGGGTGAGGGATTGGTTCAGTCCGTTCCACGGCCGCAAAGCGACCTTTCGGGTGACGCCCGGCGGCAATACTACGGACTCACCGCGGCAGGGGAGGAAGCCCTCAGGGAGGAAGCCATCCGCCTCACGGATCTGGCGGGTAGGTCCGAGGTGCGGGCCCTGGCCGAGGGCAGGGGTTGATCATGGGCTCCTTCCCGGGCCGCCTTGCAGCAAGGGCCTACCTACGGGCGCTACACCTCCTACCCCCCTCTTCCCGGGACCGGTATGGGGAAGAGATGGCGGCCATGTTCGAGGAAGAGTGGGCGCAGACACGGGGCCTCGGGAGGCTACGCCTGGTCTGGCGAACGCTGGGAGACCTCCTGACAGCCGCATTCTCCATGCGGTGGGATCGGTTCAGGGACGTCGGCGGGATCGGGGGAACCACGGGGGTAATGGAGGACCTCCACTGGGTAAGGAAGGGGCTCCTGCGCCGACCCGGATTCACCGGCGTGGTGGTGTTGACCCTCACCTTGGGCGTCGGCGTGAACGTAGCCATCTTCAGCTTCGTAAACGGCCTCCTCCTCAGGCCTTTGCCGTATGGGGAACCAGCCCGCCTGGTTCAGCTCAGCGAGACCTTTCCTGGATTGGGAACCATGGATCTCGCCCTCCCGGATTTCCACCGCTGGAGAAGCGAGACCCGGGTTTTCGAGGGAATCTTCGCCTTCGACGACGAACGCTTCGTCCTCTCCGCCTCGGACCAGGCCGATTTCGTCGAGGGGGCCGTGGTTTCCCCCGGATTCCTCTCGGTTCTCAGGGTACCCCTCGCGCTGGGGCGGGACTTCTCATCGGAGGAGGAAACCCCGGGATCCGACCGCGTAGCCATTCTCAGCCACCGCCTGTGGGAAAGTCGCTTTGGCGGCCGCTCGGATATCCTGGGCTCGACGGTCCTCCTCGACGGCGTGGAGCGGACCGTGGTTGGAGTGGCCCCCAGAGGTTTTAACTTCCCCGAGGTAGCGGACCTCTGGGTTCCCCTTTCCTTCCGACCGTCCGCTGCCGATCCCGAAAATTACGGCTTCGACGCCATTGCCCGGCTCAGAGAGGGCTTCGCCCTCTCCCATGCCCGGGATGAGGGGGAGAGGATCACTGCTGCGTTGGCAGCGGATTTCCCAGGAACCAAGACGGGAATCGGTGCCACGGCCTATCCCCTTCGCTACGCTGATGTCCCGACTGCGCTGGCCATCGCCTCTCTCGTGCTCCTGGCCACCACCTCCCTTGTCATGCTCATCGCCTGCACCAACGTCTCCATGATGCTCTTGGCAAGGGGGGAAGAGCGGAGGGAAGAGATGGTGGTCAGGAGCGCCTTGGGCGCCAGCCGGGGCCGGCTGGCCCGTCAGCTTCTGGCAGAGAGCACCGTGCTGGCAGGCCTCGGTGCGGTCGGAGCTGTTGCGCTGGTCGTCATGGCAGGGAGGGTTTTTCCCCTTCTCCTCCCTCCGGAACACCCCTTCTGGGTTCACTTCGGCCTGGACGGAAGGGTCCTGGGATGGTGCCTTCTGGCGGCCTTCGTGTCCTCCCTGGCCATGGGTCTCCTTCCGGCCGTCCGTGTCTCGCGGGCGGAGGGGAAGCTTGGACCCGGGTCCGGGTCCCGGGTCATCACGGGGCAGGGCCGGTTTGTTGTCGGAGGCCAGGTGGCCATGGCCTCCCTCCTAGTCCTCATGGCAGGCCTCAGCATGCGGGCCCTGGCAGATCTCAGAGCCGTGGATCCCGGGTTCGAAACCGATGGGCGGGTGGCCCAGGGCCTCACCATCCCACCCTGGGAATATCCCGATGCTCCTGACCGCATGATCCAGCTGAGCCGCATCATGGATCGGCTCTCCCGCCTATCGGGCGTCCGCGCCGTCGGCCTAGGCGAGACTCTCCCGTTCTTCGAAGCGGGAGACCAAGTGGCCGTGCAGGCCGTGGGATCATCCCAGGCCTCGAACCTGGTGGCAGTCCTGAACAACATCGGCGGCGACTACTTCGGCGCCCTGGGAATCCCCATCCTGAGGGGCCGGTCACCCACCCCGTATGAGCTTCGGGAGGGGGCGGCCGTGGCCGTCCTCAGCCAGGGCATGGCCGAAAGGCTGTGGCCGGGGGAGAATCCGATCGGCCAGAGGATCCGACACTCCCCCCGCGGGTCCAGGAATCCCGTCGTCGGTCCCGATCAGCCCGCCCTGGAGATCGTGGGTGTGGCCGGAGATGTCCACCAGGACGGCCCGGGCCGAAGCGTCCAGGAGCAGTTCTATCTTCCTATGGGGCCGGGAGCACCGGCTACCTCGGGTCTGGTGGTCTATTTCGGGGAAACCACTTCGTCCCAGGGCTCCCTCATCAGGGACCGCGTGGCGGAGGTCAATCCGGGACTCATCATCTTCGGCCAGATGGAGCTGGATGAAGCCACGGACTGGGTCCTCTGGGCGGAGCGCCAGACGACCCTTCTCCTGGCCGGGTTTGCCCTCCTTGCCCTGACCTTAGCTCTCACCGGGGTGTTCGGCGTGGTGGCCTACCGTACCCGGAGAAAGGAACGGGAGATCGGTGTTCGGATGGCTCTGGGCGCGAGCCGGGTTTCCATACGGTGGAGTGTCCTGGCCGATACTCTTTTTCTTGTCGTCCCGGGCCTCCTGATAGGATTTGGTGGAGCCATCTGTGTCGCCATCCTGGCCCGGTCCGCCCTCCCCTGGGTACCGGTCTGGGACCCGACTACCCTTCTGGGGACCGGTGCCCTTTTTCTGATCGTGGCCTTGCTGGCCGGCTTGCTCCCGGCTCACCGGGCCACCCAGTCCGATCCCGTGAGGACATTGGCCTAGGGGACGCTCACGGTCACCGAAGAACCCCGCCCAGATCAGTAAGTCCAAGCGGGGCAACAACCTTTCAAATGGGCCCAAACCTTGAAGACTGGATCCTGCTTCGTGGGAACCGGACAAGTCGCGGAGTCCGTGGTCCGGGGGGCCGCACTAGTGACCTTCCGCCAGGCCGAGCTGCTGGTACATCGTCGCCAGATCGAGCAGCTCCCACTCCTCGACGATCCGTCCGCCGTCCACGCGGCTGTGGATGGTCCCGTGCACCGACACGCGCTTGCCCGTCGCGGGGGCACCCATCAGTTCCCCTAGGTGGGTGCCGGTGAATGTGAAGGCTGTCGCCACCCGGTCCTCGTCTCCGAACATCTCGTCAATGACGAGTTCCAGATCGGGAAAACCCCGATGATAGGAGGTCAGGAGGCTCTCCAGGCCCGCGACGCCTCTCAACTCCTCGCCGGGCGCGCGGTACACGTACTCAGGATCGACGATGTCAGGCAGAGCTTCGTAGTCCTGGTTGTTGATGGCGCCAATCAGACGGCGCACGAGGTCCTGGGCGTGATGGGACATGGAAGTCCTCCTCAGTGGGAATCGTGGGCAGGGGTCAGAAGATGATGAGCAGGGTTGTCATCAGCGAGGCCGACGCGCAGGCGAGCCCGGTCCGAATGCGATTCCAGCGATTCCATCGGGGCTCGAACGCCTGGCGAGCGGAGCTGCGCTCTTCGGGGTTCAGAGCGGCGACATCGAGTCCCTGCAGCCGATTGTTCAACGGCACATTGACGGCAACAGTCGGTACCAGGACTCCGACGATAAAGATTCCACCCGCGGAAAGCAGCAGCGTCCGCTCTAGTCCGGTTAGGACTGGTACGCCGAGGACGACCGCGGCGAGCAGAGACACGATCGATCCGATGAAGACGAGCCCGAAGAGCGGATCGCCCCTCTGAATCACGCGGTCGATGCGCTGGAACGCGCGGATGAAGTCGCCGTCGTCGAGTGTGCGGATCCCGGGCATGACCACGACTGCGAAGGCGAACACAAACCCTGCCACGAGCGACACGAGAAAGGTGGTGGCGACGAGTGCCACGGAGACCGCCGTCATGACGCCCACCCACCGGCCGAGACCACGCCACGGGCGTAATCGACGAGATCGCACGGCTCCCGGCCGAGGGCCCGCTGCACCCCGTCGGTCAGATAGGCGTTGCGGCCATCGAGCACGGTCGCGAACAGGTAATCGAGCATCCAGATCACGTCCCCCGGGGCACCCGATTCCTTTGCCGCGTCGATGAAAGCGTCGTGGGGGACCTCGACGAACTCGATGGAACGCCCGGTCGCTTTTGATAGATCGGCGGCGACATCGGTGAAGGTCATGAGGCGTGGGCCGGTCACTTCGTACACCTCGCCCGCGTGCCCCGGCTCGGACAGTGCCGCGACAGCTACCTCGGCGATGTCGTCCGCGTCCACGAAGGGTTCCTGAACGTCATTAACCGGAAGTGTGATCTGACCGGCGAGGACCATATCGGTGAACGCGCCTTCCGAGAAGTTCTGGAAAAACCAACTCGCCCGAACCACGGTCCACTCGACCCCACTCTCCTGAACGATGCGTTCGCACGCCTGCGCCTCGGGCTCGCCGCGTCCCGAGAGGAGGACGAGTCGGCGGACTCCGCTCCGCGTCGCCCGGTTCACAAACGCCCGGATGGCATCCGTTGCACCGGGCATCGCCAGGTCGGGGGCGTAGGAAATGTAGGCCGCATCCACGCCCTCCAGACAAGCGTCCCATCCCACCTCGTTGTTCCAGTCGAAAGGAGGCGTCGCTCCGCGTGATCCAACTCGGACAGAGATGCCCTTCGCGCCGAGCCCGGTTGCGATCCTACGACCCGTCTTTCCCGTCCCACCAAGGACAAGGACATGCTCGATGGAGGCCCGAGGTTTCGTGTGTGAGGTGTTCATCGCCTGCTCCCTTCGGTTGGAGGAATACAGGCGGAAGATGACCGATTGGCCGTGACACTTCTCGACCCTGCGCGACAGATCTTTGATCCTGCGCGCCAAGGCTATCTGGACGACTCGCCCCCGATGGCAGCGGCGCGGAAAGCGCCGGGCGTCTGCCCGGTCCAGCGCCTGAAAGCGCGGGTGAACGCACTCTGGTCGGAGAACCCTGTCATGAACGTGACTTCGGTCAGCGAAACGTTTGCTTCCTGCCGGAGGAGGCGCAGGGCGAGGCGTCGCCGCGATTCGTCCACAAGCAACTGGAAAGAGAGACCCTCTTCCGAGAGTCGCCGCTGAAGGGTGCGCCCACTCATGCCCAGCTCTCCGGCGACGTCCGATAGCGCCGGGACCCCACCACTCAGGGCCGGGGAAACCCGATCGAGCACCAGGCGCTCCAGCGGAGCCGCGTCATCCAGCTTGCTGACCTCGGCCGCCAGGAGGGTATCGAAGAAGTGCGCGATACTGGCGTCCCCCAGCTTGTTCGGCGTAAGCAGTGTCTGCCTGGAAACCAGCAACGCGTCCTTGTCGGACCCGAAGTGGACGGGGCACTCGAAATACGCCTCGTGCCCTTCCGTGTCTGGCGGAGCCTCGTGCTTGAGGTACACGGATTCCGGTCGGAATGGTTGCGACGAAACCTCCCGGCTGATCGAGGCGATGCTTGCGAGTGTGGCCTCGTTGGAGAGCCTCATGCCCAACCGTCGCTCCCCGTCTCGGTGAAGGTGCATGAATGCGCCATCGAAGCACTCTTCGACCTCGTAGCCCGCCACGCTGGTGAGCGCCAGGGCGTAACGCGCGGCACGCTCGAATGAGCCTCGGAGGGTGGGCGCGGACTTCCACGCAAACCCGAAGGGCCCGTAGTCGTCGGACCGCATCGACGCGCCCACCCGGAGCGGGAGGGTCGTCGCATCCGGATCGGCGGCGGCGGCCTCCTCGAAGAACCGGTAATAGTCATCGTCCTTGATCATGAACGAGGGATCGACATCGCTCCCTCGCTCGAGACCCACAGTACGGAGCAACGCCCCTGCGTCCCCCGGGGCCTCGACCTGCTCGACGACCTTTCGCGCGAATAGAGAGGTTATTCTACCCATCGGTCCGGCTCCCCAGCGAGGGATTCGGGAAAGAAATCGCAGAGGTACTCAGATGAGTTGGAGGAAGTACGCTGTCCAGCTCAGATTCCGCGAGCCGACAGTCAGGAGCGTTGAACCGGACTCCGGCACTCAGTGTTTTTGTGAATGCGAATCGTCAGGCCAACTGACCGGCTGAGCCGTCGGCTAGGTGGTCTTCTGGACCCGAAAGTTGAAGGTGCCCGTGGTGCGGGACAACACTACCTCGATCCGCCAAGTTCCGGCCACACCTACAGGCGTGTTTCCGTCTTGGTCGTCGGCGATATCGTTCTCGTACATGACCGTCCCAGCCGCATCAATGATTTTCAGGATCGCCGAGCCTCCTGAGATCGCCTGGCTGATGTCGATGGTGGCCTGAGTACCGGTGTTTTCCCAGTCGTAACCCCTGCGATCCGTGACATCATCCAGCGCGGTTAGTTGGAACTGGAATTGGTCCGCGGCGTTGGTGACCTCGAGTTGGTTCTCGGGACCGATTCCGGTTGCGCTATCCTCGCATCCCGCGATGAGCAGGATTCCAGTAGCCGCGATCATCACCGGGAACCACGCGGCGGTTGTGGGTTTGAACATCACTTGCCTTTCGGAATTAAGCGTCAGGACCGTCCTGAGCGTTGGATCGGTCCGCCAAAGCATACCTGAGAATCGGGCTCTTACACCCGACTCCCCAATGTGTTCAAACACACAGTTTCCTACTGCGGGGCTTTCTTCAGCGGCATGTCCTTTCGGCTCCTGCGATCCGGGACCAATCTTCACCGTAGCGTCCGGGTCCCGCTGCGGCCTTGGAGTACGCTTAAACGAGGGTTCTCCCGTCAGCTACGAGGCCATGTGGAGGAAGTGGTAGATGGCCAAGTTCCTTTTCACGACTCTCCCGTCCAACGACCTTGGGCTTCTCACTCGGTCTCTCCCGATTGCCCGAGGTCTAAGGGACCGTGGACATGTCACCGCCTTCTGCAGCCCCGGAAGAGCTCCGAGAAAACTCATCTCAACTGCGGGCTTCGAGAACCTCCTTCCACCACACCCCATCTACCAGTTAAGGACGAAGCACCTGAGTCCCCGGGGCATGATGGGGTTGGCGAGAGCCAGGCCGTGGAAGGATGCCGGTACCGGCCCGGTCAGGTTCATATCGCAGCTTCTTTCCGCGATCCCCCTCCGATTCGCACCTCGGACTCCCAAGGTCTGGAACATGGATCACGCTGCGGCGATGACCGGGATGCTGAACCGCGGTTTCGTCCGGGCGAACTGCCAGGCCTTCGTCTCCCTGATCCAAACCCACGATCCAGATGTCATCGTCGATTTCTGGAACCCTTTCGCAGGGATGGCGGCCAGAGTCTTGGGTAAGACACTCGCCACTGTGATTCAGGCAGATGGTCACCCTGCCGGGAAGGGTTTCATCTGGTGGAAGGACCCGCCTGATGGTCTACCGACAGTCGTCCCGACCATCAATAAGATTCTGCTAGAACAGGGAGCGGCCCCCATATCAAAGTTGGATGACCTGAATCTCGGGGATCTAACGCTGATCCTTGGGACGCCGGATACCGATCCCCTTCCCCCCGGGTCAGAGGGCCAGTACATCGGCCCCCTCTTATGGGAGAATCCGGGGGCGACACTCCCATCCTGGATGGAAGATCTCGATTCTGCGAGACCGTTTGTGTGGGTGTATTCCGGTAATCCACGCTATGCGAGAAAGAGCACAATCGTGGACTCCGAGGTGATCCTTGGGGCGTGTATCGAAGCCTTGGGAGGGGAAGATGTTCAGGTGATCCTGACCACAGGTCACCATCCCATTCCCGAGCAGTACCTCCCCCTTCCGGAGAATTTCAGGTTCGAGCAGTTCTTGCCGGGGCTCTCCCTCGCTCGGCGGTGTAACCTGATGGTTCACCATGGAGGATATGGATCCTGCCAAACCGGGCTCTTCACCGGTACACCGGCTGTGATCATTCCCACCTTTTCCGAGAGGGAGTCCAATGCGAGACGAGTCGCCTCGGTAGGAGCGGGAGAGTTTATCCTGCCGGAATCGGACTCTGATGGCCCCAAGACCGTCGATGCCGATACCCTCAGGAAGACGGTGGAAAAGCTGTTGGGTACGCCGAGTTACCGGGAGAACGCCGAGAGGTACGGCGAGATCCTTAGATCGTACGGTGGAATCGACCGAGCCGTGGCCCTTATTGAGGATTTGGCTCGAGCGTGATCGGAACCAAAGATCACCTCAGGCTCTTCGCCCTTGCCACCCTTGTTTGGACCGGGTAGCGCAATGCCCTCCCTTTGGGAGGTCCGAGGTTACTCTCCTCCTGGCCCCGAATAATCTCTTCCACCGTCTGTACATCGGAAACGGCTTGGAGGGGATCAACGCGCCTGATTTGCTTCCGGATTGCCGACGCCAGAGGAGCCAGGTCTCCCACCCCCCTCACAACAAGCGACATTGTACCGGGTGGGAAGGAAGCATACGGAAGATAGATTTCAGGCGTGGGGGAAAGCTCAAGGCTTCGGTTTCGGGTGTCACCCACGATGCCGATGACTGTGATCCATCGAGGGGAATCCTGGTCCAATCCGGAGGGTGAAAAGGCGAATCGTCTCCCGATGGGCACCGGCGAGGCGCCCGTCAACCCAAGCCTCCTCGGTGAGCACAGTCATGTCCGAGCCCGACAGCAACGGTAGGCTCGTCGTGGCCCCCACCTCGGTCACACCCGGCAACGCTTCCAGGAGCAGAGTCCGAACGCCCCGTTTTCCCACTTCCTGGCCATAGCCGCGCCGACCCCTTCGGAGGCTGTCCGGCATCCGGCCACGGGATCCTGCTCTGGCCGGGACCAGGCCGGTAGTCGAGAATCCTGAAGAGCCTCATGCCTCACCCTCCGCCAGCACGGCAAACATGCCGGATTATGCCGGGATTTACTGGCCCGATGGCCGGCCCAAACGGGGCGGGTATCCCGGAGGGAAGATCCCTAACTGGGCAACGGCTCCATCAGGTGGCTGTGATTGCGCATCAGAAGATGGTCCGGCGGCCCTCCCTTGATCGATCGGGGGCATCTTCCCGAGGGGTGCCCCCTACCGTCCACGAAACGAAAAGGGTAGCCAGCGGCCGGGATTCTCTTCGGTTGCTTTTCTGAACGAAGGCTGGTTCCCTCACTCTATAAGCGAGGTCATCACTTCGGAGGGGGTCGGAGATCCGAAGTGTCAGCCGACCACGCTCTCCCTCTCCCCACCGGTGGGTGAGTGCGAGTTCGGAGGTCGCGTTCGGAAGGATCTTCCCCTGCTCGATGGCCTCCGAGCTGCTCCCGTATCCATAGATCTGGAAAGTGGTTGAACTGCTCACCCGCACGTCGAGCGTGGCTCTGACCGAGGCATACGGGCCGGTGCTGCTGTAGGACAAGCCCTCTGTGGAAAGTCTGTAGAGGCTCGCGGCCACCGAGGCGGTTAAGCGATCTCCGAGGGGTGCCCGGAGGCTTCCATCCATCCCCGCAGAAAAGGTCCGAGTCAGGTTATGCAGGGTGGTGGTGGATCGGCCGCTTTCTGTGACGGCCTTTAGGGGACGGATGGGATCGGTGGTCCAGCGAAGGAACGGCGCCACGTTCACGGTGGCACTTCCTATCGCCCCTTCTGCCCCAACCTCGACCTGGTCGATCACCTCCGGGCTGAGGTAGGGATTACCGACCACCGAGTTCATGTCGTCCTCCCCCATGCTGTAGGGGTTCAGGGCTCCGGACTCGGGCCGCACGATCCGCCGGCCGTACGAGAGATGGTATCCCCAGGACCGCCCCGGGCCCCTCGGCCACCTGGCCTCAAAGGAGGGGAGAACGTGTAGGTCGCGCCGCCGGTCCGATTCCTCCCACTCCACCGTGGTCACATCGGACTCGAGCCTGGCCCCGGCTCGTATTTCAGCGCCTCCTATCGTTTTGGCTCCAGAGACATATCCAGCCTGGACCCTGTCTTCCAAGCCGAAGTCGTTCCTGGGATCAGCCTCCAAGCCAACGCTCGCGTACCGTGCATCGATGAACCGCAACTGCATCGCCCATCCGAATTCCACCGTTCCGCGCTCGCCCTCGAACGTCCCGTCGGCACGTATCCGGTACTCATCTCGGGTAGACTCCATATCTGTGGTCAGGAAGGTCACGCCGAGGGCGTCGTCATAATCCCCGGTGAAGTCTTCCTCGACGGAGCTGGCCGAAGCCTCTGCCATCAGTTGAGTTTTTACAGCCTGTCCGCCTCGCCAGAAGAACGAGACAGTCCCTTCGGCGGACGGGATCGTATGGTCAAGCAAACTCACCGTTTTGCGGGAGCTCGGTGGCCCTTCGGCGAGAACGTCGTCGAAAAGCGTCCGGTTGTGGAAGGCCCCTTTCATCCAGGATATGGACCCTCGTCCTGAAACCGATGTTGAGGGCGTCAGGAGTGCTGCGGCGCCTCCGGAAAGGGAGTGCAGCCGGTGCCACGCCTGGGCATTGCTCTCCTGGTGGCTGAACAGGATCGGTTCACCCGGAAGCAGGCTCTCCCGGTCCGTTCCGGCTTCGGTGTCCGGGCGCATGCCGGAATACGAATAGGTGGCATCCCAGGAGATGGCAGGTCCCAGAGAACCGGTGAAGGCCGCCGAGGCCATGTAGTGGTCTTCGGTCGCAACCGATCCGGAGAATGAACGCAGGTCCGTGGCCGCCGCGCTGGCTTCGTGGAAAACGAGATTCACGATGCCGGCGGCTCCCCCCGCTTCTTCCCTGGCCGAACCAGACGTGCCCGCTTCGATGCGATCCAGGGATGTAGCCGGCATCTGGCGCAGGAAGGCCACCAGGGCCTCCCCCTCCAGGGGCGTCCGTCGGCCGTTGATGAGCACGAGGACTCCGGTGTTGCCCCGCATGGAGATCTGCCCTTCCGGAGAGATCTCCAGACCGGGCACGGTCCGGAGGAGATCCCCGACGCTTCCCCCTGCCGATGTGGCCACCGAGGCGTCCACCACCGTCGTGGCATTCACCACGCGAACCGGAGCGCGCTGAGCATTCACGGTGATCCCATCGAGGGCCAAAGGCGACGGAGCGAGACGCACTTCGCCGACGCTCAACGGTCCCCCCGAGGGCGGCACGGTCACAGTTACCTCGTACGCCGTGTAACCGAGGAAGCCGATGGCAACGAGATAAGTCCCCGGCTCGGCACGGATGACGAACCGACCCTCCGGATCGCTGAGTCCCCCGGCTACGAGGTGCCTCATCTCTCCCATCATATGGAAGAGTTGGACGACGGCCCCGGACAACGCAGTTCCGTCCTCGCCGAGGACACGGCCGCTCAGGACTGCGGACACAGACCCTTCAGGAGCGCCGTGTCCCTCGTGCTGGGCCGCGACATCTATTGGCATGCCCCCGATGGCGCTCGAGACCACCAGGGCCAAGACGTACAGATACGTCTTCTTCATGGTACTCCTCCCACCTGGAATGAGTGAACGACGACCGCTTAGGCGGAGCGACGCGTCACACGATGGGAGGTCGGAAAACCCCGGCAGGCTCGCCGGTGACAAGATTGGAAGGAGACCTGATGGATTGACCGAGGATAGAGGCGGCTACTGATGCGAACAGACTCGGGTCCATGGGGATCCCCGGGGACGCACAGCATTCGCCGGCGCAGCAACCCATCTCGCTCTCAGAGTCCTGGACGTCGGTTATCTGAAAACCGGGCACCGGCACGCCCTCGGGAAGGCCCTGGGCTACCTCCTCCTGCCCAACAGAAGAAACGCCATCCCTGTGGCACGAATGGGCGCCGCCGGACATGGGGTCAACGCCACCATCCGCCGCAGCCGGGCGCTCACCTGTGTCTGCGTGGTCGCACGCCTGCGCAGATCCCCAAGGGGAGAGGAGCAGAGCCAACAGGGCTGCAGCAGCCGTAAGCCTTCTGGAAGTGGGCACGCGGACCATGATGAATCTTGGGTTCGACTGCCTTCCCGATCGATGCGAGAATTCCCCTCATGAATCGAGAGGTTCAATTGAATGCCTACACGGCCACTCACCCCCTGTTCCCTCCTCCGGCGCCTCGGGAACACGCCGGAGCCTCGGTGCTCTACGTCGCCCGAGAAGTTAGCCAGCAGGTCCTGATCGCGGGGGCTCCCAGGGTCACTTTGTGGCCACTACCGGCCTCACGCTTATCAGGCCCCTCTCAAATGGGCCAAATCCCGGCAAGGTGCCCGGATCTCCTCGCGAAGACCGATGACTTGCCGTCGGTCCCTGGGAACCAGGTTGGACTCCTCTGGAGTATTTCGGCACGACAATCGGCACAGCCGGCGACGGCACAAACCCCCGATGGGGCGGTCTGGCATAAGAGCGTACCTACTTCAAGCATGCCACAGCTCCAGCGTACTCCCCTGTGTCCTTGGTTCGGTCGCCCCTGCCAACATGTAGCTCGTTCCCTGTTGCTTCAGAGCGGTTTCATAAGCCTGGTCGACTGCCGGGGGGATGCCGTTCAGGTCTTCCGGAACCTGCGCGCTTTACCGCCCGATCCAATACGTGGCCTTGATCTGGAACACGTTCATGGGCCTCTGATCGAAGATGGCCCGTCGCGCTCGGGAGAAGTCGAAGTCCCCATCTGGATCGAAGCCTGACCGCTCCTGCGTCCAGACGAAGAACAGGGTCGAACCCGGCCGGTATTCCCAACGGAGCACCGCCGTCCCTCGGAGGGCGCTCGTCGTGAAGTCGGGATTCCTGAAAGTGAACGACTCCGCCAATCCGGTTCCGTCGGGATCCACCGTGTACAGCAACGTTTCCTCGTCGTACGCGATGGTCCCCATGTCCTGGCCGTAGACCCGTTTCTTCAAGGCCCGCGGGGCTGCGAACTCCCTGAAAGACGAGTAGTCGCCGCTGGCGATGAACGGTTGGGCAAAAAGCTGCAGGGTCAGGTTCGGCGAGAACGTCCAGTTGATGCGGGTGGTCAGCGACACCGTGGTCGACTCGATGTATCCGAACACATACCGGTTTCCATAAAACGCCGTGGCAGTAGGATCTGCCACCGACGTCACATACTGCTCACTTCTCTGGTCCCGCGTGTAGGCCGGCGAGAGCTGGATGAACACATTGCTGGCTGGTTTGAGGGCGAGCCCGGGCCTGAACGTGAAGAGCCGAGTATCGTCACCGACCCCCCAGGCGGATTCAAAGACCACGTCGAACACGGCTTTTCGGCGGGCATCGGTAGAGACCTGAAAACTCCCGAAGTCGGACCCGGTTCGCTTCACCACGGGGCCGCCCCGAGTGAGGCGGTCGTCGAAGGCGACCTCGTTGTGGATCCCAAAGAGTCGGATTCGCCAGAAGTTCAGAAACTCGATCTGGAAGAAGGCTTGGAGGGCAACCCGGGTCCGATCACCGTCGAAGTTGTATTCGGTGGCGCCTCCGATGGTGGTGAAGATGTTCCGGTACCAGTTGGTGGGAACCGTCCATGAACCACCGATGTTGCCGTTGAACCAGGCAAAGTCGGAACGGTCCAGGAAAGCCAGGTCATTCACCTCGTAACCCGGACTCCGGATGTTGGTCATGGCTTCCCACAGCAGAGTCCCGCTGTCCTTCCCTACGCGGGAATACAAGCCGTAGCCCCGGAGGGATGTGGCCGTCGGATCGTATTTAACACCGAAGAAGCCGTCACCGTCCACCGACCGGTCCGGCCTCTGGAAGTAATGCGCACTCGACTCCTGGGTGCGAGTCATGGCTTCGGGTGTGCCGGCTACGTTCGACACCAGAGCGCTCCCCATCCAGGAGTATTCCCTGTCACGCCAGGTGTGACGCCAATCGAGTCCGACCGCTTCGGCGTGACTCCGAAGCCGATCCTTCACAGGGCCATCTTCCATCCGACGGGCCGTGGAGGTGAATATGCCTCCGAAAGTCGTGGCCCCTCCTCGGAATTCCTTTCGCAGGCGTCCAACGAAGTAGTTGGTGAGGGGCTCCACGACCTGCGTGCCCTCTGGCTGGTCAATGCCTGGGGTGAAATGGGCCGTCTCTTTGCCGGCCACCGCGTTCAGCACACCCACGGTGTATCCGTTCTGGGTTCGCCCGGTGATCTTCACCGCGCCAAGGATGGACGTGTGGTCCGGAACATCAGCGTAATCCGAGATATCGTCGACATAGCGGCGGAGTTGAGGGGCCCGTCCGATTCGACGGGAATAAAATGCACTCATGCCGGAGGAGTTGCTGCAGAACATGCAGCGCATTCCACCGAACCGGAACGCGCTGGCCCCGGCGATGAAGAACGGGCGCTTCTCCTCGTAGAAGGTCTCGAATGCGCTGAGGTTCAGGACCGATGGGTCGACCTCGACCTGACCAAAGTCCGGGTTCAGCGTCGCATCCAAAGTCAGGTTCGACGTGAGGAGATACTTTACGTCGGCCCCGACGGCGAAACGGTCTTCCCGGCCGTCGTGATAGGGGTCGTCCGCGGCCGCCTTTTCGAACCGGCTCCCCGTCACGGCATAGGGTAGGACCTCCATCTGGCGGGGCTGGCTGGCAATTTCCAGTCCCGTGAGGTGGCCGAAGTACGCCGGCCCGCCTGCCTCGCTCCTGAGGCGAAACGACCACATGTCCTGTTCGTTCCGTTCATCCAGATACCGCCAAACCTGCAGTCCCCAGGTCTGATCCCGATCCGTCGAGAATCGGAGCTGGCTGAAGGGGATCCGGATCTCCGCCGTCCATCCCTCGGGTCCACGCTGGGTGGCGGCCTCCCAGATGGGATCCCACGACGGATCACCGTTGAACTGATCCCCTTTGACCCCGGCCGGGTTCACCTCGAACCAGACATCGTCCAGGTGGTTGTGATAGGGATCGAGGCGGATGATGAGCTTGTCGGTCGTGAGGGAATTGAACGAACCGTTGTTCCCATCGGCGTCCAGGAGCTGGTCCCGGCGGGCCAAGGGGGCAACCGTCCCTCCTGGCTGGGTCAGAAAGGCACCGAGGTAAAGGGCCTGATCGTCGTAGAGGATCCGCAGCTCGAGAGGGTAGGAAGCCGCCTCCCCTTCATTGGGTTGGGACTGACGGAGCCCAGTGGCCGGGATGGGAGCGTTCCAGGCACCTTCGTCGAGGCGCCCATCGATGGCGATGGGCCCATCGAGCCGGACAGCCTCGACAGAGGGCACGGAAGTCATGTGATCAGGGTCGTCGGAGGCTTGGGCACGAGCTGTGTGCGGGACCATCACGGAGAGGAGTGCCAAGAGCGCGGCAGCGCGCGAATCATAATTGGACATCAGAACCGGCCAAGTTGAGTTCACAAAGATCTCGTTCACCCAATTGGACGGGGTTACCGACGCGATGGTTTCGTAATTCCATGGGATTGATATGTCCCCCTGAGAGAGGCGATCGCAGGAACCAGCTTTGAGACTATGAAAGGGATCTACGACCAGGTCACGGTTGCTGACATCCGAAACGCGATGGAACGGCCCGGAGTAGCCGATCCCGGACCCGAACTGCAAGAAAAGGGGCTCGACCACCAAAACAAAACGTCCCGCTGGCCGGAAGGGCCAAGCGGGACGGGTGTTTCTGAAAATGGGCCTGGGTAGACTCGAGCCGGGGGCCGCGCAACCTGCACACCCTGAAACCCCAATCAGAGCAACCTGCACGGCCTCAATTGCGAGCACAATTGCGAGCAGTTCATGTGGGTGAAATGGCGCTCTCAGCCATGGGGCTTTCTAGGTCAATGAAGATGTCTCGGGCCCAAACATCCATTCTTGGCCATGATCATATCCCTGACGCCACCTTCTCCCACCACTCTTCATCCTCCACTCAGCCAATCGATCCGCTGCTGGGAGGACCTTCTCGCGAGTTTTCTCCGGACCCCATCCGGAAACCTCCGCGCTAGCGTTGATAACGCCGCCGCCATTGATGACGTAGTCAGGCGCGAAAAAAATTCCGCGTTGTACAGCTCATCCCCATATCGATCTTCATCCAGCTGGTTGTTCGCTGCACCAGCGACAATATCAACTTGCAGTATCCGGAGGGTGACATCGTTGATCACTCCACCCAGGGCACATGGAGAAAAGATGTCTGCGTCCACGCCGTAGATGTCCTCCGGCGAGACGGCCGCGGCTCCGAGCTGTTCCACACAAAGCTGGGCCTTCGCCTCGTCGATGTCTGAGACTACCAGCCTCGCACCTGCCCCGTTCAAAAGTGTTCCGAGCTGAAACCCAACGTGGCCGCACCCCTCACCGAATTCATGGCTGGAAGAAACCAGTATGTGGCCGACGGTGTGGATCGAGCCCTCGGACGCCCTCCACGTGATTTTCGGGATTTTGCGCGGACCGCGGCGGAGGCCGGAGCCTGGGAGGTGAGCCGGATTTGAAGCCAACGCTATCCGACACTCGTACATCAAAGGGAAGGGAATCGGCCGAATCGACCCACGAAGGCATGCCTGGTCCCTCGCGGGGCCACGACCAGGGCATGGAGCTCCTCCAGGTACGAGTGCGGTTGGCTGGTCCGGGCGTCCCGGTATCCGTTACCCGTGTCTGGAGGTCTCGCTGTGTGGTCATCGATCAAGCAGGATGTAAAGGTCGCCCTACGTTCGCTCCGAAAGGCCCGTGGTCTTTCCCTGGTGGCTTTGACCACCCTGGCCGTATCCATCGGGGCGACCTCAGCCATCTTCTCGGTGGTGGACGGCGTCCTGCTTCGTCCCCTTCCGTACCCGGATGCCGACCAAATGGTGACGGTGGCGGCCACCGCCCTCCCTCAGGTGGGCGGCGGCGAGGCGCCGTTCTCCGACCGGGGTTATTGGCACTTCGTGGAGAACAACCGGGCGTTTGAGACGTTCGGTGGATTCGCGGGCGGAGCCATCCAGTGGCCCTTGACCGGAACCGACGGCCCTCCCATTCAGCTTGATGTCGCCGCAATGACGGCGACCGCATTTGAAGTGGTGGGCATGTACCCTCAGCGAGGGCGTTTTCCCACCGCCGAGGAGGACATCCCCGACGGGCCCCAGATCGTTCTCATCAGTGACGCTCTTTGGCGGAACCGATTCGGCGCCGACCCCGACATGATCGGGAGGACCATCGAGCTGAACGGCTCGTCCCGAGAGGTCATAGGGATCATGGCGGACGGCTACGACTTCCCCACGCGGGAGACCGATGCCTGGATTCCCCGTCAGCTCGACCCGGCAAGTGAGAACTTCGGCGGGCACCATATCTCGGGCATCGCACGCCTCACGCCCGGGATGACCATCGATGCCGCTACGGCAGACGCGGAAAGCCTGATCGCCCGGTTCGACGAGGTGGGGTACGGGCCCCAATGGTTCGACGGCGTGTTCAGCGGCGAAGCTGCCGTGGCCCCGTGGAAGGAACGACTGGTGGGTGATGCACGGGAACCCCTCCTGATCCTGTTGGGAACGGTGATCTTCGTGCTCCTCATCGCCTGCTCCAACTTGGCCAACCTGCTGCTGGTCAGGGCGGAATCCCGGACCAGGGAACGAGCCCTACGCATGGCCCTGGGTTCGGGCCGTGGACGCCTGATCCGGTACGTCCTGACCGAGAGTGTGCTGCTCTCTGTGGCCGGCGGGATCCTGGGCATCCTTTTGGCCTTCGCAGCTACACGGGCATTGGTGGCATTCGGGCCAGTGAGCATCCCCCGGCTCCATGAGGTGGGAATCAACGGGACGGTCCTCTTATTCACGACGGGTGTGGCCGTCTTCGCCGGACTCCTTTTCGGTCTGATCCCGGCCCTGAAGGCTGGCTCCCGGAAAGCCCTGGCCGCCCTCCGGGACGGCGGACGGGGGTCGATGATCGGACGGGAGCGGCACCGGGTGCGGAGCCTCCTTGTGGTAGGACAGGTCGCCCTGGCTCTCATGCTGTTGGTGGGGTCCGGCCTCCTGGTGCGGAGCTACCAGCGGCTCAAGGATGTGGATCCCGGATTCCAGTCCGGGGCCATGACGTTCCGCCTCTCCCCGCCCCCCAACAAGTATGAGGACGCCGAAGCCACGGCCCGGTTCTATGACGAACTCGTTCAGCGCCTGGAAGCCATCCCCGGGGCTAGATCCGCGGGTGGGATCAACAACCTTCCCCTGACGGGTGGCGGTCCGGTACTCACGGTGCAGATCGATGAGTTCCCCATAGATGAAGACGAGTTTCCGCCGGCGTTCCTGGCTCGACGCGTTACCCCCGGCTATTTCGAGGCCATGGGCATCCCGATCATCGAAGGCCGGGAGTTTACGGTGGATGACCATAACGCCCGGGCCGGCTCCATCATCATCAGCGAATCGGTGAAACGGGAATTCTGGCCCGAGACCAGCGCATTGGGTAAACGGATCACCACGAACGGCGCCCCGGCCCGGGTGGTGGGCGTGGTTGGGGACGTACACGACGAAAGCCTGGAAATCGACGCGGAGCAGTTTAGCTACAAACCCATGCTCGACTCCATCGGTGGGGGTGTCAGGCCCATGATGATGGTGGTGCGTACCGACCTGGATCCGAACCAGCTAGCTACTCCTATCCGGGAGGCTGTGGCGGAGTTGGACCCAGATCTACCCATCACGGAGATGCGTGCCCTGGACGGGATTCTGTCGAACTCCCTGAGTCGGACGAGCTTCACGATGTCGCTCCTGATGCTGGCCTCGGCCATCGCCCTGTTCCTCGGGGCGGTCGGGGTGTATGGAGTGCTGTCCTATGTGGCAGCCCAGCGGGAGCCCGAGATGGGGGTCCGCATGGCCTTGGGGGCCGACGGGCCCCAGGTCGGGAAGATCATCCTGACGCAGGGCATGGTGATGGCGGTGGTAGGAGTAGCCTTCGGCCTCGGTGGAGCGGCAGCCCTGAGCGGGGTGTTGGGCTCACTCCTGTTCGGCGTGAGCCCCATGGATGCAGCGACCCTGATTTCAGTGTCGGTGATTTTCCTGGGGGTGGCCGCCCTTGCCAGTGCCCTACCGGCGGCAAGGGCGGCGAGGACCCACCCGGCCATTGCGTTGAGGGGAGAGTAGGTGGGAGGAGTCCCGAAGGTGAGTCCGGACCCAGCTGGACGGATCGGCAGGGAAATCGATGCCCCAATCCCGAGACGACATGGTCACATAGGTCCCGGTGCGCTCAGCCTCCACCAGGTTTAGGGAGACGTACAGGTCGTTCTCACGGCAGTAGACGAGATCGTTACTCGACCGCTGAATGAAGCCGGGGGAAGGATGCCTTCGAACTCCGAGGGCAGTCCGCAGGCATGACCTCCGGAGCATCCCCTTTGGTATAAAAAAGCCCCCAGGTAAGGATCTTCACGAACTCGAGAGGTACCGTGTCCTCATCCATCGCCTGAGCGGAAGACTCGGCGTGGGTCCCGACGGGCTCCACGCCACGGTCGATCCGGGACCCGATTCATGGACGTACGAACCTCGGGTGGAACAGTCATGCTGGGGGGCCCCGCCCCGTACGCGAAACGGGATCCGCGGATCGGGGTATCCCATCGTCCCGGCCCATTCGTCGCCGGGGTCCAACTGAACCGAGGCCCTCGAGAATGAGTGAGAAGAAGAACCTGTTCGATTTCCCCGGCACGGCCGTGGACATAACCTGGGACAAACGTCTCTGCATCCATGTCCAAGAGTGTGTCCGGGCGAAGGGTGAGTTGTTCGTCACCGGCCGGAGGCCGTGGGGCGATCCCGACCTCGCCGATACCGACTACGTCGTTGAGGTCGTGACACGGTGTCCGACCGGTGCTCTGACGTACCGGCGGAAAGACGGCGAGGAAGGGGAGATGCCCTCCGAGACCAACCGCGTCGTCATCGCCAACAACGGGCCTCTCTACGTTTCTGGAACACTCGAGATCGACGGCGCCGAAGACGACATGCAGGGTGTTCGCTTCCGGGCCGCGTTTTGTCGGTGTGGTGAGTCGAAGAACAAACCCTTCTGCGACAACTCCCATGAGGAGGCGGGCTTCGTTGACAGGGCGGCCCTCGGCGAAACCGGACCAGGATTGGACCGGTCGGATGGCGCTTTGGAAATTAAACAGGCGCCGGGCGGTCCTCTCCTCCTCACTGGACCCCACGTCATCGTGACTAGCGCCGGCCGCGAGGGATGGAGCGGAACGAAGTCGGCCCTGTGCCGATGCGGGAAGTCGGAGAACAAGCCCTTCTGCGACGGGAGCCACAAAAAGGAGACGCCTTGAAGGCCAACCGACGGTCCGGGTTGATGGTGATGGCCTTCAGCGCATCCGCTGGTCCACGACCTGGGCCACCTTGTCGATGACCGGCACTGCGAGGAACAGGCCGGACTTCCGAAGGCCCCGATAGTTCCTGATCCGCGGGAGGCCCGGCGACTCGGCCGCCCCGACCCTATTCGGCCCGCATGGAGCTCACCGGGTCCACGGTGGCTGCCCGCCGGGCCGGAAGGTAGCTGGCCAGGAGCCCCACCCCCAGGAGGATCACCGACATCCCGCCGAAAGTGACGGGGTCCAGGGGCTGAGTGCCGAAGAGGAGGCCCTGGAGGAGACGGGTGAGGCCACCGGCCCCCGCCATTCCCAGGACCAGTCCGATGAGGGCCAGCTTGGCACCCGAAGCCACTACCATCCCCTGGACCTGCCCGGCCTGGGCGCCCAGCGCCATGCGGACCCCGATCTCCTGCGTCCGCTGGTTCACCACGTACGATAGAACACCGTATAGACCCACCGCCCCCAGGATCAAGGCCATGAACGAGGCCAGACCCAGGGCCAGGGCGGTGAAGGTGAGGCGGACGATAGAGTCGGAGACCACCTCGTCCATGGTCTGGATGGCAGCCAGGGGGAGGTTCGGATCCATCTCCCCGACCACATCCCTGACCTGGCTCACCAGCTGGGTGGGGTTCTGGACCCGAATGGCGTAGGTGAGCTGGCGGGTGGCATAATCCTCCTCCACCCTGGGTCCCACCATGGGGTAGTAGAGTACCTCGATGGGATCTTCTCTCAGCCCGTGGTCCCGGGTGCTCTCAACCACCCCTACGATGGTGTTCCACCCGACCTCGGCTGTATCGCCGGTGGTTCGGATGCGGTGGCCCATGGGATCCTGGTCTGGCCAGATCCGCTCGGCCAGCGCCTGGCTCACCAGGATGTTCCCGTAATCGCCTTCGTGATCGGAGCGCCGGAATACCCGGCCGGTTTCCACCGCGATCCCCATGGTCTCGAAGTAGCCCGGGGTGGCGTACTTGTACCAGAACATGGGAGGCAGCTCCCCCTCGGCGGTGGGGATGCCCTCGATGTCGTGGGCCGTGCCCGAGGCCGACTGAGCCAGAGGAAGGCTGCTTACCGCCCCTACCGACCGGACGCCGGGGAGGGCGCCGAGGCGATCCAGGAGCTCCGTGTGGAAGGCCGCCGTCTCCAAGGGGCCCGGATAATCGGCTTCGGGGAGCATGATCCCGAATGTGAGGAGGTCGGCCGTCTCGAACCCGGGATCGATCCGGCGGATCTCCCAGAAGCTCTTCACCAGCAACCCGGATCCCACCAGGAGGACCATGGCCAGCGCCGTCTGCCCCACCACCAGGACGTTCCTGAGGTGATGGCGCTCCCGCCCCTCTGTGGTGCCCCGGCCGGCGTAGCGGAGGACACCCAGGAGCTTGGGGATGCGGAAGCGGAGGATGGGCACCGCCCCGAAGAAGAGGGCGGCCAGGACCGTCACCGCCAGGGTGAAACCCAGGACCCGGCCGTCCATGGAGATCTGGTCCAGCCGGGGCAGCTCCGGCGGGGCCATTCTCAGCAGGAGAGGGAGCCCCCACCACGCCACGGCCAGGCCCGCCGCCCCTCCCACCCCGGCCAGGACGAAGCTCTCCACGAGGAAGTGGCTGGCCAGCTTGCCCCGGCCTGCGCCCATGGCCGCACGAACCGCCATCTCACGCTGGCGCCCCTCGGCCCTCACCAGGAAGAGGTTGGCCACGTTGGCGCACGCGATGAGGAGCACGAACCCGACGGTGCCCAGGAGGATCCAGAGAGGGCGCTGCATGTCCCCCACCATCTCCTCCTGGAGGGTGTGGGAAATTGGGTGGAAACCACCGGCGTCGAGGAAGTTGATGAACGCCTCCGAGTCGGCGTACTGCTCCCTGATCCGCTGGAGGAGGGCCTCCTCCTGGGCCACGGCTCCTTCGGGGGTAACGCCAGGTCTGAGGCGCGCGATTCCCTGGAAGGAGAAACTCCCTGGAGGGGAGGTCTCCAGGTTCATCCGGAGGGGGAGCCAGAGCTCGGCTTCCCGGTTGGCCCCACCGAAATCGAATCCCCGGGGCATGACCCCGATGATCTCCCTGGGAGTCCCGTCCACCCGGAGGCTTCGACCCAGAATCTCCCGATCACCCCCGAACCTCCGTTGCCAGAGGGCATGGCTGATGACCACCACCATGGGGCCCCCCTCGTCGGTCTCATCGGGGGTGAAGGTCCGCCCCATGAGGGGAGCAATCCCCAGGACGTCGAAGAGGCCGCGGGTGGTAGCGATGGCCTGAACCCGCTCGGCGGCGGCATCTTCGGTGAGGGTTTCCTGGGTGGGGGCGAAGAGGCCCATGGCCTCGTAGACCTGGTTCTCCGTCTGGTAGTGGTAGAAGATCCCGGGAGAGATGCCGAACTGCTCGTAGCCCAGGTCAGGCGCCCCGTGCCAGAGGCCCACGATGCGCTCGGCATGGGGATAGGGGAGGGGCCTCAGGAGGACCCCGTTCACGGCGCTGAAGATAGAGGAGGTGGCACCAATGCCCAGGGCCAGGGTGAAGGCGGCCACCAAGGTGAACCGGGGGGATCGGGCCAGCGTCCTGACCGCGTAACGGAGCTCTCTCAAAAACACCTGCAACATGGGGTCTCCCTTTCGTGCCTTGCTTCCATTCCTCGAGACGAGGTGCCTGCGACGACGGGCCGCTGGGCTCACTGCCCGGGCCATCGTATGGCCCGCAACGCTCAAAGCCTCACGGCGATACCACCGGGCGGCGGCCACCGGGTCTCGCCGCGCCCGCTGCCGGAACTCCTGATCCAGATCGCCATGGATGCTCCGCCCCGTCACGTCGTCGGATAGGACGAGTCGGAGTAGGGCCGAGAGGAGGGGTGGCGGGGTTGCCATCACCGGGTCTCTCCGAGGAGCTCTTCCAATCCTGCCTCCAGCTTCCGGACCGCCTCCCTGGAAGCGCGGAGTGCGGCCAGCCCTTCCTTCGTCACCTGGAACAGACGCATGGGTTGGCCACTCCGCTCGGGCCCTCCAACGTCCTCGGTCCAGTTGAGGAAGCCCTTTTTCTCCAGGCGGTCCAGGGTGCCGTAGAGGGCCCCCCGGGAAACCCGCCGACCGGCCCGCTCTTCCAGCTCGGCAGCGATGCCGGGGCCGAAGGCCTCCTCCTTCAGGCGAAGGGCGGCGAGGAGAACCAGCTGCTCGAACTCTCCCAGGTATCCTTTGCGACGCATGGTGTATCCGTGTGCGGGTGGTCAGGGCCAAAGCGCTGGGGGCCACAGCCCTCGGGTCCGGTACATCTCGGTTCGGCGGCCCCGGGGTCAGGAGCGATTTGAGTCTATTTTCTAGACTCGATACTCTATTAGTACGCGGAAGGATGAGAAAGGGTTGCAGAGGGGATCGTAAGAGAGGGATAAACCAACCCTGGCCGCCGCCCGTCCTACTAAAGAAGAGGGAGCCCGGAGGCTCCTCCGCATCTGCGTCCGAAGTTCGCCAACGACTCCGAAAGGGGATGGACCCCATGTCGGTTGATTCGTCAGTCAGTTCCCGGTCCCACTTCCAGCAACTCACTCCAGTGGCCCTCGCAATGGGGCTGGCCCTCCTCCTGGCCCTGGCTGCCGCACTCCCGGTTCATGCCCAGGTTCGGGAGTCCATCTTCGACCGGGTCATCCACCTGGAGCCCCAGGTCATCACCGAGATCCCCGACTTCCCCCGCTGGGAAGAGCGGCTGGGAATCCAGGGCCGTCGGATCAGCGTCGGCGACGCCGAGCTGTGGGTGGAAGAGGAGGGATCAGGGGTGCCCCTGGTCCTCATCAATGGCGGGCCCGGCGGTACCCACCACGGCTTCCATCCCTGGTTCAGTCGTGCTGCCGAGTTCGCCCGGGTGGTTTACTACGACCAGCGGGGATGTGGGCTCTCGGACTACCGCCCCGGACCCGACGGCTACTCGGTGGAGCAAGCGGTGGAGGACCTGGAGGCGCTGAGAAAGGCGCTGGGAGGGGAGAAGTTCGTCTTGCTCGGCTTCTCCTACGGAGGGTTCCTGGCCCAGTACTACACCACCCGGTATCCGGAGAATGTGGCGGGGCTGGTGTTGGTGGGTGCATCGCCGGGAGCCGGGATGGACCTGGGTCGGAGCAGGCAGCGGGACTTCATTTCCGCCGAGGAACTGGACCGCCAACGAACCTACAGCCGGCAGTTGCAGGAGATGGCACCGGAGAAGGGATGGACCGACGCTGAGCTCCTGGCCCTCATCGTCTACAACAACCACATCAACGGGGACTGGAAGCGGCAGAACTACTACAAACCCACCCCGGAGGAGTTCGCCCATGGGGCCCGCTTCGAGTGGGTCCACGACGGGAGCTTCAACAGCCTGATGAGCCAGAGCGCCGGTCGGATCAACATGCGCCACGCCTTCGAATCCAGCCCCATCCCCACGCTGATCCTGGAAGGGGAGTGGGACCTGACGTGGGGTGAGGAGAAGCGCCGCGCCCTGGCCGCGAACCAACCCAACGGGGAGATGGTGGTCTTCGAGAAGTCAGGTCACTCCATCTACAATGAGGAGCCCGATGCCTTCTTCTCGATCCTCCGGCGGTTCATGGAAAGGCTGGAGCCGGTGGATCCCGATGCCCTGGCAGTCTTCCGGGCCGACGTGACCCAGTGGTACCAGGAGCTGGTGGCCTCACCCCAGTTCCTCCTCCGGGCAGTGGACTGGGGAAGGCGGGCCTCCATGCAGCTGGCGGCCGAGTACGGGGCCGGTTGGTTGGATCGGATGGAGGGCTACCGGGATTACCTGCGGCTGGGATTCGCCCTCTACGACGCAGAGCGGTACCAGGACGGGCTGGCCGTCTTCACCCGGTTCGAGGAGTGGGCGAAGGAGACAGGACAGGACAACCGCCGGGCCCTGGCCACGTTGTGGCAGGGACATCTCCTGGACCTGCTGGGCCGGAGGGAAGAGGCGTTGACCCGGTACCGGACAGTGGCGGAGCTGGAGATGGACGACGTCTGGTCCCACGACCAATACGGGCTCCGGTACGCCCTGAGCCCCTATGCGGCAGAGCGTCTGGAGACGCCCTTCGTTCGGATCGAAAACCGGTCGAGGTGAGGAAGGGAGGAAGACGACCGGCAGCCGCAACATCTCTCGATGGTGGTCTGTAAAGCGGCAGATAAAGGCCCGGCGGCTCTGAGATCTCATTCAGTGCCATGCCGTGATCTTCCGGCCTAATCACCGGCCAAAAGGCCGGAGGAACCAGCCCAGGGGCACCCACCTCTACCCGCCGAAGTTCATTCGCGCCCCAACCAGAAAGGCCCTTCCGGGCCCCGGAAACCCGAAGATTCCTTCGTAAACTTCATCAAATAGATTCTCTCCCCGGAAGGTGAGGTCCAGCCCAGGCCGACCACCCCTTGGCCGGAGAAGGGTCAGATCCAGACCTAGACCCACAAGGGCGTACGCTGAGAGCTCCACCGGAGATGCCGGCCATGAGGAGAAGTCTCTGTCCGAACGGGAGCCAGTCCAACGGATTTCACCGCTCAGAGTCCCGCGGAGGGTGCGGTAGCCCAAACCGATAGCCCCTTGGTGTTTCGGTCGTCTGATGAGACCCTCCCGTTCCACGAAAACTGCGCCTTCCCCCTCGTCGAACCCAGAGTCCGAGACTTCGGTGTCCAGATATGTGTAGCTCCCCGAGAAGGTCAGCGCCCCGAAAGGGGCCGTGACAGCCGCCTCAAGACCCCGCGCTTGGGCCTCAGCAACGTTGAAGAAATTCGGATCACCTGGATTCGGCACCGAGAAAGTGTACTGGATGAGGTCCTCGAGGGATTGGTGGAACCAGGTGAGGGAGGCGGACGACCCGCTTGACCCCAGTGCCTGATCGATGCCGATCTCCCACACATGGGATCTCTCGGGCTTGAGGTTCGGGTTCCCGGTACTGAACCCGGTGGATGAGGTTTCCAGGAACGTCGGTTCCTTCAGCCCCTTTCCGACATTGGCCCTTAGCACGGTCCCTTTGGAAAACACCGAGTAGGAGATGCCTGCCTGGTAGGTGAAGAAGCCGCCGTACTGTTCGTTGTCGTCTAGTCGGACACCGAAGTTCCAGGCCAGCTCGGCACCCTCTGATCCGAGATGGGCATAATATCCACGGCTCCATCTCTCGAAGGAGTCCTCCCCTTCGGAGGGGCCCCACTGACTCAACGACTCCGACCTGGAATCTTGCTGCTCTTGTTCGAGTTCAAAACCTAGAGAAAGGGCAGACCCGGACCAAGGCACGAATTTCATCCTTACGTCGCCAGCATTGCGCTGGAAAGCGTCTTCACTCACGAAACCGTAGTAACCCAGCGTATCGGCGGGACCATCGGATCGATCGTCGGATCCTCCGTTCCAGTGGTATGTCCTCGCCGATGCCAAGAGCTCGAGCCGGTCGAACACCGTCCGCGTCGCCTCAGCGTGGACACCCCATTCTTCACCAAAAGTGAAGGCGTTCTGATCAACCACGTTTCCTGCATTGTCAGTGGGGAAATGGAAGCTTCGGTCCGAATAACGAGCTGCCAATGCCAAACTCGTGCGGTGATCCGGATTGGAGGAGAGCTTTCCAGAAATGGCAGTGTTTTCAAACTCATTGTTGAACTCCAGGATTCCGTCGGTCGATTCCCGGGCGAGGGAAAAAGCGTAGCCGGATGGGCCCATCCCTCCCTTTACATCTGCTCCCCAGTTGATCCGCCCAAATGTCCCGCCAGCAGTGGAAACTGAGGCCTGGAATGGGCCCTGGCCCCGACGGGTGATCACCTGGATGACACCCGCCATAGCATCCGAACCGTAGAATGCAGAGGCTGGCCCACGGACCACCTCAATTCGCTCGACATCCGAAAGGAGGAGGCCTGAGAAATCGAAAGCCCCGCCGGCCTGGTTCATTTCGACACCATCCACCAGCACCTTCATATGATCGCTCTCTCCTCCTCTGAAAAAGGTAGAGGCGATGCTGCCGTATGAGCCTCCCTGCACCACGACCAGACCTGGAACCTCTGCGAGCGCATCCAGTACTCTGGTGACCCCACGCGACCGGAGCTCTTCGCCATCCAGAATGGTCACGAATGATGACACCGTCCCTACCGTGCGGGGCACAGGTGTCCCGGTGACCACAATACCCTCCAGTTCAATGGGACGGATCTGTGCGGACCCTTCGCAAGGAAAAAGGGGGAGGCTAAGGAGGAAGAGGCCGAGATAAAAGTGGCCCTCGGCGGGACCGGTAGAACGGAGACGGTTATGCCTACCCGCGCAGGTCTTCGCCATTAGGAAATCCCCTTTTCTCCTGGCGAGGGGGAGGGCAGGTCCGACCGATTCAAGCCAGATATGCCCGTGCCTCCCCGCGGAGACATCAGTGTGTGTTTGGGGTGGGTCAGGTCCCCTGGCTCCATGCCGCCCGACTCGCCTTCCCGGGGATCCCTTCCCAGTGGCCTCTCCGAGCGGCGAGCACCTCACCAGATTCCACGATCCTACTACGCCAAAAAACTGCTAACACGGGACAGTGATCGAGCTTCGGGATTGCACCTGGGGTGAACGGACTCTGCTAGCAGCTCAAGAGCATCGATGAGCCGCAGGCTGGGCCGACTGAAATGGGCAGCCCCGTCTGCCACGAAGACCGAGCCGCTCGCAACAGCCCGAATACCTTCAAACCCCGGTTGGCGTCGGAGATAGTCCCAGTCATGCATCGCTCGATCGATGCCCTGGCCGCAACAAGCCAGAACCAGGACTTCAGGATCGGCCTGAAGAACCTCCTCCCACTGAAGTTGGCGGGAGCGAGCTCCGGCTTTTGCCAGCGGTTCGAACCCTCCCGCTAACTCAACCACGTCCGGAGTCCAGTGGCCGGCGGAAAAGGGAGGGTCGATCCATTCCAGAACAACAACAGAAGCCGGTTCCAGGCCAGCGACTCGGCGTTCCACTTTCTCGATCCTCTGCCGGGATTCCTCCACGAGCTTCCAGGCTCGTTCCTCGATACCAGCGGCTCTTCCGACGAGGACCACGTCATTCAGGACATCCTGGAGGCGATGGGGAGTGAGATTCAAAACCCTTGGCTCCAGGGCCATGTCTGGAAGGGTTGCCAACGCCTGCATTTCACAGACTGCGCAAACGTCACAAACCCCCTGCGTGATCAGGAGGTCTGGAGCGAGAGACTCCAGGAGATCGATATCGATCTCGTAAAGAGGTGCCCCCTGAGCCCGTGAGTCCTTGACGGCTTGATCGATCTGTCTACTCGTGGCTTCCTTTGGAATCACCGTGGAAGTCACTCGGGGGAGGTCCTTGACCGATTCGGGGAAGTCACAGGAATGAGTGACTCCGACGAGATTCTCGGTAAGTCCAAGGGCAGCGACGATCTCCGTCGCGCTCGGGAGAAGAGAGACAATGTTCATTTCTCTTGTATGAAGAGGTCGCAAAATCGGGTACCGTCTCTTTCAACGGTTTCTCCCAGTTCGTAGGGCAATGGCTCAAATCCCGGCCCACCCACGACGCACGTGTGAAACTCCCCGTTTTCGCCGCATGGATCGATATGAGTGGGGAGAAGGCCCAAGGTCTGGGCGTCCCACCGCCGTCCCACAAAGGGTCCCGCACCGGATTCTTGTTGCGCCGCCACGATCACGGCTTCCAGCCCCTCAGCAAGCATCTCGTCGGCCAGGGCACCAGTATCCCGTCCCCAGAGCGGGAAGAGGGGATCGAGAGGTGTCGGAGCCAGACGCTCTTCTCGGTAGGTCCGGACGTCCTCCAGGAAAAGGTCCCCGAAGGCCACATGGGTTGGGGCCCATTCCTCCACCAGCCCGTTCACCGCTTCAGCCATTGCCGCTTCATAGTCCCCGTTGTTACAGGGGTAGGGGATGTCCACGGCCCAGATCGGCAGTCCGAGTCGGTTGGCTTGCGCTTTCAGTACATCCACTCTGGTTCCATGTACTGAGACCCGCCTGAATGCCAATGTTACGGTTGTGAACAGACCGATCACCTCCGCCTCTCCGGTGGCCCGGAGGGCGTGGAGGCACCAAGCCGCGTCCTTGCCAGTACTCCAGGAAACAACAACCCGGGGTTTCATGGCCGGGCTCCATGCCCCACGGGCTTCGGCCTCCGAACCGCTAATGCCGCGAACCCTCCGAACAGTACGGTGGAGAAGAAGAGATCGCCGAGGAGGGTGTTCCAGAAGAAGGGAAGACCCAGGATATAGTGGTGCAGAAGTGATTCCCCCCTCGGAATCCCGAAAGTGACCCAACTTCCGAGATTCGAAATGAAGAAGAACCCCGCGCTCGTGCAGACGGCTGCCGCTCCGATCCGCAACGGGCGGACCCGGTGCCGGATCCAATGTTGGCCGATGAATCCGGACATGGAGAACCCCAAAGCCACCGATCCCAACACGACCCAGTGGTATCCACCAATTGCCACGGTGTGAACTGCCAAGGCACCAACAGGAAACAACCAAGCATGCCGAGAGCGAGCAAAGGCACCGGCGAAAAGCCCAAGGGCTCCGATGGGCGCAAAATTCTGGGGCCGGGGGAAAAAGAGACTCAGGCCAACCACCACAGAAGCAACGGCAAACAACAGCGAATGCCTGACTTCAGGATCCTGGATCTTGTTGGTGATCGAATCGCGGATGGAGTGGAACGAACCATCCATCGGAGTACCTCCAGAGCACGTTGGGCCCAGGAAGCACGAGGCGGGAAAAAAGAACGATCCAGCCCATGCTCGTGAGCGGTTATTCGCAAAGCCTGGATCGCGGGTGCTCGGGCTCAGCCTCTCCAAGAGAGGCCATACCGTTGCGGCACAGCGCCGGATTCACACCGGACTTCCCCCGCCAACCGGCCTACTTCAACAACTTCGAGGGAAGTATATGGGGAGGTTTTGAATCCCGAAAGTGGGTGGCCAGAATCAGACGAAACCGCACGGCAACACGAAGGTTTCCTGGACGGCTGAAAAGGTCCTGGGCGGCACCGGGTCCAGTCTGCGTAGGATGAACAAGCGGTCCTGACAGGAGCCGCACGCCTATCCGGCGTGCGTGGAGTAGGCCCAGGAAGGCCAGCGTTGGGCAAGCCACGGACGAGGGCGGACCGGCCGGGGTTAGGCGGGAAGGTTGGAGTGGCGAACTTCGAAGGCGGATCTGCTACCCTTCGACTTGGATCGCCTCAACCGGCTGAACCTTCAGTACCCGTCGAGTCGGCCCCAAGCATGCTAGGAGCCCAGCGACTACGATCACTGCAGAGACTTTCATGCAGGTTCCGACACTACCGCCTTCGAGGACGATGGCTGTGAAGGGAAGACTCATGATCGCCGCGAAAACCACACCTGTGCCGAGCCTGACCAAAGCCTGCGAGAAGATGTTGACGACAAGGCGGCTTGGCTTTGCTCCTATCGCTGCACGGATGCCGATCTCCCTGATCCGTCTGGACACGAAGAAGGACATCAATGCGTAGACGCCACTCAAAGTCAGGGCAAGTCCTACGAAGGTTGCCACGAATAACCCCGTGAACATGATTCTGTTTGGCATTCGTGCCTCTGCCAGGACCGCTGCCATGGTCCGCACTTCTACCATCCGGAGTTCCGGGTCCGCTGAGGTTGCTGCTGAGCGGAGGCGGGCTGTGAAGTTGGCCGGGTCGGTGTTCAGTCTGGCTGCCAGGCGAAGTGGCAAGGTGCCAGGGGTAAGGGGGAGGTAGAGTCCACTCGGATTATAAAGGTCCATCCCGAAGTCTCCTGCTACTCCGACAACTTCCAGCCAGGGCCCGGGATCCCCATCCGCGCCGAGGATTCGCAGGCGTTGGCCAATCGGGTTTCGGTCCTGGAATCGTGTTCGGACGAACGATTGATTGACAATGGCCACGGGGAGAGCTGAGCCATCCGAATAGAGGTCTCCGGCGTTGAAGGTTCGACCGGCACGCAGCGGAGCACCCATCACCGTGAAGAAATCGGCATCCACCTGGGCAGTGCGGGCCCGCGAATGAACCGATCCGGCTGGGTCCGTTTCGAGTTCGATGGCCTGGCGCCTGTGTGGTGTCCCAGGAAGTGAACTGGCGAAGGTCACCCCGGAAACCTCAGGTTCTTCGAAAAGAAGCCTCTCCAATTCCTGCTGAGCATTCGAGAGCCTCCCAACGGCACCAGTAGGATCCTCCCCGGCCCCGGAGTCCTGGCTCACCATGAGGCGGGCTGAGAGGTACTCTTCAGCAATGAGCCCCAGGATCTCGGCCTCCGATTCTACCAGGTCCGGCCACGCCTCGAAAACGGTCATCAGGAGGCCGACCGAGAGAGTTATCTGACCGACGATTGCCAGCTTTGCCTTCCTACCGAACCGGAGATAGGACCCTCCAGTAGTCCGGTTCTGAACCTGCGACCCCAATTGAAAACGGGTCAGGGTAAGAGCGGGAAGAAGGCCGGACACGGCAGACCCAAGCAGCGTAAGAAGGCCGACGAAGATGAGGGTGCTAAGCCCGATGCCGTCACGCCACCAGAAGGGGAGGCCGCTGCGTCCGAACATCTCCTTCTGGAGAACCTCCGAAAACCAACCGATCCCCTGCGAGGCAAGAAACAGCCCTACCACAGATGCCACTGACGCCAGGACGAGGGTTTCGACGAAGAGTTGAAAAACGATCCGTCTCCTGCTCGCGCCCAGCGCTGCTCTCAGGGTAATCTCACCTTCCCTGGATAGGTTTCGAACGAAAATGAGAGCGCCGACATTTGCGCTTACGACAAGGAGGAGGAGGACCAGTATCAAGCGTCCTCCAAACGCGACTCCCGTTGGCGGGCTTACCATGCCCTTTGCGAACGGAACCGCTTGGGGCCGGAGAAGCTCATGCGTCTCGGGGAACTCCGCTGCGGTCCGCCGGCCAAGGAGGGATAATTCGGTCTGGGCTTCGTTGAGTGTAATCCCGGGTGCCAATTTGCCGAAAACCGTTATGCCCGGACCTGAGAGACGTCCCCAGTCCAACGGGCTTTCTCGGAAGGGAACCCAAAAGTTGTCATTGAACGGGAAGCCGTACTCCTCAGGCATTACGCCGACAATGGTGTGAGGAGAAGGTCCGACCTGTATAGCCCTGCCCACCACCTGAGGGTCACCGGCGAAGAAGTCTTGCCAGAGGTCGAACCCGATCACGACAACTGCTTCAGCTCCGGCCTCCTCGTCCGCCTCAACCAGGGTCCTCCCCAGGAGTGGAGAAGTTCGTGTGATACGGAAGGCTGCAGCGCTGATCTTTGAGCCGCGGATGGGCTCGGACCGGCCTCCTTCAGTGATGAGATTTGGCTCGTAGAAACTGAATACGCCGAGGTCCTGAACCGATTCAAGCTGGGTTTCCCAACCGACGAAGTCGTGAAGGATGCGGTTCTCGAAGGTACCCGTGGCGACGTTCCAGCTCTGGATCGCCACGATCCGGTCACCCTCCTCCACTGGGAGCTTGGGGTTGACGAAGTTGTTAGTGAACGCGAAGAAACCGCCGGCACCTGCCACAGAGATTGACATCGAGAAGAGACTGACGGTCGTCAGGCCTCGATACTTGGTCAGTACTCTGAACCCGAGCTTGAAGTCCAACGACATCCCTGGCACCCACCCCAGAGTCCGAGCTTCGCGGACCTTCTCTTTGTACCTATCTACGCCACCAAACCTGATCGCAGCATGCCTTCGGGCCTCCTCCGGGGTCATCCCGGCCTGGAGGTTCTTCTTCGTCTCCATCTCCAGGTGGAATGCCAGCTCCTCGTCAAGCTCCCTTTCCACGACATCTCGTCGGACCAACGTCCGGATGCGCTTTATCCAACGCTTCGTCAGACCCATTATTGATCCACCCGTAAAGCTTCCGTGGGCTGGACGCGGAGCGCTCGGCGCACCGGTTCCACGGTCGCGATTGAACAGACCAGGATAATCACGCTGCCATAGCCCAGAACTGGGATGATGTGCCTGGTCGATAAGACTCCGGCGATGAACAACCCGGCCAAGATGCCAATCGCTACCTGAACCATCTGGCGACGGAATATCGGCGCCATCACCCGCCAAGACTGACCACCCAGGGCCATTCGAATCCCCACTTCCTTCGTTCGCCTGGTGGCCACGAATGATAGGACAGCGTGGATCCCCATCAGTGAGAGAACCATCACGACCGAGGTCACGAGGACCGTGACCCAAAACCACATCCGGTACACGCTGAGGTCGGCGGCCCTTACTGAATCGAGACTAACCACCCGATGCAATTGGATGTTCGGGTCAAGTGCCGTGGCCATGGTCCGCAGCCTCGACGCGAACAGTAGCGGGTCCCCCCTTAAGTGAATGGCCACACGGACTGGGTAGGTAGATTCGGGGATGAGCGGATGGTAGATCCCGGCCCACCGCATGCCCAAGTTCCTGACGACTCCAACGATCTCGTACCATGGCTCATCGCCGGATCTGGGACTTTCCAACTCCTCAAAGTAGCGGTAGCGAAAACGTCGTCCGATCGGGCTGCTTCCACCCAACATCTTCTCGACGAATTTTTCGTCCACGACGACCGCTCGACCGTCCGGGTTCAGATCAATGTCGTCGAATCCGCGGCCCAGGAGCACCGGCGCATCTAGGGTCTGGAAGAAGTTGACGGCAACGTTGGCCGAGGTCACCCGGCGGTGCCCTAGCTGCTCGTCAATGGGTGCGGCTGGGCCATCGTCGAGCTCAATGCGACGATGGGGATGGTACGTCAGGGGGAGCCGATCAGCGAAGGTCACAGAGATGACTTCGGGTTCCGTTTCCAGCTGCCGTCCGAGTTCCTGGTATGAACCCAGGTATCGAGCCAGGAAGTCCGCTGCGGCTACGGTGTCCGACACCCCTGGCATCACCTCCAGGTCCATCCCAATGGTAGCCGTTAGGTATTCCTCGGTGGGGAACCCCACGGTACTGAACCTGGATCGAATGCCCGAAGACTCCCCACTGATAATGAATAGGAAGATTGGTGCTAAAGCCATCACCGCGACCTGAGTAACGATCAAAGCAGTCCATACCCCTCCGAAACGCAACTCCCCGCCGTACTGCCCCACGTCCTTTAGGCGGGTGCCGAGTCCTCGGGTGACTTTGATACCAGGGAGGATTCCAGAAAGCCCAGACGCGGTGATTGTCAACAGGGCCAAATAGGGGAAGGTCCCAGGGGAAAGGCTGGCCCTAAACCAGAATGGGATTCCGCCGACACCGAAGAATTCAGTCCCCAGAACATCGACGAACCACCGCAAGGAAAGCTGAGCGGCAATCGCCCCGATGAACACGGCCACACCCGCCATGACCAAGGCTTCAATGAACAGCTGTGTGATTAGCCTCCGCCGGGAGGCCCCTAGGGCGGCCCGCACGACTATTTCGCTCTCCCGAGAAGCAGCACGCGCGAAGAACAACAGTGCGACGTTTCCACACACAAGCGCCAAAAGACATGTGATCAGCAGGTTGATCGATGTAAGGCCGACGATCTCAGGGCCAAACACGCTGACGACGGAGTGCGGGTACGCGAGTACCCGAGCACGGAGGTGTTGGTGAGTTTCGGGAGAATCGGCAGCAGACCGGGTCAACACCGTAGTCACTTCCGCCTGAGCTTCATCTACCGTGACCCCAGGCGAGAGTCGGCCGAAGACCTTCACACCGGGGCCTTGCCGCATCTCGTAGCCGAGTGAACTAAATCGAAATGGGACCCACGCCCGCTGGGCAACCGGAAACCCGAAACCCTTCGGCATGACGCCCACGATGGTATGGGTGGTGGAACCGAGGCTAACCTCCCTCCCAAGGACGTTGGGGTCCTCATTGAATCGTGCTTGCCAGACCTCTTGCCCGATCACGATGACCGGGGGGGCCGAGGGTTGCTCGTCCGACTCAACAAGGGTTCTCCCGAGCAAGGGCGGCACCTGTGCCAGGCGAAACGCTGAGGCGGTGATCTCCGCGCCCGACACTGGAGTACCGGGCCCACCACCCACGACCAGGTTGGACGATATGGCCCGGTAGGCTCCGAGGTCCTCGACGGTCTTCAGGTCCCTGCGCCACCCCTCGAAGTCGTGCAGGATACGGGATTCCTCGGCTCCCGATGCTGCGTCCTGCATGACGATTGCGACCACCCGATCCCCGTCTTCAAACGGAAGGCGGGGAATGACGATCTGGGTGAAAAACTCGAATGAAATCGCGGCAACGGCGATCGCGAAGGCCACGGCAAGAACACTTACCGCAGTGAGGCCCGGGTACTTGCGGAGCATCCGAGCACCCAGCTTGAAGTCCAACGACATCCCTGGCACCCATCCCAAAGTCCGGGCTTCCCGGACCTTCTCCTTGTACCTCTCCATTCCTCCGAATTTGATCGCTGCTTGCCGCCTCGCCTCCCTAGGAGTCATGCCCTCCCTAATGTTCTTCTCGGTTTCCATCTCAAGATGAAACGAAAGCTCCTCATCCAGCTCCCGTTCCACAGTGTCTCTAAGGAGCAGCGTCCGGATGCGCTTTCTCCAGCGCCTCAACCACCCCTTCATCCGTCGACCCTCATCGCTTCCGTGGGTTCGATCCGAAGTGCCCTCCGGATCGGCACCATGCAGGCAAGGGTGCAAACCCCAACTAGACTGAGGCCCAGCATCAGGAGCCACACGGCATCTCCCGCGGCTACTCTGTTTTCACTGAAGCGCCATACCAAAGCTCCCATTACTAGGCAACCCAACGATACGCCAGTTCCGATCTGCGCAATTGGCCTTCGGAGGCTGTCCGAGATTACTCGCGCAGCCCCGGCGCCTAGGGCCACTCGCACTCCGATCTCCCGCGTGCGTCTTGCCACGGTGAAGGACATCACTGCGTAGGTCCCGGCGAGAGAGAGGAACAACGCGATTCCATTTACAAGCAAGGCGAGATAGGCAAAGAGGCGCCAGAAGAAAGCGATATCACCGTCGGCCCGGTCAAGCGTTTTGATCCCTTCAAGACGGAGGGCCGGGCTGACTGCGCCAGCCATTGTGTGGAGTTTCGGGGCTAGAGTTTCAGTACCACTCGGCACGTGCAGAATGGCGTAAAGCAATGGGTAGGTTCCTGCCCGATCCTGATCCAGTGGATGGTAGACACGCGCTTTCGGCGGGGGTTCAAAGGTGTCCATAGCTCTCATTTGATCTGCGACGAGATCCCCCGCGACCCCGACGATCTCGTACCACGGGCCGGGCTCTGTAGACCGATCCGACTTCACGTAGCGGATGCGCCGACCGATGGCGTTTCTCCCACCGAGGATTTCCTCCACAAAGGAGGCGTTCACCACAACCGTGTTTACACCTCCCTCTAAGTCACTGGGATCGAACTTGCGGCCACTGATCACAGGTGCGCGAAACACATCAAGGAAGAGGAGATCAACGGCGTCGGACCTTGCCCGGTGCCCCTGTCGGGCGGTGCCGAGAGGGGCACGGCCTCCTTGGTCCACCTCGATTCGATCGAATCCACGGGCCTGGACCGGAAGTCGGTCGGCCAGTGTCACACCGGTTACCGCTGGGTCCTCTGCAAATCGACGCTTCAACTCCCGAACATTGTCGGCAAACCGTCGTAGGAACTCTTCGTTTCCCCCGCCGGTCCCTGGCTCAGCGCTATCCCATTCCATCAGAATCCGGATTCCAACGTATTGCTCGGGTGGAAAGTACGGCTCCACGGATGCGTTCCGCCGGGCTTGGCCCGTGACTAAATGGGCCACACCAGTGAACACTACCGTCGCGGCAATTTGGGATACGATGACCGCGCTCCAGATGCCGCCCATTCGGAGGCCGCCCGCGCCCGTGCTTACCTGGCTCAATCCAGCTTTTAGACCCCGTCCCGTGGCCTTCAGCGCCGGGATTACACCGGCGACCGCGGCACCCAGCAGAGTAAGGAAGACAGCGTAGATCATGGTCGTCGGGGAAATGTCAGCATTTACCCAGAAAGGGAAAGAGATCCCGACCTGGTGGTGCCTATCCAGCAGCCACTGTAACGCTGGGCTCGTGGCGGCGAGGCCGATGGTGGCTGCAAGCGTGCCCAGCACCAGAGCCTCGATGAAGAGCTGAGTCACGATTCGGCCTCGACTAGCACCGAGGGCGTTTCTCACAACGATCTCCCTCCTCCGGGCTGCCGCCCGAGCAAACATCAGTAAGCCGATGTTCCCACAGACAAGGATCAGGAAGAGGGCGGGATAGAGGTTGACCTGGTAGAGAAGCGCGCGGAGAAAGAGCCCCATTCTAACGCTGCTGAGGGACTCAACATAAGGGAGGACCTCAAGCGTCATGTGCTCCTGGCGTCCAAAGGTCTCCCAGGTGGATCCTGTGGAAAGAGTGCGCGCCTCGAGTTGGGCGCTCTTGAGCGTTGCTCCGGGAGCTAGCCGGCCAAACACGGTCAACTCTTCGCCGGGGAAGGCGATTCCGCTGCCCTCCTCCGACGGTAGGGGAACCCAGAGATTGTCCTCCTTCGGGAAACCAAATCTTTCGGGCATCACCCCGACCACGGTCACCCCCACGCCTCCAAGCCTTACGGTCCGACCCAATACCGAAGGGTCGCTGCCGAAACGCACCTGCCAAAGGCGGTGGCCAAGAACCAACACCGGTGGGGCACCCGGGCTTTCATCCCCTTCAACCAGCGTTCGCCCTAGCAACGGGAGGACCTCCGCGATTCTGAAGGCCGCGGCGCTGATCCAGATAACCTGAACAGGTTCTCCTGGCTCCCCACGCACCGACAGGTCTCGCTGGACCCTTTGGAATCCACCCAGAAGCTCAATCGCCGATAGTTCCTTCCTCCACACGCCGAGCTCGGCATGACGAGGGAGGACCATCTCATTCTCGGCCCGATCCCAGTAGCGGATTCCGACGATGCGTTCTCCGCCGGGGAGGGGGAGGGTTGGATCGACCATCTTGTTCATGACCTCGAACGTGGCGACCCCGATGAAGATCGCGAACGCCATAGAGACGACGCCGACGATGGTCAACCCTGGGTATTTGGCGAGCATCCGGACACCCAGCTTGAAGTCCAGGGACATGCCCGGCACCCATCCCAGTGTCCGAGCCTCCCGGACCTTCTCTTTGTACCTCTCCACTCCTCCGAACTTGATAGCCGCCTGCCTCCGGGCCTCCTTTGGGTCCAGGCCCTCCCTGATG
>JANQDZ010000059.1 GCA_028278645.1 Longimicrobiales bacterium | reverse complement strand
ACCACGATGTCGACGTCGGAGTATTCCAACTGCTGGAAAGTGGGATTCAGAACCCAGTTCCCCTGAATCCGCCCGATCCGGACGCCGGCCAGGAGGGTGTTGAAGGGAATGGGCGACATGTTGAGGGTGAGGGATGCACCCAGGATACCCCACACATCGGCGTCGTTCTCTTGGTCCGCGCTCATGGGGAAGCAGGCAACCTGCGTTTCGTGCATGAAGCCGTCGGGGAACATGGGCCGGAGGGGCCGATCGATGAGGCGAGCCGAGAGAATCTCTTTCTCCCCGGGCCTGCCCTCTCGCTTAAAAAATCCGCCCGGGATTTTCCCGGCCGCATAACTCTTTTCCCGATATTCCACCGTGAGGGGGAAGAAGGGGAGGTGGGTGGGATTTTCCTGGGCCGTTGCAGCCACCAGGAGCACGGTTTCCCCGAACTGGATCAAACACGACCCGGCCGCTTGCCGAGCCATCCGACCCTTCTCAATCGTGAGGTTCCTGCCCGCGAACTGCCTTTCGATTCTCTGTACCATCTTCTTTTCTCTTCCGTTTCTCTTCTTTGCTGCTTCGATTTCTATTCTTCTCTTCTCTCTTCGACTCTTCTTCTTGCGCGGTCAGGACCTCAGCCCCACGACCCTGAAGGGTGTGGCGAAGCGGGGGCGAGTCCCGATTCGCCACACCCTTCTTTCCCCACGACCCGAGGACGGACGTCCGCATCGACGTCGGTGCTCGATCACTGGGAGGGTTGTCATCGTAGGGGAGATCTCGGGTTCCACTGCGAGACGTGAGTCTCAGACATGGAATAAAGCGGCGACAGAGGGTGACTGTCGCCGCTCATGTCTATCTCGCTAGTGACGGAGACCCAAGTCCGCGATGAGCCCCCGGTACCTTTCAAGGTCAGTTCGCTTGAGGTATTCCAGGAGGCGCCGGCGGCGGCCGACCATCTTCAGCAGGCCTCGGCGGCTGTGGTGATCCTTCTTGTGACTGTCGAAGTGGGTCCGGAGGTCGTTGATCCGGGCCGTCAGGAGGGCAACCTGGACAGGAGCGCTGCCTCGATCCTCTTCGTGCAGTTGATACTTCTTGATGATTTCTTCTCTGTTGATGCTCATCTGGTTCGAGCCTCCGCAAGAGCTTATGCTGCGAGGGAAGCCCCTCCTCGTATTGGTTTCGTCAACGTTTCAGCCTGTAAAGCTACCAAGACCACCGAAGCGCCTCAACCCCAAAACGCACCCAACACCGGGACTCGGAAAGGTCAGCGGTTCCGATCGTAGGCGAGAGCCGCCCGGGCCGCTTCGACGTCGTACTTAAGCTGCTCGACCAGGGCCGACACTGAGTCGAAAGGCCGGACCTCCCTCAGGTGGCGAATGAACTCCACTCGGACTTCTTCCCCGTAGATGTCCCCGTCGAAGTCCAGAAGGTGGAGCTCGATGGTTGGGCGGGACCCGGTGAAGGTGGGCCGGGGGCCGATATGGATGGCTCCGTCAAAGACTCCCCGCTTGAGACAGCCTCGAACGGCGTAGACTCCGGAGGGGGGAATCAGTTTCCCGTTCATGGGAACGAAGAGGTTCGCCGTGGGAAAGCCCAACTTGCGGCCTCGGCCGTCACCCCTGACAACGAGCCCGCGAACGCAGTACGGCCGGCCTAAACCCACCCTGGCCTCTTCCACATTTCCCTCGGAGAGGGCCGCTCGGATTTTGGAGGAAGAGACGGCCGTCTCCCCGGCCCGGATGGGTGAGACCACGTCCACGGCGAACCCCATTTCGTCGCCGATTTCTTCCAGGGTATCGACGTCCCCCGACCGTCCACGTCCGAACCCATGATCGTATCCGATGACCAACTCCTCTACGCCGAGGCGATTGACCAGGATTTCTTCCACGAAACGCCTGGGAGAATAGGAAGCAAGGACGTGGTTGAACGACAAGAAGACGGCGTAATCCAGACCGGTCTCTGCGAGGATCTCCTTCTTCTCGACAGGCGTGGTGAGGAGGAGAGGTGCGCGGTCGGGGCGGACGATCTTCAGAGGATGCGGATGGAAGGTCACCAGGACGCTTCTCCGCTTGGCCTCCCGGGCCCGCCGACGGATTTCCTGTAACACCGCCCAGTGCCCACGGTGGACGCCGTCGAACGTCCCCACCGTGATCACGGTTCCCCTTCCGTCTGAGGGTAAGCCCGAGGGGAGGGCGGGATCGATGGCGTAGTCAACCATTGGCAAAGACCTTCCGGGGCCGGATCTGGTTCCGGTCCCTGGAAGCCACGGCGATGAGATCTCCTCCCAGTAGGATCCTCACCGGGCTTCCACAGGGGATGTCCTCGTGTTGCACTGGTAAGAACTGTCCGTGGCGGATACGGGCGGCGTCTTCAGGGCCCACCTCCAGGGCGGGAAGGTGACCCAGGGCGGCAGCTGGGGAGGTGAGAGCGGCGGCAATGGATTCTTGATCGGCCAGTTCCTCGATCGGAGACGCCGAGGAGACCGAGAAAGGGCCGATGTTGGTTCGACGGAGCTCGGTGAGGTGTCCCCCGACTCCAAGGGCGCGCCCCAGGTCACGGGCGATCGCTCTGACGTAGGTCCCCGAGGAACACCTCACGCCGAGTCGAACAGTGGGCCCATCGTGGCCCAGGAGATCCAATCCGTAGATCTCGACCTCAGCAGGCTCCAACTCAACCGCCTCCCCCCGACGGGCTCGACGGTGGGCGGAAACCCCTTGGACCTTTTTGGCCGAATATGCCGGAGGGACCTGCGAGACCTTCCCTGTCAGAGGGATTAATGCGGCGATGACGTCACTCTCCGAAATCCCGCTCCAGTCTCCGTCCTCGGATACTATCTCACCGTCCAGGTCGTGCGTGGTGGTTTCCACCCCGAGGCGAACGGTGGCTTCGTACTCCTTGTCCATCCCGAGGAAGTACTCGGAAAGGCGCGTTGCCGAGCCAAGAAGGAGAAGGAGAAGGCCCGAGGCAAAAGGATCCAGGGTTCCAGCGTGCCCAACACGTCGGATCCCGGCCGCCTTCCGGGCCTTTCCGACGACGTCGTGGGAGGTGGGACCCGGCGCCTTGTCCACGAGGAGGACCCCGGAGGAGCTCATCCTTGGTCCTCCCCTGCGCCTGCACCTTCGTCTCCACCGGCGCCTACGCCCTGGTCCTCTTTCGGGAGGACTTCCCGCAGGACCTCTTCAATACGGGAAGCAGAATCCAGGGTTGTGTCGTGGACAAATCGTAGCTCGGGGATCCGGCGAAGGCGGAGGACTTTTCCAAGTTCACGGCGGATGAATGGTGCGGCTTTTTCGAGACCCTTTTTGGTGGTTTCCGGGCCGTTCGCTTCGTCCTGGGACCGAAAAAACACCCGGGCCAACCAGAGATCCGGGGTCACCCTGACTTCCGTGACCAGGACCCGCCCGATCCTCGGGTCTCGAACCTTCTGGGAAAGGACCTGGGAAATCTCTCTCTTGAACTGCTCGTTCAGCCTCGCATTTCGGTGATGAGTCATTTGGTGTCGTTTTTCAGCCTAGCTGCTGAGGGTCTCATCGGAACGACCGATCAACGCCGAGGATGATAGCCCTGCCATCGCCCTCCACAAATCGGTCGAGGCTGTCTAAAATCGCGTCCGCTTGGCGCCGGTCCGTCGTAACCACGGCAGCCGTGAGCTCAGCCCGGGTCCAGGTGTCCTGATGGCGAGTCTCAGCTACTGAGACACGGAACCGGTGCTGAAGTCGCTCTTTCAACGACTTCACTACCCTGCGCTTCTCTTTGAGAGATCTGCACTCGGGAAGGGAGAGATCCCATGAACCTACGCCGATCACCACGGTGGTCACCTCCGAGAACCGGCTCCGCTCTTGGCAGGCCGGGTTCTCCTTTTCGGATAACCCAAAAACCTCTACCTACGAGAGGGTCCGGGCTACCTCCTCCACCTGGTAACACTCTATGACGTCGCCGATCTTCACGTCGTTGAAGTTGGCGATGCCGATCCCGCATTCGAAGCTTTCCCGGACTTCCTTCACGTCGTCCTTGAAACGCTTCAACGAGGAGAATTCTCCATCGTAGACAACGATTCCGTCTCGGATGAGGCGGGCCTTGGCCTTCCGCTCGATTATTCCTTCCGTCACATAACAACCGGCGATGGTCCCGACCTTCTGGATCTTGAAGGTGTCCCGTACCTCAGCGGAACCAATGATCCTCTCCCGCCGTTCTGGGGCGAGCATCCCTTCCAAGGCCGCCCGGACCTGATCGACGGCCTCGTAGATCACGTCGAAGACGTGGATGTCCACGCCGTCCCGCTCCGCGAGTTGTCGGGCATTCGAATCGGGCCTCACCCTGAACCCCATGATGACCGCCCCAGCCGGCCCGGCCAGGATGACATCGGACTCGTTGATGGCTCCCACGGCCCGGTGGATGATCTCCACCTTGACCTCTTCGGTGCCAAGCTGTTCGAGGGAATCCGAAAGGGCTTGAACCGATCCGTCTACGTCACCCTTGATGATAAGGGGCAACGTGCTGACTTCACCGGCTGCCAGAAGCTGTGAGAAGTCTCCCAGCTTGAATCCACGTTCCTTGATTCGGAGCTGTTTTTCCCGCTCCAAACGCTGCCGGTTTCCAGCGATCTCAGCCGCCATCTCAGGCGAACGCACAGCGAAGGCTTCCCCCGCCTGTGGCACACCGGCGGCTCCGAGGACCTGGACCGGAATCCCGGGTCCGGCTTCCTCCACAGGCTTCCCTCTCTCGTCCAGCATGGCCCTGACGCGGCCGTCGTAAAGCCCGCAGATGAAGCTGTCCCCGACTTTTAAAGTTCCGTTTTGAACCAGGACGGTGATGACGGGGCCCTTCCCGACGTCCAACCGAGATTCGATCACGGCGCCGTAGGCGTCACGATCAGGATTTGCCTGGAGTTCCAGCATCTCGGCTTGGAGCAGGACCTTCTCGAGGAGATCGTCGATGCCGATGTTCTGCTTGGCGCTGATCTCAGCATCCAAGACCTCTCCACCGAACTCCTCCACCGTGATGTCGTGCTGGAGAAGCTCCTGCTTCACTTTGGCGGCGTTGGCCGTCGGTAGGTCGATCTTGTTCACCGCCACAACCATGGGTACGCCGGCGTTCCTGGCGTGGCTGATGGCCTCGACGGTCTGGGGCATGACCGAGTCATCGGCTGCCACCATAAGGACGACGATATCCGTCACGTCAGCCCCGCGAGCCCGCATGGCGGTGAATGCGGCGTGTCCCGGAGTATCCAGGAAGGTGAGGGCACGTCCATCAGCCAACTCGACGTGATACGCACCGATGTGCTGGGTGATACCCCCTGCTTCCCCGGCTACCACGTTTGCGCTTCGGATCTGGTCGAGGAGCTTGGTCTTCCCGTGGTCGACGTGCCCCATGACCGTGACAACTGGGGGCCGAGGTTGGAGATCGCCTTCGTCGTCTTCCTCCATCGTAGTGACTTCTTCCGCGGCGTATTCGGTTTCCCGAACCGCGGTGAAGCCAAACTCCTCCAGGAGGAGCTCGATCTGGTCGAAGTCCAAGCGCTGGTTGATGGTGACCATCAAGCCCATGTTCTTGAACGCCGATCCAATGATCTCGGTGGACGAGATGTCGATCAGCTCTGCGAGCTCCGCTACAGTCAGGAACTCATTGACGCGAACGGTGGTCCGCTCGCGTTCTTCCTCCTGACGGACCTCCTCCTCCTGAGCCTCGATCTCTTCCTTGGTCGGGGCGGATCCTTTGCCGCGCTTCCTCTTCTTCCCGCCCCCACCCTTCAGCTCGGCCATCACCCGCTGGATGTTGGACTGGACGGCTTCCTGGTCCACCCGCTGACGTTTCTTGCCCTTTTTTTCCTTCCTGCTCTTCCTGCGACCGTCCTGGGTATAACCCTCGGCCTGGATCCTCACCTGGCCACCCGGCGCAGCCGAGGCGGCTGGGGAGGACACGGGCTTCCGGATGACCCTTGCCGGCCCTTCGGGGCCCGACCGTCTAACGGGCTCGGGCTTGGGTGCCGGTTCGGCCGGCTCCATCGCCTCCTCGGGTTGGACGGAAACCTCGCTTTCGGGTTCGCCCCCCTCCGATTCCTCGAACTCCACATCGACCGCTTCCGCAGCCACCTCGTCCAACACCTCTCCTTCATCGAGGTTGGCCGGGTCCTCGACCTCGTCAGCAGCCTCCACAATATCGTCTTCTGACACCGGAGCTTCCGCCTCGGCATCCGTAGCCTCGGGTCCGTCGGCTGGTTGGGGTTCGCTGGCCTCTCCATCACCCGCCGCAGACTCGGCCTCCACCGTGTCGGCCTCGGGGGCCTCGGCCTCATCGCCCTCTCCGGCGCCCTCGGCGGTCACCTCCTCAGAACCCTCTTCGGACTCTTCGGCGGCGGCTTCCTCTTCCGGCGCCACCTCGGGTTCCTTTTTGGCCACCCTGCGACGGCGCCGACGGGGCTTATGTGCAGCCTGGGCATCCTCGATGGCCGCGTTTAAAGCTTCAGAGACCTCCTTGTGGCCGGCCCTTCTCTCCCGCTCGATCCGGGCGAGGACCCGGGAGACATCGGCTTCTGTCACCACGGTCTTGGCATTGGCCACAGGAATCCCAAGCTCCCGGAGGAGAACAACCAGCCCCTCGGGTGCGACGTTGAGATCTTGTGCTAGGTCAATAACCTGCATGCGCTTGAACTACCTCCGCTGGGCGACCCGTCCGCCCGTACGTTTTAATCCCGCCCGATCAGCTGCTTGAGTTGTTTGGCGAAACTCGCCCCGGTCACTCCCACCGCCGTCAATGGTCCGTCTCCTACCGCCGAGCCCAGCTCGGCTCTGGTGCCGAATGCGGTCCAAAACACCTCCTGGGCCCGGGCCAGCGGAACCACCTTCCGGACCTGGCCATCGGCCCCGTCCACGGCCACGATCATCAGCCGAACCTCCCGTTGCCGAAGGCCACGGCGGGTGGCGTCGGTACCTTTAACGACAGCCCCGGCTCTCCGGGCGATTCCCAGGAGAGCAAGGGCTTCAGCTTTGCGGCTCGTCCCCATCCTCTTCCGGCTCCGAGTCGGCAGACTCCTCGGCCTCCTCAGATGCCTCGCTCACTACCTCTTCCTCACCTCCATCCTCCTCATCCCCAGCTTCTCCCCCACCATCACCCGAAGCCTCGGCGCCCTCTTCAGGCTCGGCGTCCGAGGCTTCAGAGTCTTCGTCCAGCAACCCGTCAGAGTCTTCGTCCAGCAACCCGTCAAGGGTCCCCTCTGCCGGCTCCTCCTCAGTTGGAACCTCCCCCTCCACCACGGTGAGCTCATCGATTATGCCCAGGAGGAGGTCAGCATCCTCTTCGGTGAGCTCTGGGACCTCCAAGAAGTCCTTCTTCTCAAGGTCGATTATGTCAAGAAATGTATGATATCCCGCGGTTTCTAGGGCCGCTAGGGTGTTCTCTTCCAATGCCAGCTCCGAGAGAGGGAAGTCCGCAGTCTCGTAGACCTCGCCTTGAGGGGGCTCCCCGAAGATGGAAAGGTCGGCGCCCCGTTCCAGCCACTCTCTGGATCCGTAGAGGTCGATCTGCCAACCGATGAGCTGGGAGGCCAAGCGGACGTTTTGACCGTTACGTCCAATGGCCAGCGAAAGCTGGTCCTCGTCCACAATGGCGGTGATCACCTGGCGGTTGGAATCGCTGATGACCTTTGCGACTCTGGCCGGGGCCAAGGCCCTCCGTGCGAAGACTTCCGGATCCGGGTGCCAGGGAACGATGTCGATCCGCTCCCCACCCAGCTCGTTCACCACGGCCTGTACCCGTGAACCCTTGAGACCCACGCAGGCGCCTACCGGATCGATGGAATCGTCCCGGCTGGATACGGCGATCTTGGTCCGGCCTCCGACCTCCCTGGCCAGTTCCCGGATCTCCACGATCCCTTGGTAGATCTCTGGGACTTCGAGTTTGAAAAGGGACGCGACAAAAAGTGGGTCTCCCCGGGAAAGGATGAGTCTGGGACCCTTGGGTGTTTCATCAACCTTCTTCAAGACGGCCCGGATGGGGTCGCCTTGGCGGAAGCGTTCGCGAGGGTTCTGTTCACGCCAGGGGATGATGGCTTCGGCATCTTTCGAGCGGTTCATCATGACGACGATCTTCCCGCGCTCGATCTGCTGGACCTCCCCGGAAAGGAGCTCGCCGACTCGGTCCGCGAACTCCTCTCGAATCCTTTGCCGCTCGCCCTCCCGGACTCGCTGGACGATTCGCTGTTTGGTGGCCATCACCGCATTCCGACCGAACTCGGCGAAGTCCACGGGGATCTCCATGACGTCTCCTACCTCGTAGGTATCGTCATCCCAGCGGGCCTCTTCCAAGGCAATCTCAGACGACTCGTCTTCCACTTCCTCGACCACCCGCTTCAGCACGATGATCTCGATGTCGCCGGATCCCTCGTCGATCTCGATCTCGGCTTCCACATTCGGGCCGTAGATCTTCACCAACCCGGCGAGGATCCCGTCGCGAATGAGGTCATAAACCTCGTCCTGATTGAGGCTTTTCGTTGCGGCAATGTCTCGGAAAGCCGCTACAATCTGGCCAGCGTTGGTCATTCTCGTCCTCTTCGTCCTGCCCGAATTCCAGGGGCCTTCTGCCCCGGGTATTCGGCCGGTCGCCTCAATCCCACCGATAAACCAGATGGGCCTTCTGAATCCGGTCCAGAGGGATCCGGATCTTTTCTCCATCATCGAGGAGAAGAGCCACGCTGGGCTCCCCGTCCTCACCTGCTTCCAGCCCCAACAGGTCACCCTCGACCCGATTCCCCCTACCGCCCGGGAAATCCCGCCCTTTTACCAGGACCGGATTCCCCTTGAACCTCTCCCAATCCCGCCGCCGGGTGAGGGGCCGCTCCACCCCAGGTGAAGAAACCTCCAGCACGTACCGCTCAGGGATCTCGGGGTGGGCATCGAGCCAAGGCTCCAGCTCTCTGCTGACCTCGGCACACTGATCCACACCCACCCCACCCCGCCCCGGTACCGAGTCGGGGAGGTCCATGCGGATTCTGAGGATGGGCCGTCGCGGGCTGCCCACCCATCTCGCCTCCACCAACTCGAAACCCATCCGCTCCAGACGGGCCTCAATCTCTTCCACGAGGTCTGGGAGGGGAATCGCCATAGCTTCTTCTCCTTCCCGGACCTGCCGGAGCTGACTGGAATAAAAAAGCGGGGGCCGCCAGCACCCCCACACAAAAAGGGCCGCCCCACCGGGGGCGGCTCAGGGAAAGAAGATAGTGGAAACAGCTGCTGATCTCAAGGCAGGAGCTATCGCGGGCCCGGGCCTCTCTCTCCTCCGCTTTGCACGGACGCTGGGCCCAAAGGCCCAGCGTCCGAGAGTCGATTCGAAGCCCGCCCCCGCTCAGCCAACCTAGAACCAGCGCTGGAAAGGGTTCCGGCGTGGGCCGGGACCCGGGACCGGGGTTCCCCCAAAGCGATCCTCGGACGGTCAGGGATCGAACGAACTTGGGCGTTCGCGCGGAGCCGAGGTGCCGGGGAAGGAGCCCCTGCCGATTGGGGGCCGGGGACCGGGGTTCCCCCTTGGCGACTCTCGGGCGGTCAGGGGCCGAACGGACCCGCCGCCCGTAGCGAAGCGGAGGAGCGAGGGGGAGCCCCGGTTCCCGGCACCGTTCCCGGCCCGGTTCCCCGAGCCGTCCTCAACCCTCCCCGTCCACCCTCCTGATCCGGGCCCCCAAGGCCCCCAAGCGAGCATCGATGTGCTGGTACCCCCGCTCGATCTGGCCAATGTTCTTGATCTCGCTCTCCCCGTCCGCAGCCAGAGCAGCCAGGAGCATGGCCATCCCGGCCCTGATGTCCGGGCTCTCCAGGACGCTCCCCCGCAGCTGAGCGGGGCCTACCACCACGGCCCGGTGGGGGTCGCACAGTATGATCTGGGCCCCCATCCCTACCAGCTTGTCGGTGAAGTACATCCGCGATTCGAACATTTTTTCATGAATCAGGATGGTTCCACGACACTGGGTGGCCGTCACAAGCGCAATGGAAGTGAGATCTGCGGGAAACGCCGGCCACGGGCCGTCGTCGATCTTTGGAACGTGCCCATACGCGTCCTGCCGGATCACCCGGTCCCGGTCGCCATGGACCACGAGGGACGTCCCCTCTGTGGAACACTCAACGCCCAGCCGGCGAAAGCCCAGCAGGGTCGAGTCCAGGTGGGCCAGCGGTGCGTCCTCGATGGTGATCTCGCTCCCTGTGACCGCGGCCAGGCCGATGAACGATCCCGTCTCGATATGATCGGCTGAAAGGCGGAACGTGGTCCCGTGGAGCTCCTCCACACCCTGGATCTCCAGCATGTGGGTGCCGATCCCACGGATGCCCGCCCCCATCTGGTTCAAAAGGTTACACACATCCTGAACATGGGGCTCCGCTGCAGCGTTTCGGATCACGGTCCGGCCCCGAGCCAAAGCAGCCGCCATGACCGCGTTTTCAGTCCCGGTAACCGAAGGTTCGTCCAAAAACAGGTCGGTCCCCACCAGTCCCGAGGTTTCCATCGAGAAACCCGCTGCCGTCCTCCGTACCGCACCAAGAGCCTCGAGGGCCAGAAAATGGGTGTCCAGCCTGCGCCGGCCGATGACGTCTCCCCCCGGGGGCCCGAGATCGACGGTACGGAACCGGCCGAGAAGGGGACCGGCCAGGAGAATGGAGGCCCTTATCTTCTCGGCGAGGGCGGGATCGGGCGGTGCATCGATACGGTCACCCGCGACGATGGCCACCTCGTTCTCCCCCCTCCAATCCACCGCTGCACCAAGGGATTTCAGGAGTTCAAGAAGAGTTTCCACGTCCCGTATGCGCGGAACGTTCTGGAGGACGACCTCTTGGGACGTAAGGAGGGTGGCGGCGATGGCCGGGAGGGCTGCGTTCTTATTCCCCGCGGGCCGGACAGCTCCTGCCAGGGGACGGCCGCCTTCGACGACGAAGCGGGGCATGGGTGTTTCCCGGTACCGGTGAAAAGTGGGATCGACACTCCCGGATCTCATCCTACTCACGGAGACCGGGACGGCGGGAACATACCGGCCGGCCTCAACTTCCAGCAACCGATCCCCGCCTTGGCCGGTGGGTTCCATCGGACCTCCCGTTCTCGAGTTCTGAGCAATGGTGAGAATCTCTCTCCATCCACTGGCGCAGGATGTGTGCCGACCCCACCTCGATCCTGTCCGAAGCGGAGCCACGCTTGACACTTTTCTTTCAGCACTTCTACAATCGCACAGATCCTCTCGTCACAATTCATGACCGAGGCCTACGATGCGGCTCAGCGATTACCTCCGTGAGGACCTTGTCCTTCACCATCTCGCAGCCGGGGGCACCATGGACGCCCTCGACGCTTTTGGAGCCCTTTTCGAGAAAGGGGGGCATGTCACTTCCGGAGAAGGGGCGGCGCAGGCGCTGAAGGACCGGGAGCAGTCCCACACCACGTGCCTGGGGCGGGGTGTGGCCGTTCCCCACGCCACGCTGCCCGGTCTCCCCGCTCCTCTCCTGCTTGTGGCCACGGCCGTGCAACCCATCCCGTTCGGGCCACCGGAATCGGATCCTGTTGACCTGTTCTTCGTTCTCCTCTCCCCTTCGGGGAGGGAGGGAGAGCACATCAAGCTCCTGGCGCGGATTTGCCGCCTTGCTCAACACCCGGATGACCTGGAGGAAATGCGATCCGCCCCCGACGCGCAGAACCTCTTCGAAGCAATCCGCAAAGCCGATTCTCGGCATGTGTGAGGCTTCTCGATGCATCTAATGATTGCGGTGGTGAACGACCCGGAGAAGATCGACGAGATCCTCTCGGGGTATCTGGAATTGGGCATCACGGGTGCCACCATCATCAACAGTGAGGGAATGGGGAGGGTGCTGAGTCATGACATTCCCATCTTTGCCGGCCTTCAGACCCTCATTACCCGCTCCCGCCCACAAAACCGGACCATCTTCAGCGTCGTGGAAGACGATAAAATCGATCCGGCTTTGGATCTGCTCCAAGAGGTTTGTGGGGACCTGACAGCCCCGGCCACCGGGATTGCCTTCACCCTCCCCCTGGATCGGGTCGTGGGTTTGGCGCCGGAGCTGGGAGAGGACCAGGAAGGGTTCTAGAGGGGCCCTGAGCCAATGGTATTGGACGACCCTTTCGTCTCAACTCTGATCCTAATCCTCCTGGCCCTTCTCGGGGCCCGGTTCTCGTTCTCGTCCCTCCAGGTATCTCCGGGCCCTCGCCTGGTTTTCCGGACAGGGACCCACTTCCTGTTCTTGGGTTTCCTCCTGGGACCTCACCTCCTGGGCCTCCTGACACAGGAAGCCGTCCGCCAGCTTTTCCCCCTTTTGGGGTTGGGTCTCGGATGGATCGGCTTCCTTTTTGGCCTCCAACTCGATCGACGGAACCTTCGCCACTTCCCCCCGGCCTTTCACTTGTTGGCCATTGGGCAGGCCATCTTCGTGTTCTTTTTGTTCCTGGGAATTGGTTGGATCGTCCTTATGACCTGGGGACAAACCGGTAGGATTCCCCAACTCCTTCTCATGGCCGGGGCGGCCACAGCCTGTATCTCCACTCCCGCCGGGATCGCCCTGATATCGACCAGTTACCTGGTCCGAGGAAGGATCCGCGACCTGCTTTTCCTGGTCGCATCGCTGGACGCACTCGTGGGCATTACGGCCCTTCAGATCGTCTACGTGCTTTTCCCCCCGGCGGACCTGGGGATCGGCTTCGCTCTTCTTCCCCGGCTCACCTGGATCGTGGGGGCCGTTGGGCTGGGAGTGGTCTGTGGAATCCTGTTCCTTTGGCTGACCCGGCCTAGGCCTGGGGCCGAGGAGATGGTCCTGTTCCTTCTGGGGATCGCTGCGTTCGCCAGCGGTGCGGCATTACAGCTTCAGCTGTCACCTCTCTTTGTTTCGGTGGTCATGGGGGCGGTGGTGGCGAACTTCTCGCCTGACCCACAGAGGGTATTCAAGGTCCTGAACGAGTGGGAGAAGCCCATCTATGTGGTCTTCTTGATGCTGGCGGGGGCTTTGTTGAGTTTCTCGACACTGCTAGTGCCCTTCCTGGCCGTCCTATACGCGGTGGTTCGGGGAGCAGGAAAGGTGCTGGGGAACCTGTTCGTGGTCAAAGCACTTCCCTTCCCTTTTGAAACCCCGAAAGGGTTTGGCCTGGGGCTGATTCCCCAGGGAGGGATTTCCCTGGCCATGGCTATCTCTTTCGTCCTCACGTACGGGGAACGCCGGATGGGGGAGGTGAATGCGGCGGACCTGCTCTTCGCTGTGGTCGTACTGGGCGTGGTTCTCTCCGAGCTCGCAGGACCATTCTTCACCCGCCGGGTCCTCCAAAGGGCGGGTGAGATCTCTCCGCGGAACTCGTAGCTGTCGAGCGGCCGGCAGAAGATTAATATTCAGGAGTGCTGGCGGCCCCTTTTGGATCCCTGAGCCGACACCCGGTTACACATGACTATGACGATTCTTCTTACAACAGCCGCCCCTCTGTGGATGACCGCCGCCCAGGAGTCGGGAGGCGGCCCGGCCACGTCCGACTTTCTCTCCATGGCGGAAGCCATCTCCACGATCGTGTTGGGGGTGGCGGTCCTGGGCGTCTTGGTGGCTCTCCTCGCCGTCCTCCTTCAGCTCCGGAAACTGGCCCGCTCGGTGGGCGCCGTGGCGAAACGAATGGAGAAAGACGCTGCCCCGGTGATGGATAGGGCCCGGAGCGTCGCCGAAAACGTCGATTTTATTACCATGGCCATCCGGACCGACGTCCAAAAGCTGAACGCTTCCGTTTCCAGTCTGAATGACCGACTGAAGGAAGCCTCCGTCAGGATGGAAGAACGGATCCAGGACTTCACCGCCTTGGTCGAGGTGCTTCAGAACGAAGCCGAGGACCTGGCCCTGGATACGGCGGCGGCGGTTCGTGGGGTCAGGGCCGGGACGAAGAGTCTCGCCGCGGAAGAACACGAAGAACCATATGTGTTCCCGTCCTCTTCGGAGGCTGACGAAGCAGAGGAATAACCGTACCTCCATGCGAGGACTTCCTGTAACAGTCGTGGGGTTGGCATTTGCCTGGCTGCTCCTGGTCCCGGAACCGCTGGCAGCTTGGGGACCCGCTACCCACGTGGCCCTAGGGGAAGTCCTACTCAACTCCCTCTTTCTACTCCCGCCAGCCATACGCCTCCTCCTTGAGACACACCCCATCGAGTTCCTCTACGGATCCGTGGCCGCCGACATCTCTTTCGGCAAGAAGTACGTTCCCGAAGGGCGGCATAGCCATTTCTGGAAGGTGGGGGAGGAGATTCTCAATTCCGCGCCGAACGATCCCCTTCGATCCGCCGGATACGGGTATCTGGCCCACCTCGCAGCCGACACGCTCGCCCACAATACGTTCATACCCAGAAAGCTGTTCCTCACCCGAACCGGGAAGCCCCACGGACACACCTACTGGGAACACCGGATGGACCTCCATGTGGGGGAGGAGTACCTGGGAAAAGCCCGGCGCCTGGTCATGAACTATGACCATGCCGCTGCGGACGAGCTCTTTGACACCGTTCTGAGCAGAACCATCTTCAGCTTCAGAACCAACCGCCGGATTTTCAGGGGGATGATCCAGGCCCAGGACACCGACCGGTGGAAGCAGGTCTTCGACAAGGTCCTCCGGAGTTCCCGCTACGACCTCCCAGACGCCAGAGTGCAACTCTATTTGGGGTATTCATTCGACTTCATTGTCGAATACTTCCGATCAGGTCACGAATCCCGGGCCCGGGAGCTGGATCCCGTGGGAGCTCTGAATCTCCGAATCGCAAAGAAACTGAGGCGGGCGGGAAAAGCCGAAGGGGGAAATCAAGATCCACGGATCCTCGACGAGTTGGCAGATCGGTTCTTCCCTCTCCCCACAGGCCCACTTCTCTATTGGCCTAAAGCCAATGTTTCCAAGAGGAAACGACGTCTTACCTCAGGTAAAACATCAAAATCCGGCGATTGAAGAAAACCGTAAATTCTCGGTATCCGGAGAGTGGGGTGGGCTTTTAAAAGTAGTCCTTCTCCAGATCGGCGTATCGGGCCAGGAGCTTCTTCACTCCCACCGAATCGAACTTCACTGTGACCTTCAAGTCCGGGCCGAAGCCAGAGACCTCCATTACCGTGCCCGAACCGAAAGTGGAGTGAGATACCCTCTCCCCTTTCACGAACCTCGGTAGGTCCTGGTTGAGGTCCTCGTCGGCGAACGAGTTTTCCCACTCCTCCTGGACCCTCTCCTGCCTCCTCCTCCGGGACGAGGTGCCACCGAACCCGATTCCGAACCCCGTTTCGAAGCTGCGTCGTAGGCGGCTGGAGGTCCTTTCATCCACCAGGGCCTCGTCGATGGCTTCCACGAAGGGGGATAGTCGGCCGTACATGTATTCGCCTGCCCTTCTCCGCTGACGAGCATGGGTCAGGTAGAGCTTGTCCTCGGCCCTGGTGAGACCCACATAGAACAACCGCCGCTCCTCCTCGAGGGAGGCCGGGTCGTCATAGGCCCGGCTCAGCGGGAAGAGTCCGTCCTCCAATCCCGAGATGAAGACCACCGGGAACTCGAGCCCCTTGGCGTTATGGAGGGTCATCAGCGTGACGCTATCGGCATCCGGATCGTGGAGGTCCACGTCGGCAACCAGGGAAACCCGTTGGAGGAAGAAGTCCAGGTCCGTGAATCGATCCCGGGGGAGGTCGTCTTCCTCCAGGAGCTCGGCCTCGAAGTCCATGGCTGCCGCAATGAGCTCCTTTACGTTCTCTGCACGATCGTCCCCATCGGGGCCCTCTTCCCTGAGGAGCCTGAGGAGGTCCAGCTCTTCAACCAGCTCTTCTAAGGCTACGCCAACCTCCACCTGGGAAGCTCTCGCGGAGTACCGCTGGATCAGGTCGGCGAACTCGGTCAGCCCCCTTACGCCGCTTTTGGGGAGGGTCGGGATCTCGACGGCCTTCGAAGCGGCTTCCAGGAGAGTAAGGCCCGTTTCCTGGGACCATTCTCGCAGGCGCGCCACGGTGGTGGATCCGACTCCCCGGCGGGGATACCCCACCACCCGGTCGAAGGCCCCTCCGTCCCTGGGATTCGATATCAACCGTAGATATCCGAGAACGTCCTGAATCTCCCTCCGTTCATAGAAGCCGACTCCGCCCACGACCTGGTAGGGGAGGCCTTTTACCCGGAACGCGTCTTCCAAGGCTCTCGCCTGGGTGTTGGTGCGGTACAAAACCGAGTATGATCGGTAATCCCGGTCCGGCACTTGACCAATTGTCGCTTCGATCTCCCCTGCGATCCACCGTGCCTCATCGGTCTCGTCCAGGGTCTCCGTGATCGAGATGGTGTCCCCGCCCTTCCGCCGGGTCCTGAGGTCCTTCCCCTTCCTGTCTACGTTGTGGCGGATCACCTGGTTGGCAGCGTCCAGGATTTTTTCAGTGGACCTGTAATTCTCCTCCAAGCGGACGACCGCCGCACGAGGGAACGCCGCTTCAAAGTCGAGGATGTTTCTGATGTCCGCTCCCCGCCACGCATAAATGCTCTGGTCGTCGTCACCCACCACCATGAGATTGGCGGCCTCTCCGGCAAGGAGCTCGAGGAATCGGAATTGGGCCCGGTTTGTGTCCTGGTACTCGTCCACCAAAAGGAAGGAGAACCGGGACCGATACTCCTCCAGGATCTCGGGTCGACTTTCAAAGAGCTCCACCGGTTTCACGAGGAGGTCATCGAAGTCGAACGCATCGTGGTTCTTAAGGGCCTCCTGGAAGACAGGGTAGATCCGAGCCACGTGCCGCTGGATGATGTCAAAGCTGTCCCCGTTTTCCTCGACGAACTCCTGCGGCGAGATCAGTTGGTTCTTCGCGCCGCTGATATGGGATCGGAAAACCTTCGGGCTCCATCGTTTGGGATCGATTCCGACCTCCTCTTGGGCTCGTTTGATCTGCCGAAGAGTCTGTTCCTGGTCATAGATAGTGAAGGTCGGTGACCATCCGAGTAGCGACGCAAAACGGCGAAGGATCCTTGCTCCGGTGGAATGGAATGTCCCCGCCCAGAGTCCGGTTGGCTCTTCCCCGAGCTGCTGCCGGATCCGCTCTTTCATTTCCCCCGCCGCCTTGTTGGTGAAGGTGACGGAGAGAATGCGATAGGGAGGTACTCCGTGGTGGCGGATCAGGTGGCAAATCCGGGCTGTCAGAACTCGGGTCTTCCCGGACCCCGCGCCGGCCAACACGAGGAGCGGCCCCTGGAAATGCTCCACTGCTTCCCTCTGTTGCGGATTCAGTTCGGGAAGGTGTGAGTGGGCCTGGGGGGGTGAGTGAGAATCGTGGGGCACCCGAGAAGGGTGTTGCGAAAAGGGGGTGCGGTCCCGCATAGGGAGCTTGCGGTTGCTAGACAAGGAAGGACGACGAATGCGATGCTGAAGCATCGGGGAGGAGTTTTGACGCGGCGACCACCGCTACCGCGGCGGTGCCCGTCCGCAACCTCCCTATGCCCTTCGGGTTACGCCTGCGCTTCGCTTGGCGGTCTCGCGGAAGATCCCCGCGAACCTGCCAGCGGGCAGGCCGCTCGGCTCGACGGCACGGGGCCATCTGCTTCGTTGGGCCTTCTCGACGTAGCGCATGGCTATGCCAGCGAAGCCCCGTCTCGCATATGGCCCCGTGGCGTTCGTAACGGGGCTCGCCCCCTTTTCGCAACACCCTTCTACTCACTCGTCTGCTGAATCGGGAGACGAATGTGGAAGGTGGCTCCCCCCGATCCCTCGTCTCCCAACTCGATTCTTCCGCCGTGCACTCCCTCCACGATCCTCCTGGAGAGGGCTAAACCCACACCCCACCCTCGTTCTTTTGTAGTAACCCCCGGCTCGAAGAGGCCCCGGCGAACCTCGTAAGGCACCCCCGGCCCGGTGTCACTGATGGATACCAGGACCTGCTTTCTGGTTTCCCGGGTGCACCGGATCTGAATGGCGCCGCCGGTGCCTCCCAAAGCGTCCAGTGCGTTCTTGAGAACGTTCTCGAAGGCCCAAGTGAGGAGGGTGGCGTTACCCCGAATCGGTGGGAGATCGGAGGGGAGGTCCAATCCCAGCTTCACACCCCGGGGAATCCGAACCTTCAGATATCTCTGGAGACCTTCCAAGATCCCTAGGAGGCTCACGTCCTCCAGTTTTGGATCCATCCCGATAAGCTCGAATCGATGGCTGATCTTCTCCAACCGGCTCAAATCGGCTGCGAGCTCCCCAGCGATCTCTCCCTCTTCCATCTCTTTGGGTCTCTCGCCTGGCTCCAACCGCAACAGCTCCAACCACCCCTGGAGGGAGGAGATAGGCGTCCCAAGCTGGTGGGCCAGTTCTCGCGCCATGGAGGTCCAGGCTCTTTCGGCTTCCGACCGGCGTTGGACCCTAATGGAGAGGATACCCAGAAAGCCCGTGATCAGGAGGCCTACCACCTGAAAAAGCGGGATCCACCGGAGCGAACGAACCTCAGGCGGGTCGCCAAAATGCACGAGCTGGACCTCGGGGTCCCCGAGGGGCGGTCGCCGGAGATCCAACTCCCGGGCGTAATCTCGCACTCGGGCCTGGCCTTCGGGTATGGCTAGATCGGCCTCGAACGGAAGATTGGCCACCGACAGGATCGTGTCGCCGACACCGGAAAGAACCAGCGGAACCTCGGACCCCCTGAGGATGGTCTGGAGGTTCATGAGGATATCGTCGGCCGGGGGAGCCTCCACACCGAGGAGGCTTTCCTGGACATAAGCGTAGATCTGGGAGAGCCCCTCGGCGTTGTCCTCCAGTGCTTCGACGATCCGCTGTGTGTACCAGAGATACCATACCAGCTGGGCGACGAAGAGAATCGCCAGAGCGATGGGCCAGTTGCGACGCCTCAAGGTTCCAGCCGGGAGAACCCGGTATATGCGTGCAACGGCTCGGGGAGAGACACGGCCGCAGACTCATCCTGGTAGGTTTCGAGGAGGGCCACCATGAGGCGGGGGAGAGCTAGCCCCGATCCATTCAATGTGTGGAGGAACTCGGGCTTTTTACCCGGGGCACGCCGGAACCTCAGGTTCGCCCGCCTGGCCTGATAATCGGTGAACACCGAACAACTGGAAACCTCCAGCCACTTCTCCACCCCGGGTGCCCAGACTTCGAGGTCGTAGGTCATGGCGCTGGAAAAGCCCAGGTCGCCTGCGGCGAGAATAACCACTCGGTAGTGCAGGCCCAGGCGCTGGAGGACGACCTCCGCTTCCCGAGTCAGCTCTTCCAGAGCCTCCCGGCTACGCTCCGGAGTCTCGTACCGTACCAACTCGACCTTGTCGAACTGGTGCACTCGAAGGAGACCCCTCGTGTCCTTTCCGGCAGCACCAGCCTCCCGCCGGAAACAGGGCGAATACGCCGTGAACCGCATGGGAAGATCATCTGCCGCCAGGAGCTCGTCCCGGTAGAGATTCGTGACCGGCACTTCCGCCGTCGGGACCAGCCACAATGCGTCCCGGCGGGTCAGGTAGGACTCCTCGGCAAACTTCGGAAGCTGCCCCGTTCCGACCATGGACTCTTCAGTCACGAGGTAGGGTATGCGAAGCTCTTCGTACCCGTGCTCCTTTGTGTGGAGATCGATCATGAAATCCACCAAGCCTCGCTGGAGCCGGGCGCCCTCCCGTCGCAACAACGGGAAGCCTGAGCCGGACACCTTGGCCCCCCGTGGAAGATCGAGGATTCCAAGCCCCTCCCCGAGTTCCCAGTGGGGTCGGGGCGAGAAAGGGAAAGAAACCGGATCACCCCACTCTCTGACCAGCACGTTTTCCTCCTCCCCCCCCGGTGGTACTTCGGAAAGGGGGAGATTCGGCAGACCAAGGAGGATCGCGCGGATCTTTTCATCGGAAGAAGAGATGACGGCATCCAACTGGGAGATCTTGTCTCCCACCGACCTCATCTCGACGATCAGCTCTTCGGCGGGCTCTCCCTCCCGCTTCAGCCTGCCGACCTCCTTGGAAACTTCGTTCCGGCGGCGTTTTAGCTCCTCCACCTCCGCGATGGCTCGGCGACGGGTTTCATCGACCGAAAGGACTTCGTCCACTGCAGCCGAATAACCCTCATCGGCCCGTTTTGCCAAGGCGGCCTTTGCCGATTCGGGGTCATGCCGCAGCGATTGGAGGGCGAGCATAGGCTCAGCTATTTAGGAGGATAGAGCTTCCGCGAGTTGCAGACGGGGCTGACATCGTACATGAAGGACAACGTCCCGGCCACCGGATCCTGTTCAAGCGGTTCGAACTTGCCATAATAGACGCACTGCCGACCGTAGAACCCGGCCTGCTGCCGCGTTCGGACGATGTACACATGACCGATCTGAACCGGAACCGGCTCGTTACCGATGTACAGGGTGGTATCGGAGGGAGCTCGCCTGACCGCATCGAACTCCACATCGCCCATGGGAATGATGCGGGCTTTGTCTCCGAAAATCCCCAAGGCGGTGGGCAGGAGCAGAACGAGGCTCCCGTCATGGGTATCCAACACCATGTCCCACTTCCCAGTGGCATTCGGGGACTCGATCCTGACAGGATCCCTTCCAATGAAGTCGAAACCCGAGAGGAGGTTAAGCTCGGGTCGGGCCAGGGAGAACAGGAAAGCCGTGTCCGGGTTCTCCTCCCAGTTCACCTGGAAGAGATCATCATCACAAGCGGTGATGAGCCCCAGGAGGGGGACGAGGACCACGAAGACGGAGGCAACCAAAGAGAAGCCTCGGGAGGCCCGGGTCCGTTTTCCGGTTTTGTCGGAATGCATGGCTGTATTCTTCATGTAACTAGGGCTCTTTTGACCGAACAGACTACCTGAAAACCGGCTGGGGTGTCAACCCTGAGAAGACAAGGAGTTTCTTGACTTTACACCACCCGCCGGGTAGGTTCCGCCCCGCAGATTCCCCAGGATCAGAGGAGGGAGTGGCATGTCGGGTCAGGACCACCAAAGTCCCCCCCAAAAACGGATCCTGGTGGCCGACGACGAACCCCACATTCGACGGATTCTTGCCACGTTCCTGGAGGCCTCCGGGTTTGACGTGGTGGAAGTAGTGGATGGGGCCGCGGCCATGGATCAGCTTCAGGACACTTCCCACTACGATCTGGCGCTTCTCGACATCATGATGCCGGAGCACACCGGTCTCGAGGTTCTGGATTTTGTCAGGGGGCTGACACATCGTAAGGGATTGCCGGTCGTGATCCTTACCGCCAAAGGGCAAGACGCTGACCGGGAAGCAGCTTTTCGACTGGGAGCAAACGACTTCCTCACCAAACCCTTCAGCCCCAAGAAGCTCCTTGCCCGAATCCACGACCTCATCGGAATCTCCTGACCCGACACTCTGGGTTACCATTCTCGCCGGAGGCTCCGGGACCCGCTTCTGGCCGGCCAGTACCCCGACCCGCCCCAAACAGCTTCTCCCCCTGGTAGGGGACCGACCCCTCATAAGAGAAACCCTGGATCGAGCACGGGCCCTCGGCTCGGAGGACCGAATCAAGATCCTCACGGGTGCCCACCTCCTGGATCCTTTCAGGGAGGCATTGGGGGAGTTGGACCGGGGAACCTATCTGGTGGAACCCGAGGCCAGAGGCACCGGGCCGGTCCTGGTGTGGGCAGCCTGGGAGATCATCAAATCCGATCCGGCCGGAGTGATTGTGTCCCTCCACGCCGATCACACCATCGATCCGCTGGACGCATTCCTCGAAACCATCCGGGCCGCAGCCCGAGCCGCCGGAGACCGTAAAGCTCTATTCACCGTGGCGATTCCGCCGACGAGGCCCGAAACCGGCTACGGGTACATCCGGCCGGGTAGCGCTCTGGACCTCCCGGGGGAAGCTGAGGGGTTTCGGGTGGAAACGTTCGTGGAAAAACCCGACCTGGAAACCGCCAGGGAATACGTGGCCTCCGGGTACCTGTGGAACAGCGGAATCTTCGTTTGGCCGGCGGGGGTGTTCTTGGAGGAAGTGAAGGCCGTGGCCCCGGAGTTGGGAAGCCTCCTCCCTCTCCTGGAGGCCGGCGATGTGGACGGCTTTTTCCAACAAGCCCCAAAAATCTCGGTGGACGAGGCAGTCCTCGAGCGGAGCTCGAAGGTCGCCAGCGTCCGCGCCACCTTCAGCTGGGACGACGTGGGGGCCTGGGAAGCGTTGACCCGGACCCAGGCCTCGGACGAGGATGGGAACGTCCTCCTTGGTTCAGTGCATACGGTCGATTCGGGCGAAAACATAGTGATGGCCGAAGAAGGATCCGTTGTATTGTTCGGGGTAAAAGGACTGGCCGTGGTCCGAAGCGGGGACATCGTTCTGGTCGCTGACAGGAAAAAGACACCGGACCTCAAAACACTCTTGGACGCGCTTCCGCCCCACTTAAGAGATCCGGATCGCTCATGACCCTCTCTCTATTCCTCTTCGACGACCAGACGGCAAGAGCCTGGGACCCCTTCGCTCTCACGCGTCCCGTGGGTGAGCTGCTTTTCGGAGCCTCCTTGCTTCGGGAGCGAGCGGAACGTTTCTGGGCCACCAAATGCCAGGGTCATTTTACCGCAGATCACCTTCGCGGGTTCTCGGAGCCCGGATCCCCGCCGGTGCTGGATTCCGCCGATGCCCCCTCCGACGGTGCTCGGATAATCGTAAGTTCACGAGTAACCTTCTCGGGCTCCCGGCCGAAATCGTTGGACCGCCCCACCTCTCTTTTTGTCGATGGAGCGGTCATGGGTTGGATTCTGCCGGCGGGGGCCCCAAGTCCGTCGTCGGAGTTCCTCTTGAATCCCGCGAGTCTGTCCGGCTCGGAACGCCTGGATCTGGAAGGAACGGTCCTGGATGCACCCTGGGATCTCATGGCCCTCAATGCCGACCAACTCCAGGACGATATCCCCCGGTGGTTCCCGGGATACGCGGCGGACGAGCTCCCGGGCTGCCATATTCTGGGGGACGGCCTGGTCTCGCTGGGGTCCGATGTGACCGTGGAGCCTGGATCGGTTTTTGATGTATCAGGGGGTCCCATCCGGCTCTCGGACAACGTCGTGGTTCGGTCCCACACCCGTCTCGCGGGGCCGGCCTATGTGGGCCCGGGGAGCGCGATCCTGGGAGGATCGCTCTCGGAAGCCTCAATCGGGCCGGCCTGCAAGATTCGCGGAGAGGTAGAAACCTCGGTGGTCTCGGGGTTCACCAACAAGGCCCATGACGGCTTCCTGGGGCATTCCTATGTGGGCCGCTGGGTGAATCTGGGTGCGTTCACCACCAATTCGGATCTCAAGAACAACTACGGTCCGGTCCGGGCCGGAGGGAAGGATGGGCCCCGGGAAACCGGGTTGATGAAGGTCGGTTGCTTTCTGGGGGACCATGTAAAAACCGGGATCGGCACCCTTCTGAACACTGGGACAACCGTCGGCGCCGGAAGCAACATCTTCGGGGGGGAGATGCCCCCAACCTACGTCCCGCCTTTCTCCTGGGGGGCAGGGGCTCAGCTCACCGAATTCCGTTTGGACAAGTTCCTCGAAGTGGCGATCCGGGCCATGGGCCGCCGAGGGATCGTTCTCGACGAGGCCATGACGGGCGTCCTGAAGCGGGCCTGGGAAGACACACGTCCTCAGAGACTCCCGGAAAACAGCCCTTAGGGTTCCCACCAAGACTCTTCGTGAAAGTTTCTGTCCTGGGCAGCGGGAGTCGCGGCAACTCCGTACTTGTCGCCGGCGGAGTGACGCGGGTGTTGGTGGACGCAGGCTTCAGCGCCAAAGCCATCGAAGACCGCCTCGGAAGCCTTGGGATTCTTCCCGAGGAGATCGACGCAATCGTGGTCACCCATGACCACGGGGACCACACGCGGGGTGTTGGCGTGTTCGCCCGTCGCCACGGAACGCCAGTCTATCTGACGGACCCCACCAGAGAGGCATGTACCTCCCTCTTCCGAGGTAAGGAGCGCCTCGAATCCTACAGGGCCGGATTTCCCTTCTCCATCGGGTCGCTCACGGTCCATCCCTTCCTGACGGCCCACGACGCCCGGGACCCGGTAGCCGTTTCCATCACGGAGCCCGGGTCGGGATTCAAGCTGGGCATCGCCACCGACCTGGGGCGACCCACCTCACAGGTCCGCCACGCCCTGTCCGAATGCGACGTCCTGATCCTGGAAGCCAACCACGATCAAGGACTCCTTCACCAGGGGCCCTACCCCGCCTCGGTTCGATCCCGGATCGCATCCAGCCACGGACACCTATCCAACGAGGCCGCGGCCCAATTTGCCGTGGAGCTCTTCCATCCACGGCTGGCTGCGGTGGTTTTGGCTCATTTGTCGGCTGAGTGTAACAGGCCGGGGCTGGCGGAGGCCGTGGTAGGGGAAGCCCTTCGAGACGTAGGGTACGAGGGCCTTCTGAAGGTCGCCGAGCAGGATACCCCTACCCAACTCATGGACGTGGCCGAGCTCCAGAAGCGCCTGGGCCCGGATCAGCTACCCCTCATCTGATCCGCGTCGGGCCCCCCGAACGGCTACCTTCCGAAAAGCCTCATGAAGTCGTTGGAAAGGGCCCACACCATGATGCCCAGGAGAACGACAAAACCCACCTGGCTCCACCGAAGGCGCTGCTCCACCGAAAGGGGGTTCCCTCCCCGGATCGCCTCGATGGCCAGAAAGACCAGGTGGCCTCCATCCAGGACGGGAATGGGCAGGAGGTTCAGGATAGCCAGGTTCACGCTGAAGAGGGCCATGAAGCCCAGGAAATATTCCAACCCCCGGGCTGCAGCCTGGCCTGAAGCTTGGCCAATGGTGACGATGCTCCCTACGGAGGAGGGATCGACGTTCCCCGTCACCAGGTCCTTCAGGAAACCCAGGATCATGCCGGTGACCGCCACCGTGTCGCGGTAGCCGGCAACCACGGCCTCGGTCGGGGACACCGGCGTATAGACCACTTCGTCGGCCGGTTGCCAGATGCCGATCTTCCCGGCAGTGACCATCTCCCCTGTATCGAGGCTCTCCTCCCTCTGGGATTCCAGGGTGACCGTCCTTGTCAGCTCCCTCCCATCCCGGAGGATCTGGAGTTCCACCCGCTCGTCGGGCCTGGGTTTGATGGCGTCCAGGAAGCCGTGCCACCCGGCCACCGGGACCCCATCCACCGAGAGGATCTCATCCCCCTCCTCGATTCCCGCCTTATCGGCCGGTGACCCGGATTCCACCGTTCCAGCTTTTGAGTCGGTCCACCACGCTACGGCCCCAGCCGCCCGCCTCCGGTCCCCTTCCTCCGTTGGAACCTCGATCTGGACCCGGCCCGCTGGGTTCAGGTACTGGACCGTCAGAGGCCCCGGGGTGGCTTCCACGATTCCACCCTGGAAATCCCCCCAGTGCTCCACGGCTCGGTCCCCCACGAGGGTGATGTCCGCACCGGTCGGGATCTGGGCCAGGGCCTCGGTACCCTGGGGAAGGAACCGCTCGTAGACCTTCCCCACTTTGGTCGTGGCGTAATGCGGGACTCCCCACACGCCGGCAATGGTGGCATAAACGACGAAGGCGAAGACCATGTTCATGATCACGCCGGCGGAAATCACCATGGTCCTGGCCCAAATGGGCTTTCCGTCGAAGTCCCTGGGACCAGGGACCCTCGGCTCCTTCGCTGAGCCACCCTCCACCTTGTCCAGGACTTCGTCCTCCATCCCGCCCATCTTCACGTACCCTCCCAGCGGGATGGCGCTGAAGACGTACTCGGTCTCACCCCACTTGATCCCCCACACCCGGGGCCCGAGGCCGATGGAGAACCGCTGAACTTCAACGCCCACGAGTTTTGCAGCCCAGAAATGGCCCAACTCATGGACGAAGATCAGAACGCCCAGAACAATTACGGTAGCTAGAATGGTCATGACTTCTTGATCTATACCTTCCCTCGGCGACGGTCGATCAACTCGCGACTGACCACCCTCGCCTCTTGGTCCACGGCCAATACGTGCTCGAGATCCGACACCGGCTCTCCACCGAGCCGATCCAGGGCCTCGGAAACCACCTCACCCATTCCCGGAAATCGCAATTCCTCTTTCAGGAACGCTTCTACAGCCACCTCATTCGAGGCGTTATAGACGGCCGGCGAGGTTCCTCCTTCCCGCCCCGCCCGTTCCCCTAAAGAGAACAGCGTGAATGTGTTCCGGTCCACCTCCTCGAAGACCAGCGGAGAGGCCTTCACAGGGTCGAAGGTCTGGAGGGAACCATCCTCCACCCGCTCCGGATAGCTCATGGCGTACAGGATTGGGAGCTCCATTGTGGGGAACCCCAACTGGGCCAGAACGGATCCGTCCACAAACTCCACGAAGGAGTGGACGATCGACTGGGGATGAACCACTACCCCTAGAGAATCATAATCGATCCCGTAAAGGAAGTGGGCTTCGATGACTTCGAGGGCTTTGTTCGCCAGCGTCGCTGAGTCCACCGTGATCTTCGCCCCCATGGACCATGTGGGGTGGTCGAGAGCCCTCGATGGCGGAACGTCACGGAGTTGTGCCCGGGTCCAGCCCCGGAAAGGACCCCCGGAGGCCGTGAGGACCAAGCGCGAAACTGAGGACATCTCATAGCCTTCGAGGCACTGGAGGATGGCACTGTGTTCGCTATCCACCGGTATGAGCTCCCCACCACCCTCTTCGGCCGCCTCCACCACCAAACTCCCGCCCGCCACCAGGCTCTCCTTGTTGGCCAAAGCCAGCCTCTTCCCTGCTGCAAGCGTCCTGAGAGTTGGCTCGAGGCCGGCGGAGCCAACCATGGCATTCACAACCACATCCACTTGGGGAAGCTCAGTGAGCTCGAGGATGGCGTCCCGTCCCACCGACCAGCGGGCGGGTGGCAGGTCGTTTCGGCTCCCGAGCCCGTTATCCTGACCCAGGACCGCGATTTCCGGCTGGTGGTGCTGTACCTGCTCTGCCAGGAGCCCGAGGGCCCGGTTCGCCGCCAAGGCCACCACTTCGAAGCGGTCGGGATGGCGACGGATCACGTCGAGGGTGCTGCGCCCGATCGACCCCGTCGATCCGAGGACCGCCACCCTGATCATAGGATCAGCCCCACCAGGTACATCAAGCCGTAGGTAACGGGGAGTGTGAAGATCAGAGCGTCAAAGCGGTCGAGAATGCCCCCGTGGCCGGGGAGTAGGGAGCCTGAATCCTTCACCCCAGCTTCCCTTTTGAACAGGGATTCGATGAGGTCCCCGAGCTGTGTGATGAAACCCATGATCAGGCCCAAGAACCCGCCAAGGAGGGCTGCCCGAACCGGATCGGGGTGGATTCGCAGGAAGACCCAACCCATAAAAGCCCCGACCAGGAAAGCGACGGAGAGGCCCGCCACTCCCCCTTCTACCGTCTTCCCCGGGCTTACGTCGGGCATCATCTTCCGCTTTCCGAACAAGCTGCCGATGAGGTAGGCCGCAGTGTCGGCGGTCCAGGTAATTGCCAGCGGGAAAGCCAACAAAACCGCACCGCGATAGGGAAGGTCCGGCTGGGGCCACTCCTGGCCCACCGGGAAGTTTTGCAGGAAGATCGCGAATGAGAAACACCCTCCCCAGTACAGGACCCCCACGACTGTAAGGGACGACGCCAAGAGAGGACGGTCCTCCGGTCGCCGGCGTTTGAGCGCGGCGGCCGATGCCAAGAAGAACACGGTGAGAAGAAGGCCAATGGCCCAGGGTGCCCAGAGAGTGAAAGCTCGGGTCCACCCGGCCAGGAGAACCATGGCGGCGGTCCCCACGATTCCCATCCAACCAAAGACCCGGATCCCTCGCGCCGCCGCCAGTGCGTTCATCTCCCGAGCGGCGATACCGGCCAAAAGGGCCACAAAAACCGCCAATAGCCATCCGCCGCGGACCAAGACGAACAGGGCCAGCGGGATCCCGATGGCCGCCACCGCGAGGCGCCGAAGGAAGTCTCCTTTCTGCATCCTAGGACGCCTCACCGGCAAGGGCGGTCACGGCGTTTTCACCCGTCCGAATCGTCGGTCCCTCTGTTGGTAGTCCAATACCGCAGCGAACAGGTCCTGTCTGGTGAAATCAGGCCACAGCACCGGCGTGATGTGGATTTCGGTGTAGGCCAACTGCCAGAGCATGAAGTTGCTGATCCTGAATTCCCCTGAGGTTCTTACCAGGAGGTCCGGGTCCGGAAGCCCGCGAGTGAAAAGCGCCCCTTGGAGGACCTCGTCGTCGATATCCGAGGGTTCGAGCTCACCCTTGGCCACGTCCCGGGCGAGGTTGCGGACCGCCTCCAGAATCTCCTTCCGGCCCGAGTAGGAGATCATGAGGTTCAGGCGGAGGTTTTCCCCACCGGAGGTGGCCTCCATGATCCCGTCAACTGCCCTACGGGTGCGGCCAGAAAGGCGGTCCAACTCCCCAAGGACATGGACCTGGACCCCTTGGTTGATGAGGTCGGCCTTCTCTTTCTTGGCGTAGAGCTCGAGGAGCCCCATGAGGGCTGAGATCTCTCGGGGGGGGCGGTTCCAGTTCTCGGTGGAAAACGCAAAAAGGGTGAGGACCTCGATCCCCACCTCGATTGATCCCGCCAGCGCCTCCCGAACGGCTTTCATCCCTTCCCTATGGCCGGCATGCCGAGGCAAACCTCTGGACCGGGCCCATCGGCCATTCCCGTCCATGATTACGGCGACGTGATTGGGGATATTCCCCCCCGCCCGGACCTGCTTGAGGAAATCAGGAGTCATGGGAAGAGACGGCGTCGTCCTCTGGCTTTGCCGGTTAGCCGCCGACGACAGGTCGGAGGCGCCGACGAGCTAGATGGACATGACCTCCTCCTCCTTCTTTTTCAGGAGATCGTCGATCGCGTCGGAGTGCTCGTGTGTGAGCTTCTCCACCTCGTCCATCTGACGGTGTCCGTCGTCCTCCCCCATCTCGTGGGCCTTTATGAGCTCCTGGATCGTATCCCGGGCTTTGTGCCTGGCATGCCGTATGGAGATCTTCCCCTCTTCGGCAAGCTTGTGCAGAAGCTTTACGTACTCTTTTCTCCGCTCCTCGTTCAGAGGCGGCACGGGGACCCTGATCACGCTCCCGTCATTGGCCGGGTTTAACCCCAAATCCGCCACCAGGATGGCCTTTTCAATAGCGCCGATCAGAGTTTGGTCAAATGGCTGGACCACCAGCAGGGTGGCCTCGGGCGTGTTTACCGTGGCGACCTGATTGAGAGGCATCTGAGTCCCGTAGGCCTCGACCTTTACGGTATCGAGGAGGGCAGGAGTGGCCTTCCCAGTCCGAACGGTGGCGAACTCCCTCCGAGTCGCTTCCACCGCGGCTTTCATGGCCTGTTCGGCCTCTTTCAGCGTGGGCATGGGGTCACCTCCGAAGGTTGTGTCTTGCTGACCTGTGAGGGTTGTCAGGATACGAGTGTCCCTACCTGCTCTCCGCGGATCGCTGCGGAAACCGAACCTTGGTCCTCGAGATCCAGGACGATGATAGGTAACCCGTTTTCTCTACAAAGGGAAACGGCCGGGGCGTCCATGACCCCCAGCTCTTGGGCCACGACTTCCCGGAAGCTGATGTTCGGGATGAATTCAGCTGACGGGTCGGTGACCGGATCCGCCGTGTAGACGCCTTTTACTTTGGTGGCCTTGATCACCACATCGGCCTCGATCTCTATAGCTCGCAGAGCGGCCGCGGTGTCCGTCGAGAAGTAGGGGTTCCCGGTCCCGCCGGCGAAGATCACAACCCTTCCCTTTTCCAGATGCCGGACTGCCCGACGCCTGATGTAAGGTTCGGCGAGTTCGTCCATCCTGATTGCGGTCATCACCCGGGTATCGATCCCCTTCTTTTCCAGCAAGTCCTGGATCGCCAGGGCATTGATGATGGTGGCCAACATACCCATGTAGTCTGCTGAAACCCGATCCATCCCCTGCTGGCTTGCAGCGGCGCCCCTGACGATGTTCCCACCCCCGATCACCATCCCGAGGGCTACGCCCATACCATGGACGGCCAGAACCTCTTCGGTGAGCCGTTCAACCACCGGAGGGTCGATGCCGAATCCCTGACCACCGGCCAGTGCCTCCCCGGACAGTTTCAGAAGTACCTTCGGGTATTTCACTTCCATCTGACCGCTCATACCGCTCCTCGGTTTCGGATCCACTTGGAAGGTAGCAAAAAAAAGGCCCGCTGCGCGAGGTGGCAGCGGGCCTTTCGGTTCAAAGGAACACCAACTCCCGTGAGGGGCCGGGGATGCAGGGTCAGCCCTCCCCTCCCACCTGGAGTCTAGTGAACCGCGCGACTTCGATCCTTTCACCGGTTTTTGCGGAAACCTCGGTGATAAGCTGTTCGACCGACTTCTGAGGGTCCTTCACGAAAGGCTGCTTCAACAGGGAGTTCTCCTCGAAGAACTTCCGAAGCTTCCCTTCGACGATCTTTTCGGCGATATGCTCGGGTTTCCCTTCATTCTTGACCTGCTCGAGGAAAACGCCTCGCTCCCGCTCAACAACCTGGAGATCAATGTCGTCAGGGCTCACGGACAAGGGAGCAGCAGCCGCAACATGCATGGCCAGGTCTTTGGCCAAGCCGGTGAAGTCATCGGTTTTTGCTACGAAATCGGTTTCGCAGTTCAGCTCCACCATCACGCCGATCTTCCCACCGAAGTGAAGGTAGCTACCGATGGTGCCTTCGTTGGCTGATTTCTCGGCCCGTTTCGCCGCCTTCGCGGCTCCTTTGGCGCGTAGGAAGTCGATAGCGGCTTCCATGTCGCCGTCGGTTTCCTGCAGGGCCTTCTTGCAATCCATCATCCCGGCACCGGTCCGGTCCCGGAGAACTTTTACGTCTTGGGCGGAAATAGTCATCATTCCTTCTCGTTTGTTCCTTGAACACTCGCTATGAAAAAGAGGCGGGAGCCAAGATGGGGAGCCGGCGGGTAAAACCCCTCGCTCGACACCCTCCTGCTGCCGCCTCCGGTCCCCGGGTATGTCCGGGGATCAGCCCTCTCCCTTGGGAGAAGGCCAGGGGGATTACTCCTTTTCCCCCTCCGCCTCGGCCACGTCCTCGGCCGAAGCCTCCGCATCCGAGCTTTCGGGCTCAGTTACGTCCGTGGCTGCCTCTACCTCGGCGTCCTTAGCCTCGACCTCGGCACCCGCTGTGTCAGCGGCCTCGGCCTCCGGCGCCGCCTCGGTCGGAGCCTCTTCGGTCGGAGCCTCCTCGGTCCCGCTTTCCTCAGGGGTTTCGTCCCCGGCTACCTCAGCGTCCGCCTGGCCCGTCTTTCTATGCTGGGCAATGACTTCCGGCCTGGGGCGCCGCTTCCTTCTGGGACGGCGACGGGCCGGCACTTTCTCGACTTCGGTGGTCTCGCCGGTCTCTGTGGAGTACGTGGTAGCTTCCATCTCTTCCACACGCCGACGCTCGCCTTCAGGCACCTCCTGACGGGCCGATTCAACAGCGTCCCCGATGGCCTTCGTAATCAGGCCGACGGCACGCATCGCGTCGTCATTACCCGGGATGGGGTAATCGATAAGGTCCGGATCAGCGTTGGTGTCCGTGATGGCGATCACCGGGATCCCGAGGCGGTGCGCCTCTTTGACCGCAATGGACTCCCTGCGGGCGTCCACCACAAAGACGGCCCCGGGAACCCGGGTCATGTCCTTCACACCGCTGAAGTACTTGTCGAGCTTCATCCGCTCCCGGTCCAGGAGGAGGCGCTCTTTCTTGGTGTAGAACTCGAACGCGTTCTCTTCCTGACCCCGCTCCAACTCCTTCAGCCGCCGGATCTGATTCCGGATCGTCTGGAAGTTGGTGAGCATGCCGCCCAGCCACCGTTCGGTCACATAGAAGGAGCCGGACCGCTCCGCTTCCTGCTCGATGATGCTCCGAAGCTGGCGCTTGGTGCAGACGAAGAGGACCCGCTCCCCTTTCAGCACCACCTCCCGAACCGCCTGTTGGGCTCGATTGAGCCGGTCCAGGGTCTTCCGGAGGTCGATGATGTGGATACCGTTTCGTTCTGTGAAGATGAAACCCTTCATCTTCGGGTTCCAACGGCGGGTCTGGTGTCCGAAGTGGACGCCTGCCTCGAGCAATTCGTTTAGTTCAACCTGCTGCATATCGGAGCCGGAGTAGAGATTACCGCTTGCTGAACTGGAAGCGCTTCCGGGCCTTGGGGCGACCGGGCTTCTTCCGCTCAACTTTGCGGGGGTCACGGGTCAGCAGTCCCTTGGACCGCAGGGCGGGCCGCTGTTCTTCGTCGAAGGCCACCAGGGCTCTCGATACACCCATACGGATCGCATCGGCTTGGCCGGTCAGGCCTCCACCTCGTACGCGAATCTGGATGTCGAAACGCCCCCCCAACTCTGTCACCTGAAGGGGCTCTTCCACCCGGATCTGGTGGGCTTTCCTGGGGAAGTATTCGGCCATGGGCCGACCGTTGATGGTCCACTCTCCCTCACCGGGGCGAAGGAGGACCCGGGCTACGGCGGTCTTCCGCCGGCCAACGGTCTGAATCGTCTGGAGCTCCTCAGCAACCATGGAGTATCCTGCCTACCCTTCGATCTTTAGGGGCTGAGGGTGTTGTCCCTGATGAGGATGCTCAGCCCCAGCATAAACTTTGAGCTTCTCTTTCATCCGCCGCCCCAGGGAGTTTTTCGGCAACATCCCCTTGACGGCGAGCTCGATCACTCGTTCTGGGTGGTTTTCCAGCATCCGTTTGAAGGGGATGTGCTTTTCGTTCCCCATATAGCCCGAGTGCCGGAAGTAAGTCTTTTGTTCGGCCTTGTTTCCACTCAACACCACTTTGGACGCATTGAGGACCACCACGTGGTCTCCCGTGTCCAGGTGAGGGGTGAAAATGGGCTTGTGTTTTCCACGGAGGATCCGCGCCACTTCGGTGGCCAAACGGCCGAGGCGCATGCCTTCGGCGTCCACCAGCCACCACTGGCGTTCGATCTCATTCTTTTTCGGAGTAAGCGTCGTCATCCGTAAACCCGAAAATGCTAGTTCAAAACAGAGCTTTCTAAGCTATTTCTGGGGTACGAAAGTGTCAACGGGTGGCGGGGTACTTCTTATTGCATGAAGGTCTCGAGGAACCGAGCCCTGGACGCGTGCCGCAAGCGGAGAAGCGCCTTTTCCTTGATCTGGCGAACCCGCTCCCTGGTAATGCCCAGGAGTGAGCCGATCTCTTCCAGCGTCATGGGCTCCTGATCGTCCAACCCGAAGTAGAGCCGCAGGATCTTCGCTTCCCTCTCTTTTAGGGTGGAGAGAGCGTCCTCCACGGTCTCCTTCAAAGCGTGTTGATAGGCTTCGTCCTCGGGACCCGGGGAGTATTGGTCCGGGAGGTAATCCAGGAGCCGGTTGTCCTCGCCGGGGGTGACGGGGGCATCCAGGGAAAGGTGGGATTGGGAGATTGCCAGCGTCCGCTCGACTTCCTCCCTGGAGATCTCCAGCTCCTCGGCAATCTCCTCCACCGTGGGCTCCCTACCCAGCTCCTGAAGCAGAGTGGAGCTCCGGCGGCCGATTCTGTGGAGGGCTCCGGCACGGTTCAACGGCACCCGAACAATGCGGCTTTGTTCAGCAAGGGCTTGGAGGATCGCCTGGCGGATCCACCATACCGCATAGCTGATGAATTTGATTCCCTTCGTCTCGTCGAACTTATGGGCGGCCCGGATAAGCCCCAGATTCCCTTCGTTGATGAGGTCAGGAAGGGGGACCCCTTGGTTCTGGTACTTTTTCGCCACAGAGACCACAAATCGGAGGTTGGAGCGGACCAACTTGTTCAGGGCCGCTTCCTCACCCTTCCTGATCTCTTTCGCCAGCCTGACCTCCTCATCGCGATCGATGAGAGGATAGGCGCTGATCTCCTTCAGATACTGGTCCAGAGACCCCTCTCGGAATTGTCCGCGTTTGGAGGGGAATTTCATTCTCTCGAACCTTTTCGGCGATTGGGCAAGTGGAGCCTCAGTTAGAAGGGTGTTGCGAAATAAAACTGGAACCGGAGTGTCGGCGCAACTCCAAGCCAGGATTCTCCTGGAAAGTCATCGAACTCGTCGCCCGACCCGGTCCCACCGTACGCGCTTCAACCACCCCTCCGAACCTCCGTCTTCAGCTTCCAAAGAGAGGTAGACCAACCAGGGGTGACCTTTGATGTCATCCCTCCCGATAAAACCCCAGTACCGGGAATCCTCGCTGTTGTCCCTGTTGTCTCCCAGCACAAAAAAACGGCCGCTGGGAACCACGATGGGCCCCCAGGTGTCCCGGGACGGAGCGTACCGGCCCCAACTCTCGGCAGCCGCGAGAAAATCGGACTGCCATTTCATCTTGGGGTGAACCGCATCCCCCCTCTTATCCGAATGCCTGGCATACCCCTCTTCCTGAGGATCCCCATTCAAGAACAGTGTTTTGTGCTTCATCTCCAGGGTGTCCCCAGGGACCCCCACCACCCGTTTTACGTAAACTCGCTCACGATCGTGAGGAGGCCGAAAGACGACCACGTCTCCCCGAGCGGGATCGCGAAAGGCCAGTAGGCGCGTCCCGGTCCCGGGGATCTCCGCCCCGTACAGAGCCTTGTTCACGAAGAGGAAATCCCCGACTAAGAGGGTCCCTTCCATGGACGATGTGGGGATCGTGAAGGCCTCCAGCAATAGCCCCCGGACAAGGAGAAAGAGGAGTAGGGTGAAGAGGGCGAAGCGGAGCCATTCCTTGGCAAGCCGAACGGCAGAAAAGAGGATCTGCATCTAGTCGATTGAACCGGACCAGGTTTGAGGGATTTCCATGTCCAATGGGCTGGTGGTTACCAGTGGTGCGTCGAACCGGAGGAAACGTACACGCGGACCTGGCCTTCCGTTCCCCCCCGGGTACGTCGAGCCGTCAAAACCACCCAATCAGGAAGACCACGGCCACCAAGAAGGCCATGAGGATGGTATAAACCAACCAAAGCCTCACCAGGCTCAGACTCGGGTGGATTCGCTTGGCCAGGACAGCCAAAAGGAAGCCGGTGCCCGATGAGGCCGCCACCCAAACGATGGACAACACGATGTATGTGGTCGGTTCCATTCGCCCCGAGGCCTTTAGCTGATTTGGGTTCCCCTCGCAGAGCGAGGGACATAACGTTGGAATAGAGGCCCTCGGTTGACAATCCTCGGGCCGAGAAGTCCGGATCCTGTCCCAGGACGGTTCGATGCCATCCAGACCCCTTTTCAGGTCACCTCTCTCCGTATTGGTTCTTGCCGTGCTGGCGGCGGTTGCCATCGGCATCAGCTCCCGGAGCTCGAGTGGGTCGGATCCGATCCCTCTCCTCCCACCCCAGTGTGAGGGCCTCTCCCCAGCGGAGTGCCAAGCCCTCATGGAGGGAACAGCTGCCTCAGGCGCCGCCGGAACGGGGTCCGTTATCCTGGCAGCCGGCGAAGTATGTTTCGATGTGGGCTATCTTTGCGCTGAGGTGGAAGCCAGCGGTAGCCTCCGGCTCCTCCGGTGGCCTCAGGAGACAACCCTCATCGAAGTCTGGATTCCGGAACCCTCTGGGGTGGACCGGTCATTGGCTCGGGAACTCCAGAACGCGGCAGTACGCGGCATCCGAGCATGGCATGGCCACCCGATTCCGCTCTCGATCCGTACGAGGATCGCCGGGGGAGAGCCGGACATAACCATTCAGTGGCAGCGGACGGTGGATGACGGGAGACTCGGGAGGGCGGAGGTCCAGTGGTCTCGGGCCGGTGCCGACGTCCGGGTAAAGGTGGTGGGTTTCGCCATCGCCACCCACGCTCCCGGGAGGAACGGCATCCCTCTGACTCCCGATCAGGTCGCCCTGGTGGCCGCCCATGAGATGGGGCACGCCCTGGGGTTACCCCACAGCGACGACGCCAGGGACGTGATGTTCCCCACGAACACGGCGACTCGGCTCACATCAAGAGATTACAGGACCCTGGATGCTCTCTACTCCCTACCCAACGGAGCCGAGATCCTGAAGTAAGGTCCAGGCCCCCCTAACCGTCCGCATCCCGGGTCAGTCTTCTCGAACCAGTCCGTACCGTTCGATCTTCTTGTAGAGATTCGATCGGGGCATGTCCACGCTTCGCGCTGTCTCGGACACGTTCCAGTCGTGTTCCCGGAGCTTCTGAAGCAGGTAGGCCCGCTCCGCCTGTTCCTTGAACTCAGCGAAGCTTGCTGCTTGGAGAAGCTCCGAACCCAGCCCACCGCCGGGCTCACCCCCCGAAACCAACAGCTCCACGTCTTCGGCGCCGACGTTGGTCCCGGTCGATAGGATCATCAGCCTCTCCACCGTATTCCTGAGTTCTCTGACGTTCCCCGGCCACTCGAGGGATTGGAGGTAGTCCAGAGCGGCCGACGTGATCTCCCTGGGCGTCACCCTATCGGTCTCTTCCAAGAGGTTCACGAAATGCCGAACCAACATGGGAATGTCCTCCCGCCTCTCCCTCAGAGGTGGGATCTCGATGGGAACGACGTTTAGCCGGTAGTACAGATCCTCCCGGAATCGGCCCTCTCGGATCTCCTCCTCCAGATCCTTGTTGGTGGCAGCCACCACCCGGACGTCCACCTGGATCGGCTTCGAGCTTCCGACCCGGGTCACGACCCCTTGCTCCAGGGCCCGCAGGACTTTGGCCTGGGCGGCAAGGGACATATCCCCCACCTCGTCCAAGAAGAGGGTCCCGGAGTGGGCCTGTTCGAACTTTCCTGCTCGGTCAGCCACGGCCCCTGTGAACGAACCTTTCATGTGGCCGAAGAGCTCCGACTCGATGAGCTCCGAGGGAATGGCCGCACAGTTCACCTCCACGAACGGTTCGTCGACCCGGCTGGAAAGGCGATGAATAGCCCTCGCCACGAGCTCCTTCCCGGTGCCGTTCTCCCCGGTGATCAATACCCGGGCATCTGTGTTTCCGACCCGCTCGGTTCTTTCCAGGACCTGCCGAATCTGGAAGGACGACCCCACGATCTCGTGCCGGCTCTCCACCTGACTGAGGAGGCGTTCCACGCTTGCGGAAAGGCCTTTGACCTCCAGGGCGTTCCGGAGGGTGACGAGGAGGCGGTCCGTATCGAGGGGTTTCTCGAGGAAGTCGTAGGCGCCCTTCCGCGTCGCATCCACAGCCGTGTCGATGGTGCCGTGGCCACTAATCATGATGATCAAAGCCTGGGGGTCCTCGGAGCGGATTCGATCGAGGACTTCCAGACCATCCATGCCGGGCATCTTCACGTCCAGGAAGGTCACGTCAGAGGGGGTATCCTCCACCATGGCCAAAGCGTCGGGGCCGTTCCGGGCCACCCGAACCTCGTGGCCTTCATACTCGAATACCTGCTTGAGGGCGTCGCCGATGGATTCTTCGTCGTCGACGATTAGGATTTCAGCCATAAGGACCCGACCGTCAGGGGTTGCGGGATATGATGAGGCTGTCCGTCAGAATGTAGGCCGAGCCCATCCCCCGTGGTAGCGGAAAGAGGAGGGCTTCCGGTGGCAGTCCCGGCCGGGGTTCTTTTCCCATGGCATCCAGGATTTCAGGGATCAACCGCCCCGGGAGAGGGATCCTGGCCGCTTCGACGCGGTGAACTAAGAGGGCTGCTTCCCCGTCGGCGAAGGGCATCAGGGTGGCTTCCAGCTCAACATCGAGAGTGTCGGGGAGTATGCCGAGAACCGGACCCAGATCAGGAAGCTCGGGGAAGGCCGTCAAGGCCACCCGTGACCGAAAACGGACGCGACCGTCCTCCAGGGCGATTTCAGGGTCAGCCACCCCTGCGGGAATGAGGTCGGGAATGGAGAATCGAAGCACGGAGGTGAGCTCTTCTCCATCCAACGAGAGCTGATCAGGGCCTTCTCCCCTCCTAAAGACCTGAACATCGGCCATCACCGAGTCCGCCAACTCCTGAGAGAAGAAGATCTCCTCGGGCGTTTCCCGAGCCTTCAGTCCGAGCCACTCGTGGACTTGTGGAAAGACTTGCGGTCCCCACCGCCAACCGGCCCACGCCGCGGCCGCCAACAGGACCAGGAGGACCAGGTTCCTGAAGAGCTTCTTGAGCCACGCGAACACGGGCCTAGCCTTTGGAGGTTTTCAGAGGAAAGCTTGAGAGGACCTCATATCGGGGGCCCGAAGACGAGAGATGACTCTCCATCAAGTCGAACCGCCTGACCGTGACCTCGCTCCCGTAGTTCAGTTCGGAGGCCAGCGTATCGAGGCCTCTGAAAGCCCCCGCGCCGTCCTCGGCCTTGGCCCTGCCCAGGGTGAAGTGCGGATGGAACGCTCTGGTCTCTCGGTCGAACCCTTTCTCGGAAAGTGCCCATTCCAGGTCCTGTTTCAGGCACCTCAAAGCAGGGGAGGGTTCCACCCCGACCCAGATGACCCTCGGTCTCCGGATGGTGGGAAAAGCGCCGAATCCACCGATGTCCATGGGGAACGCTTCCGTGGTGCCGGCGACACGCTCGAGAACCTTCTCGATCCCGCCGGCGGCCTCGGGCCGTACTTCACCGAGGAACTTCAGCGTGAGGTGGAACAGGTCCGGGCCGACCCATCGGACAGGATAATCCCGTTCGCGAAGGGCTCTGGCTGACCGGTGAATCTTCTGCCGCTCTTTTTTCGGAATATTGATTGCGATGAAGAGTCGCATGGATCTCCCGCATCCTGTCTTCCTGATCCGAGGCCTGGCCTTCTGACCGCTCGTGCCCCCATACGCTCTGTTGAACCTCCCCACACCGGCCCATTCGGTCAAGCCGAGGGGCGGGCCCCGTCACTTCCAACCCGGAGGCAGGTCGGCCCTGATGCCTTTTTTTCCCTCCACCATGTTGTGGTACATTCTGGTGGTGGGATAAGCAAAGTCCAGCTCATGATGGTCTGTGAAGGCGTCGAGGATGGCTTCCCAGAGCTCTTCGGCTCGTCCCCTCCGTTCCCTCGCTCGACAAATGAAGCGGAGGGTCAGGAGGACCCCCGAATCTTCCACCGAAGTGTAGACTTTGGGAGTGAGCTTCTGGAAGTGGATGAGGAACTTCTTGGTGGCTGTCCTCATTGCCCTTTCGGCTTCTTTGGCCGAATCCCCGACGTGTTGATCCAATAGGGTCTGGAGGACCTCTTTCCCCTTCCTCCAATCACTCTCGAAGGTCACCAGGACCTGAAGCTCGTTCCAAATGAACTCGAACTGCGCCGTGTAGTTGTATAAGGGTTCGGTGAAAACGAGGAGGTTCGGAAGGTGGATGATCCTCCCCGTGCTCTGGTCGGCATCTACCCAGTTCCCGATCTCGAGAAGGGTGAATTGGAAGAGGCGGAGATCCACGACGTCACCGGCCCGGTCCCCGATCTGAATCCTGTCCCCCATCTGGAAGGGCCGCCGCCAGAGGATAAAGACCCACCCGGCCATGCTGGCGATGAGGTCTTTTAACGCGATGGCGACACCCGCCGAAAGCAGTCCCAGGAATGTTCCGAGAGATCGAAGTCCCTCCAGCCATATGCTTCCAACGAAGACTACGGATACGAACAGTGCGACGTATGAGGAACTCTTCGACCACTGGTAGACCACCCTGGGGTCTTCCACCCTGCGATCCACCACCCTCAGGATGATCCGGCGAAGGCCGTAGATCACAACCACCGCCAACACGGAAAAGAGGACGTTGTTCTGAACCGTGGGGCCCATCCCGGTCACGCTCTCAACCCATCCACGGACTCCGGCCTCGAAGTTCCCGATCGCTCCTTCGCCCACCTGCGATTGCACCGTGTCGGCCTCTTGATACGGAAATGTGCCCAATGTCAGGTGTCCTCCCGGGGAAACGGACTCCGGCCGTCCCACCTCTTACACTCCTGTCGTCATCTCCGGTCCCTGGAGCCGGGCGGAGTTGGAGGAGCGCCGTCCTCTTCCCGCCGACCAACCAGCCGGCTCTCCCTGCGCAGCGGGGCACCGCGGGTCCGCTGTGTAGTGATCACGACCACCGCAGACAGAATAATAAACGCGGCAAGACCTGTCCGGAGAGACATGGGCTCACTGGCCAAGGCCCACCCCAGCAGCAAGGCGACAGCTGGGTTTACATAGGCATAGGTGGACGCAACCGCAGGCGTGGTATTCCTGAGAAGCCAAATGTAGGAGGTGAACCCTATCAGGGACCCAAAAACGACGAGGTAGCCGAAGGCCAGCAGAGAGGCCGACGAGAACCCGGACGGATCTACACCGCCGAGCTCGGCCCTCACCAGCCCGAGGAGGAGAAGAGCCCCTCCCCCTGCCAGCTTCTGAACGCCGATCCCAACCGCCGCGGAGGAAGGCCTCGGGCCGTATCGGGCAATAAGGGAGCCCGCAGACCAGCAGGCGGCACCCAGTAGCACCAGCAACCCTCCCAGGAGGTCGGCGGTACCGGCCAGGCCGATCTCCCCTCCGGTGACCAGGATCCCGACCCCCACAAACCCCCAGATGATCCCGAAGCTCAAACCGAACCCGGGAGCCCCGCCTTTCCCGAATAACCAGTCCTGCAGTACGATCCAAAGCGGCACCGTGGCCACGAGCAGGGCTACCAGACCCGTGGGTACGAACTGTTCCGCCCAAACCACGGCGCCATTTCCACCGAGGAACATCAGGATCCCGGAGATCACGCTGGTTTTCCAAACCGGACCGCTGGGAAGGGGCGCCCCCCGCCCTTTCGCCCAGACCAGAAGGATCCCCCCAGCTATCAGGAACCGAACCCCGGCCATGAGAAAAGGAGGGAGGGTATCGATGGCGATCCGTATGGCCAGGTAGGTCGATCCCCAAATGAAGTAGACCGCCCCCAAGGCCAGAACGAGTCTCCAGCCCCTCCCGGGGAGGGAAAGAGCCTGCATGCAGTTCTCCTCTGTGCTCTCTGGTCCTCCAGGAGGCGGAACAGGTCCAGAAGGGGGAGGCTCGGTCCATGGTCCGATACTGGATGGTCTCGGCTACATGGGCCGGTGCAATCTCGCGGGAGGCATCCAGATCCGCCACAGTCCGAGCCACCTTCAGAATCCGGTGGTAGGCACGGGCCGAGAGGCCCAACCGGTCCAGAGCCCTCTGGAGGAGACGGGAAGGATTCGCGAATTGGAACGGAAGTTTGTCGCAAGGCGAACCGAAGGGTCGGCAACGCGCCTTAACGTGACATGCTCCCCCCGTCATCGACTCCCGCGGCCGAGCTTGAAACCGATACTCCCGGATACTAGTCGGTCCCCAGCGCCTCAGTCGGCTCGACGCCAAGTGCTCGGCGTGTCGGCACCACGCAAGCGAGGAGACAGATCCCCAGCATCACGGTCGCGTATCCCATGAGCGTCGCGAGGTGCATGAGCGAGAACCGACTGGGGAGACTATCGGCCCAGGAAAAGTTCGTGCCGCGCGCCAAGGCAGCTAGGACTGCAATGAGTAGACTGCCGGAGAGCACGCCAATTCCGACCCAGGAAAGGGGGCGACGAAAGATCTCCCGGAAGACCCGCGCCCGCCCCGCGCCTAGTGCCACTCGCACCCCGACCTCACGCGTTCGTCGGGTCACGGTGAAAGACAGTACCGCATAGATCCCGGCCAGCGACAGCAGCAGTGCGATCGCGGCGAACAAGCTCGCAACTACCAACCACAACGCGCTGCCCCACACCTTCAGGATGTCATCTGCGCGCTGGAAATCCGTCAATCCAAGTGTCGCGTCCACCGCGGCTGCGACCTCCCGCACCCGCGGTACGAGAGCCATCGGATCGCCGCGCACGTGTACCATCATGTGAAGCGTTTCAAGTCGGTCGGGAGTAGCGGGGAGATAGAGCCCGGCGGCGCGTCCCCGCTTCCAGGGGGCACCCATCCCGAGTTCCTCCACGACACCCACCACCTCGTACCACGAGCCAGGGCCCTCAGCGGCTTCAAACGGGACATCATCCACGAAACGGACTTGTTGGCCGAGGGCATTTCGTCCCTGAAGCACCTGGTCCACAAAGCCATGGTCGACGATCACGACCCTTGTCCCAGGAGCAAGGTCGTTCCCGTTGAACGCGCGGCCGGCGACCACATCCTTCCCCAGTACATGGAAATAAGTTGGATCGATGAGGGCGACATCCGCTTCCCGAAGTGGCGGAAGCGGGCTCGAGCCACCGAGGGCCTGAGCCGTCACGAGCGGAGCATCAGACAGTTCGATTTCGTAGTCGCGGTGGCCGGTGCGCGGCAGGCGATCGATATATGTCACTCCGCCTACTCCGGGCTCAGCCTCCAGGCGCCGACGCAGCTCGTCGATAGTGAGAGCAAGCGAAACCGCCGGGACTTGACGAGCCGAATCGGCCTCCGACCCCGAAAGGATTGGAGCATCCTGCTCGATACGTACCGTCAAGTACTCCTCTGCGGCGAATCCGGCCTCGAACGTCTGGGTGTGGCGTACTTGCCAGAACTGCACGTAGGCAATCGACGGGAACGCCACCGTGACCGCCACCTGTACGACAATCACCGCGCTCCAGATCCCACCGAACTGCACCCCGCCCGCCCCGGCCGCCGCACGTCTCAAGCGAGATCCCATCCCACGCGTCACCGTGATACCGGGCAAGATCCCTGCGACCGCCGACCCGAGGACGGCGAGCCCGATGGCGACAAGGACCGTCGCGGGTGAAAGGCCGACGTCGATCCAGAAAGGGAGCCGGCCCATGTTACCCTCCAGGAAATCGACGCCCCACATCGCGAGAACTGAGCGCGCGGCCAGCAGCCCGACAACCGCGGCCACGCCACCGAGCACGAGAGCTTCAGCGAACATCTGGGCCACGATTCGGCCGCGACCCGCTCCGAGGGCACTCCGCACTACGAGTTCGCTCTCGCGCGTCGCCGCTCGCGCGAACAGAAGGAGGGCGACATTCCCGCAGATGACAACGACCAGCATGAGCGCGAAGAAGAAGATCGAGTACGCCAGGACCAGATCCGTCGCTGACGGCTCGTAGAACCCTTTCAAATAAGACAATACGCGCGGTTGTAAGAACTCATGCGTGGCAGGGGAGTTGACCGCTGCTCGCCCCCCGAGCGCGGTCAGTTCCGCCTGGGCGGTCTCGAGGGTAGCGCCGGGGGCGAGTTCGCCGAATACCCTGATCGGGGGGCCCGAACGCGGCTCCTGGTTCCCGGTCGGGACCCGGAGCGGCATCCAGAGCTGGTGGGAGACCGGGAAGCCAAAGCCATCGTCCATGACTCCCACGATTGTTGTCCGTTGACCCCCAAGCTCAACGCTCCGACCCACGACCTCTGGATCGCCGCCGAACCGACTGCGCCATAGTTCGTAGCCGAGGACAGCTACGGGCGCCGCACCTGGCCGTTCGTCAGTCAAAGCGAGGACGCGGCCCAAGAGTGGTGCAGCTCCCGCGACTCGGAAACCTGAGGCCGTGATTTCCGCTGCGTGGACAGCGCGCCCCTCACCCCCGGCATCGATCATCGTCCGTGTGACGTCACGCCACGCGCCGAGCTCGATGACCGACCTGAGTTCATCGCGCCATACGACGAAGTCGTATAGGACCCGCTCCTCCGGCCGACCCGCGACAAGGTCCCAACTCCGGATCTGGACAACGCGCTCACCCGCGGGCACCGGAAGCGTGGGGTATCCAAAAGCCGTGACGAGCTCGAAGATGACAATGCCGGCACAGATTGCGAACGCCATCGAGATACCGCCGACAATCGTGAGTCCGGGAAATTTCACTAACATCCTGCCTCCGACCCTCAGGTCGAAAAACAGGCCGTCGAACCAGCTCCCACCCTTGCGGGCGTTGCCCCTGCGACCGCCGCGGTATCGTACCGCTGCGGAGGCAACTTGCCGCAAGTACCAGGCGCCCGTCAGGCGACGGCCCTGGGCCGTTCGCTCTGCATAGAGTTCATCCAAGTCGCCAACGAGGCCTTCGCGTATCGGTCCGGGCGGAAGGATCGACTCTAATAGGCGGCGCAGGAACGCTGGGGGCCGGGTGCTCATGCTCGGTCCAGCGTTTGTTCTATATCTTGCCAGGCCCGCAGCAGGGCGTCACGCTGCTCTGCCAGCGCCCGAACGCCCGCTGCGGTCACTTCGACATACCGCTTTGGTCGTCCAGCTCGCCTACCATTGGGGTCTTCAAGTCGTGTGACAACGAATCCCTTTCGTTCCAGCCTGTCGATCGTCACGTAGAGTGATCCGCCCTGCACCTGTCTTCCTGTACGCTCCTCTAGCTCGCGCATCAGCTCGGCACCGTAGGCATCCTTGACCCGCAGCGCCGTCGCAAGAACAAGGTGTTCGAATTCACCCAGGGCCGCTCGATTGGTCACCGCGATCTCCTTTTGTCTACATAATGGGGTTCAACATAACTTTGTCGGCATTGTCTAGGAAGTCAAGCCACGAGCGGCCGCCAATCGCCGCTGGTGTCAGGACCTGGGTCCGCACCTTCGAGGACGGGCGTGACGCCAAGCTCTGGCTCGAGTGGCGCGAGGAGGGCAAGCGCAGGTGAGTATTCCTGAAGGACGTCGAGGACCGCGGGGTCACGACCGGCTCGTTGTGAGGTGCTCCACCTTGAACGCAGAACCTCCGAACTGGACCGGCCTCCCATGTACGGTGTGCGCCTGGAGTACCTCGACACCGAGACGACGAAAGAGGAGCAGCTTGGCCATTCTGAGGGCTCTTCCCCCCCGTTTTCTGATCCAGCGGGACTGTCGTATTGAGGTACCTTTTGGGCTGACCTGAGAGCTGCTTTGGGGGGCAGTGTCAGTTGCCGAGCCATCATGGAGTCCCTCGAGCATACGAAACCCCAGGTCCGTGCACCTCTGATTCCAACCGTGATCGAGTCGGTGCGGAGCGTGCTAGACAACCTGGAAGGACCTACCGTGACCGCAGCTTGCGCCCGGGATCCAATATTCGGATTTTCAGCGGAGCCCCCACAAAATAGGTTTCATCGCCGGGAAGCCAGCCTGGTGCAGGACTCCACGGGCTCGTCACAAGTCCCCACCTCGTCGTCGATGCTACTCCCGCTTCAGTACGCTCATCGTGTCCAGCCTCACGATCCTCCTGGCTGGTATGAAACTCGCCAAGGCGCAACCGAAGAAGGTCAATGAGACCACGATCCCCATCACGGTCAGGTCGAAGGTGTCTACACCCACGAGAAGCGATGCCATTGCAGAACCGAAGATCAGGGCTCCTGGCACCCCCAGGCCGATGCCGATGCCCGCGATAAGAAGGATCTCCCCTACCATCCCGGCGACCAACGGCCGGTCCTCGGCTCCGAGGGCCTGGCGGATCGCCAGCTCCCTGGAGCGCATACCCACGCTCCTCGCAGTCAACCCCGTGATGCCCACCGAAGCCAGCAAGGCCGCCAGGGCGGCGAAGATCACCATAAGGACCGTCCTGAATTGCAGCCCGGCAGTGGAGCGGGCCACCGCGTCCTCCAGGCTACCTCCCTCACTCACTACGATCCCACCGTCCACCGCCCACACTGCGCTTCGAAGTGCGGGCAGGATACCCGAGGCCTCCACGTGAGTGCGGGCGACAAAGGTGAGTTCTGGGCGGTTGTGCTGGGCATGCGGAACATAAAAAGTCAGAGGGGGCGCTTCACCCAGGACGACCTGGCGGACGTCTCGGACGACTCCCACTACCCGAACCGCCTCGATCGGATAGTAAAGAAGCCTGCCTATAGGTGACGCGTTTCCCCACAAAGCCCGCGCGAGAGACTCGCCAACCACCGCGACCGGGGGTGAGTCAAGGTTGTCATCGGAGGAGAAATCCCGGCCCTCGACCATTGGAATCCCCATGAGGTCGAAGTAGCCGGGCGCGACATGATAAACTTTGGGCATGAGAGAAGAACTATCATTCGGATCCGATCGGCCGGCCCATCTTGAGACTCGGCCGGGGAAAGGGAGTTCGTTCACCGCCGAAGCCGAACCGACGCCCGGAGCGGCCCTGATTTCAGACAGGACCCTTTCCATGAAAACCGTCGCCGCCTGGTCTTTGTATGGGTACTGCCCCCTTGGCAGAACCACTTTCAGACCTACGAGGTCCTCCGCGTCGAACCCTGGGCTTACTTCCCCGACCCGGCGCACGCTCTCGACAAATAGACCACTTCCAACCAACAGTATGAATGTCAGCGCGACTTCCGCGGAGAGTACTGCTTTCCCAATCTTCTGGCTTGGAGAAGGCGTCTTCCAACCACGGGCCAAAAATAAGGGAGAGGCCGAGTCCCGCGAATGCAGCAGGGCTGGCCCCACGCCGGAAACCAGGCCGGTCAGGACTCCGAGGCCCGTAGCGAATCCGAGGACCCAACCGTCGATTCCAACGTCATCGAGTCTGGGAATCGCTGGTGCCATGGAGACCAGCACGGGCGTGGCCCACATCGCGACGAGTGCTCCGATGGCGCTCCCACAGGCGCCAAGAATCAGGCTTTCTGCGAGAGCCTGACGGAGGATCCGGCCGGGGCCCGCCCCGATTGCCGTCTTGATCCCGAGTTCCTCGCCTCTGTTCGCGGTCTCTGCGAAAGACAGCAAGGCTACGTTCCCGCATGCGATCAAGAGCAGGATGCCGCTTGCACCAAAGAGGAGGAGGATCGGCGACCGGATCCCTCTCGCTTCGTCCGTGGTGCGGGGGATCACCACCGCCTCGGCCGGTCGGTCCCAAACCGCAGCTAAAATCGGTCCAGCCTCAACTCGTGCTTGTTCGATTGTGACGCCCTCAGCCAGACGAGCTACGGCCTCCCACATGGTCGATCCTGGTCTTTCATTCCAGCCGGGAGCCCCGATGGGTACCCAAAAATCCCTCGGACCCGGATCAGCAGCTCGATTGACGGAATTGCTCAACCACTGCATCCGGAATCCCGGAGGGAGGACCCCAACAACCGTGTACGAGATGCCGTTGAGTACGACCGGTCGTCCGAGAAGCTCTGGATCCCCCCCGAAACGGACTGCCCAGGTGCTATGGCTCAGGACGACGACTTGAGATAAAGGCCCCGCCCGGTCACCTTCTTCCTCTGGCAGGAACCAACGACCGAGAGGAGGCGAAATCCCGAGGGTCGGAAGAAGGGAGGCCGTGGCGGCGCCCACCCGGACCGGAACGGGCCCGTCAGGACCGGCCAGTGCGCTCTCTCCCCAATCGGCGGCGTAAAGAGCCACACCGCTGAAGGCCGGACAATTATCACGAAGTGCGACGTACTGCGGGAATTGCAGCCTGGTTTCTCCGGTCCTCGTTTGTCCGGCCCTTCCTTCAACACGTTGCCAGATCGACACCACCCTCTCTGGGTCCTGGTAGTCCGGGGCCGTCCCCAAGACTGCGTGAACCACGCTATACATGGCGGTCGAGAGTCCGATCCCGAGTCCGAGCGTTGAAGCTGCCAATCCCAAAAACGTCCTCCGCCTCCCAAACGACTTGGCTGCATACCGGAAGTCCTGCCCAAAGATACCGATCATGGTGTTCCCCGTTTGTGTCAGGTCCCGGCGGGAGCTTCGTGGAGCCCTGATTCGAAAAGCGAGGCAAGGGCCAAGGGACATCAGAATCTGAAGGAGATACCAACGAACGGCATTGCCTCGCCCGTCTGTTTCCCTGCGGACGCCAAACCCCTCCCGCAAATCCCCCAAGATCTCGTCCCGATATCGAGCGGGAGTGAGGAGGCGGAGGAGATGCTCCGCCCAGCGAGGAGGAGGGAGGGGGACAGATCTCTTCCCATCACCTCCCTTCGCTGGTTTCATTCCATCCCCTCCCCACCCAATGTCAGGTCCTCCCAGAGGGCGGAATACATCGAACGGGCCTTGAGGAGGGCCGCGACGCCCGCCTCTTCAATGCGGTAGTACCGTTTGGCTTTTCCTCCCCTCTCCGGTGTAGGGTCCCCCAAGGTGGAGGAGAGGAATCCCTTCGCCTCCATCCGATCCAAAGCCGAATACACTGACCCGATTCCGACCTCGCGGCCGGTTCGGTCGACGATCTCCTGCAGGATAGCCATACCGTAGGCGGCGTCTTTCAACCGGACTACCGTGAGCAAAACCGCCTGTTCGAATTCCCCCGGATAATCTCTCGGTGACATCGTCCTCTATTTTTTCTGCAAAGTGTAATTAATATCTGGCACACATTAGAAACTGATCTCCACGGTGTCAAGCGTTTTGGGGGCTTCAAGTCCGGGGGAGGGGCCGGGGTAAGGTTACCCGCTTGAGAGGAGACCGCCACCAGTCTCCTCGATCTAGGTCCGGCCCGCGTCCTTAAGGCGAGTCTAGTCCGAACTTCAGATTCGGGGCCTTCTGGGCTTGCGGTGGATAGGAAAACAGCTCCGGTGTAGGCTGGCGTTATGGCCCATAGCTTCGGCCGCGTCTGCCATCGTCGCGGTCATCCCCCCACTTTATCTCCGATCCTGAGCCTCTTCTTTGTCCTCACCGGGGCCCTCCATCTAGCCCCAAATCCAGCTTCAGGAAGTCTGGATAGACTCGTTTTCGGAAAGGATACCAAAACGTCGAAGTGATGCCTGTTGGAGCAGGGTTGGTAGAGGAAGAGGACGACTGCGTTTCAGATATTGGTGAAACTGTCGCGCCACCAGCAGACTCCAAGAGATGGGCCCGATGACCCGAGTTTCCCTTCTGATCCTTCTGGCTTTGGTGGATGGCCCCCTCCACGGATATGGGATCCTTCGAGTGATCAAGGAGAGAACGGAAGATCGGATCCAGCCCTCGTTGGGAACGGTATACCCCTGCCTCAGAGCCCTGACGGGCGCTGGATTGATCAAAGAAATAGAGGAGCCGCCCCAATGGGTCCCCTCGGACAACCGACCTCGTCGTTTCTTCTCGATAACACCAAAAGGCCGAATCCTCGCCCGGGAAGAGTTGAGTTCCTGGGCCACATTGGTCCGGCAGGGAATCGCGGCAGGACTCTTGGAAAACACAGGGCCTGAACCCACCGATTCGCGCCCCTAAGGTCAACCGGCCTGGCAACCAGCACCGAGCCCGCAGGATTCTATTGACAACTTATATATAGAGTGTCTATATATCGAAGATCTACGCTTAGCCTAGAACTAGACAAGACCCACAGCGACCCGACTTGGAGGAGACGAAATGACGGCGTGCCGAACGATCCCTTCAGACCTCATATCCACCCTGCTTTGGTTGGTCTGTTGGATGACCTGCCTTCCTGGTCAGACATTCGGCCAGGGCCAGCTTGCCGCGGACGGAACAGAGTTGGTGTACGTCAACGGCGGATCTTTCCTGATGGGAGATACCAAGGGAGAGGGGGGCGAGGAGGAGCAACCGACGCATTCGGTCCAGTTGACCGGCTTTTGGATCGCCAAGCATGAGGTGACCGTTTCGCAGTTCCGCCGGTTCGTCACAGAGACCGGGTATACAACCTCCGCCGAATTGCCCGTGAACCGGCAGGCCCAAGACAGCCTCCTTCAACTGGCCGCCAGGGGGGAGGGCCTTTCCTTCCAAGCTCGGCGGGCCCTAGTGGATGAGACGCTCCTCTTTGGCGGCTGCAACTGGTGGGATCGGTCGGCGGGGCGTTTTGGGTTCGACGAGAATCTCTCATGGAAGGCCCCTGGTTTCGATCTGGAAGACCTCCATCCGGCAGTCTGCCTTTCTTGGGAAGATGCCGCACACTACGTGAACTGGCTGAGTAGAATCGAAGGCCTACCGGAAGCGTACGACGTCGGGGCCGGTGCCCTGCTTGACTCCACTGGGAGGCCGACCTCCGACATCACCTCGGTGATGGGTTACCGACTCCCGACGGAAGCTGAATGGGAGTTTTCCGCCCGCGAGGGGGGGAATGAGGTCCGCTTCGGGAACGGACTAGAAACGGCAAGCGCTAGGACCGCATCCTTCGACGCAGCATCGGGGGAGTATTCTTACCTCATACCCGGGCCGGAACGGGCGGGACCGACTCCCGTTGGTGCGTTTCCCGCCAACGCCTTGGGCTTGTTCGACATGGCCGGAAACGCCTGGGAGTGGGTACACGATACCTTTTCTCCATACCCAGAACTGGAAAGAGTCAACCCGATCCAGTCCGATGGAAGAGGCCGTGTGGTTCGTGGAGGGCGTTGGGGTGGGGACGCCGAGGAGATGCGAGCTACGAAGCGGCTCTCCTGGCAAGCCAACAACCGGTGCAATGCAAGTGGTTTCAGGTTGGCGAGATCAAATCCGAGCGGACACCCGGGGGCCTGAACCCGGGGCCCGGCGTGAGGCTGGACCGGGGGAGAATTAAACTTGGTCAGATTGGATAGGCCCGTTTTGGTTGTTGCGATTCTTCAAGACATTTCGTCGGTCCTTAGATCCTGGAGCCGGTCCCCTGTTTTTGTGGCCACCAGCGTTGTGACCCTCGGGATTGGAATTGGGTCAGCGACGGCGGCAGTGAGTATTGCCGATTCCGTCCTGGTCCGCCCCCTTCCCGGGGTCCAGAAACCGAAAGACCTAGTGGCTCTGAGGGTGGGTGACCGATCGGGGAGGTCTGGCCGTCCAATGCCGCTGGAGGCCTTTTCTGCTCTTCAGGGAACGGACACCGGGTTGGAGGCAATCGCCGCAGCAACGCTTTCGAAGGTAGGCCTATCAGCTTCCTCCGGGGGGAAGCCCGAGATCGTCGCTGCCATGGCCGTGTCTGACCAGTACTTCTCTGTCCTGGGCACAAAGCCGGCGGCTGGACTCCTGTTCGATCCCGGTTTCAGCCAAGGCGCTCTCCCGTCCGGGTCCGTGGTCCTGAGCCATCGGCTCTGGAGGACCCGTTTCCGCGGGGACCGCTCAGTCCTTGGTAGATCGATCTCCTTAAACCGAAGGAGTTTCACGATCATTGGGGTCGCCGAAGAAGGATTTAACGGCCATCTCCCGCTTTACAGAATCAGCCTCTGGATCCGCCTCGACGAACAAGGGCCGACCGCCAGCAGCGGGTCGAAGGAGCCCGAAGTGCTCGCGATCGGTCGTCTATCCCACGGAGCATCGCTTGAAACGGTCCGGGCGGCGGCCGGACGGACGGTCGCGACCCTACGACAAACCAACCCGGTTGACTGGGCTTCAGAGGTCCTCATCGTCGAACCTCAGGAGCGAAGTTTCGAAGAATTCAGAGGGCCCGTATCCATCTATTTGGGTTTTTTGCTCGCCCTCTCAGCGGCCATCCTCCTCGTCAGTTGCTCAAACACGGCTGGATTCCTGCTTTCCAGAACACTCGGTAGGGCTGGCGAAATGGCGATACGGATGGCGGTGGGAGGAAGCAGGCGGCGGGTTTTTTTCCACATCCTCATTGAGAGTATCCTCCTTTTCTTTCTAAGCTGGTTGTGTGGGACTTGTCTCGCGGTTTTGGGGACCCAGGCCCTGGGGAAGGTGGAGTTCCCTGTAGGGATCCCTCTCATCGGGAACTTCACACCGGATCTGAGAGTCCTTGCACTATCCCTGATGGTGACCCTCTTCTCGGGTCTGATCGTCGGTCTGGGCCCGGGTTTCCTTCTCATCCGCGGCGGGGATAATCCCTTTCTAAAACACAGACGCCTCCAGAGGGGAATGGGGACAACGGTCCGGAAACTGCTGGTCGCTACCCAGGTAGCAGGTGCTGTTGTCCTCCTCACCGGAAGCGGGTCCCTGGCCACGGCTTTGGAAAGAGCCAGCTCGATCGACCTGGGCTTTGTGCCAACCGGAGTTCAAGTGGCCACAATTGACTTGGGAATCCAGGAATACGGAGGGGAGGAGGGGAAGGTATTCTTCGATCGACTCCTGGACTTGAGTCGGCGCCATCCAGAGGTCGCGTCGGCTGCCCTCGCAGATTTCCTCCCCCTCGTCTCACCTCCTGAACGGGCGGAGAGTTTCGCTTCAACTCAGAGGTCCGGTGGAGTCCAAGCGGGGATTTTAGGCGTGTCCCCCGGGTTCTTCGAGACATTGGGAATCCGGATCCTGGAGGGACGTGAGTTCACTTCAGGTGATGGTCCGAACTCCGCGCCGGTGGCCATCGTCAATCAAACAGTCGCCAGCATCCTCTGGCCCAGGGGGGGAGTCATCGGCCAGAGTCTCCGTCAAGGGGACTCGGTTTTCGAGGTCATCGGAGTGGCCCAAAACGGGAAGTACATTTCGCTTGGTGAATCCCCCCTCGCTGCCGTCTACCTCCCCAGAGCCCAATACTTCAACCCGACGGCTTCCCTCATCTTGAGGGCGACTGACGACTGCGGCCTGAGCCAGCGAGAGGTTGGTGAGTTCGTGAGGGTGCTGGATGCTGATATCCCTCTTACCATCAACGCACACTATGCTCAACTCATTGGTGCCCATCTCCTCCCTCGTCGGTTTGCAGCTGCGTTCGCCGGCGGATTGGGCTTTATCGGATTGTTCCTGGCCTCCGTCGGGCTGGTGGGGGGCCTCTCCATCTCAGTGGCTCAGCGATGGAAGGAATACGCCATCCGCGGAGCCCTGGGAGCACCACCCGCGAAGGTCCGGGCTTCCATCATCAAGTCTGGATTGATTCCGGTGGTCGTCGGGCTCGGACTGGGCATTCCGTTGGCTGTCGTCGCCTGTTCTCTGATCCGGAGCTTCCTCTACGGCGCCGATCCCATCGATCCGTCCCTACTTGGGATGATAGCCGGCCTTTTTCTCACGATCGGTGCCGTCGTATCCAACATACCAGCCCGGCGAGCCATTCTAATGGATCCGGTCCAGGTTCTTAAGGAGAACTGAACCCGGAGCCGCGACTGTGGCTCATTTCACGGACCCTAGTTTAACTAGCGATGGAGGGTAGATGAAACCAAAGAAACCCACCTTGCTCTTTGCTCTTCTCGCCGCGGGGCTCGTTTCGTCAGCGCTGGTCAAGGGTATTCCTGCGCTTAACCCTTTACCAGGAGACCGTCTGGACCGATGGCATCACCCGACTGAGATCGGATTCGAGGAAGCCACCCTCGCGGACCTAAGCGCCCTCCTGGAGACTCTCGGCACCACCGGCCTCATTGTCCTGGTGGGCGGGAAGGTCCTTTTCGAATATGGGGACATCACCGCCAGGGGGTACCTTGGGGAAGCCAGAACCGCGATTCTCGCTCTGCTGTTCGGTACGCCCGTTTCCGAGGGATCCATCAACCTCGGGCAAACCATCGGGTCATTGGGGATCGATGATCGTGCGGGGCTGTTGGCCCTTGAAAAGACGGCCACGGTAGGGGACTTGTTGAGCGGGCGTTCCGGTGTGTACCATCCATCCGTCTTCCTTTGGGACTCACCGGACCATCCCCCACGGGGGTCGGTGACGCCGGGGACCCGTTTTTCTCTCCATTCGTGGGGGTCACTCGCCGCCTGCGGCGTATTCGAACTCCTTACCGGAAGGGGTTTCTACCAAGCTTTGCACGAAGACCTTGGCGGACCTATAGGTTTCCAAGACTTCAGATGGAAAAGACACAAGAAGGATGGAGACCCCACGAGATCCGGCTTCCCAAAGTATGAGGTCTATCTCTCCACCCGGGACGTTGCTCGCATTGGCCAGCTAATGCTGCAGGATGGTCAGTGGGAAGGCCAACAGGTTCTTCCCGTCGGTTGGGTTGATCGGGTCACAAGAATCAGAACTCCTCGGAGGCAACTCCACCCTGAGTCCTTGAGGGAAGGACTTGTTGGCTTCGGTTACTACTGGTGGACCTGGGAAGATCCCGCCACCGACGGACCGTTCGCTGGGGCCTTCACGTACCGAGGTGCATACGGACAGTACCTCACCGTCCTCCCAAAGATGGAGATGGTGGTTGCCCATCAAGTCTTCGCCGGTTGGTATGGCCCCCCTGAGAAGCCTGTCTCATGGAAGGAGTATGAGGGTCTACTGGAGCGTTTGGTCTCTGCCGGGGGGAACGGAGGATAAGAGCACGGCAAGCTCAGGTACAGCCGAAGTGGGAGCCGGAGAATGGGAAGGGTGGGAATGGCGTCGATATCCGTTGCCCGTGGGACTATGAGGACACCTGACCTGACGCACTGAAACGAGACCGGACCGAGCCGTAGGTATTGGCCAATCGAAGGCAGACCAGGGAGGTATGGATGCCGGGTGAACCGTAGGCGAGTGGAACGGATCTGGCGGAGGCAGGGCCAGAAGCGGCCGAAGCAGCCGCCGAGACGGGGCAGGACCTGGCTGAACGACGGGTCCTTCATTCGTCGGATGCGCTTGTGAGGACCGGACCCAGCCGCTCCTCTCGGAAAACGATCCCTTCAGGGCCGGTAACCGAACCGTGTTCCCAGAGAAACCGGCGCCACGTCGATCTAGCGGAAACCTCCCAATGGTAGGCCGGAGACCCTAAACCGTTCTAGAAATCGGTGTGAGATGTTCGGCGTTGGTTCGGCCCCCCAATGACATTTTGATCGCGGGCCCGAGAAAATGGCGGTCGACCTCGCAGGCCAGTGTGACCCGGAAGAGCCAAATGCCTGGTGCCCGGCTTGGAGAAAAAGATAATGAGGTTCTTAGCGATCTTTCTGGCTTGCGTCGTGCTTTCCTGCGGGCGGGGAACAACCTCTCCCGAAGATGACCCACCCTTCTCAGACTTGTCAGGAGAGTACTTAGGCCAACCCAAACCTGGCCGGTCGCCACAACGTTTTTCCCCCGGTATCATTCAAGGGGAACTCCACAGCTCTATGGTATTCTCCCCGGACGGATCGGAGGTGTTCTGGAAACAGATGGGTGCCGACATGAGAGACCTTTTCACCTCCAAACAGATCGGCGGGCGTTGGACTGAACCCCGGACGGTAGCCTTCGGAAGTTCAAACGGTTCGGACAACCCGTTCTTTGGCCCGACCGGAGATCGCTTATTCTTCACCGAGAACCGGAGCCCTGCAGGAGTTGAAAAAAGGATCCAAGAGAGCATTTGGTACGTGGATCGAGTTGGGAAGGGGTGGTCAAATCCTGAGCCCCTTCCGCCGAGCATCAACCGCCACAACATGCATTGGCAATTTTCAATATCCGACGCGGGAACACTCTATTTTGGATGGTTGGATGAGACCGGAGATGTGGGTGACATTTTCTTCGCTAAGAAGACAGCCGACGGATACTCAGATCCGACTCCGATGGGTGAAGTGATCAATGATCCTTCTGTAGAGGTCAAAGAGCTCACACCCTTTATTGCGCCTGACGAAAGCTACCTACTTTTCTCTCGTGTCAACTACACCGTTTCGCCCTATGCTGATCTCTTGGTGAGTTTTCGTGAAACGGACGGATCTTGGACCACAGCGCGGCCACTGGAGCCGCTAAATTCCCCTTCGCACGAACTTTGCCCAATCGTAACAGAAGACGGGCGGTTTCTCTTTTTCATCAGCACTCGGGAAGGGGACTCCCAGCCCTACTGGGTCGATGCCACGGTAATCGGTGAGGGAAGGGAATGAACCCCGAGAGCGCTCCGGGGCCGGCCCAAGGTTGGCCGTAGCCATCGGTTATTCATCGCCGCCCCCGACCCAGGGACGTCTGAGAAAAAGGCGAGGCAGTCCACCCCCAATCTAATCCCGGTTGACAACCGACCCCCTCTCCTCGGATGGTAGGAAGATGATCAAAGAGGGACAGGGTTGCGGGACATACTGGGGATCTTGGCAGCGGAGTGGAAGAGGGAGTCCTGGAAGCCCCCGATCTCCTCTTCTCCTCAGAAGTAGCCCGGTCTCGAAAGGACCAAAGAGCCGACGAGATCTGCAACGATCCACGGCCAAGCTTCTCTGTGGCGGTGTCTGAGTGGGAGTCTCAGGCGCGGAGCACGGTCACCCTGGGTCAATCGCTGAGGCAAGCCGGGTGAGCCTTCCTTCCGCATGCAACCTCCCTATCGCTGACCTCCCCCGAAGAAGCGATCCGACTAAACCCAGCGTTTTTGAGGCTGCAGACTCTGAAAGGTCCTCATCCTGGGCCAGAGAGCACTGCAAAAAACCTCCAGCAGGATTGCAGACCACGGCGGATCAATAGGAACAAAGGGGTTGTGCCGAAACCACGACCTCCGGAGTACCCCCAACATGTACGGGCCCCTTTCTGACAGCCCCGCTGCGCCCCGACCAAACCAGTACCGGAAGTCGGCGTGACTTCAGCCCCCCTCACCTCAAGAATGAGAGGTGTGATCAGGCCGATCCCGACCTCGTATCGGCTTCTCCCCAAACCACACTCATCAACTCTTCCCAGAGTTCGAGAAATAGCTTTTCTGGAAGTCCAGAGTCCCCACCGTTGCTGAGGAGGACCATTGTGACAGACCCTTCCGGCCAGAAGCGCACCTCGCTCAGTACCCCTGTGTCGGCTCCGCTGTGTCCAACTGCTTCCCCGAAGGGAGTATTCTTGAAGGTCAATCCGAGACCAAATGGACCGGAATCCTCCGTATCCAACATCCAGCGGAGGGTTTCCCGGTTGACGAGGCGGCCTGCCATTAGCCCCTCAAGGAAGGTCGCGAAATCGATTGACGTCCCAATGATCCCGGCGTTCCCCGAGAAAAGCGCGGCGGAATGGATCGTGAGGTCTGAGACGTTCATCAGTCGTCCGTTCCCCTCGAAGTCCTGGTAACTACTCACCAGACCTCTCGGCCGCGGATAGCCCT
>JANQDZ010000049.1 GCA_028278645.1 Longimicrobiales bacterium | reverse complement strand
GGCCATCTGTTTCGTTGGGGCTTCTCGACGTAGCGCATGGCTATGCGATGACCTCGCTTCGCTCGGTCGTCTCGCAAGCTCGGCTCGAAGCCCCGCCTTTCATATGGCCCCGTGGCGTTCGTAACGGGGCTCGCCCCCTCTTCGCAACACCCTTTTTATGAACTTCCCGACTTTTTGGGTCCGGGCGGTATCGGTCCTCGTCCCCGGGATCGTGCGTGGGGATTGGATCGAAGAATGGGACGCCGAGCTCGCCGCCAGTGGGGGGACAATGACCCACGCATGGGGAGCTCTCGCCGACGCACTGTATTTGAGAACGGAAGGGTGGACGATGGATTCGATGTGGCGTGACTTTCGGGCGGCAGTGAAGGGGCTACTGAGGCGGCCGTTCTTTACGGCCCTCGCAGGCTTGACGTTGGCCATCGGGATCGGGGCCAACACCGCCATCTTCAGCGTTGTTGATGGTGTTCTGATCAATCCCCTCCCTTTTCCCGACGCCGACAAAATCCTCAGCTACAACCACGAGGCCCCGGGGCTCGGCGTAAACGTGCCCGTGATCCCCCATTCCCAGGCCACGTATCTCCATTACCTCGAGCATGCTCAGGCCATCGAGTCTTTTGCTGTTTTCACCGATGAGAGCGTCAACCTCATCTCCGATGGTGAACCTCAACAGCTCTCGGCGAGCCGGGTCACCCAGGGATATTTCGATGTCGTTCGGACCCAGCCCTTCATGGGTCGGGCTTTTTCCGAGGGCGACGACCGGCCCGGAGCCGAACCAGTGGCGATTCTGGGGCACTCCCTTTGGACCAGCGCCTTCGGCGCAGATCCGACGATTCTGGGTCGCATGGTGGAGATGGACGGCGTCCAGAGACAAATCATCGGCGTGATGCCAGAAGGCTTTCAGGTCTCGGGCGAGGACCTCTGGGTCCCGTTGGTCATTGATCCGACCAATCCAGACGCCGGGAGCCTGGGATTGATCGGGGCCGCACGGCTGGCAGAGGGCCAGACCATCGAGGTCGCTCAGGCGGAGATGAAGGATCTGCTTTATCGGTTCGCCGATGAGAATCCAGACGAGTTCGGGCGGGAAACGCTGGATCAGATCGGCATGGCACCGGACATCAAACCCCTCAAAGACCTATACGTTGAGGATATGAGGGACATCCTCTGGGTGCTTCTCGGTACGGTCGGCTTTGTCCTCCTTATCGCGTGCGCAAACGTCGCGAACCTGTTCCTCGTCCGGGCAGAAGCTCGGCAGCGGGAACAGGCCCTGCGAACAGCAATGGGGGCGAGTCGGGCCGATGTGATCCGTCAGTATCTTACGGAATCCGTCACGCTCGCAGTTGGAAGCGGACTCTTGGGGTTGGTTTTGGCCGCTTATGGGTTGAAGGGTCTCCTAGCCGTGGCGCCGGCCGGACTTCCGGAGATCCTGGAGATCGGTATCGACGGAAGCGTCCTCGCTTTCACGGCTGCCATCTCGGTCGGAGCGGGGTTGTTCTTCGGCGTCTTCCCGGTCTTCGGATACGGACGGGCAGACGTCTCCCACGCCCTGAAAGACGGGGGCCGGTCATCCACCTCCGGGCGGCAGACGCACCGGGCAAGGAGTTCCCTGGCTGTAGCCCAGGTCGCATTGGCACTGATGCTTCTAGTAGGCTCTGGCCTGATGCTCCGGAGCTTCGTGGCGCTCCGGAATATCGATCTCGGATTTAAAACCGCCGGGTTGATGACGTTCAGCTTCGCCTTGCCCGGCGCGGAATACGTAGAAGCCGATCAGGTACTGAACTTCCACCGGCGGCTTGCCGAGGAGCTGGAGGCCCGTCCTGGGGTGCAGGGGCTCGGATCCGTGAGCGGACTTCCCCTGACGGGCTCCAAGAGCGCGAGCGCGTTGGAACCCGAGGACAATCCGGTCCCTGAAGGTGAGCTGGGACCCATCGTGGAGATGCGCGCGGTCACCCCGGGATACTTCGCGACGATGGGGATACCTCTGCTCCAAGGTCGCGGACCGAGTTGGGAGGATCAAGCGAACCAACTCCGGGGGGTCGTGATCTCCGCCAACCTGGCCGAGACCTTCTGGCCCAATCAGAACGCGGTGGGCCGCCGGGTCCGTAGCCAGGGCAGTGAGACCTCCTGGGAGGTGGTTGGTGTGGCAGGAGACGTCCGTTTCGACGGCGTCGCCGAGGAGCCTCTTACCATGGTGTACTACCCTGTTCTGAGGGGCAGCGCGGAGAACCCCGATCCGGCTCGTTACATGAACGTCGTCATCCAGACCAACGGCGACCCCCTGGACATGGTCCCCGTGGCTCGAGAGGCTCTTCGGGCGGTGGACCCACGCCTTCCTCTGATCAATCCCCGGACGGTGGAGGACATCGTGGACAACGCCTTGGCCGCCACTTCCTTTACCGTCCTTCTCCTCGGGATTGCAGCCGGGATTGCCTTGCTCCTCGGTACCGTGGGGATCTACGGAGTGATTTCCTACATCGTCAGCCGGCGGACGCCGGAGATCGGCGTCCGGATGGCTTTGGGAGCCCCTGGTGAGACCGTCCTTCGATCCGTGGTCAGTCAGGGAATGACCCTCACAGGGATAGGTTTGGCGGTGGGCATGCTGGGCGCGTGGGGGGTAAGTCGCGCTCTGGGGTCACTCCTCTTCGGGGTTTCGGCCACAGACCCTCTCACCTTCGGTGGGACAGCACTCCTGCTAGCCCTGGTGGCTCTTGCGGCGGTCTACGTTCCGGCTCGGAGGGCTTCCAAGGTGGATCCGGTGGAGGCGTTGCGGGCAGAGTGAGTTTTCCGTCCGACCCGCTAGAGTGAGAGTTGCTGCGTCCCGGCTTCCCAGTCCAGGAGCCAACGCTTTCGATGGAGGCCTCCACCGTACCCCCGGAGGCCTCCGTCTGATTGCACCACCCGGTGGCAGGGTATGACGATTGCCACGTAGTTGTCCCCATTGGCTCTCCCTACCGCCCGGCTTCCTCCCGGTTTTCCCAAATCATTCGCCAGGGCGCCGTAGCTCCGGGTGACGCCGAAGGGGATCATCAACAAGGCGGCCCACACCCTTCGCTGCCAAGGTGTGCCCCCGAGGTCGAGAGGGATGTCAAATTCCCTCCTGCTGCCGGCGAAATACTCATCGAGTTGTTCTTCCAGGAGGTCGAGGTGGGGGCTGTGAGGTGGGGAGGAGTGCTCTTCGGGTGGCCACACACCCGCAGGGCTTACTTCGCACCTGTGCCTTTTGACCAAACGGGCCACGATTCGGTCTTCTCCCCCCCGATCAGCGAACTCACAGAGAACAATCCCTGCCTCGGAGGCGCCCAAGAGCATTGGCCCAAGGGGTGTGGTTGTGGACCGAAGGAGGATTCTCACGTTGTAGCACCACCTTTCCGCCTCCGGGGCGTCAGTCTTTACGGTGTAACCCGATTTGCCGGGGTTAGGGTCAACGGTAGTTCCGCCTGACTGTGACCCGCAACGGTGGCTTTCGCCTGTGTGAGGCGCAGGTGTACTTGTCCTCTTCAGCGGGCTGGCCTACGCTGCTCCGGTCGGTCCTCGGATTCCCGTTCCCCATCGATCTGTGAATTGGAGGTGCGCTTTGAGTGACGCCAAGGAACACCGCCCTGTGGTCGGCGATGGTCTCCCTTCTCCCATCGGCCCCTATTCCCCCGGCGTGACCTTCGACAGGCTGGTTTTTGTTTCCGGTCAGGGTGCGAACGTGCCCGAAACCGGGGAACTGGCAGGCCCAGATGTTGAGTCTCAGACCGAGCAGGTGTTCCAGAACATCGCAGCGATCCTGGAGGCGGCTGGATCCAGCTTGGACCATGTCCTAAGATGCGGGGTCTTCCTCGCCGACATGAGGGACTTTCCCAAAATGAACGAGGTCTACGAGAGGATGATGGCGGGGAATAAGGCCGCTCGGACCACAGTTCAGGTAGCCTCACTCCCTGCTCACGGGCTGCTGGTGGAGATCGACGCCATCGCATACCGGCCCTGACCGATGAGGGAAGGCAACCCCATGTCCCGCTTCGTGACAGGGAGCACCCTCCTGCTGATGGCGGCGTCTGCCGGCATCACGGGATGTGCTGAGGCCGATTCCGCCGTTGGTTTTGGGTCATCCACAACCACCCTGGGCCCCACGCTCGAGCTCCGGTATGACGAACCAGCCGAGGTTTTTGAGGAGACGTTGCTATTGGGGAACGGACGAATGGGAGCAGCGTTGTTCGGTGGGGCAACCTCCGAACGCATCTACCTGAACGAAGCCACGCTCTGGGCGGGCCGGCCGGTTGACCCATACATGGCCCCCGGCGCACATCGGTATTTGCCTGCCGTAAGGGAGGCTCTGTTCAATGAGGAGTGGGAGTTGGCCGATCGACTCGTACGGCAACTCCAGGGCTCCTTCTCAGAGTCCTTCGCACCGTTGGGTACCCTCCTCCTGGAGATGGCTCACTCGGATGATGTCTCGGCCTATGAACGGACGCTCGACATTGGATCGGCCCTGTCCGATGTCACCTATGAGGTGGAGGGGGTCACATTCCACCGGCAGGCCTTCGTCTCTCATCCAGACCGTGTGATGGTGATCCATCTCTCGGCCTCGGAGCCCGGGACACTGGGATTCTCCATCGGATTCGAGAGCCTCCTTCTTCATGAGGCATCCGGAGCGGGAGGGCTCCTCTCCGTCCATGGGGAAGCTCCGGTTCACGCCGAGCCAAACTACCGGGGTAACATCCCGGATCCCATCGTCTATGAAGAAGGGAAGGGGACTCGTTTCTCGGTTCTTGCCCAGGTGGTTGAGACGGATGGGAGCACGTCGTTCGTAGGGCGACAGGTCACCGTTTCCGGGGCCTCCCAGGCTACCCTCTTGATCTCCGTTGCCACGAGCTTCAACGGCTTCGATGTCGAACCAGGTCTAAGTGGGTTGGACCAGGCCAGGATCGCTGCGGATCAGCTGGATGCTGCCTCCTCTCTCGGACACGAGGCACTTCGTGAGCGCCATCTGGAGGATTACACCGGCTATTTCCATCGGGTAGCCTTGGACCTTGGCGAGGACCCGGTTCCTGGCCTTACGACCGACGAACGATTACGCCGGTACACGGAAGGAGCTGCAGATCCCTATCTGGAATCCCTCTACTTCCAGTTCGGCCGCTACCTCCTGATAAGCAGCTCTCGTACCCCAGGCGTACCGGCCAACCTCCAGGGCATCTGGAATCCCCACATGCGGCCCCCGTGGAGCAGCAACTACACCACCAACATCAATCTGGAGATGAACTACTGGCCGGCGGAGGTCACGAACCTCCCCGAGATGCATTGGCCCCTGTTGTCCTTCATCGAGAACCTTTCGGTTACCGGTCGCGTGACGGCGCAGGAGTTCTGGGGGACCCGGGGGTGGTCCGTGGCCCACAACTCCGACATCTGGGCCATGTCGAATCCGGTTGGAGACTTCGGCCAAGGGCACCCCGTTTGGGCCAACTGGAACATGGCCGGTGTTTGGCTGGCGACTCACCTCTGGGAACACTACGCCTTCACGAAGGACCTGGAATACCTGGAGGCGCACGCCTACCCCCTGATGAAGGGGGCCGCGGAGTTTGCCCTGGATTGGTTGGTGGAAGGGCCGCACGGATATCTGATTACGGCTCCTTCGACGTCTCCGGAGAACCTCTATCGGACGCCGGACGGGTACGCCGGAGCCACTACCATCGCCACCACGGCCGATATGGCCATGTTGAGAGAGCTATTCCAACAAGTGATCGAGGCAGGGGGTTTCCTGGATCTCGATGCGGAGTTCAGGAACGAGCTGGATCAGGCCTTAACGGGCATGGTTCCCTACCAGATCGGTGACGACGGCAGCCTCCAGGAGTGGTATCACGACTGGGAGGACCAGGACCCTCAACACCGTCACCAAACCCATCTGTTCGGCCTCCATCCCGGGTCTCAGATCGATCCCGACTTAACCCCTGACCTGGCTGAGGCTGCGAGGGTGGCTCTGGAGATCAAAGGTGACGAGTCCACCGGCTGGTCGAAGGCCTGGAGAATCAACCTCTGGGCTCGCCTTAGGGATGGGGATCGGGCGCACAAGCTCTACCGGGAGCTCCTCACCTTCACCCATCCGGACGCAGAGCTGGCCTACGGTGGTGGGGGCGGAACGTACCCGAACCTCATGGACGCCCACCCTCCATTTCAGATCGACGGGAATTTTGGTGGAACGGCTGGAATTGCCGAGATGCTCCTCCAGTCTCACAACAGTCTGATTCGGTTCCTGCCCGCCCTACCTGCTGCGTGGTCTACCGGATGGGTGCGAGGTCTGAGAGCCCGTGGCGGTGTGGAGGTGGATTTGGCGTGGGACGGAGGTGAGTTGATCCAGGCCAGGCTACACTCGGAAAACGGAGGGGCATTCAGGGTGGCTTACGGCGAGTTGGAGCGGACCGTAAGGATAGATCCGGGGGGGGAGGTCTCCCTCGGCCGGGACCTCCGGTAGGTGTCGGGTGCGGGGGAGGAAGTCCGCCTCGGAAGGGACCATGGCTAGGCTCTGTTCCCGGTCGGGTCAGTGCCCAAAAGTGTGAGGCTTTGGCGCTCCAAGAGCGCCCACGCCCCGTTCGTTCAGTCGCCCTTTCGCTTGGTACCGAAGAAGTCGGCTCCTCCCATGGCGCCTGTCATACCGCCGCTGAAGCTGTCTCCGTCGAAGACGATGGTCACGTCGGCGTCGGCTTCGGGGATATAGAACGTCATGGTTTGGCCATCCAACATTATGTCGGATAGAGCGGCTCCGCCCATCTCGGTGTCGACGCTACCGGTGAAGCCCACCTCCGCATCTCCTTCGATCACCATTACTCCGCCGATCTCCATGCCCTCGGCCGCGACGGTGATATCGTACGTCCCAGAGGGATTGAATGGCGGTGGTGCCGGTGGTTCGGCTGGTGCGCCACCTGCGCAGGCGCTCAGAAACAGTCCGAGGGCCGCTGCGGTGGTCAGTCGCTTGAACATGGGTCCTCCGATGTTGAGTAGGGCCTCTGAAGGCCGGGGAACCGGGAAGGTGGTTGAAGAACTAATAGAGGTCCGGTGACAAAACCGCTAGCTGCGACAGGGGGCAAGAAAAGAAGCCGAGGACCAACTCCTGGCCCTCGGCTTCCCCTTCTTATCCGCCTTCCGACGCACCCACACCCAACGCGTCGTTTTCTTCTAAGCCGGCTCTCCCCTACTCGGCTGGAACCATGTCGGACGTCTTGAGCTTCGCGGGCATGAAGATCCCGATAACGCCCTGAAGCCCTATGCTCATGACGATGTTCAGGAAGAAGGCCAGGAACGCTGCCAGCAACAACGCTCCGGAGAGGCCTGCCAGGATCATGTAGATCCCGAACTCCCCTTCCACGTAGAGGGAACGTCGCAGCATTCCCTGGAGTCCCGCCATTCCCATGAACGCACCCATTCCGATCCCGCCAAGGAGGTGTCCCCAGAAATGGAAGTTTGCAAGCTTCTGGGAGTAGAGCTTCGCCCCATTGGTGACGATCGGGAAGAGGATGTAGATCGCGGCGTACAGGGTCATCGTCAGGCCTACCAGGACGGCCACGTGAACGTGGGGTCCTACGATCCACTGGGTGTTGTGGAGGATCCGGTTGAGACCAACGTCGGCCTGCATGATGCCTGCGGGGACCGCCAGGGCGAATCCAAGAAGACCCCCGAGCAAGAACTTGAGCTCGTTGGTCATCTTCAGGGGGCGGGCCGCCCAGAGCGTTGCCAACGTGATGAAGAACGCCAGGCCCTGGGTGATGAGCTCGAAGGCGGTGACCAACTCTCCCGAGACCACTTTGAGGATCGCCGGTTGGGCTTGGTCCGAGAGAAGGTGGTGGGACCACACCGTCCAGGATACCACCAACTCCACCAGAAGCGCCGCACGAGCGATGTTCTGCATGAAGAGCTTCCTGCCGGTGATCATCATGGCCAACAGGTACCAGGTGCCGGCTACAAAGATGAGCACCAGGCCATCGGCGATGAGATCCAAACCCCACCAGAACCAGTTCTTGTAGAGCAGTGCGTCTACCGCGGTCTGGGAGAGGTCGGTCCCGAAAATGGCGGCCACCATATACACGAGGATCAGAACCCCGGTGAAGAGGATGACCGTCGTGTTCAGTGCCATGTCCACAGAGCCACGGGCGATGGCTGCCACCGGAAGGGGGACCAGGTGTTCTTCCTTGCGTCGTCGGAACAGGTTCTTGAACCCGCTGTAGCCGATTGCCGACCCCAGCAAGGCACCCGCCGGTTGCTTCTCCCAACCCTCCGGGGTGTAGGTGATGGTCTTGAACACGTTGATGACGAACAGCGCGCTTCCCACCATCACCAAAGCGATTCCCACCACGAAGATGGTGCCGCCCCAAAGGCTGAACTGTGAGAAGTCGGCCGGCAGCGGCCAGTAGAGCGTGTAGAGCGGAGCATAGTGGGAAATGAAACCGGCTGCCCAGAAGACCAGGGTTCCCACGGCGATGAAGATCCAGGTGAGGTTTGCCGCCTTCATGCTCCACAGCGGCTTCTTCATGAGGTAAGGCACGAGGAAGAGGAAAGCCCCGCAAACCAGGGAGTAAGTCGATCCAAAAATGCCCACCAGGGGGTGGGCCGTGAGGATGGCGAAGAACTGCTCCTCGCTGACGAAGGGGAGAGGGGTGATCTGATACATCCGCATGATCATCCCCTCGACAATGGCAAACAGATAGAAGACCAATCCCACAACGACGAATCGGAGGACGATCTTCTGCATGGGGGTAAGGGAGTCCGGTTTGAAGAGCCCCTGCTCACCCTTCATGAACGTCTCTTTGAAAGACATGATTATCGCTCGGTCGTTGACGTGAATCGGATCAGGCGTCCGCTACCCCACACCCGGTGACCTCCACCACATCTTCCATGATCATGAACACCCCCCTCGGCCCTGAGTATTCGGTGGACCGAATGGTGTAGATCCCGTCCTCTTCGAATCTCCAGAGGATGTCGTTCCGGTGTCCCGGTACGACCTGCATCTGAAACACCATTGAGTGGTCAGGCCGGAACACCCCGAACCCGTAGGTGAGGTCCTCCGATGTCACATCGAACAGGACAAGCTCGCTGCAGTCGATCTCCAATCTTTCCGCTGGCAGCTGGAACTCGTGGTTCGCCACCCTGATCTCAAATGTCTTGTCAGGCGTGTAGTCCCCCCGGTGCAGATCCATGGCAGTCCAGGGGATTGTGTTGTAGGTGATGATGTGAAGGGATACGCCGAGGACCGCTAGAAACCCGACGAATGTGTAGAAGTAAGCGGGTCTGACGCCTGGGCCTTCTGTTGCTCTAGTGACCCTGTACCCGAACCAACCCACCAGGGAGATCATGACCAGGCAGTACAGGGTGTAGGCCAGTGTCTGGCCCCAGAGTACGACGGCTGAATCCACCATGGGAATCGTTCCTCAGAGGGTTCAAATAGCTGCGTCGAAGCGAACCTAATTGTTGTTGTGGTGGGATTATGTGATTCTGATCACACAGTAGCTGGATCGCAAGTGGCTCCCGGGCCGGTTGGTGTGTGGCCCGGTCCAGGAGGGCGGATCGCCGGTGCTGAAAAGGAAGAGGGCCGAACGAAAGCCGATCCAGGCTTGGGTGTCGACCTGGGGTCTGGTCCCGGCCTTTCCTCGCCGGTGCCTTCCGCCCTACACTCCAACCCGGAGAAGGAACAATCCACAACGACCTATCAGGCCGTCACGCCCGGGAGATCCCATGAACAAGAGAACTCTCTGCGTTTCACTTCTTGCCCTCGCAGGCTGCTCCCCGGCCGGGCCCGTTGGGAGCCCAGTTGCTCCTGGAGGGGGCCCTCCCCAAGCTGGCGGCCGTGCCGCCGCCTCTTCCGATGCCCCCACCCTGGCCATTTCGGAGACCAGGCCCATCGAAGACATGCACCGCCGAACGATCGGGTTCACCGAATCGGGGGTCTGGATCAGCAATGAACTCGACGGCGGTCGGGTCAGCGATGCTTGGCAGGAGGGAGACTCGGAGTTCGTGGTTCATCTCCGCCCCGAAAACTCGCCGGTCAACAACAGCGCGTGGTACGCCTTTAAGCTTTGGTCGGAAGACGCGAAATGGATCGAGGTCACCCTCACGTATGAAGGCGGTTCCCACCGGTACTGGCCGGAGGCCAGACGCGGTGGGGAAGCCTGGGCACCTTTGGATTCAGCCGACGTGGCCATCGACCGAAATGCCAACGAGGCGACCTTCCGCCTCCGCGTGGGACCCGACACCCTATGGGTTGCGGGACAAGAGATGATGACCTCGTCCTTCTTCAACTCCTGGACCGACAGCCTCGCACGGGAGCCACATATCTCGAAGACGATCGCGGGGCGTTCCGGCCGGGGCAGAGCCATGCCCATGGTGCAGTTCGGGGATCCGGCGGCCACGAAGCACGTCATGATCATCGGTCGCCAGCATCCCCCTGAAGTCACCGGCACCATGGCTCTCCTGGCTTTTGTGGAAGAGCTGGCCGGGGACTCTCCTTTGGCTCAGGAATTCCGGGAGGATTTCCGTGTCCACGTGATCCCCCTGGTGAACCCCGACGGGGTAGACCTGGGTCATTGGCGCCATAACACCGGGGGCGTGGACCTGAATCGTGACTGGGTGGCCTTTAACCAGCCCGAGACCCGTGTAGTCAGGGAGACCTACTCTGAGATTCTGGCGGATCCGGGCCACGAACTCTGGTTCGGTGTGGACTTCCACTCAACCCAACGTGACGTGTTCTACACCTTGCAGAGGGATCTCGAGACCGATCCGGCGGGGATCATCGATCCGTGGCTGGATTACATCGATACCCATCTCCCGGACTACGTTGTCAACGACTCCCCTGGTGGGCTCGCCACTCCCACTTCTCGGAACTGGTTCTATCGCGAATTCGGAGCTCCGGCTTTGATCTATGAGGTCGGTGATCAAACTGATCGAGCACTGATTCGTGAGGTGGCCACCACCGCGGCGAGAGGGACCATGGAGGTCCTGATGCAGGAGGCGCAGCGGAGGTAGGGGAACGTATTGAGTCCCGCCGGACTGTCTAAACGAGGGTCGATCCTATGAGTAGGAAACCTGGGGTGGTGCTCCTGAGCATCTTCGTCCTGACCGGCGGCGTTTATTTCTTCCAGGCTGGCGGTGTGGACCGAGGGCCGAAAAGAATAGCCTTCACTGACGCCGGCGAGTTCCAGGCCACGCCCAGTCCTGTTGCTTTTTTCCGGTTCGATGGAGATGCCGAGGGCCAAGTCGACCCCACCCACACGGGTGCCATTTCTGGAAACACCGCATTCGTTCATGGTTTGGAGGGGCAATCTCTCCGGCTCGGGCCGGGAGGCTCGTCGGGGAGCGTCTCTTACAACATCGATGGCCTTCCGAATGGCAGTGGTCAGGATTTCTCGGTCCAGTTCTGGGTGAGAACCGATGCAGAGGCAGGCAGGCGTTTTGTGGTCCTCTCGCAAAAGGAGTTTCCTGATAACAGCCTCCAATCCCAGAAGGCGCCGGGTTGGGTTTTCTATCACTCGAACGGGACCTGGGCTTGGAGCCTTGGGTCGGGCTCCCGCCGCCTGACTTACGAACGGGACAATGGCCAGCATATGCCTCTGAACGATGGCCGGTGGCATCAGCTCACCATGACCCACAACAGCGCCTTGGCGGAGGTCCGGCTTTTTTTTGATGGGGTGAACTGGGTTTCTTATCACGTAAGCGATTCCGATGGTTTCGACTTCTCCAACTCGAATCCGCTGGTCGTGGGGTGGGAAGGCGACGGAGTGGATTCCCGACCCGGGATCCTGCCTGACATTTTGAAAGGTGCCCAAGAGCTACAGGTCTTGGTCGACGCGTTCAACGCTTTCGATCTTGGCCCTGTTCAACCGGAGGACTTTCTTCCACTGATTTCCGAACCGAGGAGGGTTTTCGACCGGAAGGTGGGTGATGCTGCGGCTAGTCAGGGCGCGGACAGCCTCGCCTTCCGTGAGGCTATGGAGACGGTGGATTGGGAGCCCATCCGGGAGGCCGAATCCGTACTGATGTCGAACCCGTATACGGTCCACCAGAATCTGAACTTCACAGGGATTGCGCCGGTTTCGAAGGTTTATTCCCTAGTGGATGGGGAGGTTGTCATCCGGGAGGAAGCGGCCGAGTTGTTTGCCGAACGGGAGAGGCTCTATCCGCCTGAATTCGAGATCGACAACCTGGGGTATTGGGACCGCGCCCTGTCTCCCGAGGAGGTCGGGGCCTCCTACGCAGAGTTTTTTGAGCCCAGTGGGCCTGAAGTGGAAAACCAACTGGAAGCTTTGACGGCTGCTGCCTGGAATATCTGGCACGGTGGCAAGCACTGGACCGTCGAGGAGGATGGATGGGATTCCAGGATCGCAATCGCCGAGATGATTCGGGAGAGAAAGGTCGACGTGGTCATGATGCAGGAGACCTACTCTTCCGGAGACTTCATCGCCGCGGAGCTTGGGTACTTCTTTGCCACCACCGTCGATTGGGATTACCTGAACCAGGGTTCGAACATCTCTGTGATCAGCCGGTTCCCCATCGGAGACCTGTACGTGCAAGACGATTCACCCTTCCAGAATGTCGGGACGAAGGTCTCGATCAGCAGCACGCAGGACCTGTACGTGATGTCCAACTGGTATGGGATGGATCAGTTCCCTGCGGTATTTGAGTTCCATCAGCATCGGTTCCAGGAATCCGACCAAATCCCGACCCTGTTCGGAGGGGACTTCAACGCTGTTCCCCACACTGACGGCGGAGACAGTCCAGCCTCCAGAGCACTGTTGGAAGCGGGGTTCACCGATGGTTTCCGGAGCCTTTATCCAGACGTGGACCAGTACCCCGGAGCCTCTCACCGCAGTGGTCGGAGGATCGACCAGCTGTACTACAAGGGTACCGGACTTTCCAATACTTCGACCGCAGTGATATCGACGCGCCAGGGGGGCTTCCCTTCCGACCATTATTTGATCTTGTCCACGTTCGATCTGGACTATTTCACCAGGAGGTAGGCCCAAGCCATGGTTTTCAGAGCTTTTCTCCTAAGTTTTGTGGCCGCGGCTGGGGCCATTCCGGTTTCCGCCCAGTCCGAGCCCTTCAAGGTGCACACGGTCGTGATCCCGCGAAAGGAGCGATCAAGCCGGTGACCGTCGGGCTGTTCGGTGGAAGGTCCGATGCCACCTCGGGTGTGGTCAGCCTGACGCGATCTCCTCTAAGGCCTCCACGAGGTAGTCCACATCCTCTTTGGTGTTGAACACCGAGAGGGATATCCGGAGCCCATTGAGGCCGAAGCCGGACATGGGTCGAACGTTGATGTTGTACTGTTCGGCCAGAGTCCGCTCGACCTGGATCACCCGGTGGCCGACTACCTCCACCGTCGTGATCCCGCATGAGAGCTCATCGTGGGCCGGGGTTTTGATGTTGAACGCAGGATTGTCCGAGATTTTTCCTCTGAAGTAATGCTTCAGGTCATAGATCCGTTTTCCCTTCCTCTCGGCGCCAAGGAGGTTGTGGAAATCGATGGCGACCCCAAGGCCCAGGAGCTCGGGAAGGTTCCGAGTATTGTAGTTCTCGAACCGCCGCACCGATTCGTCCTCATAGCCGTTTGCTACGATCAAGGGCCGCAGGTGTTCTTGCGACTCCTCCTTCACATAAAACACCCCCACGCCCTTCGGCGAAAAGAGCCATTTGTGGGAGCTCGCGGCGTAATAGTCGCAACCCATTTCGTGGAGATCGAAGGGGAACATCCCAGCGGTTTGTGCTCCGTCCACAGCCACCAGGATGTTTCTTGGCGCTGCCAGGTCCACCACTTCCCTCACCGGGAGAATCATCCCGTTGGTGTTCACCATATGGCACATGGAGATCACCCTGGTCCGGGGTGTTATGGCCCGGCGGTAGACATCGACGATTTCACCTGGTGATTCGGGGATCAGGGGAAGAGTGGGTCTTACCAGCTTGATCCCTTTTGTTTCCTGCCAATACTTCCAGGGGATGGTGCCGCTGGTGTGTTCGTGATCCGCCAGGATGACCTCGTCTCCGGGCTTCAGGTCCATGCTGGCGGCCACCACGTTCATCCCCTCTGTGGTGTTATGGATAAGGGCGATCTCTTCGGCGTTGGCGCCTACGGCCTGGGCAGCCTTTTCTCGCGTGTGCTCTTTGTCGGTGTTCCACCCGCCCCACATGTACTTAGAGGGGAATCCGTCCAGGGTGCGGCGGAAGTTCTCCGTCGCGTCGGCGACAAGCTCTGGAGAGGGGCCCAACGAGGCGTTGTTGAAGTAGTAGAGGCCCTGAACGAAGGTGAACTGAGCTTTCACCAGGTCCCAGTAAGCTTCGGAGTCCCCTTCTTGCTCCAGTGCATTGGCGGTTTCATTCGCCTGGGCCATCAGTGGTTTCCGGCTCAGGTCGGTGAGGAGGGCTCCCCCCGCAATGCTGGAAAAGGAAGCTTTCAGGAATGAACGACGCTCGAACGTTCTCACTGGTGTCTCCTGGGTTTTCGTTCCTCAGAGGGTTCGGTGGCCTCTCCGCGCACCGAAGCTACGGGATATGGGCGATCATGGGCCAGCCTCCGTTTCCGTCCGCGTGCCCTGGCCCGTCCAACGGCTCCTCATCGTCCCGAAAAAATCCTCCAGCAGTCTCGTCGGGCCGTGACAGTCGAGGTGTCTGATTCCTACCTTGGCATCAATGGATATGCGTGTCTCCCTCTTTGCGACCTGTGTCGGAGATCAGTTCTTTGCCGAATCTGTGGCGGACAGTGTCCGCCTCCTCCGGCACCTGGGTATGAATGTGGACTTCCCCAAAGGGCAAACCTGCTGTGGCCAGCCAGCCTTTAATGCCGGTCATATGGAGGAGGCTCGGGAATTCGCTCGCCACACGGTGCGGGTGTTCGACTCGTCCGACTACGTCGTCCTCCCCTCGGGAAGCTGTGCCGGGATGCTCAGGCACCACTTCGGAACCCTTCTCGGAGGGAAAACCGGGGCAGCTCATCCGAAGCTGGCCGGCCGCGTATTTGAGCTGTCGGAATTTATTGTCCGGGTTTTAGGGGTGACGGACCTCGGAGATGGCCTGAAAGGCCAGCGGATCTGTTATCACCACGGGTGTCATGCCTTGCGGACTTTGGGTGTCCGCGAGGAGCCAATGGAACTCCTGCGGCAGGCCGGGGCGGCGGTCATGGAATGGGAAGCAGCCGAAGAGTGCTGCGGGTTCGGCGGGGTCTTTTCGGTCAAAGTCCCCCACGTTTCGACAGCCATGGCCGACAGGAAGCTGGACACGCTCCCAAGCCCTGATCTGGTAACGTCGGCGGACGGAGGATGTTTGATGCAGCTGGCCGGCCGGGCGAAAAAGCGGGGGATGTCCGTTCCCTTCCGACATTTGGCCAGCGTTCTTTGGGCGGCCACAGGATCGGCCCGGGGGTCCGGGGCACCCAGCGGTGGAGGAGTCGGCCGGGGAGGAGTGACAGGTGGCTGATCCGACTCCCCGAAACTACCTGACCGAATCCGCGTCAATCATCCGGAATCATCCGGAGATGAGCCAATCCGTCCAGGAATCATCCAGGTCTTTCGACCAACGGCGGGCCGACGCGTATGACCAGGTCGACAGCCAAGCTTGGAGGACCTGGGCAAAAGCCGTGAAGACCCACACTCTAAGCAACCTGGATAGGTACCTGGAGGAAGCAGAGGCCCACCTCATCCAAAACGGCGTCCACGTCCATTGGGCTGAAGATGGGCAGGAAGCCTTTACGGTGCTGGAGTCGGTGGTGGCCGCTCACGGCGTTAAGCGGGCCGTGAAAGCCAAGAGTATGCTGACCGAGGAGCTGGGCTTGAACCGGTTCCTCGAAGGCCTGGGTGTTGGGATTCGTGAAACGGATCTGGGTGAGTACATCATCCAGCTTCTTGGGGAAGGCCCGAGCCATATCGTCGCTCCCGCCATCCACCGAAGCCTGACCGATTGCCAGGCTCTCTTTCATCGGGAACTGGGAACGCCGCTGGACGCCGATCCAGACCAGCTTGCCGCCGCGGCAAGGGCGGCGTTGAGGGAGGAGTTCCTGTCGGCGGACCTGGGCGTCAGCGGTGGGAACTTCCTGGTGGCCGAGACGGGGACCCTGGCCTTGGTGGAAAACGAAGGGAATATCCGCCTTTCCACCTCCCTCCCCCGGGTTCACGTGGCTTTTGTCGGGATTGAGAAGCTGATCCCACGCCTGGAGGACCTCTCCGGGTTCCTCCAACTGGTGGCCCGCGCCGCCACCGGCCAGCCCATCGGTACCTTCGTATCCCTGATCCAGGGACCGCGGAAGGCCGATGAACCCGATGGCCCTGAAGAGGTCCATGTTGTTTTGGTGGACAACGGACGAAGCCGGTTGTTGGCGGAGGAAGCCGCCTGGGAAGCATTGAGGTGTATCCGGTGTGGGGCATGCCTCAACGTTTGCCCGGTTTTTCGCCAAACGGGCGGGCACGCCTATGGATGGGCCTACTCCGGGCCAATCGGGGCAATCCTGGCGCCGGGGCTTCTGGGCCTGGAGGCGGCCATGCCTCTGCCTTATGCCTCCACCCTCTGCGGCGCCTGTGCCGATGTGTGCCCCGTTGAGATTCCCATCCCCGATCTCATCCTCCTGTGGCGGGAGCGTGCTGTCAGGGACGGTCTGGTGCCACGTGCGGAGCGCTTTGCCATGCGGGTTTTTGGCCAGGCGGCGAAACGACCTGGGCTCTTCTCCGCATCTGGAGGCCTTCTTCGAAAAGTCCCTCTGGACTTCGGAAGCAAGGCACTCCCAGTCCTCAGCGCGTGGACAGAAACCCGCGGATCCCTGCCCCGGTCGCCCCGTCTGTTCAGGGACCTCTGGAAGGACGGGATCAAATGAGTGGCTCCCGAGAACGGATCTTTCGGCGCATCAAACTGGCCTTGAAAGACCGGCCCCCTGCGGACTATCCCGGGAGCTTTCCGGGAGAATCCCCGCTGGAGTGTGGGAAGTCCCGCCAGGAACCGAATGAGGATCCCCCCCGCACCGAGATCATGGACCGATTCCGGGGAATGATGGAGGCGGCTGGAGCGGAGGTGCTCGTCTTCGAGGGGATTGAGGAGGCCGGGGCTTGGCTCGACGACTTCACCCAGGGATTTGGTTCGGTGGCGTACGGGCGAACCGTTCCGGAGGTGCTGCGGATCGCCTCGGAAAAGCGTGAGCCGTCGAATGCCGAGTTGGGCGTGTCCATGGCCCGATGCGCCGTGGCCGAGACTGGCAGCCTGGTCATGGACGCCAGGGACGGGCGTCGGAACCAGCTCCTACCTCCGACACAGGTGGTTTGGGTGTGGTCGGAGGCCATCCATGCATCGGCCCTGAAGTTCCTTCGAGAGCTGGATACCGAGCCGATGCCGTCGGCGCTGGGTCTCCATTCCGGCCCCAGCAAGTCGGCCGATATCGGGCAGATCATGGTCCGAGGGATCCACGGACCGGGACGCCTGATCGCCGGGATCCTGGATTGGCCCCAGGACCCCGGCTCAGGGTAGGGTAGGATCTGACAGACTGCCGTCGTTAGAAGCTCACCGCGGCCTGGAGGCCGAAGAGGTTGTTGTCGACAGTCTCTTTTCGGTCGCCCTCCCCGAAAAAGATGTACTCCGCCTTCAGGGCTACCTTGTTCGTGGGGTAATAGGCGAAGCTCAGAACGAACTCCGTAAGATCCTTGTCCCCCTTGGAGGAGCTTCGTCCCAGCTGAGTTCCCGGGTCCAGATAGTCCAGGGAGCCGAAACGGATCGTGGGCCGGAACTTATCGTGGAACAGGCGAGAGGCCTGGAAGAAGTACCCGCTCATGTCGCCGTCACCGTCGGGGCTTGGGTTCTCGGTCTTGGCGTCGGCGTACTCACCCCAGAAATCGGCGAAGGGGGTCCGCACCATTACAAACCCGCCGAACATGGTGAGATCGTATTCCCCCTCGTCGTCCCATGCCCCGTTGTAGGCCGACCCTCCCACCTCCACTACATCTTGGATTACCAGGTTTACCCTGCCTCCGATGGCTCGGTCCTCGTTGTTGTCCCGGTACTGCCGGCTACCCCGGAGGTTCGATCCGTCGCCCAGCCCGTTGATCGTATAAGCGTCGAAGGCCAATGAGACGTCCTCGCTCAGGTCCGTAAACCCGTGCAAAACCACGCCCACGTCCTTCCAAGCACTCACGCCGATTTCCCGGGAGACCTGAGGGCGAGAGATGGTGAAGTTTGCGAGTGGGCCGTGGAACTCGTCGAACCGGTTAAACGGAGTCAGGATCCCACCAATTTTCACGGCCACGTTGTTGTTCAACCAGAAGTCGATATAGGCCTGTTCCACGAACGTGTTGTCCCCGCCCGTTCCCCCGTGTTCCAACTCGAACTCGGCGAAATATTGGATCCGGTCGCTCGCCCATCCGGTGACCGTAAAAGCCAGGTAGTGGAGGTCGAAGTTCTTCGCTTTCTGCTGATCCTTGAAGTACTCGGTGTAGAGGTATCCCCCGAGGACCGGTCCATCGGGCCCACTCTCGTCTGCCTCACCACCCGGTGCCAAGCCCACCAGGTAGTCTGTGAGAAGGGCTTCTTCCTCAGCAGTCAGGGCAGCCTGACTCCGCATCGACCGAACGATCCCCGGCCATTCTTCAGCGGCATATTCTTCTGGGGCATAGGCAACGTGGCACCGACCGCACTTCGCCTCATAGAGTTCCTCTGCGGCTTGGGCCGAGAGTTGGGGAGGGGTCAGAAGAAGAGGTGCGGCAAAGAGGGCAACCCAAGCCAATCGCTTTTGCATGAATCCCGTCCTGTAGAATCAAAAAAAAGCACGACGGAAGAAAGGAATGTCCTCCGTCGTGAAATATCTTCTTTCGTGAAGGATATTAGGAGCATCAGCCCCTTTCAAGGGCCATCTATGAGCTTTTGTTGGCGGGCCCTGTTCCCCAGCCACGGGAAGCCTCAGCGAAACCCTGACCGACCGAGCTTCGTCGGGACCAGTAGACCTGGCCTCTAACGGTCGGAAGGGGGAGCGAGATGAATAGGCTGCTAAGGCGTGTCCGTGGAATCCTGGGAACGGCCTTTACCTGGGCCATCGCCTGGACGGGGCTCGGGGTTGGGTTTGGAGCTTTGGCAGGGATTCAACTCAGCTACTGGGTGCCCATGGCCCTCAACGGGGCTGCCGCAGGGTTCCTTGCGGGCACCTCTTTTGCCGTCATTCTCAGTATCGCCGAGAAGAGACAGACGCTGGAAGATTTGTCACTCAGGCGAGTCGCTTTGTGGGGCGCCGTCGGTGGCCTTCTGCTCTCCTTCATCCCCATGGCGTTCGGGGTGCCGGTGCCCTACCTGCTCGGGCCCCTGGTCATCAATACCGGGATCGGTGCAGGGATGGCCTCCGGGTCTGTCTTCATGGCCCGACGAGCCGAGAGCCGTAGACTGGTGCCGGGAATGGATGACCCGCTCCTGACCCTAGAGGGGGACTAGCCGGGGTTAAACTCAACCGGTGGGTCCGTCGAGGCCCTCCTCTCGAAAAATCGGCTTTCTGGGCGTATGGTTGCTTCCAAAAGATGAGCAGGTCATCCCGCGGAAGGCGACATTGACCCGGTTTTGATTCAGGTCTTCGCCCAGTCAGCCGGAGCCGATCCCATGAGGACTTCCCGAATTCTAGCCCTCCTGTTGTTCCTTCTCCCGACCACCAGCCTTTCAGCGTTCAACGACCCGGCAGCTACCCAGGACCTCTCTAAAGTCATCTCCGACCCCGAGATGCTCTGGGGGAGCACGGTTCCGGATGGATGGACTGGGGTGTGGCCCGAAGAGCTTCTGACCGTCGCGGAAAAGAGCGATTTCACCCGGACCATGACCACGAGGGACGTTTACGAGTTCCTGGATGCAGTGAAGTGGAGAAGCGAGAACGTCCACGTTTTTGATCTATTCACCACACCTTTGGGTCGGATCTCCTCGGCCATCGTATTGGCGAACCCGCGGGTGACCTCCCCGAGGGAGGCCCGTGAATCGGGGAAGCCGGTGATCTACCTCCAGGGGAAGATCCACCCCCCGGAGCCGGAAGGAGCTGAAGCTTCCCTGATGGTCTTGAGGGACATCCTGTTCGGCGAAAAGGGCCATCTGCTGGATAACCAGATCATCATCATCACGCCCGTTTTTAATGTCGATGGAACGGAGAAACTGAGCCCACAGCACCAAGGCCCGCAGGTCGGCGGGAAGCGTACCAACGCCACTGGCCACGACCTCAACCGGGACGCCGTGAAGCTGGAGACCCAGGAGGTTAAGGCCCTCTACTCGAATCTTTTGAACCGGTGGGACCCGATCCTCTTCTTTGATTCCCACAGAATGGGAACGGGGAACGTCGCATATGGCATCGGTTGCTCCCACTCCACCGTGGTGGCTGCCCATCCTGGGCCGCGGGGGTACGTCTGGGATTCCATCTTCCCTGCGGTCTTTGATCGGGTGCGGAAAGACTTCAAGCTGGAAACCTTCACCCATGCCCTATGGATGGAAGACGAGTGGCCTCCAAAAACCTGGCATTACGACGGGACCATCTGGGCGGTGGACGCCAAGTTCGCAGTGAATGCTTACGGATTGAGGAATCGAATGTCGATCCTCTGCGAAACGCCAGGTGCTGCCAGCTTCGAACGCCAGGTCTTCGCACAGTACGCTTGGATCAGTTCCCTCCTGGAGTTCACGAACGAACACGCTCAGGAGATGGTTGCCGTGGCCGAGGCGGCTGACGAGGGGACCGTCCAGGCGGTCCTCGATGGATCCGAGTCCGGAGAGCTGCGGAACTGGATCGATGGAGAATACCGTTCCCGGGGACCCATTGAGCTATTGGCTTACCGGGACGCGTTCCCCTCCGCACCCCAAGAGTACCTCCCAGGAACCAGCATCCGAGACCACGTCCTTCCTGAGGGTCCACCGGAGGTCGTGACTGGAATCCAGGACATGACCATGGCCGTGGGGACGAAAGATTCCTGGGTGCCCCGCGGTTATCTCTTCCCGGCGGAGATGGGGTTTCTGGCAGAAAAGCTCAGAACCCACAACATCGACGTCGAGGTGTTGGAGGAGCCCATAGCGGCAGAGGGCCATGAGTTCGTGGTGGACCGGATGCGGAAGGTCAACCGGGGTGGTTACCAGATGACGGTTTTGGAGGGAGGGTTCTTCGAGTCATCCGTGCGGGAGTTCCCGTCGGGCACCTTCTTCGTGGATATGGCCCAGCCTATGGCCAATGCGGCTTTTTACCTCCTCGAACCCCAGGCCCGGGACGGGATGGTGGCATGGTGGGTCTTCGACGAAGCGCTGAGGGCCCTGGGGGCGGAACACCATCCGGTGGTTTACCCGATCTTCAAGTACCGCCGGGAGGTACCGGAAGGTTAACCGGAAGGCACCGGGATAACGACGGCTTGGCTCTGATTCCCAGTTCGGTCCACGGCCGCCACGGCCACGGCGGTAAGAGTCGAAGCCTCACTGCTCCCCTGTTCGGATGCGGGAGCTCTTCCGGTCCGGGTGGATTGCCCCGACGGTGTTAACTCCAGGGGGATGAAAGCCTCCGTCTCCCCTCGGTTCAGGATCCCGTAGCTCCAACGATCTCCCGTTCGATGGTATAGGACCCACTTGAAGACATCGTCGGGATCGGGATGCCCCCAACTCACCCGCGCTTCAAGCCCGTCAACCGCCACCTCCACGATAGGCACGGCCGGGGCTTGGTCGTCCAGCCATGGGGAAGTCGGAACCAGTGCATCCTCCGAGTAGGGACCACTCCGGATCCCCTGGGCCAGAGTGTCCCGGGAAACGAGGGGTCCGATACTCCAATGCACGTTCCCGGGTCCGGACGGGATCATCCCCCTGGTGATCATGATCTGATTGACGGCCTCGTCCACGCCTTCGTTCCCAGAAACGTTCCCGATGTTGATCCCCGGCCAGATATGTCGATTCAGTGGGTTCTCCTGCGTCCACCACCCAAGGAGGACGGGATAACTCTGAGGGATCTGGTTCACGGGCCAGTAGAGTTGGGGAGTCCAGTAGTCGATCCAACCTTCGTTCAGCCACCGGCGGGCGTCGGCATAGAGCTGACTGTACTGGTCGAAGCCCTGGATCGATCCGGGATTCCCAGGACGCCAGATCCCGAAGGGGCTGAGGCCGAACTTCACGTGGGGCTTTTCTGCCTTTATTGCGTCATAACATCGGCGAATGAAGGTGTTTACCGCCTCCCGCCGCCAATCTCCCCGGGGGAGTTGCCCGCCGTTTCGTAGGTATTCTTCCCAGCTCTTGTGGTCGGGGAAGTCTTCACCACCGTTGTATTCCGGGTAGGGATAGAAGTAGTCGTCGAAGTGGACTCCATCGATGTCGTAACGTCGGACGATGTCCTTCACCACTTCCAACGAGTGGGCCTGCGTCCCCTCCAACGCCGGATCCATCCACCAGAAGCCCTGTTGGAGGGACACCACCAACTCTGGTTTCCGCCTGACGATGGAGGCCTCGGTGACCTCCCCTCCGCTTGTGTGATGGGCCCGGTAGGGGTTCAGCCAGACGTGGAGCTCCAAACCCCGGTTGTGGGCCTCCTCCACCCAGAAAGTCAGCGGGTCGTAGAATGGATCTGGCCCCTGGCCCTGCGTGCCGGTGAGGTAGTAGGACCACGGTTCGATCTCGCTCTCGTACAATGCGTCGGCTTGGGGACGGACCTGGAAGATGACAGCGTTGAAGTTCAGGCTGTCCAACAGGTCCAGCAGGGCCAGGGCTTCGTCTTTCTGTTGGGACACCGGCAATCCGGGCCGGCTCGGCCAGTTGATGTTTGCCACCGTTGCCACCCAAGCAGCCCGAAACTCACGGGGCACTTCGGGCGGTGTCCCTAGGAGGTCGGCCTCAGTGGGGCGGGGACCTACTTCCCGCACGACCAACGGCCTTGCCTCGTCCAGCCCGAACCGTTCCGCTTCTTCGGCCTGGAAGGGCCCGTGAGCTCGGAGGGAGTATCGGAACTCTACATCATCATCCTGAGCAGCCCGGTAATTCGTCTCCCAGTAGTTGTTCATCACGTAGGAATAGATGGTGGCCGAAGGCTCGGCCCGGCCCAACCAGCCCGCCACGATCGGATCGGTTCTGATCTCACCCAGCTGAATGAGGGGGGCGTCAACGCTGGTAAGAGTCACTCCGCCCTGCTCGTCGGACACGTCCACCCAGCGCTGAATGCTGAAGTAGTTTTTTGATGACCCAGGGACCTGGTCCTCCTCGGTGCGGACTACTCCGAAGGGGACGTCGAACCGGACCTCAGGCTCTTCGATCGCGAGGGGAAACCGGAAAAGGACGGCTTCCGGATCCAGGACCCACTCCTTCGCGATCCGGTTCGAGATCTCGACCCGGTCCAGGCCCTCAACGAGCCGGACCAGGGTGACGACCGGTTCCCGAAGGCCTTTCCCCGGTGTGGTGATTTCGAGGGTCCATACGAGGGGGCCTTCGTCGATCCAACGTATGGTTTCAGGTCTCGCGGAGACGGCCGTGGAGGGGTCCCTCCCGGGAACATAGACGTATTGGTTGAAGCCGCCCTGGCTACTGTCGATGAGCTCACGGCCACTCGGCCTGTGGACCAAAGAAGTGACTTGCCCTGAGTCGTCCACTGTCAGTTCGTAGGTCGAGGTCGCGACAGTGCCGCCGACCGGCTCGCCCGATTCTGGGGCCGGGTACGCAGCGCCTGGCTCCACCTTGAACTCTCTGATCCCTTCCACAGGCACATCCCTCGCCAGGAACGCCAGGTCGCCTGAGGCCAGGCGCTGGGAGGGAACCGGACCCCGTCCAAGCTCCGTGACCCGGTCCCCCTCCCTTGACGCTTCAGCCGGAAGCACCACGAGGCCGGACCGGTGCCAGGGCAGGGTGTTGTGGACCGCGATCTTCCGCTCCGTGTCCTCGCCGGTGTCGGATAGGGCTGTAGATCTCAGATGGTCCGCCAGTTCCGCCGCTTTTTCCGCGAATGCCTTCTTTCGTTCCCAAGACGTGACGGTGAGATCAGAGTAGGGTTCGCTGATGGAGTTCCAGGACCCCCATGTGTGTTCGTAGAAAAGAAGGACGTTACGCCAGGCTTCCCTCAGTGCGTCCGAATCCAGCTCGGCCCCTCTCAGGCCCGCAAGTTTTTCTGTCTGGACGAGATTCTCGGCCGCTCTCCGGACCATGGCCGTTTCTCGGGCCGAGGAGGCCGCACCATCTTCCCAATGACCCGTCATATCCCCGCGGTATGTCGGGAGGGTCGATCCGTAACGCCTTTCGAATTCCCTGAAGGTTTCCGTCATTCCGGCGATGCGGAGGACGGGAGACGCGTAACGCTGGTTCCAGTCTTGGACGGACCGGGCCAGCTCCGGGTCGGGGGGACCGTTGTCGGACCCGATGTTATAGCGGAGGTATGAGAGGTCGTACGGGTAGTCGGTCGAGACCAACTGGTCCAAGTAACGGAAGACCTTCTCCTCGTCCAAGCGAGCGGTGATTGAGTCGTACCCCAAGCCTGTGTGAAACCAAGCGTAGCCTCCGCCGGAAACCCATGTCAGGACCCGACTCTCCCCCGATGGCCCCTCCCAATAGAAAGGCTGGTCACCCAACTCTTCAGTCAGGCGGCCGATGCGGTGTCCGAAGTTCGGCCCAATGGATAAGTATTTCAGGCCGTGCCGGCTCATCGCCTCTACCAGCCCCCATGAAAATCCGGGGATGTCGCTCACCATCTCGGACTCGATGGGGACCCCACTCAACTCGCCGAGGCGACGAGCGGCCTCGAAAGCACGGAGAAGAGCTTCCTCATTGGCGAGGCCCGTGAGGAGTCCTGCATACATACCGTCCAGCTCGATCCAACCCCGGCGAATCCCCTCCAGGAGGAGGTCGGTTTTCTCTCCGGGGTGGGCTCGGACATAGGTGTCCACGGGCCAGATGCCTTCCGGTTGCCAGACAAACCGTGCCCCTTCAGGGTAGCCTTCCGATTCCTCCCCCAGTCGGAGGGCCTCCTCCAGGTGAGCCCATTGAAGCCTTTCGACTTCGTCTTGGTGGTGGGTGTATCCGATGTCCAGATGGGTGTGGTGGTGGAGATGGATCTCCATTCGGCGAGGAGGCGTGACCTGGTAAGAGACCTCGGTTCGGTGGCTTCCCAGCAACAGCTCGAGATCCACATCCCGAGGCACCTCTACAGCCGGGACCGGAAGAGTGAACCGGCTGTGCCCCATGGTCACTACGGAGTCCACAGAGCCGATGGCGCTCTCCATCCTGAAGCGGTCCCTCTCACCAAGGGTCAGCAGGTCCAACCGGATGATCTGGGCCTCCCCTTCGTCGGTTCGAACCACCGCCGGGGCGTTGTTCAGCCGGACATAGGGCTCCAGGGGGTCTCGGAAGACCAGGAGCCAGGTCCGAGCACCGGCGCTCTCTCCCAAGACCTCGAACTGGACAGCCTCTCCGGGCTCCCAGAAGTGTCGGGGGATCGTGAGGAAGAAAAACCCCATGGCGTCGCCGTACCGATCCATGAAGGTCACCCTGAACTCGCCGCGGATACCCTGGCCCTCCCAAACCATGGTTTGGCCCAGCGATGCTTCGGTCGGGTTCTGGATCTGAAAAACGTCCTGGCCGTTCACCCGAAAGTCGAAAGTCCGGGGATCGACGTTCACGTCGATTCCCAACATCAACGCGAAGGTGACCACCTCCTCCCCGAGATCAGGAGGCACGGGTTGGCTTTCCCAGGCGATGGACCGAACCCGGTCCTCCGACCGGACCAGGAGGGAGCTGTTGATGGTTGGGATAGGGGAGTGGTAGTTCAGGACCTCGCCCCGGACGTCCTGTGAATAGCCGGAGAGGTGGGTCCGAGGGAGGTCGATGCGGAGGCTGGATGGATCGGCCTGTCGTTGTGCGTCGTCGGGTTGGATCCAGAGCGCGGAAGGCCTGGCGGCCGAAGCGTCGGCAGATGAAGCACCGCAGAGCACGGTGGCTGCCAAGAGACCGAACATGGGAAAGGCCCCCGGGAGCCCATGGAACCGTCTCATGACTCGACCCCTCCCGTCCTGATGCACATCCTCACATCCCTGCCGGCTTCTCCCCATCACCTTCCTGGCACCTCTTTCACCAGGCTGAGATAGGACGAGAGATTTCCGTACGAGCGATCGGTCGTGAACGCGGTAGAGACATAACCACTCAGTCGGTTCTCCTGCAGAAGGAGCCGGTAGCTGATGGTGTGTGGATGCGTTCTGGCATCGGTGGATGGGATGGTCCCGTGGCTGGTTCCCGTGAGATAGGCATTCGAGAATCGGACCCGGTCCATGACCGTCTTCAACTGGTCTGCGATTTTCACCAACACGTCGCCGTCGTCTTGGATGGTCACGGTGACCGGAACCGTCTCGTCATAAGTCGTAAGGCTCCCTTCCCAGTGACCAACCAGCTCCGGCGTGGGCTCGAATGGCCTGTCAATCGACTCACTGGGTTGGTCCCGTACGGCCCTCCACCTTTCCCCGTAGTCGGGAAGCAAAACACCGATGATATCCCTCGGGATTTTCTGGCGCAGGTCGGAGGACGTATTGATGAGCACCACAACCGCTATGTCCTCCTGTGGCACGAACTTCAACATCGTGTTCGTTCCTCGCATGCTCCCGGTATGCCAAATAATGGGATACCCGTACTCATTCCCGTTGAGGAACCAACCCAATCCGTAACGGTCATTCGCCGGATTGGGATCGCTGTCCTTCTTCATCAACTCGATGGATTCAGAGGAGATGATCTGGGTTTGCTCCGGTAGTGTGTGGCCGAGATGGAAGAGCCCGAACCGGATGAGGTCATGAGCACTGGAGTAGACCTGGGACGCCCCCGGGTGGTCAGAAACGAAGAACGGCACCGGCTTCCCATCTCCCCCATAACGGACCGCGGCGAACTGTTCCAACCCCGGCCCCACGTCGATGCTGGTGTGGATCATCCCCAGAGGCAGGAACACCTCCCTCTTCATGAACTCCTCGAAGGGAGCCCCCGAAACACAGGTGATAATGTGGCTGGCGAGGCCAAACCCGAAGTTTGCGTACTGGTACGCGAAACCGGGAGGATGGACGAGGATGCCGTACCGACGGATCGACTCGGTGAAAGGAGGAGGTTGGCGGTGCGGTTCGTCATCATAAAAGACCGAATAGTGGACCGGGAGGCCGGAGGTGTGGTTCAAAATGTGGGTCACGGTCGCTTTTGATGCGTCTCCTTCAAAAGCGGTCAACTCGGCCGGAGCGATGTACTTGTTCACCGGAGCGCTCAGATCCACCTCTTCCCGTTCCACGAGAACCATCAGGCCGGTCGTGGTGATGGGCTTTGAGATGGACGCCATTGAATACATGGTGTGCGGGGTGGCCGGGATCATTCTCTCTCGATCCGCCCACCCGAACGCTTCCTCCCAGATGACCTCTCCGCCCTTCGCAACGGCCACGGACATTGAGGGGATCTCGCCTGTGGTTATGGCGTCGAGGATGGTGCTCCTTACCTCTTCAAAAACGGGATTGGGTACATGTGCGGAGGTCGGAACCTGGGCGTATGACGTACCCGAGAAGGTGAGGAGCAGGCAAAGAGTGGCTGACGATAGCAGCCATCCAGTTGTTAATCTGAACATCTTGGGTTCCAAGTCGGGAATCATTGGAGGCGACCGGGTCTCTCCTCATACTACGAACCTCTCCGGGTCGATGCATCCACCCCTCCTTTCCCGGTGAAAGCGACCGGTCGATTTTGTGGCCCGAGCACTTCGACGTCTTCGAGCTACTCCACGTCTCTCCGGAGGAGAGAGAGTCATGTTCCGGTATCGAAGTAGTCTTAGGACCCTCTCACCTTCGCTGTTTCTTTTCGTGTCCTTCCTCTTTCTGGTCGGCGCTCCTGGGGAGGTCTCTGCCCAAGATCCCCCTGAGGTAGCAGAGCAGGAACTGATTCCCGCTGAAAAAGCGCTGGCTGCCGCACTGACCCAGGCGGAGAAGGACGGCCGGTTGGTTTTCCTCCATACGGGAGCAGACTGGTGAGGCTACTGCCGCCGGCTGGAAGCCTGGCTAGAGCGGGAAGATATCGAACCTATTTTCACGAAAGACTTCCTCCCAGTGAGGATCGCCCAGGAGATGGAAGGCTTTGAGGACGTCGTCCATAAATCCTGGATTCGGTGTATTCGCTAGCCATGACCTCCGTGCCTCCCATCAGAATCCGACCGGTCAACTCCAAGGAGTTGAACCCCAGTGGGGATTATGTCCTTTACTGGATGACAGCTTTTCGGCGTCTGGGATGGAACTTCGCCCTTCAACACGCGGATGATCTGGCAAGGTCCATGGGCAAGCCGTTGGTGATCTTGGAGGCCCTTTTCCTGGACTACCCCTATGCGAGCCCGCGCTTCCACCGGTTTATCCTGGATGGGATGGCGGAGAGATCGCGGGCCCTCCGGGGATTCCCCGTAACCCATTATCCCTTCGTCGAGCGGGAATCCGGGGAGTCCCGAGGCTTGCTGAAAAGCTTGGCCGACAAGGCTTGCTGTGTCGTGGCAGACGACTTCCCCTCTTTCTTCCTCCCTAAGCTGGTGGAGGCTGGTGGCCGCCGAGTGGGGGTGAGGCTGGAAGCCGTGGACTCCAACGGTCTTCTGCCACTCAGTGTGGCCGGTCGCACCTTCTCCGCGGCGTATCACTTTCGTCGGTTTCTCCAGAAAAACCTTCCGGATCATTTGGGGGGGCTGCCCGAACCCGATCCGTTTTCGCGCCCCATGCCCTTGGTGTCGGGGGGCGCTGGGGCGGGGATGGCAGCGGAGCTCGATCCACTCATTCTCGATCGTTGGCCGCCGACGACGGAGGTCCTTCTTTCCGGGGACCTCGGAGAGCTTCAGGCTCTCACCGCCGACCAATCGGTGCCTGCGGTTGAAGCCAAGGGCGGGACCCTACCGGCCCACGACCGGCTGTCCGCATTCCTCGGCGGGGTTTTGCACCGGTATCACAATGACAGGAACCACCCGGACCTTCGAGCGACCTCCGGCCTATCTCCATATCTCCACTTCGGAGACATCTCCAGCCACGAGATCTTCGCGGAAGTCGCCCGGCGTGAAGGGTGGACCCCCGTCCGTCTCTCCAGTCGCGCCGACGGATCCCGGAGCGGTTGGTGGGGGATGGGGGATGGGGCGGAAGCCTTCCTCGACCAACTCATCACCTGGAGAGAGCTGGGGTTCAACATGACCCATAGGAGGGATGACTACGCCGGCTATGATTCCCTCCCGGGTTGGGCTCAGGACACCCTGGCTGTCCATCAGGGGGATCCCCGCCCTCACCTCTACTCCCTTGAAGAGTTCCTGGAAGCGGAGACCCACGACCCGCTGTGGAACGCAGCCCAGCGCCAGCTCAGAAAGGAAGGGGTGATCCACAATTACCTCAGAATGCTTTGGGGGAAAAAAATCCTGGAGTGGAGCCGGACCCCGAAGGAGGCCTTGGACGTCATGATCGATCTAAACGATCGGTTCGCCCTCGACGGGCGGGATCCCAACTCCTATTCCGGGATCTTCTGGTGTTTTGGACGATATGACCGGGGCTGGACGGAGCGCCCCGTATTCGGGAAGGTGAGATCCATGAGTTCCCATCGGACTCGCAAGAAGGTGAGGCTGGAGGAGTATCTCCAACGATTTGGGCCTTCCTGAGCCGGAGGCACGGCCACCCGCTCGTATTTTTGGTATCCTCTCAGAGGCTCACGACACTTTGTCCGGCCGTTCGACGTCTAAGGAAGGAACAAGCGTCGGAGGATTTGGTGTTTTGTGTATGCGCCCAGTCTCCGTCGTGTGCTCAAATCAGGAGGTGGATTCTTGGAACAAATCCTGAAGAACCTTCGTCTCGCGTTGAGAGGCCTGAAGAAGAGACCGGGATTCTCTACCGTCGTCGTCTTGACCCTGGCTTTGGGGATCGGAGCCAACACCTCCGTGTTTTCGGCCTTGAACTCCATCCTGCTCAGGCCCCTCCCCTACAGAGATTCGGATCGGCTTGTGCGGATCTATCAAGAATGGCAGGTGGCCGAGACCGGAGAACGGGAGTTCGCTCAAAACTTCGTCACCGGACCCGACTTCTCGGATTGGCGCGACCAGGCTGAAGGGTTCGAAAGCATGGCGGCGTTTTACAACTATCGGGAACTGGGTTCGGACCTATCGGGGGATGAGGGTGCTGTGCGAGTGGTCCGGATGAGGGTGAGTTCCGGATACTTTTCCACCTTGGGGATCCAGCCCCAGGTGGGGCGGGGGTTCAGCCTCGACGAAGAACGAGATGACTACCCGCTGGCCGTGATCGGTTTTGGGCTCTGGCAGAGGCACTTCGGGGGTGACCCGCAGGTGCTGGGCCGTACCATAGAACTGGACGGAAGGGCATATGAGATTGTCGGCGTGATGCCCCGGGGGTTTCGGGGGCCCGCCGCTGGGGAGGTCGAGGTTTGGACCCCTCAGGATCTAAGGCCAGGAGATTCCAACACCCGCCAAAACCACTACCTCTCCGTGGTCGGACGTCTTTCCCCGGGAACCTCAATCTCCCAGGCCCAAGAACGAATCGATGTGCTGGCCCGAGCAATTGGCGAGGAGCAGGAATGGGCCTCCGAAGGAGTGTGGATTCCCAGGGTCGTTCCCCTTTTAGAGGATGAGGTGGGCGGCGTCAGGGCCACTTTGTGGATTCTGATGGCAGCGGTGGCCCTGGTACTCCTGAGCACGTGCGTGAATGTGGCGAACCTGTTTCTGGTCCGAAGCATGTCCCGGAAGAAGGAACTGGCTGTCCGCTCGGCCCTGGGCTCCAAAGGTGGAGATCTTCTGGGTCAGCTTCTTGCCGAGTCCTTGGTTCTTGCGACTCTCGGGGGCCTGCTTGGGGTTGGGTTTGCCTTGATCGGGGTTCGACTCCTGCCGGTATTCAGCCCAGAAGGCCTCCCAAGAGTGTGGGAGATCGGTCTGGATGGTACCGTTCTCCTATTCACCGCGGCGGTCTCGGTCTTGACCGGTCTGCTGTTCGGGCTCGCCCCCCTTTTCCGCCTCCAGAAGGCAGATTTGGCCCAGAGTCTCAGAGACGAAAGCCGAGGAAGCACAGGAGGCCGCTCACAGCAGACGATCCGGTCCATTATGGTCGTAGCGGAGATGGCCGTTGCTTTGGTGCTGCTTGTGGGAGCCGGCATCCTGATCCGAAGCTTCCAGGCTATCCAGGATGTCGACTTGAGGGTGGCCACTGAAGGGGTGCTGACGTACGAGGTCCATTTGCCCGAGGCTCGATATCCTTCCGGTGCGGACCGGACCCGATTCTACCGCGAGACGTTTGCCCGGATCGCGGCTTTGCCTGGAATCGAAGAAGTGGGAGCAACCTCCTGGCTTCCTGTTCAGGGTCGATACCACAGCTGGGGAGTATCGGTGTTTGGGGAGGGAGAAGGCCAGGGAAACTCCGCTGGCGCCGACATGCGAATGGTCGAAGGGGACTACTTTCAAGCCATGGGCGTGGATGTGATCCGAGGGAGACTTCTGGGTCCCCAGGACGGGGCCGAGGCAGACTCTGTCCTGGTTATCAATGAGGCTCTGTCTCAGTTGCTTTTTGGGGAAGGGTCCGCGGTTGGGCGAAGAGTCCGGGCGGCCGGAGGCGTCCGGACGGTAGTCGGGATCGTAGAAGACGTCCCTCATGACGTTTTTGGGGCGATTTCCCCAAAAGCATATATCCCCCACCCCCAGTTCGCGGATAACCGGAACTGGGCCTTGATCCAGGTGGTGAGGTTCAGAGGGAATCCGGATTCCGTTCGGCAAACGATCACCGAGGAATTAAAAAGAACCGATCCGAACCTTGTGGTCTTCCGTGCACGCACGATGTCGGATCTGCTGGAAGTCAGCTTGGCCAGCCAGCGTTTTTCTCTGGTCTTGATGGGGGGATTCGCCGTGATGGCGTTAGCCCTTGCCGCCCTGGGGATTTACGGGGTGCTCTCTTACCTCGTATCCCAGCGGAGCCATGAGATCGGGATCCGAATGGCCCTGGGGGCCCAGGGCCCCGATGTCCGTCGGATGGTCATCGGAAGAGCTCTTGCCATGGCCGGAATCGGGACGGCCTTCGGCCTCGCCGCGGCTTTGTTCCTAACCCGATGGCTGGAATCGATGGTCTTCGAGGTGAACGTCCTCGATCCAATGGTTTATGGCGCGGTGGCCCTGGGCCTCGCCGTCACGGCCTGGTTAGCAGCCTTCTTGCCCGCCCGGCGCGCCACCATGGTGGACCCAGCGAGGGCTTTTAGGACGGATTGACCGTTGGCGGAAGGGGGAGGTCCCCGGATTTGCCTGCGGGCGCTGGTCAAATAAGCTCGAGAATCTCCCGGGGCTACACAGACAGGAGAACCTGACAAGAGCAGTCAAGCGCGTCCTCGGCGATCCGGGCGTCCCGATCAACGGCAATGAAAAAACGGCTCCCCGACCGAAGTCAAGGAGCCGTTGATCGGGACGCCCGGATTCGAACCGGGGACCCCCGCAACCCCATTGCGGTGCGCTACCGGACTGCGCCACGTCCCGTTCCAACAGGAACCCAAAAGATAGCCGAGAAACCGGTGTGTTGGTAGGCCCCAACCTCGGCCGGGGCCTGGCGGATTCAAGTCGAGAAGGGCCGGAGAGGACATTACCTCCCACGCGGATGGCCTCTGTTCGTGCGTGTCCGAAAAACCAGGGAAACAGATGGCAAATCCGGCCGCCAAACGTTTGCGGAAATGCTCTTTAGGCCCGCCGCGGAGGGTTGACCCTTCTGTGAACAAAAAGTAACTTTCCTTTCCTGTTGCGGGGTGGAGCAGCCAGGTAGCTCGTCGGGCTCATAACCCGAAGGTCGCAGGTTCGAATCCTGCCCCCG
>JANQDZ010000102.1 GCA_028278645.1 Longimicrobiales bacterium | reverse complement strand
GGGGGTGCGGCCCCGCATAGGGAGCTTGCGGATGCTAGACAAGGAAGGACGACGAATGCGATGCTGAAGCATCGGGGAGGAGTTCTGACGCAGTATAGCGCCGCAACCTCCCTATGCCCTTCGGGTTACCACGGCACGGGACCATCTGCTTCGTTGGGACTTCTCGACGTAGCGCATGGCTATGCCATCGAAGCCCCGCCTTGCACATGGCCCCGTGGCGTGGGTAACGGGACTCGCCCCCTTTTCGCAACACCCTTCCAGTCTAAGGCCAGCGGGACTCAGAGCCTAGAGGTGGAACCCCAGGAAACCCTTTTCCGGGCAACCTTTTTTCCCCAGGACTGGATCTAATCCGTTGACCATAGAAGGGTGGGAAATGACGGAAGCCCAGCTGATCCGACATGCGTGTGAAGGCGACGGCCTGGCGGTTCGCACTCTCTACGAGAGGTATGCCCCACGGGTGTATGCCGTTGTGCGTCGCATCGCCGGTGAAGACGACCTCGCCCAGGATTACGCTCAGGAGGCATGGATCAGGGCCATCAGAGCCCTTCCGACCTTCCGCGGGGACGCCCGGTTTTCGACCTGGCTCCATCGCATCGCCGTCAACTCCGCCCTCCAGGCACTCAGGAAGAACGACACCCGGGCAAGAAGGGAGGCGCCCATGCCGGAGGCTGTGCCGGTCCATCCCACCGAAGGGGATGTCCTGTTGGGCGACCTCCTGGAAAGAGCCATGGACCGACTACCTGACGGCATGAGGCAGGTTTTGATTCTCCACGACGTGGAAGGGTACACTCACGAAGAGATCGGAGAGTTCCTCGGCGTAACGTCGGGGACCTCAAAATCCCAGTTGTTCAAAGCCCGGGCGAAAATGAGGGATCTTCTCCGTCCGCTGAAAGAAGACGGGCCCGAAGGTGAACAGGGAGCAGAAGCATGGAGCATTTGAGTTTCGAGACGCTGGCCAGACTGGCCAGTGAGGCACCAACTCCATACGAACAGCAACATCTGGAAAAGTGCCCCGCTTGCCGGTCAGAACTCGAGGCCATGGTCGATCAGACCGAAGCCATCGGGTCTTTACCCGACCTCCGTCCCCCTGCTGGGGATTGGGAGGCCCTAGAAGCGAAGCTGGCGAGTGAGGGCCTGATTCGCTCGAGCGGATGGGCCAGCCAGGCATCCCGGTGGTGGTCTGTTGGATGGCTCCAGGCCGCAGCCGCCCTGGTCCTGTTTCTCGGCGGGACTGCAATCGGATCAGGAGTCATGGCCCGCGGGCCGGCCGGAGATATGGCCGAAGACGCCCCTGCTGGGGGGCTGGAGCTGGTCCCGGTGGGGTCCCAAACCCAGCCCGTTTCAACTCTGGCTGATGCTCAGGCCGCGCTGGAGGCGGCGGAACAGAACTATGTGCTGGCTATCCTTCGATACAACCAGATAATGGACGCCCAAGGAGGACCCGGCTATGTCGGAGACCCGACAGCCCGGTTCGCAGCCATCGAAGTAATCCTCGCCGCAAGCAGGGCGGCGGTACAGCAGGCACCAACCGACCCGTTCGTCAACGGCGTTCTGGTCAACTCCGTGGCTCAGCGGGAGTATCTCCGCAACGCTTCTTTGACCTCCGGGGACGTGGTCTACTAGCCCCCCTGGGACCGTTGTAGAAGGATGAGGATAATGATTTGGAAGAGAGTGGTTCCAGGTTTTCTAGCCGCCGCCTGGGTGTTGGCTCCCCCGGCGGTCGAGGCCCAGGATCTCGCCTGGCGATACCGAGTCTCCACCGGAGGGTGGATCGGGATCACGGTTGATTTCTTGATGAGGTCCACAGGCGGTACTACGGAAACCTGGGCGGTGGTCACCAATGTCATGGAGGGGAGCCCGTCGGAAGCCGCCGGGATTCAACCGGGTGACACCATCACCCACATGGACGGGCAACCGATCTCCCAGAAGTTCATTTCCTCCCTCCCCCAAACTCTGGAACCCGGTGACCTGGTACCCATCGTTGTGACACGGGGGGGGACTCCCCACGAGTTTGTCGTGGAAGCCGTGGAACGCCCAGAAGCAAGCATCATCATCAGTCCCGATGCCGAAAGGATGGTCGTGGAGTTGAGCGCCCTCCAGGAGAACGTTATCAGGGAATTCGAATCCCTCCGTGTGAACCTCGCCGAACTTCACCTGGACGAAGCCCCGGGGGAAATGAGTGTCCACGTCCTCCGAAGGCCTGATCTGGCCGGAGTAGAGGAGGAAGTCGGTTTTCAGTTCCAAATCTTCAGACCTTTCGCCGACACCCTCCACATCCCCGGGGAGATGTTTTTCAGTCTGCCGGAGTTTGGTGTGCCGTTCGAGGCGCTCATCGTGGAGTCCGAGGCCATGGCAACCGTGAAGGAGGAGCTCGGCCAGCTGAGGAAACAACTGAACGTTGTCAGGTCGGAGGGTTACGACCGCCTGAGGGAACTACAGGCGGTCTCGCCGGGGACCGCGGAGGCCGTCCTCCGCCGGGACGCCCTCTTCAGAGAACTCCAAGATCGGGAAGCCGAACTCCTGACCGAACAAGAGAACCTGGCCGTCCAACTCAAGAGGTTGAGTGAGGAGGAGATGCAGCGCCGGTGGTTCGAAGCCCAGGAAAGAAGTGGAGAGGCCTTTGTCCGGGCTCGACAACTTCAGGAAGAGGCCCTCCACGATGCCCGGAGGGCCCTGGAGGAAGAACGGCAACGGGATTTGGAGATCTATGAAGAAGAACGGCAACGGTACTGGAAATCTCCGGTAGTCGTGGGGCAAAACGTCATCCTGGGAGCCTATCTGGCTCCGCTGAATCAGGGTCTGGCACAGATGGCTTCGGTGGACGAGGGGGTGTTTGTGGTGGGGGTCATGGAAGGGACACCGGCGTTCGAAGCCGGCCTCCAAGGTGGAGACGTAATCATCGCCATCGCCGAGGAGGAAGTGACCTCCCTCTCCGAATTTCGTTTCGGCCTGGGGGCGTTCGAGGGCCCCATCCAGATAAGAGTCATCCGAAAGGGTGATCCCGTGGAGGTTTGGATCCGTAGGTGACCCCCACCCCAAAGCGAAAAAAAAGAGGAAGCCCCCACCCGAAAGGATGGGGGCTTTTTCAGACCGGGTCCTCAACTGGTGAGCCCTGCCCTGCTCACGCCAGCGTCCGGCCTTACTAGTCTTTTCAAACCGTCCAATCTCTCGGCCAATCTCGGACCAGGCCCCTACTCGTACCTGAGGGCTACGATGGGATCCAACCTGGCAGCTCTGCGGGCGGGCCAGATGCCGAAGAACAATCCCACCGCCGCCGATACGCCGAGGGCTACCGCCACCGCATCCACCGCCACCGCCGTCTCCATTCCGCTCAGGTTCGCTATGCTCCGAGCTCCGAGCCATCCCAAGCCAACCCCGAAGAACCCGCCGAGAAGGCAAAGTGCGAGGGACTCCACCAGGAACTGGAACAGAATGTTGGAGCGGGTTGCGCCCATGGCCTTCCGAACCCCGATCTCTCGGGTTCGTTCCGTGACGCTAACCAACATGATGTTCATGATGCCGATTCCACCCACCAAAAGGCTCACCGCCCCGATTCCGGCGAGAAGGAAGGTAAATGTTTGCGCCGTTTCCTCGACCGTCTCCAGGAGATCGGCCCAGTTCCGGATGTCGAAGTCGGCTTCTTCCCCGGGAAGTATCTGGTGCTCCCGCCGAAGGATCCGGTCGATCTCCGCATAACCCCTGTCCATGAACTTGTCGACCTCGGACTGCCGGGTTTCCCCTCCCGTTTGCACCTGGACCGACACCGCGCCCAGGTAGTCTCTACCTCCGCTGACCCGGTAGAGCTGGGTGTTCAGAGGGATGTAAATCCTTTCGTCAGGGTTCTGCCATCCGCTGGAAGAACCCTTCGTCTCCAGGACTCCGATCACCTCGAAGGTGATCCCCCGGATCTGAATACTCCTACCCAACAAGAGCTGGGGAGGTGTACCTCCCAGGTTGAGCGGTACATCAGATCCGATCACGGCCACTCGGCGGCGGCCCTGGTCCTCCCCGATGTCGAACAACCGTCCGTACTCGATCTCGTGGTTGTTCATCTCGAAGTACTCGGGCCAGGTACCGAGCACCTCCAGGTGGTCGTTCCAGCGTAGGTAGGTCACCTGCTGCCGGGACGAGCTCTCTGGGGACACTTTGAGCAGGCCCCCGGAGTTGTCCCGGAGGGCGTAGGCATCGTCCAGGTAGAGGCGAGCCGAGCCAGACCGGACACCGCCGGAACCCCGTCCCCGGCTGGGTGAAATGGAGAGGATGTTGCTTCCCATCCCCTCGATCTGTGCCTGGATCTGCCGCTGGGCTCCCTCCCCCATGGAAACCATGGTGATGACGGCAGCTACACCGATGATGATTCCGAGTGTGGTGAGAATGGAGCGGAGAGCGTTGGCGCGGATGGCCGCCATGGCCACCGCCACGATCTCCAAGGATAACATGGATCCCTTCTGCCCGATCATCTCGCCCCCCTACCGCCGACCACCCATGCCCATCATTCCCCGGCCCATCATTCGGTTCCGCATCTCTTCCTGCTCTTGCATGAGCTGAGCGACACCGATCAGAGCCACCATTTCCCCTTCTTCCAGCCCGGCCAGGATCTCCGTGTTGTCCCAGTCGTTCACTCCCATGAGGACCTGACGCATCTCCAGCGTCGAATCCGGAAGCATGACAAAGGCCACCGCCGGCCTGGGAGTCGCAGTCGTATTCAGAAGACCGGAGAGCGCCGGGTTGGTCTCACCGAAACCGGCCTCTCCCCCAGGACTGGCTTGCCCCCCGAATCCTCCGGAGCCTCGCTCTCCACCCATCTGAGCTCTCAGCGAAGCCATCACGGCGTTGAGGGAGTCCTGGGAAATCTCCCCGCTTTCCACTTTGGCTCGGAGCTCCTGCATCATGGCGCGCCGGTCCGTCCTGCCCGCCGAAGCAGAATCTCCCTCGGCTTGGGTGCGGCTAGCCGCAACACCCCCCCCCGATCCGTCCGGGACCCTGGCGGCACCAGCCTCACCCCCCGGGGCCCCGGTCCGACCGCCCTGTCCACCCCGCGAGCCTCTCATCCGGAGTTGCCCCAAGCCGGCCGCTTCCGCCAGTTGGGTGTAGACGGCGTAGTCGAGTTCCATTTCCGGGTCCAGGCCTAGGACCGCGGCCGCCGGAGCCACCTCCTGCGGCTGGACCACGGCGTGGTTGGGAACCACGAGGGCGCCGGGCCTCTCCACCAGGAGAGTTTCCACCTCTGCGTTCATTCCGGGTTTCAGCAGCCCT
>JANQDZ010000090.1 GCA_028278645.1 Longimicrobiales bacterium | reverse complement strand
CATGAGCCGCTTCCGATCCTCCTTCGGAAACTTCTCGATGGCATACCTGAGTGTGGTGCGGGGCAAGCGTGGTCCTTGCTCGAGGAGGTATCTCTCGAGCTCGTCACGGTCCACCTTCCCGGCCTCCCTCAGAAGCCACCCTACGGCTTTGTGGGTGAGATCCTCCTTGTCGTCCAGAAGACCCGTCGTCACCTCGTAGGCAGCTTTCCGGAACTTGTCCTCACCCACCAACTCCACGAATCCGACGGCGGCTCCCCTTCGGACCCATTGGTTCGGGGAGGACGTCCAGTTTTTCACGTTCGAGACGAGATCCGGGTACTTCCGAAGCAGGGGAGAGAGAACCGATGGCGCCAGGTTGTCCACCAGGCCCCAGTTTCCGCAGTACCCTTCGAGCCATTCATGGACACGTGCGAGTAGATCGGGGCCGGCATCCTCCACGAAGGCACCTACCACCTGATACCCGATTCCCCGCGATTCCATGTGGGAGTCCTCCAGCATCACCTCGCAGAACTCCACTGCTTCCTCGATCCCCCACTGGGCCTTCAACCGCCCGATGAACTCGGCCTTCCACTCCTTGAAGGGGCCCCACTCGACCCCGAAGTAGTTCACCGGATCCTTGAAGTACCTCTGGAGTTTGGCGGCTCGTTCCTGGTCGGCGTTCGCGTTGAAGTAGGCCAGCGCCTCTGCGGCCGCGTTTCTCGGGGTGATGGGTACTCCTGCGTTCCCATCCATCAGGGCCTCCGAAAGGGTCAGTTGAGTGTGAAGATGGCCTCGAATTCCGAGGTACTGAGGAGCTCCTCCAGCCATGGACCCATGTCCTTCCCGGAGTAGAACGGGTGGGACTGGAATAGCTCCTGGATACGTGGATCGATTTCCTCCTCGTACCTCTCCTCGACCCGAGCCACGATCTCCTCCATGGCAGGCCGTTCAGCAACGAGGTAATTCAGGCGATCCGCTGAATACGCCCCCGACTCAATGAACGTCTTCACCTTCTTCCTGCATCGACACGGCGCGTCGGGATCCACGAGGCTGCAGTTGCCGCTCATGTACTGGCGAAGCTTCCCACGAGCACGAGAGAGGGTTTTGCGAAAGCTGGCCTTGTTCACCCCCAGCAGCTCGCTCCCCAGGGCGTCCGTAGCCCCAAACACCACGGTCAGAAGGAAAGCCAAACGCTGGGTCCGGTCCAGGCACAGGAGCGTCCCCATCACGCATCCGATCTTCAGGTCTTCCGTGATGAGCGCCGTCTCGGGGGTATCGTCCGGATCCATGTCCGGCACCTGTTCCACGAAGGAATAGTAGGTGTCGAACCCTGTGATGGCGTCCTCGTAGCCGCGGGACTTCATGTTCAGAACGTGATTGACGACGATGCGGTAAAGCCAGGTCCGAAAGGCGCCTTTGTCTGGATCGTAGGTCCCGAGTTTGGTGAGGACCTTCACCAGGACCTCCTGCGTCACGTCCTCCGCATCCTGCGGAACCATCACCATTCGGAAGGCGAGGTTGTAGATCCATGGTTGGTGTCGATCGACCAAAGCTGCGAGAGCTTTCTGGTCACCGCTCACCGCCGCTGCCACTGTCTTTCGGTCTGTACTTTCCGCCGCCTCCTCCGTCCGGAACGGGCTCGACGGAGGTTCAATGCTCGTCATTGGCTCCCCTTGGGTTTTCACTCAATCTGCTGGGACACAGTAGTGATACAGGGTCGCAAGGGGGAGTGTGACATGTCGGGAATCCGGGGACCGTCATCTCAAGTGCCGCAGCCACCCTGGAGCATCCAAACCCGCAGGGAACTGCAGCCACCTGCTCAACGCCGGTGCCCGAACAGCGCATTCTCCGTCTGCGGGTGATCAAACACCTCCTTCGGGGTGTGGGCAGGTCCGTCGGCGATGACCAGACGCCAGTTGAACTCCCATTCATTCTCGTAGGCCAGGTCCATGGCCTCATTAAACCAGCGGATGTTCCGGGAATACCGGTGCACGCCCTGATCATAGGCCGAACCCGTGGGCAGCTGGGCCAATTCCGTGTCGTTGGTCCCGATGTAGACCGTGATCGGTTGTGCCAGAAAACGCCGGATCCTTTCGTCGTCGCTCAGATGGTCCGGAAGTCCGCCAAACCCGAGGCCGAACCTCATCTCCCGGGTCGGAAAGATGCAGGAACCGGAACTGGTGACCACGATCCGCTCAGCCTCCGAATCCTGCATGGCAGTCATCCGCCCGGTGAACTGACCGCCGGCAGAGAACCCCAAGAAGAAGTGGGTCATATCCGGGTCGCCCTCCCGCTCCTGGATGTAGTCCACGATCAGGGGAACGTAGGCGTAGGTCCACTCGTCCGGCTCGGCCACAGACCCATCCTCCCTGAACACGCCCCCGAACTGGTAAGTGCGATTGGGGAACCGCTCCGCGTCGAACTCGGGCACGACCACCAAGGAGTGCGACCTCTCAGCCATCAGTACCGAGCTGTTCCTGTACCTGGCCGCAGTTCGGGAGGCTCCGTGGAACACCACAATGAACTGTTGGCCCGAATAGGAACCCGGCTTGTAGTAGTGCAGGTTCAGAGGCGTCCCTTTGAAGTCGACGGTCACCACACCGCTACCCACGGGGAAGGGGTCGCTGGACGGGGCGCCTTCGCCTACCGTCGGGACCGTCTGACCCGCAACAGCCGACGCCGATAGCGCGACGGCTGCCGCCACAAGGAAGGCCGCCTTAAAAACGCGGAGGGCGGGAGCGGAATCATTCATGGTTCTTCCAATGGCTGCGGGACAAAGGGTGTGCCACTGTCACAGGTAAGGGGCTGCCAACCGCAAGGCAATGGAGGGCCCCCGGGATCCCCCGCTGCGACTCTCGGGCGGTTAGGGGCCGAACGGACCCGCCGCCCGTGCGAAGCGGAGGAGCGAGGGGGACGCCGGGGACCGACATTCCATCCGCCGGGGACCGACATTCCATCCGCCGGGGACCGGCATGCCGGGCGCCAGGCCCCAAACGCAAAAAGGCCACCCAACCATCCCGGTTGAGCGGCCCCATCTGAATCGGCCTCCCCTGCCGTACGGTCCCTCGATCTACGTCAGGTCAGTTCCATTCTGGACGCCCGTGGCGCTTCCGGCCCAGGGAGTCGTCGTCCTCCTCGGGGAAACTGGCCTCCCACTCCGCCCACTTCTCATCGTCATCCTCTTCCTCGTCTTCCTCATCCCATTCCTCTTCCAGGTCGTCGTCCTCGTCGTCTCCTCCCTCCCAGTCCAGGTCCTCGTCCCACTCCTCCTCGGCGTTGTCCTCCCAGGCAAACCCTAACTCAGAAAACAGGGCTTCATCGTCCGCCCAGATCCATCCGTCCTGCATGCTCCTCTCCTCCAGCGTGAGGACCCACGTCGAAGCTAGGGTCAGGGGCTGTAGCCGATGAATTCATTAATCAACCGTCCCGGGTGGTTGTCAAGAAGAAATCCTGACGGCTACACGCCGTCTTCTCGGGCCGTCCCATTCCGCCAAGAAGACTCCCTGCCAGGTGCCCAGAATGATGTCCCCTCCGTGGATAAGGAGCGTGAGCCCGGGGCCGAACAAGCTCGTCTTCACATGGGAGTCGCTGTTCCCTTCAGCATGCCGGTATTCCGCCTCATTGTGCGGCACGAGATCGCCAATTTTCCAGACCATATCGCGGGCTACATCCGGGTCCGCGCTCTCGTTCACGGTCAGGGCACAAGTGGTGTGCATGGACCAGAGGTGAACGACGCCGTCCGTGACACCCGAAGCCCTCACGGCGTCCCGGACCTGGTGCCCGATGTTTACCATCTCGTTTCGCTGACTTGTCCGAACCTCGAGGTACACGATCATGTCCTTCCTCCGTCATCAGCAGGCCGAAGCTCCGCCCCATCGATCCGATGGAGCGGTCGCGGCTCAAGCTGGAACGTCACGTGGGAGATTCCACGTTGGTTCAGTATTCGATTGATTTCGTCCAAGATCCGTCTGTGCTGGTCCAGGTCATCGATCACCCCATGGCCGCTCATGGCCACGAACCCGCTGGTGAGCGTCCACACGTGGACGTCGTGGAGCTCTTCCAACCCCTCGATCTGCCTGAGGTCCTCAACGAGCGCCTCCACGTCCAAACCTCGAGGGGCTCCCTCCAGGAGTATGTCAGTGGCCTCTCGGACCAGCCGCCACGCACCGAAGAGAATGAGGAGTGCGATCACAACCGAGATGATGGGATCGGCCAGCATCCACCCGGTTGTCAGGATCAGGGTGCCGGCGACGATGGCCCCTACAGAGCCCAGCAAGTCACCGAGGACGTGGAGGTATGCCCCGCGTACGTTCAGGCTCTCCCCCGCGTGACTGTGGAGGAGGACCGCTCCAATCACGTTCACGGCCAAGCCCACGACTGCGACTCCCATCATAAGGGGACCATCCACCTCCGGCGGGGCCTGGAAGCGCTCCCACGCCTCCTTCAGAATGAAAAAAGAGATGAAGAGCAGCGCGGCCCCGTTAATGAGGGCCGCCAGAATCTCGAGCCGCACGTACCCATAGGTTTTGGTAGGGCTTGGCGGCCGCTGGGCCAAACGCATGGCAACGAGAGAGAGAGCCAGGGCTGCCACGTCGGTGAACATGTGGCCGGCGTCGGCCAGCAGGGCCAAGGAATTGGCGAGGATTCCCCCCACGACCTCGGCCACCATGAAGGCGGCGGTGATGCCTAATACCCAGCGCATTTTTGTTCGCTGGGCTTTCCGATCTCCATGACTCCCGTGGAAGTGATCGTGGACCGGACCTTGGTCGGCCACGTCGGAGTTGGCGTGGGAGTGGTAGCTTTGGTGGTGATGGTGGTGGCTCATTGCTCTCCATTCTCCCCGGCACCCGCCCCATGCCGCCCATTCGTCGACGCCCTGGCCAGCGCCGTCTTCAACAGGACCGGACCTCCGAGGATGTTGCCGATTATCACGGCCATGCCCAAGGCGACTACCCCGTCGCCGATCTCCGGGAACCTCTCCTGGAGCACTAAGAGGAGACCCAGGGTTACTCCACCCTGGGACATGAGGCCCCGCCAGGTCAGAGTCTGAATCTCGGCGGGAGCGACTGCCCACCTGGTGCCGATCTTCGCACCCCAGTAGGTCAGGGAGACACGGGCACTGAACAGAAGGAGGGCCGCCAACCAGAAGGTCCCGATGGCGCTGAGGTCCAGGCTGGCGCCTGCGATGGTGAAGAAAAACGCGAAGATGATGACGGCCACCTTCTCGATGCTCCGGATCATTTCGTCGCCGGCGTCGGACATGTTTTCGATCATGAAGCCAGCTGCCACCCCGGCGAGGAGCAGCTCGACGTGTAGAAGCTCGGCTACCATCACCAGCACGTAGGCAAACAAGAAGGTGGCATAGGCCGGCTGCTCACCCTCCTGCTCCAAGTACGTGGAAAAGACCAAGCCCAGAAGAGCCCCCACTCCCAGGGCCCCCACCACCTCCCAGAGCAGATCCAACAAAGGCACACCTGCCCCGGCCTCGGCGCCCAGGAATGGCTGGGCCAGGGCGAGGAGTAGGGTGAAGACCACAATGACTACCACGTCCTTCACGATGGTCACACCCAGGATCACATCGGTCAGCGGGCCCTTTGATCCGGTCTCCTCGATGACGGCCACGGTCAGGTCCGGGGAGGAGTTGGCCGCCCAGATTCCCAAGAGGGTGGCCAGGGCCAAAATCCCCAGGAATCCCACACCTTCCAGGAATGGGAGGAAATACCCGATGGGGAGAAAAACGACGGTAATGCCGAGCCAAACGATCCCTACGACGGCAAGCGTGGTGAAAGCGATGCTCTTCGCGGCAGGCCTGAGGGTCCGAAGCTGCAATTCTCCTCCGGCAAGGAGGGCGATGAGAGCCAGGGCGAACTTCTCGATTAGACGGAGCTCGTCCAAGGCCCCCCACGGAATCAACTCCGACACGGACGGTCCCGCCAGAATCCCAACCACCAGGAATCCCGTAATCTTCGGGAGACCGACGCGGCCGGCCAACGCACCCGCCACGCTGGCCGCCAGGAGGACGAACCCCATGAGGAGGGTCAGCCGTTCCTCCGGCACATCGGTTTGTATGACGAACACGCTCAGGTATGCCACCCCAAATAGGAGCCCGAGCGTGAACATAAGGGTCAGGGCACGAGTCAATGAAACCCCTGGTTTTGGATGGTTTTTCCGCTTATTTCCGAAGATAACCGAGAGTCTCGACCAAGCACACGTCGCAGAGATGTCACGTTTTCAAGACGCCGTCCTTCGCACCGTGGCCCGAATCCCTGAAGGGAAGGTCACCAGCTATGGGGCCGTGGCCGCCATGGCCGGGCAGCCGCGGGCCGCGCGAGGCGTGGGGTGGATCTTGAACCGGCTGAAACCCGGAACGGACCTCCCTTGGTGGAGGGTCGTGAACCGCGAAGGTGGGCTCTCGACCCTCAAGCTCCCCACCGGAGCCGGCCCACTCCAACGGGCACGGCTGGAGCAGGAGGGTGTTAGGTTCGATTCCGAGGGCCGCGTTTCCGAAGACCGATTCTGGTGGCGCCCCGACCGTGACTGATAACCATCGTCTCAGGCAAAGTTCATGACCGAAAAGATCGAGACCGATGTCCTGATCATCGGAGCAGGGGTCGCCGGCGCCACCGCGGCTATGGAACTCGCCGACGCTGGACTCCATGTGACGGTGGCCATGCTGGGGCGTGATTCCACGGAAACGAGCACCTACTGGGCCCAGGGCGGAATCGTGTTCAAGGGGGAGGACGACTCACCGGAGCTCCTGGCCAAGGACATCCGCCATGCCGGCGCCGGTCACTGTAGTCCGGTGGCGGTGCAGCTCATCTCCGAGGAGGGGCCCCGCCTTCTGGAGGAGCTCCTCATCGAAAAGGTGAAGGTGGCTTTCGACAGGAACGAAGACGGGACATTGTCGCTGGTGAAGGAGGGAAGTCATTCCGTCGCGCGGATCGTCCACGCGGCCGACGCAACCGGGAAAGCGGTCCAACTTGCGTTCAAGGGGCGGTTGGCAGGCCATCCCAACATCGACGTGCTTTCCGAACACACGGCCATCGACCTCCTCACGCCTTCGCACCACGCGAGGGACCGTCTCGCTGTTTACGACCCATTGTCCTGCCTGGGCGCCTACCTATTGAACCAGGCCGAAGGGCGCGTGATCAGATGTCTCGCGAAAAAGACCATCCTGGCCACGGGGGGCCTGGGCCAGATCTTCCTGAGGACCACAAACCCCTCCCGCGCCCAGGGAGACGGCTTGGCCATGGCCTCTCGAGCTGGGGCCCGGGTCATCAACAACGAGTTCATTCAGTTCCACCCCACAACCTTCTATCACCCCCACGAGCCAAACGCCCTGATCTCAGAGGCAGTTCGCGGCGCAGGGGCGAGACTGGTCAGGGCTAATGGCGAACCGTTCATGCAGGAGTACAGCCCTGACTGGAAAGACCTGGCTCCGCGGGACCTCGTGTCGAGGAGCATCCACGAAGAGATGCTCAAAACCGACATGCCCCACGTCTATCTCGACCTTCATTCATACATCGACGCTGACCGGATCAAGGAAAAGTTCCCCAACATCTACCGGGTGGGGTTGGAGTACGGATTCGACATCAGCACCGAGTTGGTACCGGTCGTCCCAGCGGCCCACTATTTCTGCGGGGGCGTCTGGGTGGACTCCTGGGGTCGGACCACCATCGCCGACCTGTACGCGATGGGGGAGGTGTCCTGCACCGGAGTGCACGGGGCAAACCGACTCGCCAGCACGTCTCTTCTCGAGGGGATCGTTTGGGGGAAAAGGGCCGCCGACCATATTCGGGAGACCCTCCCGGCCCACCTCCCTGTACCGGCCCAGGACATTCCGCCCTGGAAAGACTATGGAGGTGAGACACCTGACCCCGCCCTCATCACCCAGGACCTCAGCAGCATCAAACACATCATGTGGAACTATGTGGGCCTGGTCAGGACCACCCACCGCCTCTCCCGGGCGATTCGGGAGCTTCGTGCCCTCGAGACGGAGATCGAGCGGTTCTACCGAGTGGCGGAGATCACGGACGGTTTGATTGGTCTAAGGAACGCGGTCCGGACCGCGACCATCGTGACGATGGCCGCCTGGGAGAACAAAGAGAGTATGGGCTGTCACTACCGTCAGTAGCCTCCTGAAACCCTTCTGACCCGCCCCTCGTAGGACGCCTAAGACGCTTAGGTATCCCATTCGACGAGGGTCATCCCCATGGCAGGAGATCTTTTCACGGGTACGCTGGAACTCCTCATCCTCCGCACCCTGGTTGACGACCTGGTTCACGGTTACGGCATCGCCAGGAGTATTCGGGAGAAGACGGGTGGCGTGTTGGACGTGGAGCAGGGAGCGCTCTACCCGGCCCTGCATCGCCTGAATCGACGGGGGTTTCTCAAAGGGGAGTGGGGCGAGACCGAGACCGGCAGGAGGGCTCGGTTCTATTCGCTGACCAAGAAAGGGCGGGCGGCGCTGGCAATGGAGACCGCCCGGTGGGACGAACACGCCAAAGCCGTATACGCCGTCCTGCGTCAGGTGGAGGGATAAGCCATGAAGCCGACTTTCAGAGCGGGAAACTTTCAACCGGACCCGGAACGGGACGTCAGGGAAGAGATCGAAGCCCACATCGAGATGGAGGCTGAAACCCTCATGAAGCAGGGCTTGCCGGAGCATGAAGCAAGGGAAGAAGCCTGGCGTCGTTTTGGGGACCGGGACCGGTTTCAGGGTGCTGCCCAAAGGGAAGCTTCGGCCCGGGAGCGGAAAGTGAGATGGAGCGATCGCTTCGACGCCTTTCTTCGGGACCTCCGCTATGCATTCCGCCGAATGGCCAAAAGCCCCGGGTTCACCGGCATTGCCATCGTATCCCTGGCCCTGGGGATCGGCGCCAACACGGCCATCTTCAGTCTGGTGAACGCGGTACTTCTCTCAGGTGTGCCAATGAGGGCCCCGCAGGAGTTGGTGGAGCTCTACACCAGCGAACCGGGCACTCCCGAAGAGCCTGGCTATCCTTACAGCGTGTCCACCTATCCGGATCTCGTGGACCTGAGAGAACAAACGGACGTGTTCTCGGGTGTGGCGGGATACGAGGCGTTTTTTTCCCGCCTCGAGACGGAAACCACTACCGAGCCGATCTGGGGCGAGTGCGTTTCCTGGAATCTCTTTTCGGTCCTGGGAATCGACCCGGAAGCAGGGCGGTTTTTTGTGTCGGAGGAGGGACAGACGCCCGGCACTCATCCTGTTTCCGTCCTGGGCTACGATTTCTGGCAGAAGCGATACGGTGGCGACCCGAGCATCATCGGACAAACCATCCGATTGGGCGGCCTCCAGTACACTGTCGTCGGCGTTGCTCCCAAAGAGGTACAGGGATTCACCGCTCCTGGCTTCAACATGGACATGTTCGTGCCCATGATGATGGCCGACGCCCTCAACTTCGAGGGCACTTCGAACCACCTGTCCCAGAGGACCTCCCGAAGTACGTTCATCAAAGCCCGACTAGCTCCAGGGATAACGGTGGACCAGGCCAGGGCCGCACTGGCCACCCTCTCGGCCCGGCAGCGGGAGGCGTATCCGGAAGCATGGGAGGGGCGGGAGTTCAACCTCCTTCCCACCGGAGAGGTAGCCATTCACCCCCTGGTTGACCGGTATGCGAGAGCTCTAGCGGCCTTCCTACTCATCGTTGTTGGGCTGGTACTCCTTGTTGCGTGTACCAACCTGGCGGGGTTCCTCTTGGCCAGGGCGTCCGACCGGAAAAAGGAGATCGCCCTTCGCCTGGCCTTGGGGGCCACCCGGTGGTCCCTCGTCCGACAACTCCTTACTGAAACGGTGGTGTTGGGTGTCTTGGGAGGCCTGGCGGGCTTGCTGGTGGCAAACTGGGCGTTGCAGGCCATGATGGCCTTTCAGCCTCCCATCGCCATTCCCATCAACCTCGATGTGGGGTTGGACGGGACCGTGCTGCTGTTCACTCTCGGAATCGCCGCGGTGGCCGGGCTGTTCTTCGGTCTGGCGCCGGCCCTACAGTCCACCAAGCCCGACCTGGCACCTACCCTGAAAGACGAGTCCACAGGTCTGTCCGGTGCCCAAAAGCGGTTCAGTCTTCGGAACGTCCTCGTGGTGACACAGGTGGCCATCTCCATGGTCCTTCTTCTCGGGGCCGGGCTCTTCCTCAGAAGCCTCCAGGGTGCCCACGAGATCGACCTGGGATTCACCATCCAGGAAGGAGGCTTGATCTGGCTCTCGGCCTTTGGTGACGAAGTGGAGGAAGCGGAGTTCATCTACCTGGCCGAGGCCGTGGAAGAGCGCGCTCGCTCCATCCCCGGCGTGGAGAAAGTGGCCCAAGCCGAGATCATGCCCCTGGGACTCGCGTTCCAGATGAGCGACTGGAACATACCGGGAGTGGAACCACCATCAGGGGAAGAAAACCACGAGATCGCCTACAACTCCGTGTCTCGGGATTACTTCGACGTCATGGGGCTTCCAATTGTCGCAGGGCGGCCGTTCGGGCCGGAGGACGACCAGGGAACCGAGCTGGTGGTGCTCGTCAGCGAAACGGCCGCACGCCAGTATTGGCCAGGAGAGAGCCCCGTCGGTCGAGAGATCATCCGGGCGGGAAGCGGAACGTCGTACCAGGTGGTGGGGGTCGCAAAAGACGCCAAGGCATGGACCTTGGGTGAGGAGTACCGGCCTTACATCTACCTCTCCAAAGAGCAGGACGACGAGCAGATGACCCACCTGATCGCCACTGGGTCCATTCCGGAGGCACAGATCGTGGCGGAGCTTCAGAGGGTCGCCAGGGAGGTGGATCCCCGGCTGGTGGTGATGGAGGCTAAGACGATTTCCGACCACCTCGCCATAGCCCTCTTCCCGCCTAAGATGGGTGCGATCCTCTTAGGCGTGTTCGGCGGCCTGGCCCTTATCCTGGCGTGTACCGGCCTTTACGGGACGGTGGCTTTCAGCGTGTCCCGGAGGACCCGAGAGATGGGTATCCGACTCTCCCTGGGGGCCGATGCAGGCAAAGTCGTGTTTATGGTCCTCCGGGGAGCCATGGGGTTGGTGCTGATCGGCGCCGTCATCGGATTGGTGCTCAGCCTGGGCCTGGCCCAAGCCGTCAAGCAGTTCCTGTACGGTGTGGGAGCCCTGGACCCGGTGACCTTTATCGGGGTGCCGGTGATCCTGGCCGCCGTCGCGCTGGTGGCGGCTTTTGTACCGGCTCGCAGGGCCAGCCGGGTTGATCCGGTGCGGGCACTGAGGTCCGAATAGCCCAGGGGGCCGGCCCCGACCTCAATCGTACTTCAGAGCCCGAACCGGATCCACCGAAGCCGCCTTCCTCGCCGGGAGATAGGTGGCCACCAGCGCTACGAGGCCCAGTACCAAAGGCACGCCCAAGAAGCTGACCGGATCCACCCCGCGGCCGGTGAGAAGCAGGCTTTTGATGAGCTGGCTCGCCCCCAGGGCACCCAGCAGGCCAACGCTTCCCCCCACCAGGACCAGCCGGAAGCCCTGCTTGATGACCATTCCCGTCACCGCACCCCGGTTCGCCCCGATGGCCACGCGGATGCCGATCTCCCGTGTACGCTGAGCCACCGAATAGGCCATCACGCCGTAGATCCCCACAGACGCCAAGATCAGCCCCAACACGCCGAAGGCTCCCAGGACAATCCCTGCCAAACGGGCCGGCATGAGGGCGATGCCGAGATGGCTGTTCATGGTTTTTACGTCGAAGATGGGAAGGTCGGGATCCAGGCTCCGAACCATCTCCCTCAGGGGCTGGATGAGAGCTTCCGGGTCACCGGCGGTGCGAACGTGGAGGTAGGTACCGGCCCCGAACGACTGGGCGAGGGGGAGGTATTGGTGGGCCATGGGAGCTTCTCCCAACGATCCGTACTTCCCGGTCGGCACCAGGCCTACCACCGTCCGATCCATCCCGGAGCTTCTCACCTGCTTCCCGATTGGGCTCTCACCCGGCCAGAACCGATCGGCGAAGTGTTGGTTCACTATGATGGCGCCCTGGCCATCGGCTCGGTCGTCGTCGGTGAACTCCCTCCCCTGGGTGAGGGGGATCCCCATCGCTGCAAAATATCCGGGGCTTACCCGGTTATACCGAATGCTCATGCGCTCGTCGGGAGAGGGGTCGTAGCCGGGGATGTCCACACTGGTGTCGCTACTTGAGAAGCTCAGTGGCACCGTTTCCCCCAACGCGGCGACGGTGACCCCGGGATAAGCTCGGACCCGATCCAGGAGATCCCGGTAGAACTGCTCCGTCCTTTCCCGCTCGTATCCCTGGAGGCTCGGGTCCATGGCCGCCATCAGCACGCCCTCAGGGTTGAACCCTTTATCCACGTCGGTGGCCGCGGCAAGGTTCTGAATGAACAGGCCGGCAGAAATCAGAAGGATGAAGGACAGGGCCATTTGGCCGATTACCAGTACGCGGGAAGTGCGGGAGCCCTTCACGCCTTCTGCCGACATTTCACCCTTCAACGCAGTCACCAGATCCGGCCTGGAAGCTTGAAGAGCCGGGGCCAGGCCGAATACCAAGCCGGCCACCAGAGCCACCACCAAAGAGAACACCAGGACCGGAACGTTGATGGCCAAGTCAAAAGAGTGGGGGATGTCGATTGGTAAGGTGATCTGACTCGCCCCTTTCACCGCCACAAAAGCCAGCGCCAGGCCGGCCAGTCCCGCCACCAGGGAAAACACGATGCTCTCGATGAGGAGCTGGGTCACGATCCGGCCCCGGCCCGCTCCCAGGCTCAGCCTGACGCCGATCTCCTTCTTTCGGTCCTGGGCCCTCGCCAGGAAGAGGTTGGCCACATTCACGCATGCGATGAGGAGAAGGAGTCCCACAACCGCCATGATGACCCCGGACATGCCCATGGCCGCATTCCTCATGTCCGCCGACAGCACCACTTCCTTCTGGGGAACCAGGTACATCTCGGGCTCCTGGTACTCGTCGGGCATCTCCTCCCTGAATTGCAGGGTGAGGCCGTCCAGCCCCGCTTGGGCCATCTCGGACGAAACCCCGGGCCGCAGGCGGGCGATGACCTGCATGAAGTTGTTCCCCCGTCGCTCGAAACGGTTGTACCCCGGCTTGAACTCCAGCTGCATCATCAAGGGGACCCAGACATCGGCGTGAAGGATCGGGATTACGCCCCTGAACTCGGAAGGAAGCACCCCAATGATCTCATATGGGAATCCGTTTACTACGATGGACCTCCCCAGTACATCAGGATTCCCATCAAATCGGGTCTGCCAGAAGTAATGACTGATGACCACCACCGGGCTGGCGCCCGGTGCTCTGCCTTCCTCTTCGGGTATAAAAACCCGGCCAATCTCAGCGTTTACCCCCATGACCTGGAAGTAGTTGGCCGAGACCATTTTCCCCAACCGCATCTCGCTCTGGCCCTGCGTGGAGACGCTGGACGGCTCCATGCTCCACGCTGCGACGCCGTCGAAAAGGTCTTCGGAACGATCCCTCAGATCGAAATAGTGAGGAATGGAGTTCGAACCGTATTGGATGCCGGGCCAACTCCGGTAGACCTGTACCAACTCGTCCGGCTCGTGGACCCCTGGTAGAGGCTTGAAGACGAAGTCGTACACGGCGCTGAAGACGGCGGTGTTCAGTCCGATTCCGAGGGCAAGAGTCGCCACCGCCGCCAAAGTGAACAGCGGGCTCTTGAGCAACATCCTGACGGCGATCTTCAAGTCTTGAGCGAGATTGTTCATAGAGTGGTCTCGGTCGAGGAGTAGTGGCTTTCCCCTCCAGAACGAGCAGTCCGGGTCGGCGGTTTCAAATCCGGGGGTGGTCAGACCCCCACGAACCCCCGACCTTCTTCGCTGTAGTACTAAAGGAGAAATGGTGGGACCGCCGAGAAAGGACCGACGGGTCGGTAGGCACGGCCCACATTCAGGCACGAAAGGCTCTGACCATGCGTAGAGTGTTACTGGCTGTCCTGGTTTCCCTGATGTCCGCCTCCTTCGTGGCCTGCAATATGGGTCTGGCCTACGGAGACCCGAACGCGATTATCGTTGCCGCCGCCGAGGAAGGATGGGCGGCGATGGAGGATTCGGTCTTCACCGTCCTGGGGCCCGACGTCTACACGCTGAGAACCGAGCGCACTTTCCGCCTTACCCACCAAGTCCCAGCCGGCGAGAACTGGCTCCGCCTGCGGAAGTTCAAGGAAGTGGTCCTGATCGGAGGGCCGGACGACCCCTGGTTGACGGAGCCGTTGGCCAGCTTGGACGAAGGCACGACCTACGAAGTCCCCGGCATCGTCCAGGCCGAAGACGTATGGGCAACAAACCAGCATCTGACTCTCATGCTGGTGGACACCAACGGTGATGTTCCCGCTCAGGTCTACGCCATGGTAGGGGAGGTTCACTCCACTATCGACGAACGGTTCCGTCAGGGCGCCCTACAGCGGATGTTCGTGAGCGGCACAAAGGAGAACCTCGCCGACAGCCTTCGTACCATGGCTGGCTTCACCCTCACCCTTCCTGACGTGTACCAGTGGGTGGCCGACGATTCCCTCTACATCTTCCGAAACGACAACCCCGATCCCGCAGAGCTGATTCGACAGTTTTCCGTGACATGGATCACCCCCATCCCTGAGCCCCTGCCTGTCGATTCTCTGATGGACTGGAGGGAGGCAGTGGCTGAGGAGTCATACGATTATCCCCAGGTCGTGGACCGGACCGACCTCCACCAAAGAGTCCTCGCACTGGGAGACATGGCCGTGACGGAGGTCCGTGGGCCATGGGAAAACCCACCCGGCAGCTGGCCGGCGGCGGGGCCCTTCATCTTCTGGACGGTGGCCTGTCCCGAGCAGAACCGTCTCTACTACCTCGATGCCTGGCTCTACGCCCCCGGGAAAGACAAGTGGGAGTACATCCTTCAGCTGGAGACGATCATGAGATCGTTCCGGTGCGGGTCCCGGGCTGATTAGTAGACGCTCGTCTCCCGAACGTGGTCTTCATGGGTGGGGTGTCGAGTTGAACGTGGGAGATTAACGATGAGAGCGACAACAACGGTCCTGTTCTTCTTCGCGTGCCTGCTGGTCGGAGCGTTTCCCGGCCAGGCAGAAGCACAAGACCCTGGGACGAGGACACCGGTTCCTGATGAGCAGGTAATCTCAGCCAACCCTTTCCTTCTTCTTTTCGAGTGGTTCAACGGTGAGTACGAACGGAAGGTCTCCCCCACCATGACACTCGGTGTGGGAGCCTCCCGCTTCTCTTTCGACGACGGAGACGAGAGCTACACGGGGCTGAACGGTTTCGTGCGGTATTATCCCCAGGGTGCGGCCCTGTCGGGGTTCAGCCTCGGGGGCCGATTGGGGATCCACAGTGTTTCCGATGACGATGACGAGGGGGAGGCCTACGGCATGGGTGTGGACATCGGGTACAGCTGGTTACTCGGGTCAGAACGAAACTTCTATATCGGGTTGGGCATCGGAGCCACGAGGCTTTTCGGAGGGGATATCGAAGGAGGCCGGGTGGTGATTCCCAGCATCCGCCTCATCAACATTGGGTTCGCATTTTAGGGGCTCCTCAGGTCTTCCGAGGGGATGAAAGCCGCCGGGTCATGTGACACCGGCGGCTTTATCTTTGTCTCTTCATACATAAGATTCAGCTTAAGTAAGCCCCGGGGTTCTCCTGAGGCCTGCGCACCGACGATGGACTCACCTGGAGGATTACCGATGAGAATGAACGTAAAGGTCCTGGCCGGCCTTCTCTTTCTTTCCCTGGCCCTTTCCCCGCTTCGAGTCCAGGCCCAGGAGGGAGTACGAGAGCCCGTCCCCCATACCCAGCTGATCTCCGGGAACCCCCTCATCCTTCTTGCCGGTTGGTTCAACGCCGAATACGAGCGAAAGGTCGCCGAGAACATGACCTTGGGAATCGGAGGAGGGTGGCTCGACCTGGACGATGACGACGACTACACCAACGTCAGCGGCTTCATCCGCTTCTACCCGCAGGAGGCGGCGTTCACCGGATTCTACCTCGGCGGACGGGCAGGGGTATACAACGTGGATGATGGAGATGACTCCTTCACCAAGTTCGGCCTTGGCATAGATATCGGGTATACCTGGCTCCTTGGCCCCAGCAGGGCTTTCTATATCGGCATGGGGATCGGGGCCACACGCCTTCTGGGGGGAGACGTCGGGGACGCGTCGGGTACCGTTCCCTCGGTCCGGCTCATCAACATAGGGATCGCCTTCTAGCCGCTTAACCACCCCAACCGCTGGTATTCATGGGTCGAATTTTGACCTAGATGTTGGGGTCCGCCCATGCGTTGGCGATAAAAAGAAGAAAAAACCGCGATATTTCAGGGTGTGTTTTAGCTACCCGTTGCCCTCACCCACACCCCTTCCATACAATTGGGCGTCCCCCCCGGTTGAGGGCATAAATACGACCACCAAATCCGAGAGAGCCGACCAAGGCGCCGTGTCCTTCGTCCATTTACACACCCACTCAGAATTTTCTCTCCTGGACGGAGCGAACCGACTCTCGGACCTGATCCGGCGAGCTCAGGAGTTCGAGATGCCGGCCCTGGCACTTACCGACCATGGGTGTCTCTTCGGTGCCTGGGCGTTCCAAAAGACGGCTCGGAAAGAGGGCATCAAGCCCATCATCGGCATGGAGGCTTACGTCGCGCCCGGGAACAGAACCGAGCGTGGCAGGGCGGGCCAGGGCGAGCGGGCCTACTACCACTTGGTGCTGTTGGCTCGGGATCTGGAGGGGTACCAAAACCTCGTCCGGCTTTCTTCCATCGGGTATACCGAAGGTTTCTACATCCGACCCCGAATCGATCGGGAAGTCCTGGCCAAACACTCCAGGGGCTTGATCGTCACATCGGCATGTATGGCAGGAGAGGTGAATCGACACCTCATGGCCGAAAACTGGGACGGAGCCAGGGAAGCGGCCGCATGGTACGCGGAAACCTTCAAGGACCGTTATTACCTCGAGGTCCAAGCGCATAATACCGAAGGGCAAGCCGAGCTGAACGAGAGCGTCTTCAAGCTTTCCGAAGAGATGGGCCTTCCGGTTGTCGCCACCAACGACGCCCACTTCCTCCAAAAAGGCGACCACGAAGCCCACGACGTTCTGCTTTGCATCGGGCTCGGTAAGGATCGAAACGATCCGAACCGGATGCGCTACGACGACGGCCTCTACTTCAAGTCCCCATCCGAGATTCGGGACTTCTTTCCGAACCATCCGGAGGTTCTGGAAAACACTCTGAAGATCGCCGATGAGGTGGACCTGGAGATGCCGACCCAAATCCATCTCCCGGAGTTCCCCCTACCCGAGGAGTACAAGGATCCCAACGAATACCTGGTCCACCTGACCGTCAGAGGCGCAAAAGAACGATATGGCGATCCCCTTCCGGAAGAGGTCCAAGAACGCCTGGACTACGAGTTGGGGATCATCCTCGAGACCGGGTACGCCGGATATTTCCTCATCACCTGGGACTTCATCGACTGGGCTCGTAGGAATGGCATCCCGGTTGGCCCCGGCCGGGGATCGGCTGCGGGTTCACTCGTGGCTTTCTCCCTAGGGATCACCAACATCGATCCGCTGGAGTTCGACCTCCTCTTCGAGCGCTTCCTGAACCCCGAACGGATCTCGATGCCGGATATCGACATCGACTTCTGCTTCGAGCGGAGGGGCGAGGTCATCGAATACACCCGGCAGAAGTATGGCCGGGAAGCTGTGGGGCAGATCATCACTTTCGGCACGATGAAGAGCCGGGCAGTCATCAGGGACGTGGGCCGTACTCTCGGCTTCGAGCCCGGCGAGACGGACAAGATCGCCAAACTCATTCCGAACGCGCCGGGGCAGGCATTCACGGTCGAGCAGGCCGTCAAGAAGCTGCCAGAGGTGAAGACCCTCTATGAGATGGACGAGAGGCACCGGCAGCTCTTCGACTACTCCATGACACTGGAGGGATTGAGCCGCCACGCATCCGTCCACGCCGCCGGGGTGGTGATCGCTCCGGGACCTTTGGACGAATACGTCCCCGTCTGTGTCCAACAAACCAACGGGTCCGGAAACGGAGGAAACGGAAAGAACGGCAACGAGGCCGTGGTCGTGACGCAATACGATATGAACTGCCTCGAAGACGCCGGAATGTTGAAGATGGACTTCCTGGGTTTGAAGACCCTCACCGTGATCCACGATGCGGTGGAATCGGTCCGGGCCCGGGTGGGTGCGTTGAAGCACCCCGAGAGCGACGAGACGTACGAGTCCATGGACGACGTGCCGTTGGACGACCCGTCGGTCTACGCCATGCTGGCCCACGGCGGGACATCCGGGATCTTCCAGTTCGAGTCGTCGCTGGCCATGGACAAGCTCCGGTCCATGCGCTGTGACCGGTTCGAAGACCTGGTCGCCACCAACGCCCTCATCCGACCCGGACCTCTGGATTCCGGGATGACGGATGTCTACATCCGGCGGAAGCTCGGTCAGGAAACCGTACGGTATCCCCACCCCGACCTCGAAAAGACGTTGGAGCCCACCTACGGGATCATCGTCTACCAGGAGCAGGTGATGCGAATCGCCAACGTCCTGGCAGGCTACTCCCTGGGGGAAGCCGATGTGCTCCGAAAGGCCGTGGGGAAGAAGATCGCCGAGCTGATCCAGGCCGAGCTCGGAAAGTTCAAAGAGAAAGCCATCGAGCGGGGGGTGGACCGGCGCACCGCCTCCGAGCTGGCGGACCAGATCGAGACCTTCGGTCGGTACGGTTTCAACAAGAGCCACTCTGCCGCCTACTCCCTCCTTTCATACCACACAGCCTGGCTCAAAGCTCACTACCCGGCCGAGTTCATGGCGGCACTCCTCTCGTCGGTCCTGGACAAGACCGACGACGTGGTGAAGTACATCGGCGAATGTCGGGAGCTCCATCGGCACCTTCCCGGCGTCCAGGAGCCCTTGGACGTCCTCCCACCTGATGTGAACGAATCGGGCTGGAAGTTCACGGTGGTGGGTGCCAACCAGATCCGGTTCGGCCTGGGTGCCGTTCGGGGGGTCGGGGCTGGAGCCGTGCAGTCCATCCTCCAGGCCCGAGAAGACGGCGGAGCGTTCCAATCGCTCTTCGAGTTCCTGGAGCGCATCGATCTCCGCCTTCTCAACAAACGAGCCGCAGAAGCCCTCATCGCAGCCGGCGCCCTGGACGCCTTTGGCCATCGAGCCCAGCTCCTCGCGGGCCTCGACGTGGCTTACTCGGAGGTCCAGGCACGGCAGGCAGAGGAGGCTGCGGGTCAGGCCTCACTCTTCGGCGGGGAGGACTCGGGTCTCCGTAGGCCGGATCCCGAGCTGCCTGAAGTCCCTGCCTGGTCGGAGGCCGACCGCCTCACCCGCGAAAAAGAATCCCTTGGCTTCTACATCTCCGGGCACCCGCTGGACCGCTTCCGTCCGGTGGTGAACGCCTTCGCTCCAGTCACCACCACGAACCTCAAGAGTTTCCTTGGGCAGTCCATCGAGTTGGCCTGCGTGGTAACCCAGGTGAAGCGTCAAATCTCCCGGCGGGACAATTCAGAGTGGGGGAAGATCCTGGTCGAGGACTTTTCGGGTACGGCCACGATCCTGGCCTTCAAAGAGTCCTGGCAGGAAAACAAAGGACTCCTTCAGCAGGACTCTGTTGTACTCATACGGGGGAAGGTGAGCTCCCGGGAGAGGGACGAAGACGATCCGCCTATCTTCTTGGACGGAGTGGAGCTTCTGGAGGGTGTGCCTGGCTCGGGCAAGCTGGCGATCCAGATTGAGCTTGAATTCGGCGAGCCGCCCAAAGAGGGTGCCTTCCACGAAGCGAAGAAGATCTTCTCGGCAAATCCCGGCGTGGCCCCCGTAGAGGTTCTAGTCCAAACCGGAAATGGTCTCGGGGCGCCCCGTCTCCGGTCCAAGTCCGTAAAAGCGGATCCAGGTCCGGAAACTCTCAAAGCCCTGGAGAAGCTCTTCGGCGCCTCCCACGTAAAACTGATACGAACCGTCTCTGACCATTCGGACTGATCCACGAGGGGTGCTCCACCGCGGATCGGGACATGCTTCTAAAACCACGAGGAGGCAACGTGGCCGTTCTCCGGGCTGAGCCCCTTGGTTGGGCGTCTGCCGGCGTTCGTGTCCTCTCCGGCGAGGAGGAGATCACCGAGCTTCACATCTCCGCCTTTAAGGGAAAGGGAAGCTTCACCCTGGACGGTGAGGAGTTCACCATCACTCCGGAGGGTTTCTTTCGATCCGACGCGGTGTTGAAAAAGGGCACGTCCGTCATCGCCAAAGCCAAAAAGGCCGGCGCCCTCAAGCGAACCTGGGATATCAGCTCGGCCGGGCATCGCCTCACGCTGGACAGCCGGAGTTGGAGCGGACGAGAGTACGCTCTACTACTTGGGAATCAGGAGGTGGGCCGGGTGAAGCGGGAAGGATTCGCAGGGAGGAAGGTGAGTCTGGAGTCCCCAGACGAGGTCCCTGTCTTTCTGCAAGTCTTCCTGACCTACATCGTCGTCTCGCAGGCCAGGCGCGAGGCCGCCGCTGCTGCCTCAGGAGGGTAAGCTACCTCACCCTATTGCTTCTTGAAGATCTTCTTCAAGGCTTCTTTGGGATCCGGACCCGTTGTGCACTCCGGCGGCGAGGGGCGCACCGGCGGAGGCGGGCCTGGTGGTTTCGGGGTGCAGGGCGGTTTCGGGATCTTCATGCCGCGCTTCCTGTCTCTCGGGGCATGCTGCCTTCGGCTCTTGGCCATGGCAACCTCTCTTTCTAAGCTCCGAAACTCACTACGAAAGCCCAGGCGGGTTCGGTTCATAGAATCCGGATCATCCCGGTGGTCCGATCAACGGCCTTCGGAGCCCAACACTTCGGTGGGGGCCACCAGCCCGATGGGGTTGGCGAAGATCCACGGTTTAAGCCTGAAGAAGACGTTTCCCGCCCGAAGCCCGTAGCTATAGACCTCCACCCTATAAACCCCTGGGGCCTGGATCTCCCATTCCAGGGAGGGTCCCATGATCCATTGGACCTCCTGGCCGGCGTTGAGGATCCGGTACACCACGTTTCGACCTGGGTCCGTTTCGAAACCAGCTCTCAGCCGAACCGGACCGGCATAAGGGACATGGGCGCCCATGGGCTGGACCCGCCCGTCCTCCAACACGGCCGCCAGACGGAATCCGTCCGCCCTTTCCCCACCGCCCAATGAGATGAAGACCTCCCCCGCCTGGATCCCTTCCGCCAAGACGGTCCGGGCCGGAACCGGCTCGGTCGGCAATGGGCCAGCCACTGCCACATGGCTGAGCAGGGTGCGGAAAAACGGACCGTAGGACGGGACGAGGGCCGATCCCACCCGCAGCTTTGGATGAACATTCAGTCCCGCGGTGGCCGTAAGGGGACCGGCCTGCCTGAGGGAGTCGTACGCCGCGACGGTGGCCGTCTCGAACCCCTCCCTCATGAGGTGGAGCATCGATTCATCCGCGAGGCTGAAGGGGAATCCGGCCACGGACAAGACCAAATGGTAGAGACCCCAAGGCCCTTTGATGCGGGCCCGGGAAAACTCGGAAATATCAAGGACTTCCCAGCCATGCAGGCCTTCCACCCCTTCGTGAACCCACCGCTCGCTTCCTCGTGGTCCTCGACCATGCACCACCATGGACGTGGCGTCCTGGTCTTTCAGGAACTCGACGAACGATCCCAGATCACCCTGCCAGCGTTTGTAAACAGAGTCCACCCCCATGGTGAGGACTTTTCCTGCAACAGGAGATCGGAGCTCGACACCGCCGTCGATGAAAACCTCTCCGTAGAAGGCCGGGTCCCAGATCGCCCAGTCCGGCCGTCGATCATCCGGGGGATGGTCGCCGATCACCACAAAATCCAAGCCGGCTTCGGAGGCGGCTTCGGCCACCTGGTCCCGGGTCCCCCAGGCGTCGTGGGAACGGCCGGTGTGGACCGAGAATACTCCGGTGAGGAGCGTCCGGGCCGGCACCGGCAGAGCGACGGTAGGGGTGACCGGAGCGGATGCCGGGACAATCCGGAAAGCCGTACTGAGGTACCCGATGGCCAAATAGGCCCAGATCAGTAGAAGGAGGGCCCTCCGAATCCGGCGGGGTTTCCTCCTACCCTTCGAGCTCCCCTCACTCCGGGACATCGTTCCCTCCTTGAAGAAGGCCCAGAAGCATATCGATGTGCCGTTGGGTAGCCCCCTGCCGATTCCTGATGACCTGCCGGCCGGCAGCGGCCATACTCTCGGCCCCCGAACCGGGCGAGAGGAGGTCCATGGCGGTGGCCATGGGTTTGTCGGTCACTCGGATCCCGCCCCCCTCCTCCAAAGCCGAGACGACCTCCCGGAAGTTCTCGTGTCTCGGACCGATGATCGTGGGCTTCCCCAGAGCAATTGGCTCGATGGGATCCGATCCGCCGAGGGGCACAAAGCTGCGACCCACTACGGCCACATCGGCCAAGGCATAGGCTTTGTTGAGTTCCCCCATCCTGTCCAGGACAAACACGTCGCCCCCTGTGCCTCCCTGGTGGCCACCGAACCCGTCGGGACGATGACTCCGGCGAATCATCCCGGGCAGAAGACGGCCGACCTCCTCGAACCGTTCCGGTTTCCGGGGCACGAGCATGAGCTGAACGTCCTCCGGGCGGTCCCGAATCAGGAGGGCTTCCTCCCCGGGGCCGGTGGAACCTGCGACCACCAGCGGGCGGGATGAATCGATGCCCATGGCAAAAGCCAGCTCCTCCGCACCTTCCACCTTGTCGGTGATGACGACCGTGTCCCACTTCATGTTGTCGGTGACGGAGACCCGATCCGGGGGTGTGCCCAGCTCCCTGAACCGCTCGGCGTATTCCTCGGTCTGAGCAGCCACAGCGGTGAGACTGTCGAACATGGGCCGCACCCAACTCCGGGCCCACCGATAGGTACCGAAGCTGGAATCGCTCAGGCGACCGTTGATGACGACCAAGGGAATCCCCCGGGCCTCACACTCTTGGGCAAGATTCGGCCAGACCTCCAACTCCATGAGCGCCACCGCCTGTGGGCGGACCCGGTCCAGGAATCGTCCCACCATCCAGGAAAAGTCGAAGGGGAACCGGACCACCGGATGTTTCGGCCCGAAGAGCTCATTCGCCCGATCAAAACCGGTGTTGGTGGTGGCGCTGATGACGAGGCGGACGGGAGCAGCGTTCTGTTCGCCCATGCGCCAAACGAGCTCCCGGGTGGCATTGATCTCACCTACGCTCACGCCGTGGAGGAGGAGGGTCGGCCGGGTGTCTTCCGGGAGCTCCGGTGCTCCCCCGAACCGGCCCCTCCAGTCCGTACGCCACTTCCCACTTCGGAGGAGGCCGAATGCGAGAATGGGGCTGGACACCAAGGCCCCGAGGGCGTAGAGAAGATCGTAGCGTCGTTTCATGTCCGCGGAGGAGTCTGCCTCCCCGATTCCCGGTGACACGCTAGATTGGGGGGCCGGATCGTCCGGCCATATTCGAACCCGAAACTTATGTTAGCCTCTTCTTCCACGAAAACGAACGGATGAGCCGCGGACTCCTGCCGACCCCGCCACGTTCCGTCCTCCTTGTGCGACTCAGTGCCAGGGGGGATATCGTTTTCGCCTCACCATTGGTCCGGGCCTTCCGTAGAACGTACCCGAAGGTGAAGCTCACCTGGATCGCGGAATCCCACACCAAAGACCTCATCGAGGGGCATCCCGAGCTGGACGAGGTCATCGTGGTGGATCGGAACGGGTGGAAGCGGCTCTGGAAGGAAAAGCGGCTCGGTACCCTTTTGGGGGAAATCAAAGAGGTCGTCCGGGCTTTGCGGCAAAAGGAATTCGACCTGGCCATCGATCTCCAGGGGCTGCTCCGGAGCGGAATCGTCACCTACCTGTCTGGCGCCCCCATCCGGATCGGCTTGGGATCAAAAGAACAGAGCCATCTCCTCATGACCAAGGTTCTCTCTCGGACCGCCGGAGACCGAAGGAAGATCGGCTCGGAGTACCGGCACCTGGCCGAGGAGCTGGCGCTGGATCTGGGGGATTTTTCCATGGAGGTCCCCCTTTCCGACGAGGACAGGGCCTGGGCAAAAGAGAAACAGAGGAGCCTCGGACTGGATGAGGGGTTCTTCGTGGCCCTCCCTTTTACCACAACCCCCCAGAAGCACTGGCGGGAAGACCGATGGGCCCAGGTCATCGATCGGGTGGCAGAAGAGTTGAAACTACCCGGCGTGGTGTTGGGGGGCCCTGAAGATGGTCCTGCAGTTGATCGGATCACAGCTATGGCCCATTCCGGCCCCGTCAGCCTGGTTGGAAAAACGACCCTGACCCAGGCGAGCGCCGTGGTGGAGCGGGCCTCTTTGGTCATCGGCGTGGATACCGGCCTCTCCCACATGGCCATCGCATTCGATCGGCCTACCGTGGCCATCTTCGGATCCAACATCCCATACACGAAACCGCCCACCGACCGAGCCAAGGTCCTGGTGAACTGGCTGGAGTGTTCTCCCTGCAGGGGTAATCCGACCTGCAACGGTGCATTCACCTGTACCGAGCTCATCACCGTAGATCAGGTGCTGGAAACGGCGAAGGGCGTCTTCGCAAGAGGTGAGCAGGGGGAAGGACACCCTGGCCTGACCGGGGAGTCGGGAGAATGAAAGTGGCCCACCTGGAGACGGGGACGCACCTATACGGAGGCGCGCTTCAGGTCTTGCTCCTGGTGGAGGGACTCCAAAAGAGGGGCATCAAAAACGTCCTGGTGACTCCGGAGGAAAGCGCGGTGGCGGCCGAAGCCTCGCGGCGGAAGCTTCCCGTCCAAACCCTGCCCATGGCCGGGGAGGCCGATCTGTTGTTTCCTCTCCGGTTCAGAAGGCTCATCGGCGCTGAATCCCCCGACCTGGTCCACCTTCACTCCCGTCGTGGAGCTGACACTCTGGGAGCTATGGGCGCCAGGTGGACCGGTGTGCCGTTGATCCTCACCCGGCGGGTGGACAACCCCGAGCCGTCCTGGGCCGTCCGGGCCAAGTACAATCTCTTCGACCGCGTCATCACCATCTCCGAGGCCATTCGGGCCGTATTGGTGAAACAAGGCGTGGACCATGCGAAGATCCGATGCGTTCGAAGTGCCCTGGACCCATTCCCCTTCACATCCCCATGCCAACACGACGCTTTTCTGGCGGAATTCGGGATCGAACCGGAAATCCGAGTCGTGGGCATGGGGGCCCAGTTCATCCCCAGGAAGGGCCACGACATCCTTCTGGAGGCCATCCCGAGGATCCTCGAAACGCACCCAGGGACCCGTTTCCTTTTGTTCGGGAAAGGCCCCTTGCGAGAACAGGTCTCCGACCGGGTGCAGGCCGCCGGCTTGGAAGCCGAAGTGATGTTCCCTGGGTTCCGTGAGGACCTGGCGGCCCATCTGCCCTGCCTCGATCTCCTGGTTCACCCGGCCACCATGGAAGGGCTGGGGATCATCCTCCTTCAAGCCGGAGCCGCCGGGATCCCCGTGGTGGCCTCCGCAGCCGGGGGAATCCCGGAGGCAATCGTCCACGACGAGACGGGTCTCCTGATCCCCCCCAACGATCCGGAGGCACTGGCCCTGGCAGTATGTGCATTACTTTCCGACCAGGAGCGCGCCGAGGCCTTGGGGGCAGCGGGAAAGAAGAGGGTCAGGGAGGAATTCTCGGTTCATAGAATGGTCGAGGGGAATCTCGACGTCTATCAGGAGCTCATTTAAAAAGGTGTTGCGAAAAGGGAGGGTATGATGGGGCGCCTCTTCACTTCGGCGTTCTTGCTTGGTTTGATCCTCGGCGTGGGATCGTGTGCTCCGGCCCGGGAAGAGGCCCCGGCGCCACCGGCTCCGGCGCAGGCGGCTCCTGGACCCCCGATCCCGGAAGCGAAAGAACCCGAGCCGCCACCCCTGGCTCGTGCGGTGGAGATTCGGAGAACCTCGTACGGTGTGCCCCATATCCTTGCCGAGAACCTCGAAGCGGCTGCTTTTGGGTTGGCCTGGGTGATGATGGAGGACTACCGAGAAGACGTACCCGCCCAGATCCTTTCCAACAATGGGCGATGGGCAAAAACGGCCGGCAGGGCGGCAATATCCGGCGACTATTCCGGCAGGATGGCCCACGATTACGCGGTGGAGGTTTTCCCCCGGTTTCCATCGGACGTCCAGGACATCCTCAAGGGATTTGCGGCGGGGGTAAATTATTTCATCGAAGTCCACTCTGCCGACCTACCCGACTGGACCGCCCCGGAATTCACCCCCCAGGACATCGCGGCCAGAGACCTGAGCGTGTGGAATCAGGGCGCGGTGGGGGCACTGCTTCGGAGCCGGTCGGAGGCAGGCAGCGGCGGGGATGGATTGGAAGACACGATCATGCGGGATCCGGGGACCAGCCAAGGTGAGGTTCCGAGTCCCGAACCGGACATCGGATCCAACGCCTGGGCTTTTTCCCCGGAACGAACCGAATCGGGGAAGGCCATCCTGGTTCGCAATCCCCACCTGTCGTACACCTCGGGCTACTACGAAGCCCACGTGACTGTCCCCGGGGTCCTGAACTTCTACGGCGACTTCAGGCTGGGCGGGCCTTTTTCCATCATCGGCGGCTTCAACGATCGCCTCGGGTGGTCCACGACCAACAACTACGGGGCACCCAACCAGGTCTATTCCCTCCTCAAGGACCCGTCGGATCCCGACGCCTTCCTTTTCGACGGAGCGTCGAGGCCCATCGAAACCCGCACCATCACCGTGGACTTCCTGGATTCCGATTCCCTGGCCACGGCCACTCGAGACTTCCGATTCACGGGCCTCGGACCGGTTCTGCTCGAGAATCCCGATACCGTGTTCGTCCTCAAGACCACCAGCCTCCGCCAGCCCAGGATCGGGGAGCAGTGGCTACGGATGATGCAGGCTCAGAACCTGGAAGAGTGGAAAGAGGCCATGCGGATCCAGGCGAAGGTGTCGTCCAACTTCACCTACGCCGATGCCGACGGGAACATCTTCTACGTGTGGAACGCCACCATCCCGGTTCTGCCCCATGAGCCGTCCGATGGGGCCCCGGTTTTTGCGGCGGGGAGCGATGATGTCTGGTCCGAGGTTTTCCCCTGGGATGACCTTCCACAGCTGCTGAACCCGAAAGGGGGGTATCTCCAGAACGCCAACGATCCCCCGTACTTCACCAACCTGAACGAACCCCTTCCCCGGGAGGACTACCCGTCGAACTTCCCCGACCCCAGGGTACGCCTCCGCTCACAGCACTCGCTGCAACTGGTTCACACTGATGAGGTCCTGAGCCTGGAAGACGTTGTGGAGCTGAAGCACTCGCTGCGAATGTTGTTGGCAGACCGCGTGAAGGACGATCTGGTTGGGATCCTGGATTCCAACCGTCCGTCGGCCGAGGAATCGGAAGCGATCCAGCTTTTGGCGGAATGGGACAATCGGGCCACCCGGGACAGCCGGGGGTCCACGCTCTTCAAGCTCTGGGCCAACCAGTATTTCGAGGAGACCGATCCGGACCGGAGGTACCTGGTGCCCTGGTCTCCCCAGAATCCGGTCCGAACGCCACTGGGCCTGGGAGACGAGGAGGAGGCGGTTGAGGCATTCCGCAGGGCCATGGACGAAGCGGTGAACCGATTCGGCTCCTGGGACGTCACCTGGGGAGAGGTCCATCGGATTCGTGCAGGGGACATCGACATCCCCGTGGGCGGGTGCACCGGGACTCTGGGCTGTTTCAGGGTGGTGGGATACCGCGTGGACGAAGACCAGAAATACGTAGCCCGGACCGGAGACGCTTGGGTTTTAGCCGTGGAATTCGGCGAAGTGCCCCGTGCTTACTCGGTTCTCCTTTACGGGAACAGCAACAAAGAGGACTCGCCGTATTTCTTCGATCAAGCCGAAATGTTCGCGAACAACCGCATGAAGCCCGTAGCTTACACCGAAGAGCAAATCCAAAGAGACCTGGTTGAAACCTACCGCCCCGGCGATGGAAGGGAGCGGCACTAGGAACAGATTGGGCATATGGCAAAAGGGTTCGACTTCTCCACACTTCCATTGATCGGACGGGAGGAGACCAAATCTCGACTGGTCTCCGGCCTCCAATCTGCGTTGGAAGGGGAAGGCCAAACCCTGCTCCTCAGGGGCGAACTGGGCAGCGGAAAGACCCACCTCTGTCGCCACCTCCACGACGATGCCCAGCGCCGAGGTTTCACAGTAGCCTTGGGGAAGGCCTACCGGGCCGAGTCGGGCGTTCCCTACTCCCTTTTCTCGGATGCTTTTCTTCCGCTGCTGAAAGCCCAGAGCCCCGCGACGTTGGAGATCATCTCTCGGGGGGGCGCATCGGACTTGGAGCACCTTTTCCCTGGCCTCACTCCGTCCCCGGGAACGGACGATCGCGTGGAGTCCGAGAGCCCAGGAGAGTTGCGGGCTCGTGTGTTATGGACGTTTGTCGAGCTCCTGAAGGCTTTCACGGAAAGAGAGCCTCTCTGCATCATTCTCGACGACCTCCAGTGGGCCGATCCGTCGTCCCTCGAAGCCATTCACTTCCTGTCCCGGCACCTCACCGATTGCCACGCAATTCTCCTCCTGACCCGGGACGAGCTCGAAAAAGGGGAAGACAGGGCGCTGGCAGACGTGGAACGGTCCCTTCTCTCTCAAGGGATCGCTGAGGAGATCCGGCTCCCTCCGTTCTCCAGGGAAGAGACGGGCCTGTTTCTGAAAAAAGCCTTTGGGGTGGAGGAAGAGGTGGCGAAGGACTTTGCCAACCGCCTTCACGAGTGGACCCAGGGCAATCCTTTCTTCCTTGAAGAAACCCTCCAGTCCCTTGTCCGTTCGGATGAGCTGTATCGGAAGGGTGGCGCCTGGCTCGGATGGGAAACCCAGGCGCTTCAGCTTCCCAGAACGGTCAAGGACGCGATCCTCGACACCCTCGGAAAACTCCCCGAGGACGCCCGCAACCTCGCCGAACTTGCCGCCATTCTCGGCTTCCGGGCCCCCTTCCCCGTCCTCGGGAGCCTGAGCCCCCTCTCACAAACGGAGCTCCTGGGAAATCTGGAGCTTCTGGTGGAGAGAGGAATCCTCACTGAAGGCATGGGGGAAGAAGGTGTCGTATATGACTTCCGGCAGACTTTGGTCAGAGAGACCCTCCTGAAGGAGCTGGGGTTAGCCCGGGCCCAGATTCTCCACAGGAAGGTGGCCCAAACTCTGGAAGAAACTCTGGGTGACCGGGCTTCGGACCACGCCGGTACGCTTGCCTACCACTATCTGGAAGCCGCTGGGGAGGACACGGAAAGCGCCATTCTCCACCTCCGGTTGGCTGGGAGGGACGCTCTTCATCGATTTGGGAATACCGAGGCGGCACGATTCCTCAGGGCCGCTCTGGCCCTGCTGGATCGAAGAGAGACCAGGGGAGGTCCGGAGCTGGGGTTGGAAGGCGGAACACGAGGCGTGGTGGAGGACTTGGCGAGGGCGCTCACCCGTCTGGGGGAATACGCCGAGGCCGTCCCCTTATGGGAAAGGGCTCGGCAGCTGGCCGAAGACGAGGGGATGGCCGACTCCGCGGCCGAGTGTCGGCGACGAATCGGGATTATCAAGAGCTACCACGGTGACCCGAAGGGTGCAGTGGACGAATACGACGCCATCCTTTCATCACTGTCGGGGAGCCTTTCGCCGAACCTCCTGGCCCGGACTCGCTTGAGGAGGGGCGTGGCCCTGGAAGAACTGGGCAGGTTGGAGGAGGCGAGGGAGGAATTGGAGGGTGTCCTGGAGATGGCCGAGGAGCTCCAGGATCCGGTGATCCTCGCCCAAGTCCACCGGGCTCTGGTTCTCCTCCATATCTGGACCGGGAATCCGGACCGGGTCCGCGCTCATGGAGACCGGGCCATGGAGCTGGCCAAAAGCTCCGGAGCCCTGAGTGTCGAATTCTGGACCTACTGGGGATTGGCGGTTCTGGAAGGACTTCTGGGCAACACGGATCTGATGGCGGAGCACGTAAAGGGCGCCAACCGGGTAGCCGACGAGCTCAGATCCCCGGTTCTGGGCCTCAGGAGCGCGGAACTGGCCATCGAGGAGGCTGCGGCCACCGGAAAGTGGGAATCGGGAATCATCATCGGTGAGCAGGCCATCGCTTTGGGTCGGAGCCTCTCACAAAACTCTCTTCTACCCAGGGTTCTAGTTTGGACCGCCCTTATCTACCTCGCCCGGGGTGAGGTTGACCTGGCGCAGCCACTGGTGGAGGAGGCCTGGGACGTCTCGGGTGCCGGCGGGGAAGGCACGGCGAACATCCACGCCGAGATTCCGGCCTATATCGGGAAGGGATACCTGGCTCTGGCGGAAGGTGATACGGACGAAGCCGTCCGGATCGGGAGAGCCGCCCTGGAACTCGCCGATCAGACCGGCTACGGACTCTGGGCAATCCACCGACTGGTACCACTTCTGGCCGAGACCTACCTCTGGAAGGGAGATTTGGAAGGGGCTCGGGAGATGGGAGAACGGCTCCGGAGCGGGTCGTCCGGGATCCAACACAAGCTGGGGCTGGCGTGGGGTCAGACCTGCGACGCCCTCGTCACCTGGCTCGAAGGGGATCCCGAGGAAGGCGCCCGCATGATGGAGGACGCGGCCCAGGCGTTGGAGGACGTCCCCATGATCGGAGACGCCGCCCGCCTCCGCCGCATGAAAGCCGGCCGATTGGCCGACATCGGTGATCGTAAGGGAGCCCTTGAGGAGCTCGGGCGAGTCCACGAGATCTTCCTGCAACTCGGCGCCGAGATTGAATTGGAGAAAACGCGGGGCATGTTCCGGGAATTGGACGCTCGGCCGCCCCGAAGAGCTCCTGTAGGACAGGGAGGCCTCTCATCGAGGGAGCTTCAGATCGCTCGTTTGGTGGAGGAGAGGAAGTCGAACAAGGCCATCGCCCGGGCGTTGAGCATTTCGCCCAGGACGGTCAGCACCCACCTCTCCAACATCTACCAGAAGCTGGGGATCTCCTCCCGAGGAGAGTTGGCCGATCATGTCCGAGCCGAAGGATTGGCGGAGGCATAAATGGCTGAAAAACGTGTTTTGGTGGTAGGAGGGGGAGTCATCGGACTCTGCACCGCTTACTACCTGGTCAAAGCCGGGGCGAACGTAATCCTCCTGGAGAGGGATGAGATCGGATCGGGCGCCTCGTCCGGCAATGCCGGTGCCGTCGCCCCCGGCCACGGTCCCATGACCCGGCCCGGGCGGATCTTCCAGGCGCTGAAGTGGATGGGGGATCCTACCAGCCCACTCTATCTCCCCCTGAAGTGGAACCCCTCCCTCTGGCGCTGGCTCATACGGTTCAACTCGTTCTGCACAGAAAAGCATGTTCAGCGCAGCATGGAGGTATTGGGTCCCCTTGGGCACCTGGGTCGCCGCCTGTTCGACGAGATGGTCGAGGAAGAGGAGCTGAGCTGCGGATACAAACAGGAAGGGTACTACGACGTCTTCCGCACGCCCGAGGGCTTCCAGGGTGCCCAGGAAGAGATGCACCTCCAGCACCGGCATGGTTATGACACCCGCAGCGTCGCAGGCTCTGAGCTGCAGGAGTTGGAGCCGACACTCAAGATGGGGACCGAGGGAGGTTTGTTCTTTCCTGAAGCCGCCACCCTCGATCCGGGACGCTTTCTCACGGAGCTGGCCCGGGCCGCGTCCCATCGCGGTTTGGAGATCCGCACCGGCATCGAGGTCCGGGAGGTGGTGGGTAAAGGGCACCGGGCCGTAGGGGTTTACCTGACAAATGGGGACGTCGTGGATGGCGATGCCGTGGTCCTGGCCACCGGCGCCTACAGCCTTTCCCTCGCCGAAGCGGCCGGCCTCGACCTCCCCATCGAGCCCGCCAAGGGATACCACCAGGACCTCCCGATGGTGGATCAAGGGATCGGCCAGCCTTCCCTCACCATGATGTTTGGTGAGAGGTACGTATTCTGTACTCCCATGGGCGACTTCCTACGCTTGGCCGGGACACTTGAGCTCTCCGGGTTGAACCACGACATCGTCCCGGATCGCCTGCACAACCTCACTGGATCGGCCCGGCGGTACCTCGCTGGTCTCGGAGTGGGTGAATCACGGGACGACTGGGTGGGCCTCCGGCCGGTTACACCGGACGGACTTCCAATCCTCGGGCCAGCACCAGGCCTGGACGGCCTTTTCATCGCCAACGGCCACGCCATGCTCGGCCTCACGTTAGGTCCCGTGACAGGGAAGCTCCTGGCCGAGTGGATCCTGGAGGGACGTCCAAACTCGGCGGGCCAGATCCCGGAGGCGGGAGCCGCCGGAGTGGACCTTTCGGCCTTGCGGCCGGATCGCTTCTAGGCGACGAAGGCCGGAATGGCGTCCCATAGGCCCGAGCAGTCAGAGGACTCTCGGGCCACGGTTCGCTTCGGGGTGGACCGGTTCCTTGCAGCTCCCGATACGTTCCTGGCACCCTTCGGCCGGCTTCACAGCCCAGGGGTCAAACCCCGTATCGGATTCCTCACCCACGACGGCGCCAGAGCCGGGTCCGGACCCTCCAGGTTGGCCTTGTTCAACGCAGGCATCCCCCTGGTCCGTCTCTTCTCTCCCGAGCACGGCCTCTTTGCCACGGCCCCCGACGGCGTTTCCGTCCCCGACGCGTCTGATCCCGAGACCGGGCTCCCTGTAACCAGCCTGTACGGTCCTGCCCTCCGCCCCGAAGCCCGAGTCCTGCAGGACCTCGACCTGGTCCTCGTGGATATCCAGGACGTTGGAGCGAGGTTCTACACCTACCTTTGGTCCGTGACCCATTTGATGGAGGCCTGCGCGGAAACAGGGACCCCCCTCATGATCCTGGACCGGCCGAATCCCCTTGGTGGCGAAGGGGCCTGGGTGGAGGGCCCCCTACCGGACCCCGGTTCCCCGGCGACCTTTCTGGGCCGTTGGCCCATTCCGGTTCGCCACTCCCTCACTCTGGGAGAGATGGTCAGGCTGGTTAGGGCTGAGATGGATCTGTCCCTGGACCTTCGAGTGGTACCTCTGGAGGGATGGCGCCGGGACATGACGTGGCCCGCTATGGCGGTTCCCTTCCACCCACCTTCCCCCGGGATCCCATCGTTCGAGTCCGCCCTTCTTTATCCCGGTCTGGCGCTTCTGGAAGCCACCAACCTCCACGAGGGCAGGGGGACCCGGCTGGCATTCCAGTGGTTCGGCGCCCGCTGGATGGACGGGGAAAAAACCTCGGAGATCATCTCCCAACTCGGGCTCCCCGGACTCAGGTCGAAGTCTCTTCTACTTCCCCTCCCCGGACATGACTCCCCCTGTCCAGGAGTTTCCCTCGAGGTCACCGAACCCGAGGTCGTCCGACCTGTGGCCCTGGGCCTGCGACTTCTGACGGTCCTCCTTACTTTGTGGCCGGACCAGTTCACCTGGGCCCCGTACCCCACCGCCGTGAACCCCAGTGGGAAGGATCACCTCTTCCGGCTTCTGGGCACGGCGGAGGCGGTTGACGCATTGGAGCGAATTCCCGGCACCATCGGGGAGGCGGAGATCAAAGGCTGGACGGAGGCGCCGGGATGGTGGGACCGAGTGGCTCCCCATCTTCTCTACGAGTGAGTTGCCGCTTTGTGGAGAAGCACGGAACGAAGGAGGACCCCTTTTGAGACCAAAGAAGATCGTGAGCCTCGTGGCCTCCGGCGCCCTGGCGGCGACCCTCGTCATGGCCCCAAAGGCCGGGGCCTACGGAGCGCCCCAGGCCGGGCCAGGTCTCCCGGCCGAGCTGGCATCCCAGGCCGCCCGGACACCCCAGGCGTCCCGGACGCCCAAGGTCCTTCTCGTGGGATGGGACGGGATTCGGCCCGACGTCCTACGAGAGGTCCCCACGCCGGTGTTCGATTCGCTTGCGGCTTCCGGAACCTTCAGCGAGGAGGCGCAGACCGCCCGACCTACGGTGAGTGGGCCTTGCTGGTCGTCGATTCTCACCGGGGTATGGCCCAACAAGCACCGGGTGATTTCCAACAACTTCATCTCAAACCAGTACGGATCTTACCCGGACATTCTCACGAGGATTGAATCGGTCCAGCCCGAGCTGAACACGTTTGCCGTGGCGGACTGGCTCCCCCTGGTAACGGTGGAATCCAACGGGCCGCTCATCAGCGACAGAATCGACAAAAAGATCGTCCTCAACGGGTACGACCTGGGGTGGTTGGAAGCGGACAGCATCTCGGTGGACCACGCCGTGGAGGAACTCCGGAACGGTGATCCCGACTTTCTCTTCGTCTACGTGGGGGCTCCCGACGAGATCAGCCACAACATCGGCGGAATAGGGACGGAGTATCGGGACGCCATCGCAACAGCCGATCGCCAGTTGGGGAAGCTGGTGGAAGCAATCCGGCACCGACCGACGTTCCAGGAGGAGGACTGGCTGATCCTCCTTACCACAGACCACGGTCGGACGGAGGAGGGGGGACACGGGGGCGTCACCCCGGAAGAGACCACGGTCTACTACGTGGCGAGCGGGCCGTCCACGGAAGTGGGGATCCCCGTCGAGCCACCCGGAGCCGTGGACCTGACGGTGACAGCCCTTACCCACCTGGGCGTGCCCATCGATCCGGCATGGGATCTGGACGGGAAGGTGGTGGGCCTGAAGGGCACCACCGACGTCCGGCCGTTTCCCAGGACCGATACCCTCCGTGTCCTGGCCTACAACACACACCATGGAGAGGGCTTGGACGGTGTCCTGGACCTGGATCGGATCGCAGAGGTCATCAATCAGGTCGAGCCGGATGTGGTGACCTTACAGGAGATCGACCGGGTCGTGGACCGAACGGGAGACGTGGATCAGGCCGCCGAGTACGCTGCCCTCACCGGGACGGAGCCACTGTTTGGCGACTTCATGGAGTACCAGGGGGGGCACTACGGAATGGCTCTCTTGAGCCGGCTACCCATCCTGGACTGGACCAATCATCGACTTCCCGATGGTGCTGAACCCCGATCGGCGCTGACGGCTCGTGTGAGCCTTCCGGGAACCGGCCGGGAAGCGGTCATATCCGGCATCCATTTCTACCGCACCGAAGAGGAGCGTCTGGCGCAGGCGAGGACCCTCATGGACGCCTTGGAAGACGAAGAGGGGTTGGTGATCCTGGCGGGGGACTTCAATTCCCTGCCGGGATCCCCGGTCATGGAGCTTTTGGCGTCGGAGTGGGCCGTCCCCGAGAAGCCTTTCTCCCCATTCACATTCCCGTCTGATGGCCCGGCTCGGGAGATCGACTTCATCCTCATTCGACCCAAGACGGGATTCCGCGTGTTGGAGCACCGGGTCCTGGACGAGGCGGTCGCCTCCGACCACCGACCCATCTTCCTCGTGCTGGAGTTCTGATGAACTTCTCGACCTTCGACCTCACTGCGTTCATCGGCTACTTCGTGGTGATCGCCGTGGTGGCCGTGGTGGTCTCCCGCCGGGAGAAGGTCGCGGCCGACTACTTCCTCGCCGGACGAAATCTCCCTTGGTGGCTTATCGGCATCAGCCTGATCGCTTCCAACATCTCCACCGAGCAGCTGGTGGGGCAGGCCGGCCAGGGCGCCGATTTTGGACTGGCCGTAGCGGCCTACGAATGGATGTCGGCCATTACCCTGGTCATCGTGGCCCGATGGTTCCTGCCAGCCTTCATGGCCAACCGAGTCACGACCATGCCCGAGTACCTCGAGCGTCGTTTCAGCGTCGGGGCTCGGAGCTGGCTGGCCATCTACATGATCCTCGCCTACACCTTCGTGGCCATGGCCACGGTTCTCTACTCCGGCGGCCTGGCCCTGGAGACCATGTTCGGGCTCCCCCTCTGGTGGGGGGTGACCATCCTGGCCGTTTTCGCCGGTGCCTATACGGCCTACGGTGGATTGAAGGCCGTTGTGTGGTCAGACCTCATTCAGGGAACCATGCTCCTGTTGGGCGGGGCCCTGACAGCGTGGCTCGGGCTGAAAGCCGTCGGTGGCTGGGGCACCCTCATGGAGGAGGCAGGGGACAAGTTCCACATGGTCCTTCCCCTGGATCATCCCGAGCTCCCGTGGTTTGCGATCTTTTTCGGCGGTCTCTGGATCGCGAACCTCTTTTACTGGGGCTGCAACCAGTTCATCACCCAAAGGACACTGGGTGCCAAAAACATCAAGCAGGGCCGATACGGGATCGTCTTCGCCGCTTATTTGAAGCTCCTGATCCCCTTTATCGCCGTGATCCCGGGGATCATGGCTTATGTCCTCTATGCCGATGAGCTGACGCGGTCGGACATGGCCTATCCGATCCTCATCGCCAACCTCCTGCCCGGAGGTTTGGCGGGCCTGATGTTGGCGGCCCTGATTGCCGCCATCATGTCCTCCTTGGATTCCATGCTGAACTCCACGGCAACGATCTTCACGGTCGACCTCTACCACCGGCACATGAAGCCCGATGCCTCGCAGCGGCGGTTGATCAGCGTGGGCCGGACCAGCACGGTAGTGTTCCTCCTCCTGGCATGGGCCTGGGCGCCCTTCCTCGTGAGCTTCGAGAGGATCTTCTCCTATATCCAGGAATTCTGGGGACTCATCACTCCAGGAGTCGCGGTCGTATTCCTCAGCGGGCTTTTCTGGAAACGAGCAACGGCCAAGGGCGCGGTTTGGGTCATGGGACTCACCCTCCCCGTCACCATCGTCGTGAAGTGGCTCACCCCGAACGCCGCGTTTCTGGATCAGATGTGGGTAGCCGGCATCGTGTTGTTCTTGATGTTGGCGGCAATCTCATTGGTTCGGCCTGAGGAGCGGCCGGCAGAAGAGCCGGCCAAAACCCCGAAGGAGGATGATCCCTCCAAGGAACGGGATCTACTCTTCGACGTTCTGTCCATCGGTGCCGTCGTCGCGACGGTGGCTCTGGTGTTGTTTTTCTGGTAGTGCCCGGGAAAGCGAGTCACTCCCCCTTCTGGCCACAGGAGGCCAAGTCATGCCCAGAACCACGGTCGCCATCCAGATTCCCCGGTTCGGATCCCCGGAAGTCATGGAGGAACGGGAGATCCCGCTTCCGGACCCGGGCCCCGGCGAGCTGCACCTCAAGGTGGGCGCCTCCGGAATAAACTTCGCAGACCTCCTCCAGCGCGTGGGGTTGTACGGGAAAGTACCCGACCTCCCCTACGCACCCGGATTCGAGGTCGCCGGCGAGGTCGTGAGGGTTGGACCCGACGTCGAAGGATGGAAGGAAGGGGATCGAGCGGTAGCGCTTCTTCGGTTCGGGGGATACGCCAAAGACGTCATCGTCCATACCGAGCAGACATTCCCTTATCCCGAGTCCCTCACCCCCGCGGAAGCCGCCGGAATTCCGGTGGTCTTCCTCACGGCTTGGGTTTGCCTTTTTGAAACGGGCCATGCAAGGAAAGGGGACACGGCTCTGGTACTTGGCGCAGGGGGTGGGGTCGGAACCGCCGCCGTTCAACTCGCCGTGGATAGGGGGCTGCGAGTGTTCGGAACGGCCGGGAACGCAGGGAAAAGAACCTTCGTGGTCGAGGAGCTCGGTGCCGAGGCGTGCTTCGACTCCCGGGGCGCGTGGGGAGACGAGCTCCTCGCCACCCTGGGCGGGAACCCCGGGCTGGATATTGCGTTGGATCCGGTGGGCGGTCCTGCCACCAAAGCCATCCGGGGGTTACTCAATCCCCTGGGGAGAGTGGTGTTTTACGGCATGAGCGAAGCCATGCCCGGACGAAAGAGGAGCTGGCCAAAAGCCGCGCTGGCACGGTTCCGGACCGGGTCCATCCACCCTCTGTCCCTGGTTGTGCCCAACCAGGGTGTCTTCGGCGTCCACCTCCTTTACCTGAAAGAGAAGGAGGCCATCATGCGCCCCGCTCTGGAAGAGATCTTTCAGGGAGTAGCCGACGGACGGTGGAAACCAATCATGGACCGGACGTTCCCGTTGGATCAGGACGGGGCCGTGGAGGCACACCGTTTCCTCCACGACCGGAAGAACCTGGGGAAGGTTGTCCTGGAGGCCCCAGCCTAGGGGCCTTCCCAAGTCACACCCTCGGCCTTCTCCCCTAGCCTCCTTTTTCGTCTTCCTCCACCGCCTTCTTGAAGTGGGTGTCGTACCACTCGACGATGCGGCGCCAATGATCCCGGTAGTCTTCCTCGATCCCGGCCCGACCCGCTCCGTGCCCCGCCCGCATATAGTTCACCCACACCACCTCTTTCCCCAACCGTCTCAAGGCGTAGTACATCTCCCGAGTGTTGGTGTCCGGAACGTTCCAGTCCCCCCGGCCGGTGAGGAGGAGATGGGGCGTCGTGATTCGGTCGGCGTTCACCACCGCTGAGTGCTCCCAGTACTTCTGAGGTTGCTCCCAAAGGGTGGCACCTAGCCTGTCCTGCCCTTCCTCCGCGGCGTTGTAGTTCCGGGTGGTGATCTTCTCGGAATCACCCAGGAAAGAGATGATGTTCACCTTCCCGGAGATATTGATGGCCGCCGCGAAACGGTCCGTCTGAGTGATGATCAGGCTCGCTGCATAACCTCCGTAGCTGGTCCCGTGGATCCCCAGCTGCCGGCCGTCCACCATCCCCTTGTCCATGAGCGAGTTGATTGCTGTGGTTACCCCCTTCATCCAGGCCTCGCCGGGGAAACCGATTTCCAGGTCCACCGACGGGCGGAGAACCATCCACCCCTGAGCAGCCAGGGTCTGGGCGCTATAGCTGTACCCGTTGTCGAAGAATGTCTCGTAGATCTCGGCCACGAGAGGATAGGCTTTTCCTTCTTCATAGTTGGCCGGAAGGTGGAGGACCCCGTACAGCTCTTCGCCGTCCACGTCGTAGTACTTGATGAGCTGGCTCTTCGACAGCGTCACCTCGTCGAGCCATGGGTTCAGGTCGGTGATCTGTGTGGCGTTCCCGAAGTCCCCATCCGCAGTCCAAAGCTCGTCCGGCCGGTCACCATCGGATCGACGAAAGACCACCCTGGACCCGTCCTCCGCCACGTTCCAACTCCTGTAAACGTCCGAGTCGGAAACCAGGACCTCTTCCCTGCTCCGTTCCAGATCATACCGAACCAGGCCCCTCTCCCAGTGATCGCGGGCTGCTCGGGAGGCGTAGAGGTACCTGCCATCGTCGGTCCACTGCAGAACGCTCAGGCGAGGGGCTTCACCCCACTCCTTCCGGGTGTCACCGGGGAACGGCCAAACCAACTCGGGCTCCTCGTCCAATCCCATGAGGTAGTAGCCATCCTGAGCCCTCAGGAGCATGGTATTCCCGTCGGGATGCCACCTATCCAGAGAGAAGCTCCTCTTGGTGGAATCGGCCTCGGTCAAAGGCACCCGAAACTCCTCGGTGAGGTTCCGGGCGCTGTCGGCCTCGGGGCTTTTGAAGAACAGGTCCCCCTCCCTCGAAAAGACAAACCCGGACCCGTCGGGCTTCCAATTCGGCCTGACCCTGCGTTCGCCCTTTTCCATCACCTCCATGGGTTCGGATCCTTCGGCCATGTCCAGCTTGAAGTATGCGTATTCCGTTCCCTCACCCCTTTCGTAGGAGGTCCGAAGTGGTGTGGCTTGGGTGTACGTGAGGTGGGACCCGTCCTCGGCAATCCGGACGTCCTGGTAGGATGCCTCTGGGGCCATCACAGTTACGGAACCGTCTTCAAGGTCCACTCGGGCCAATTCCATGAGGGCGCCCCGATTCCGGACGGCGTCCCATGACAGGAAGGGCTCGGACGAGTCCTGGACCACGATGGGCCCGAACTCCATGGCTTCATAGGCAGCCTTGGCCGCTTGCGCCCACGTCGGCGTCCGGAGTGAAACCAGCAGGCCGCGCCCGTCGGGGAACCAGGTCAATTGCCCGCCCCAGGCCAACTCACGATCGGGTTGGAGACGAACGGTTTCGACCCGCCCCGAATTCCGGTCGAATACCTCCAGGCGGACCACCCCGTCCACATACCGGCGGAACGCCAACCGCTCTCCATCGGGGGACCAGGAGAGGCTCTGTACCTGCTCGGCATCTCGAAACACCGGGGCGCTTTCCCCGGTTTGGGCGTCCATCACGATGAGCTCGGCCTGGGACGGGCTCACGTATGTGGGGTCCCCGAAACGGAAGTGGTCCGTGCCCATCCGACCCCGTGGCGTGGACAGGGTGATGGCCAACCACCGTGCATCATCCGTGGCGGCAGCCACACTCGCCGATTTGACGTTCAGGGCATCATCGACGGTGAACGTCCGCATGGACTGTCCCGGAAGGACGGACGGAAAGGCCAGGAAGACGACGGCAAAGAGAAGCAGGCTGCGGTGCATGAGAACCCCCGTTTGGATGCCTGGTGTTCGGCGCAGAATCGAAGCTGTGAAGGTAGGCTGTCGGAACCATTAACAAAACTGGATCGCCAGGTGTCAACAAGTATCTACAAAAGCCAGAAGTTTGTTCACCAGTCCAGGAGGTACCTATGCGTCGCATCGTTCCCTTTGGCTTCATGGCCATCCTTCTTCTGTTCCCCGTTCCCGGACTGGAGGCTCAGGACGTCTCGGGCACATGGACCCTCACGTACTCGATGATGGGTCGCCAGGGCGGTCAGGCCCGGGAGGTGTCCATGGACGTCACCTTCACCCAGGAAGGCTCCGCGGTGTCCGGCACGGCCCTCATGGCCATGGGAGGCCGTCGGGGTGGTGGTGGCGAACCCCAACCCATCCCCCTCTCCGACGTCGAATTAGAGGGCGACAAGCTCACCTTCACCGTAACCCGCGGGCAGGGGGAAAGGAGCTTCTCTTTCGTGTTCAACGGAACGGTAGCGGGAACCGCCATGGAGGGGACCATGACGAGGTCGGGCGGGATGCGTGGCGGCGGCCAGCCTACTCCCTTCAAAGGCGTTAAGAAGGAAGGCTGAGGACGCTCGGATTTCCGGCGGCCTGACCTCCCACGGTTCCAGGCCTCCGCTAGGTACCGGGCATCACGGCCGGGGGCACCCCAAGCCCCTGGCCGTTTTGTATCCTCTCGAGGTACTCTGTACCCTTTAGGGACCCTGACAAGCAGGACTAAACGTACCTACGAGGATACCATGAGCGAGCGCACCAAGACCGATCCAGATATCCGCGTGAACCCTGAGCCGGAATCGGAGGGACTCCACCGGCGGGACCTGTTGAAGATGGGAGCAGCTGGGCTGGGGTTGGCGGCCTTGGGTGCCTGTACACCCGGCGGCGACGGAAGCGGTGAAAAACCCCGCCTCCAGCGCACGGAACTGGGATCTGCCCCGGAGCAACCCTTCGCAACCCCACCCATGGATCTGGTGAGAATCGGGTACGTAGGTACCGGTCTTCAGGGAACTGGACACGTTCGGAACCTCAACCGGATCGAGGGATGCCAGATCACGGCGGTCTGCGACATCGTGCCCGAAAAAGCCGAGCGGGCCGCCAACATGGTGGAGGAGGCTGGATTCCCCCGTCCGGCCATTTACACCAACGGCGAAAGGGATTTCGAAAGGCTTTGCGGGGAGGAGGACCTGGATTTGGTCTACAATGCCACGCCGTGGGAGTGGCACGTGCCCATCATGCTTTGCGCCATGGAGAATGGCAAACACACCGCCACAGAAGTCCCGGCAGCCTATACGATCGACGACTGTTGGGCCATGGTAGAGTGGGCCGAGAAATACGAGAAGCACTGTATCCAGATGGAGAACTGCAACTACGGCCGGACGGAGCTCCTCTGGTTCCACCTGGTGAAGCTCGGACTGCTGGGGGAGGTGGTACACGGAGCCGGTGGATACATGCACGACCTCCGGGCGATCAAGTTCGAAGACCGGAACGAAGGTCTGTGGCGCCGGGCACACTCGATGGAGCGGGACGGGAACCTCTATCCCACCCACGGCTTGGGCCCGGTAGCCAACTGCATGGACATCAACAGGGGTGACGCCTTCGCCACGTTGGTTTCCATGAGCAGCCCCTCAAAAGGCCTCCAAAACTGGGCCAAGGACAATTATCCCGAAGGCCACCCCAAAAGGCAGGAGACCTACGTCTGCGGGGATGTGAACACCTCTATCATCAAAACCCAGTTGGGGAGGACCATCATCGTAGGCCACGACTGCAACCTTCCCCGCCCCTATGACCGCATCAACCTGGTCCAGGGGACCAAGGGGATTCTCCAGGGTTACCCGAACCGGGTGTACATCGAAGGCATGAGCCAGCGTTCCCATTCCTGGGACGAAGCCGCAGACTGGCTGGAGGAGTATGATCACCCGCTCTGGAAGCAGATGGCGGAGCGTTCGGCAGGGGCCGGCCATGGCGGCATGGACTACTTGGAAGACTACCGCCTCATCAAGTGCCTTCGGGAAGGCATCCCCACGGACATGAACGTCTACGACGCGGCCGCCATCAGCGCCGTGACACCCCTTTCCGAGTGGTCTGTGGCGAATGGCGGCGCACCCATCGACTTCCCGGACTTCACCCGGGGGAAGTGGAAAAACTATCCGGCTTGGGAGCTATTCGGCGCCTAGGGATGTGCCGGGGCCCCGGTGGCGAACCGGGGATCCCGCCGAGGTAAGAAGAGTGGGATGACGGAAGAAGAAGCGGGGGCAGCCGGCCGTACTCCCGGGCGTGGTTCGGAAGACGCTGAGGTCAGAGATCAAACGATTTGTTGAGGAATACGACCTGGATTCGGACGAGGCGGGATACCTAGTGCGGCTGCGTTGACGGACCGTCCGTCGACGGGCCGTCAGGTTCGACTGGGGACTCTTCCATCTCCGACTCGATCATGCGGGTCCCGTGGGAAATCACCCGCATGGGGTTTACCCGCTCGCCCCGGCAGGTCAGGGCGACCAGCTCACCGGTGGCCGGATGCTCTAGAAAACGGACCATTTCTCCATCCAGCTCCCAAATGCCAAGGAGAGCCCGGACACGGGTCGGTTTTAGAGCCATCCGCGGCGTGGGCTGTGGACCGAACACATCGGGGGCCAAGAGTGAGTCTCCTCGAGTCGTTTAGCAGGTTTGTTTGAGTGGATTGAATCTAAGGCTAGCCGGTCTTCGGCCGCCAGGTATTTTTCTGAGCCCGACGTTAGGTTTTCAAACTGGCAGGAAGGAGCTTCCGATGTACCGCTCTTCGACTTCCCCGATCATGGTCCTGCTTTTTGCAACGGCCGCATTGGCATCCTGCACTTCACCCGCAGGCAGGGATTTCCAATCCGCCGGTTCGGATCTAGTGGCTCCCATACCCTTGCCCGGAAGCATGTTCATGCATCTGGAGGGGATTCCGTTGGAGGAGGGCGGTTTTTTTCCGGCTGAGCGCGGGAGGATCTTCGTACCGGTCAACCGCTCCAATCCCGCCAGTGGCGTTCTGTCTCTCGAAGTGTTCCGGTTCAAAGCATCAGACAATGCCGATCCCGGCACACCACCGATCTTCTTCCTCCACGGCGGACCGAGCTTCGGAGGTTTGGAGGGGCAGCTCCAGGAACTGGGCAATTTCGAGGAAAGATGGCAGCCCCTTTTGGACGTGAGTGATGTGGTCGTCATAAGTCAACGTGGGATCGGGCCGTCCAAACCCACCACGATCATCGACGTCACCACCCCCTCCAGCCCACTGAACCAGGACATTGACGAAGCCCGAGCGGTGGAGGAGTTCCAGGAGGTCCTGGCCGCTGAACGGGATAGGTGGCTCACCGCGGGTTTGGACCTGTCGGGGTTCACGATCCTGGAAGCCGCCGCCGACGTTGACGATGTCCGGAAAGCTCTTGGCTACGAGAAGATCACGATCTGGGGCGGGAGTTTCGGCTCCCACTGGGGGATGGCCGTAATGCGCTACTACCCCGAGACGGTCGAGCGGGCCATCCTGCGCGGTATGGAGGGACCGGATCACACCTACGATCATCCCGGCCACCTTTGGAACGTCTATGAAAGGGTGGCGGAGGAGGCTGAGGCAGCCCCGGAGTTTTCGGGTGTGATACCCGAGGGCGGGCTGGTCCAGGCGATGATCTCCATCATGGAGCGACTTGCGTCGGATCCATTCACCGTCACCGTTCCCGACCCCGACACGGGCGCTCCGGTCGAGGTCCTCTTCTCCAAGAACGCTCCGGCCGGTTTGGGTCTGGCTCGCGGGTTTTCCGGTGGGTTGGAGTCATGGCCAGCGGACGTAATCGCCCTTCACAACGGCGACTTTCGTGCGGCGGCCGAGGCAGCCGTACAGGGATGGGGCGGCGGAGGGAGGAACTATCGGACCGCCAGTTACTTCGTTTTGGATTGCGGATCGGGGATCACTCCAGAACGGTTGGCGGAATACGATGCCGACCCGGCTTCAGGGTTTCTTGGGAGGATGAACTGGGGCTACAGGGCGGGGTGCCCGGTTTGGGACAGCGACCTCGGAAACGAATTTCGGCAGAACTTCGAAACCGAGATCCCGACGGTCATCGTTCATGGGACCTGGGATACCTCCACCCCCTACGAGAATGCCTTGGAGTTGATACCCTTTTTCAAGAACAGCAAGTTCATCCCGGTTTTGAGGGGGCCCCACGGATCCATCGTCGCGGCCCGGCGTGCATCCAATGAGTTCGATCGGGGTATCCTGCACTTCGCCACCACGGGGGACTGGTCTATGCTCCCGGATACGGTGGAGATGCCCGGGCCCGACTGGGTCACCCCTGGACGTTAAGCCGCAACAAAACGGTCAATGGCAGAACCTTCGAGATCCAAATCAACGAAGGTTTCAGGCGCCAGCCTGAAACATGCTTTCAAGGAGATCATCTGGCCCCGCCGCTGGTTGGTGGCGTTGGGCCTCCTCATCATCTTGATCAACCGGTTGGCCGGTTTGGTCCTCCCCGCTTCGACCAAGTACCTGGTGGACGAGGTCATCGCAGAGGGGAACATCCAGCTCCTGTACACGCTGCTGGCTCTGGTGGGTGGGGCGGTGGCTGTCCAGGCCGCCACCTCCTATACCCTTGCCCTGGTCCTCAGCGTGGAGGCTCAACACCTCATCGCACAGTTGAGGAGCCAGGTGCAAAAGCATGTCCTTCAACTTCCCGTCAGGCTTTTCGACGACACAAAAAGCGGAGAGCTGGTTTCCCGGATCATGGACGACGTTCAGGGGGTCAGGAACCTGGTCGGGACCGGCCTCGTGCAGCTCGTGGGGGGGATCGTCACAGCTGCGGTGGCAGGGGTTTTCCTTATCCGGATCAGTCCCGTAATGACCGCCCTGGCCATCGTGCCTTTGGTGACTTTTGCGTTGGTTTCCACCCGGGCGTTCAAGATCCTCCGGCCCGCTTTCCGGGAACGGGGTGAGATCCGGGCTGAGGTCACCGGCCGCCTTACCGAGGCGTTAGGGGGCGTGAGGATCATCAAAGGGTTCCACGCGGTCGAGAAGGAAGGGGAGATCTTCGAGGCCGGGGTCCTTCGCATCTACGAGAACGTCAAAAAAACCCTGACGACATCCAGCGGGGTCACCAGTCTGGGTGCGTTCCTCATGGGCTTGGCCAGCGTCCTCGTCATGGGGTATGGCGGCACACAGATCGTGGCCGGGAACCTCACCCTGGGAGACCTGTTCAGCTTCACTCTGTTCCTGGGTTTCCTCATCGCTCCCATCGTCCAGATGGCCAACATCGGCACCCAGATGACCGAGGCGTTCGCGGGATTGGACCGGACGGCTGAGCTCCTCTCCTGGCCGAGGGAGGATGACGATCCCCTGAGGACCGTGGTCATGCCTCCCATCGACGGGCGGGTGGTATTCGAAGACGTCCACTTCCGATACGAAGAAGACAAGCCGGTACTGAAGGGCGTCTCCTTCGAGGCTCAACCCGGAACCGTGATCGCTCTCGTGGGCAGCTCAGGATCGGGGAAGAGCACCATGGCCGGTTTGGCCGCCACCTTCCTCGAGCCCGACCAGGGCAAGGTCCTCGTGGACGACGTCGACCTTCGAAACGTCAAACTGGCCAGCTATCGGGACCAGCTGGGCCTCGTCCTTCAGAACGACTTCCTCTTCGACGGCACTATTCGGGAGAACCTTCTCTTCGCGCGTGGAGAGGCCACTGACCACGAACTGGAGGAGGCGGCCTACCGCGCCCACGTGAAGGAGTTCACCGACCGGTTCCCGGATGGTCTTGATACCGTCATTGGCGAGCGGGGCGTGAAGCTGTCGGGCGGGCAAAGGCAACGGGTAACCATCGCCCGAGCCATTCTGGCCAACCCTCGAATCCTGATTCTGGACGAGGCCACCTCCAGTCTGGATACGGAGAGTGAGACGCTCATCCAGGAGAGCCTCCAGCAGCTTCTCCAGGGGCGTACGACTCTGGTCATCGCACACAGACTGTCCACCATCCAGCGGGCGGATCTGATTCTAGTGGTGGAGGACGGTGAGATCGTGGAACGGGGACGTCACGCCGAGCTCATGGCCCGAGAGGGACGGTACCACAAGCTCTACACCCTGCAGGCCCGGATCTAACTCAGGCAGTTTGGATTAGAGGTCTTCCAGCCAGATGGCTTCCGGTTCTCCGATCACCCCGGAGTCGGTTTTCCCCTGCTCAGCCTCCGGTGTTCGGATAAAGGCCAGGGCCTTGTCCACGTCTTCCACGCGGAACATGCACGTTACGGTGTAGGGATCGTCAACGTCCCGCAGAAGCCGACAATCCACCAACCCGGCCTCCTTGTGGAATTCCGCGTGGGAGTTAAACACCCGAAGCCATTGGTCGACGTCCGATACCTTCTGCCTGACGAACAGATACTTACTCATCCCCTTCTCCTCTTGGATCCCATCGGTGGTGAGCTTTCGGCTTAATCACCAGGCCCCTTTACGAAGACATCTCGACCTACGGTGATGCGGTGATTTTCGGGGGTTTGCTCGCCGTGGAACAGGAAACGGGCCAGCCCCGGCGTCGGGAGGGTCACAGTCGTTTTGTGTGGAAAAGAGTTCAGGATGTCGGTGCAAACTCTAGCCCCGCTGTGGATGTCGTACGGGGTCACGTCAACCTGGAGACCCCTGACTCGAACTTCCGTGGCCCCCTCGCTCATACACCCATTGCCATAGGTCATGATGGAGATCTCGAACGGGACACCCATCTGGACCGTGTCGGGAGCGCCGATTGTCAC